>JBBSML010000001.1:0-206416 GCA_038233215.1 Candidatus Limnocylindria bacterium
AACCGAGGAACCGTCACTCTCGGTCACAACGCCAACCTGGTCGGCGCGGCGGCGCGGCGGCGCGGCGGCGCGGCGGCGCGGCGGCGACAATCACACCGTGTTCATCGCCATCGCCGTTCTGCTGGCCCTCTTTGTCATCCCCGACCCGTGGCGATACCCGGTCGTCGGACTCGCCGTGCTCGCCGAGGCGGCAGAGACCTTCTTCTGGATTCGGATCTTGCGACGTCGACCGGTGACAGTTGGTGCGGCGGCACTGATCGGGACAATGGCCAGGGTAGTCGCGCCATGTCAGCCGATCGGCGAGGTTCGCGTCCAGGGCGAGATCTGGCGCGCCCGCTGTGACGAAGGCGCGGACGTCGGACAGCAGGTCCGGGTGCGTGAACGCGATGGCCTCACCCTCGTGGTAGAGCATCCCGACCGATAGACTGAGCACGGAGGGCGATGAGCTGAATGCCGACCTACCACAAACTCGTGCGCGACCGGATCCCAGAGCTCATCCGTCGTAACGGCGGTGAGCCACTGACACGCCGCCTGTCGGACGAGGAGTTCGCGGCCGCCTTGGCGCGCAAACTGGTCGAGGAGGCGGACGAGTTCGCCGCCACGCCCACAACGGAGGAGCTCGCCGACGTGCTCGAGGTCGTACACGCGCTTGCGCAGGTGGCCGGCGTCTCGGTCGACGAAATCGAAGCCCTGCGGCGAGCCAAGGCTGCCGAACGTGGCACCTTCGACGACCGCCTCCTGCTCAAATCGGTCTCGCCTCCCGATCGGCCAGATGAGGAACAAACTTGGCTGGGTGTTAACCCAGGCTCAGCCCGGCGCTACGGCGACCTCCTGCAACGAGCTCGAGCTGATAACAACGTCCTCGGCCTGATTCTCGCGGGCTCGCGCGGCGCCGGAATCTTCGCGACCGACCGATCGGACTTTGATACCTACCTCATCCTGCGCACGTCCGACGACGCCTGGCGAGCGGGCCACGGCGAGCCGGTCGAAGTCTGGCCGATGACTCTCGACGAGTTCCGGCGACATGCGCTGATGGGCGCACCCGACGCCTGGAATCGGCCCACCTTCCTACACGTGCGCGTCGAGATCGACAAGCTCGGCGGCGAGATTCAGCAGCTCGTCGAGCATAAGGCGCGACTGACACCCGACGAGGTCGGTCGGACTGTGCCCGACGCCCTCGATGGCTATATCAACTCGTTGTATCGGTCGCTCAAGAACCTGGAGGCCGGGCGTCAGCTGGCAGGCTGGCTGGACGCCGTGGAGTCCCTTGCGCTGCTCCTCACGACCGCGTTCGCCTTGGAAGGCCGCGTGCGGCCCTTCAACAAGTACCTCCGCCACGAGCTGGAACGACGACCCCTGCCGACCATCGGCCTCACGACCATCGAGCGCATGGCGCGCGAGGCGATGCCTGACGTTCAGCGCGTCGTCTTTCGCGATGTGGAGCGGCGCGCCCGCGAAGCCGGCTTCGGATCGGTCGTCGACGGCTGGGAGCCGGACGTGGCGTGGCTGCGCGGCAACGAGGAACCGGTCTGATGAGCGAGCAACACCTCGATACTGGCAGCCACGTTCGTGTGCGGCTCGTCAAGAACATCCATCCCGATGTGGAGTACGACGCGGTGGTGGTAAGCGACGATGGGACGCACGTCGTCGTCCGGGGACCGTGGGCGGAGGATGAGGCTCGTGATCTCGGCTTCGTGCGCTTCGAACCGGGGGACATCTTCACCGAGCATTACTGGCGCGATCGCTGGTATTCCATCAAGGAGGTCCGCACCGCGGGCGGTCTCGTGAAAGGCTGGTACTGCGATGTCGCGCGGCCGGTCCGCGTCGAGAACCGACTGATCGATTCGGAGGATCTGGAGCTTGACCTCTGGGTTTCCGCCGATGGTCGAACGGTGCTTCGACTCGACGAGGATGAGTTTGAGGCGAGCGGCATCTCAGAGACCGATGCGGTGGCAGCCACCCAGGCCCGGAACGCACTGGACGAGCTCGAACGGCTGGCAAGGGGCGGCTTCGCCGATATTGACGTGCGGATGAACGCCTCAACCGACGAGAGTCCCCCAAACGCGGTCGTTGACGCCTTCGGCGGCCAATGGCCGCCCGAATCCCTCGCTGGTGGCGAAGGTCGCGCGTGGCGAGCCGGCGAAGTGGTGCTAAAGCCGTTGGAACGGTCTGTCCAGGAGCTGAACTGGCAAGCGGATCTGTTAGGCCGTGTCCGGGGTGACGGCTTTCGGGTGTCGTCGCCCTTGCGGGCTGCGAATGGCTCGCTGACCGTCAACGGCTGGTATGCAACGGCGTTCCTCGTCGGGCAGCACGAGCCGGGCCGGTGGGCGGACGTCATCCGCGTCGGCGAGGCGTTCCACGCGGCCGTTGGTGCCGAGCCCCGACCGACGTTCCTAGACCAACGCACCGATCCATGGGCGATCGGCGATCGTGTGGCATGGGGTGAGCTGCCAGTGAGCGACTTCGCAGTCGCGAAGCACGTCGAGCGCCTGACGGCGGCCCGGCGACCGCTGGACGCGCCGCATCAGCTGATCCATGGCGACCTGACCGGCAACGTCCTGTTCGCCCATGGCCTGCCGCCAGCGATCATCGACCTCTCTCCGTACTGGCGACCGACCGCGTTCGCCACCGCGATCGTCGTCGCCGATGCGCTGGTCTGGGAAGGTGCCGATACGTCGCTCCTCTCACAGGTCAGGCACATCGACCACTTCGCGCAGTACCTTGTGCGCGCTCTGATCTATCGAATGGTGACGGACCGGATCGGCGGTAGCGGAGGAGCTGATCCGTACGAACCAGCGGTCGAGATAGCGATCGAGCTCTGCAGCCAACAGGGGGAGCCGAGCACATGACGGTGCACCCGATGCACCGCGGAGACGATTCGGTGTAGGGCGTCGATCGAGCCACCACGTCGCCGGGGATCTGCAGGAGATGATCCGCGCCACTGATCTCGAGCACCTCGGCTCTGGGAATCGATCGCGCTTGAGTTCTCGCTGTCATCGGCCCTCTGGTGCGGTGCGTTCCGGCGTTGCTACGAGCATCATCGCGTCTCCGCAACCCGCAGCTCGGTGAGATAGCGCTTCGTGATCCTGCCCCCATACCTCGAATCAATGAGGTCGCCGATGCAGTCCAGCAATCCCTCTCGCGCGGCTGGCTCCATCGCGATGTGGCCGGAGTAGGTCCGCAGCAGGTCGCAGTACTTGGCAGTCGAATAGATCACCTCCCACTCGTAGCGCCGAAAGACGGAGGTAGCGAAGCGGTCTGACCGGTCGAGTTCCTCGCCGCTCGACGGGATGTCGTCGGCCGGAGACAACCGGAGTCCGGCTGGCGTCGCAGGATCCCATCGCTCGTAGCAGTCCTGCACCTCGACGAACAAGTGGGCGCTGCCGCCGGCCACGTGATGGGTATCGATCGTGGCCAGGACACCGCCCGGCCGTAGCGCGTCTGCCGCCTTGGTGACGCGCAGCGCAGGATCGATCCAATGGAAGGCCGTCGCGGACACGACCGCGTCGAACGGCTCAACCGGCAGCGGCCAGTCCTCGAACGCCGCGACCGCGATGCGTACATTCGAGAATGCAGACAGCTTGCGCTGCGCGACCGCCACCAGATCGGCGCTGAGCTCCACGGCGGTCAGCTGACAGCCGCGCTCCGCGATCGGGATCGTCGCCTGTCCCGTCCCAGGACCGATCTCGAGGACACGGCAGCCGGAACCGATGCACGCCAGCTCGGCAAGGTCGTCAAAGAGTCTGGCCGGATAAGCTGGTCGCACCCGGTCGTAACGGTCAGCGTCCGCGCCGAACGTGAGCCGCAGCCGTTCGCGTTGCGATTCTGAAGCGGTCCGGATGACGACGTCGCGCATTTCAGTCATGTCGCCCCCATCGTTGCACCAGTCGTCGCATACTGTCGGGCACGTTCCGCTGAACGCCGAGCGGGCACAATCGGTATCGGCGAGCACATCATCGCTGTCGTCCAGGAGGGACCACCTAGTTGAGCCTGAGGGACGCTTGGGAAGCCGAGGCGCGCAACTGGGTTGCCTGGGCCCGGAAGCCGGGGCACGACAGCTATTGGCAGTTCCATCAGGATCGGTTTCTCCAGCTGTTGCCGCCTCCCTCCGGCCTGGCGCTCGACCTCGGCTGCGGTGAGGGCCGCTTCCCGCGCGATCTGAAGCCACGCGGATACAAGGTGATCGCGGTGGACGGATCTCCGAGCCTCATCGAGCATGCGCGCGAAGCCGATCCTGACGGCGACTACCGTGTGGCCGATGCAGCACATCTCCCGCTCGCGGATGCATCGGTCCAGTTGGTCACCGCGCTCCTGTCGCTGCACGACATGGACGACATGGAGGGCGCCATCGCCGAGGCTGCTCGGGTGCTCGTCACCGGCGGGCGGCTGTGTGCCGCGGTGGTGCATCCCATCAACTCGGGTGGAAAGTTCGCGTCCTCAGCGCCCGATGCCGAGTTCGTCATGCGCGAGTCGTACTTCGAGCAGAGGCGCTACGCCGATGCGGTCGAGCGCGACGGCCTGCGCATGACCTTCACCAGCCGCCATCGGCCGCTGGAGGCCTACTTCGGGGCACTGGAGACGTCCGGGCTCGTCATCGAACGGCTGGTGGAAGTTGCAGACACCACCGACCTGCCCGGCGACCGCTGGCAGCGGATCCCCCTTTTCCTTCACTTCCGGGCGGTCAAGCCGTGACGAATGACAGGGCCTCCCTCCGAGGCCGAGGTTGAGACGCCCCGACTCCTCCATCCTGCGGCTCGAGCCAGATCGGGTCGGGCTGATCAGCATCGATCCGGAAGCGCAGCAATGGCAGGCCGACACCGCCACAGATACACTCGGTAGTCGATGCCCGGCTTCTTGCGATTCGTCCGCTCACTGTGCCCGGCGGTCCGGTATCCCCACGAGCGCAGCAACTCTTCGGTCGGCCGCGCATGCGCCTCCTCGTTGAAAACGCCGATGACCAGCCGATCGCACCAACCCATCAGACGCTCGACCAGCTCCCGGCGCCGATGGCGTGGCACGTACTCCAGGCCGGTCCGCACGAAGGTGAACCGATGAGGCAACTCCCAGCCAGCGCGTTGCCAATCCACAATCGATCCGCCAGCTCGGGCAATCGGCGCCGAGCCAGGTTTACAAGCTCAGGCGCGATGTCGAGGCCGTATCGGTCCAGCTCGTACGGAGTCCAGCCTGGCAAACACTCCAGCAGGTAACCGTTGGCGCAGCCGATATCGAGGAAGGAGCCATCGCGGTTGATTGCATCTCCGACATGGCTGCGCGCAAATTCCCAGGTATCCGCGCTTTCGGACTTACCCGAGCCCTCCCACGGCGTCGCGGCTACCAGGTAGGCCGGCACGATCACCCGAGCCATCTCGGCGTGCCAGGTTGCCTCATCGATCTCGTTGCGCTCAAGGCGATCGTCGATCTCGGCCACCTCGCGCCACGCGTTGTCCTTCAGCGGAGCAAACGGATCCCTGTCGTCACCTTTCACGCTCGATGCTCCAAGGCCGGTGCCTCTATCCTGAGCACAAAGCGTGGGCCGTTAGCTCAGCGGTTAGAGCAGGGGACTTTTAATCCTCGTGTCGTGGGTTCGAATCCCACACGGCCCTCCACTTCATCGGCTCCCAAGACTACTGGGCGCTACCAACGTTGACACGCGTTCAAACCCTTTCCCTAGACTGCAAGTCAATGGCTGCGACCTTGGATCTCATAGCGTGAAGGCGTCGTCATGAATGGCGACGGGCGACATGCCTCCTGCAGCACATTGACCAGGTCGACTTCGGCACGGGCGGCAAGATCCTCATGTACTCGCGGGAGTGGCATCTGCCGCCTGCCATCGAGCTCTGAGTCTTCCGTCGTGCGCCTTAATGGGGACGAGCACCGGGAGCCGATGCGATGACGCGTCGGACTCGAGTCGGGCCCGCTGCGTGCATCTGCCATGCGCTATGGCGACGATCGGGCACCTGGCGGCTGGCTTCGCGACCTCGCGCCTGGTGGGACCGCTCGACGGCGGACGCGATGCGACGTGGGATGAGACGCTCGTGATCACTCTCGCCGCGGAGGCGCCCGACGTCGACCTGCTCGTCCCGGTGCCGCGCCGCGGGATGAGGCACTCCATCGGGATGGCGGCCGCGGCGGCGAACGGAACTGAGCTCGCGACCCCCGGTGGCTCCCTACAGGCCGCGGGGAGCTGGCAAGGGCCGCCCCGCTGGCGCTCATCAGTCTATGGCCTTGGCTGCGCCGACTCCGGGCCGAGGGAGCGGACCGATCCACGCCCGCCCCGGACTGGACCCGTGATCCTCGTCGGCGAGCACGCCCTTGGCCAAGACGGCCTCCCTCACCGACGCGGGGATATCGACTTTAAGCACCGGGTGAAGCTCCGACCTGGCGACGCCGGCAAGTGGGCCCATTGCTGTGTCGCCGTCGCGTAGAAGTGGTGATTCAGGGCCTCAGCGCTTGTGACGACGTAGATTCACCGAAATGGCGTCCTCGCCGACGGCCTGGACTCGAGCTACAAGGTCGTGGTGAGTGGCTTCGTTCCGACCGCCCCTCTTCAAGTAGCGCCGGAGAGACGAGAGCCGCCCGGCGGACCGGGCGGCTCTCGTGGATGCTGGACTCAGCGATCGAGGATCAGCTGCCGGGGATCTGCATCAGCAGCAGCTGGCCATCCTCGCGCTTGTACGTGATGCCGTCGATCGTCTCAGAGTCCACGTTCGTGCCGTGCGCCTGGACGTCCAAGGCCCACCAGCCGGCACCGAGCCACCGCGACATGTCGACGATGCCGCTGGACTCGCCCTCCGGATCGTCGACCGAGGCCACGATGGACCATGAGTCCGATCTGAAGTCGTAGCGCCAGACCTTCGCGTTCGACGCGTCCTCCTGGACCATCAGACTGTTCGCGCTGGTGTCGACATTGTCCGGGTGTCGGATGAAGCTCTGGCCATCCGCAGCGACGGTATCGGCATCCTGGAGGATGCTGAACTCGTCAACGACTCGCGGATCATCGGCGTTCATCACGAACTTGAAGATCCGGCCGTTGCCGAAGTCTCCGAACGGACCACTCGAGGGCCCGCGATGCAGACGGCCGGACGCGGTGTTGTTCGGGCTCAGCGCGGTCCATTGGGCGTCGGTCAATGCGCGGGACTCGCCGGTGTCTGCGAAGTAGACGACCCGCGGATTGTGATCGTCGGTGGCGATGTCCTCGACGCGGATGAACTGGAACACGTTGTTCTCGTTCGACCAGGTCTCGAGTCCGTCCTGGCCACCATCGGCGACCGCGTCGGGAACCCGGATGAACTCGCCGCTCCAGACGTCGTCCTTCGTCATGTCGCCGTAGTCGTTGGCGCCGTTGAACGGATCGGTGGCACTGACAGTGCCGCTCTCGGTGGCCGTGACCCGGAACGCCCACAGGGTGCCCTGGTCCGCGATGACCGCGTCATCGGTGGGCGCGGTGTAGAGGTACATCTGCGAACTCGGCGCGTTGAACGTGTCGTCGCCCGACAGCATGGCGATCTCGCCCCAGCCGCCCGGCACGACCACCGAGTTCTCGTGGTTGTGGCGACCCATTCCCGGAATGGCGCGATAGGAACCGGTCTTCGTGTCAAGAGCGACGGCGTAGCCGGCCTGGCCGAGCGGACGAGCAAGCTGGTCATTCGACTCTTCGTTCACGAAGAACGTGTAGTTGTCGAAGCCGTGCTCCGGGCCGGCCATGAACGCGGAGCAGAACCGGATGAATCCGGCCGACGCGGGGAGGACCTCATCCAGCTTCTTGATCTCCATCGTCTTCAGGTCGAGACGCGCCCGCTGGACCGACGAATCCTCGAAATCGGCGAAGCCGCGGAAGGGGACGGTGGACTGCTCGAACGCGACGTACAGGTCGACGTATCGCTTGCCCTGGCCGACGGGCACGACGCCCAGGCCGTCTGGAAGGCCCTCGAACGTCTCCCCATCGAACGCGTCACCGCTGTTGATGAGCGGGATGACCGTGCCGCCGTTCGTGAGCGACACGTAGGCGTCCGAGGGATTAGGAAAGCGACTGGTGCCGAGCGACGCCGCCGGCAATACGAGGGCCAGGGCCAACGCAAACGCGACAGCCATCATCGGGCTCCGGCGTCGGCGGAATTGGCGATCAACCATGGGACGACATCCTCCTGGGATCGGAAATGGTTCGCACGCGCGACCGCGGGCAGTGCGGTCCGGTGCAGAACATGTGAGGCCTACATAGTGGCATCAAGGGCCGCATCGTGCCACTCGAGGAGCCCGTCGGCGGTGCGCACGTGGCACCATCGACCGCCGAAATTCATCCGGCCGCGGGATACTTTGCGCCGGTGCCGGTATTGAAGAGGACGATCCGCTCATCGTCACGCAGAACCCCTGAATCCAGGAGGCGGGGGAGACACGCGAACGTGGCCGCTCCTTCGGGAGCCGCGTTGATCCCTGTCAGGCGGCCGACCGTGCTCTGAGCCTCGGTGATCTCGTCGTCGCTGACCGTGACGGCCGTTCCCCCGCTCTCGCGGACCGCTCGCAGGATGAGGTAGTCGCCGATCGCCGCCGGCACGCGGATGCCGGACGCGATGGTCCGCGCGTCGACCCATGGTTCAGCGTGCTCGGCGCCGGATTCGAAAGCGCGCACGATCGGCGCGCAGCCGATGGACTGGACGACCACCATGCGGGGCCGCTTCGATCCGATCCAGCCGAGTCGCTCCATCTCGTCGAAGGCTTTCCACATCCCGACGATGCCGGTGCCACCGCCGGTGGGATAGACGATCACGTCGGGACACCACGCGTCCCCCCAGCCGCCGTCCTCCGCCAGCTCGATGCCCATCGTCTTCTTGCCCTCGGCCCGGTACGGCTCCTTCAGGGTCGAGAGGTCAAACCAACCCTCGACGGCGGCTCGCTCCCGGATGAGACGCCCTGCGGCGTCGATGAGACCGTCGACCAGGGTCAGCTCGCCGCCGTACAGCGTCACCTCCTGCTGGTTGATCCTGGGCGCATCCGCCGGCATGGCCACGTGGCAACCGATCCCGTGCGCCGCCGCGTAGGCGGACGCCGCTCCGCCCGCGTTTCCCGCCGACGGCAACGCGACGTCGGTGACTCCCAGCTCCGCGGCGCGTGCCACGGCCACCGCCAGGCCGCGCGCCTTGAATGATCCCGTGGGGTTCACCCCCTCCTCCTTGACGAGCAGCTCGCCGCGTCCCAACCCGAACGCCCGGCGGGCTGCGGCGGCCAGGGACAACAGCGGCGTGCCTCCCTCACCCAGGGTGATGGCGAACCGTTCGTCGATGACCGGCAGCAGCTCGCGATATCTCCACAGCGTGCTCTCGCGTCCGCTGAATGCCGGCACCGGCATGTCGGCTTTCAGGGCGTCGAGGTCGTACTGCGCGAACATGACCTTGCCGCAGCGCTCGCAGACGCCGGCGAGAGCGTCCGGTGAGGCCCCGGTGTGGCAGGCGCTGCACGCCAACCCGGTCAGGTACGAGCGCGGGCTCACCCGTGGTGCCACTCGGTGGCGTCGCTGTCCGCCGGCGAGAGGCCCAACACGTCTCCGTCCGTCGTCACCCCGAGTCCCTGGACGGTGCGGTTGGCGTAGGCGAAGTAGGCGGTCACCTGGTTCACCTCGAGGATCTCGCCGTCATCGACGCCGGCCGCGCGCAGGCGATCGAGGTCGTCCGAGGTCACCTCCGACGGGTCGAGGGTCAGGCGTCGGGCGTAGGAAAGCATCGCGAACTGGCGCCGGTCGAAGGCATCGGGCTCATGGGCCTCGAGGGAGGCTCGGATCGCGGCGGCACGGGTCTCATCGGCGAGGAGGCGCCGCAGGCCCGCGTAGTGGTGCTCGACGCAGTAGTCGCACCGGTTGAGCATGCTCACGTAGACGCCGATGACCTCGAGCCACCACGTCGGCAGCGTGTTCCCGGTGTGATGGAGCACGTTCTTGTACAGCGCCATGTGCCCCTCGAGCGTGTGCGGGCGGAGGCTATGCACGGTGAGGATGTTGTCCAGCTCGCCGCGCGGGCCCTTGATCCGATCGTAGACGACGCGCAGTCGTCCGGCCGATGCCTCGTAGCCGATGCGTTCGATCCAGCTCATGCGCCGATCCTAGCGCCCTACCATGGCACCATGCTGCTCCCCCGCCGCCGTACGTCGCGGTCGAGGTGACCGACGAGGAGCGTTCCGCTGCGTCCGAGCGCTTCTTGGCGACCATGGGGCGACGGCGATCGATTCGCGAGTTCTCGCCGGACCCGGTGCCGCGCGAGCTCGTGGTCAACGCGATCCGGTCCGCGGCCCTGGCGCCGAGCGGCTTGCCTTGCGGCCCGGGTGCCACGCGCCTTGGGATGGCGCGCCGCGTGCACGCAGCACCTGACATGACGGCCATCCTGTCACTCCTCGTGGTGATCCTCATCTCGATAATGATCACCAGGGTCGCCACTGTCGCCCTCACGGCCACGGGCCTGTCCCGCGAGACTGCGAAGTTTCAGGCTCGATCTGCGCTGACCGGAGCGGGGTTCACGACCACCGAGTCAGAGTCCGTCGTACGCCACCCCGTGCGGCGGCGGATTGTGATGTGGCTCATGCTGGCCGGCAGCGCCGGAATCGCAGCCGTCATCGGTTCGCTGGTCCTGGCGTTTGTCGAGCCACAGGGTGACAGCGTGTGGTGGGCGCGCCTCACCGTCCTCGGTATCGGGATCGGCGCGCTTTGGTTCCTCTCAACCTCCGCTTGGATCGATCGAATGATCACGCGCGCCACGATGTGGGCGCTGAGCCGCTATACCAGCATCGACGTGCGCGACTATGCCCACGTGCTGCACCTTGGCCGAGACTACGTGATCACCGAGCTCCTGGTGGGCCAGGAGCACTGGCTCACTGATCGCCGCCTCGAAGAGCTGGCGCTGCGAAAGGAGGGCGTCATCGTCCTCGGCATCGCCCGCTCGGATGGGACGTATCTCGGCGTGCCGAGAGGTGACTCGGTGGTCCGGCACCGCGACACGCTCGTGCTCTACACACGGGCGGGGGTCATGGCCGATCTTGATCGGCGCCGGCGGGGCATCGCTGGTGACAGCGCGCATACCGATGCTGTCAAGGAGCAGGAAGCCCAGGCCGCGAAGGAACGCGACGAAGTTCAGGCAGGCGATTAGTGTCGCAGCCGGAGCCGCCCGCGATGGACGGCGCCGGTGTGGTCGGAGGTCCGCCCCACGCGGCGAACGTCCGACGATGCCGACCGGGCGCCGACGTACAACCTCCGCATGACGGCATCGATCCCACCCTCCGAAGATCCAGTTTGGCATTGATTCGCCGGATGCACGATCGTGGCCCGCACACCCGACGTACCATCGGAGTGGGTCATCCGTCTCGCCGGTGTGTCGCGAGCGCGGGCGTAGCCCACACGGCCCCTCTCTGACAACACAGCCCGGAAGATCGGGGCGGCCGGAGGACGTCCACTCGAGCTTCGTCACGCCGTTCGTCCGGTCGGCCGCAACCCCGGCAGACGAGCAGCGCGACGATCTCGGCTCGCGCCAGCGCGGCAATGGTCGATTAGCCGCGGTGCGCTCAGCCCGGCACGAGCGTGTTCGCGAAGACCTGCCATGCCAGCGCGGACTTCGCGACCAGGCTGAGCGCGACGTACACGAACTCGCCGAACAGGTAACTCCGCCAGGGGCCCGATCTCGCGGTACTGGAGGACCATGTTCAGCGCAAATGAGTTGTAGAACGCGAAGAGCGATACGAAATCGCGTACACGTGTGGCACAGGCCCTGCTTTGTGTCGGTGGTAGCCGATTGGCCGAAGACCCTCCCATTGAAGGAACACCCATGTACGAGTCCACGGAACCGGGGAGCGAGAGCACCCAACGCAAGTTCTTCAGGGTCACCGACAACATCCCCGAGGAGACCTGGTATTGGCTCGCGCTGGCATCCATCGGGGTGTCCGCCTCTCTCAAGCTTGCGAGCAAGAACGATTGGGCGCTCTTTGTCGGGCAGTGGCCGCCAACGTTCATCTTGTTCGGCCTGTACCACCGACTCATTCGTCCCAGCGCCAAGCCCTGAGCGCCGGCCGGCGGATGGCGCTTGCCCGTTCGCCGGATCACGCGATGGCGGAGCGCTTCTGGAAGACGATCTGGAGGTCCTGGGTCGCACCGGTCGCGAATCCTGCTTCGCAGAGCGCCAGGTAGTACTCCCACATCCGAATGAACCGATCGTCGAATCCCATTGACCGCACGACATCGGCCCGCTCGGTGAACCGCAGGCGCCATGCCCGCAGGGTGCGAACGTAGTCGGCGGCGATATCGGTGACCTGAGTGATCAGCAGTCGCGTGTCACGGGTCGCCCCTTCGATGACCGCCAGTGATGGACAGAGACCGCCCGGAAAGATGTACGTCTGGATCCAGTTGGCGCCGCGCCGCTGTCCCTCGTAGCCGGCGTCGGGGACTGTGATTGATTGCAGGCTCAGTCGTCCCCCGGCGGCCAGGGCGTTGTCACAGGCGCTGAAAAAAGCGCCATAGAACTCGTGCCCAACGGCCTCCAGCATCTCGATCGACACGATGGCGTCGTAAGTGCCGCTGATCTCGCGGTAATCCCGCAGCTGGATGTCGACGAGTGCCTCGAGGCCGGCGGCCCGGACCCGCTGCCGCGCGAGGTCGTGTTGCTCTCGGGAGATCGTGATCGAGGTCACGCGACAGCCGAGCTCGCCGGCCGCATACAGGGAGAACCCGCCCCAGCCTGAACCGATTTCGAGGACATGCATGCCCTTGGTGAGACCCGCTCCGTCGGCGATGCGTTGGTATTTGGTGCGCTGTGCATCCGCGAGCGATTGATGCGGAGAGGTGAATACCGCGCTGGAGTAGGTCATGCTCTCGTCGAGGAAGAGCCGATAGAAGTCGTTTCCAAGATCGTAGTGGGCCGCGATGTTCCGGCTGCTCTGTCGCCTCGTGTTTCGGCGACCTCGGTGCGCGAACGTCGTGCGCAGCCGAGCTGGCACGCGGAACCAGCCGCCGGTCAACGCGAGCGCATCTCGGTTCTGTGCCGCCAGGCGAAGGAGCGCCGGTAGGTCAGGTGACGACCACAGATCGTCCATGTATGCCTCGCCTGCGCCGATCTCGCCTCCCAGAGCCAGCCGCACGAATGCCTGCCGGTCATGAATCCGGATCTCCGCCGCCAAGCCAGAGGTGCGATCGCCGAACGTCTGCTGCGATCGGTCGGGGAGGACGACCGCCAGGCTTCCGACACGGATTCTCGAGACCGCCGCGAGGATGATTCGCTCGGCCAGCCGGGCGAGGATCGAGTCGGCGCCAGCGCGGGCGCGGATGGTCGTGATCTGCCTGCTCATCAGGCGGCCGCACGGTGACGGTAGATGTGCAGGCCGCGCCGCCACAGCTGGAGCGCATGCCAATGAATCATGCCGATCGTGCGGTGCGGGCCCAATGGGTAACGCATGAGCATGCGAGCCACGGTTCGGTCGGTGAGGCGACGTCGGGTCAGGTCGAGGCTCGTGTGGAGGAGGAGGGTGCCCCCGTCCTGCTCGTTGATCGTTATCCGCAGGCGCGATTTCTCGTCCCGAACGCTGACCGCGTACCGGCCCGCGGCGGCGATGAACGGAGAGACATAGAACGCCTTGTCCATCGAGGCGACAAAGTGCTCACCAGCGTCATCGGCGCGGAGGGTGTACTGATGTCGCTCACCGTGGGTGTTATGCACCTCGACGACCACGATCTGCAGCGTCCCGGATCGGTCCCGGCAGAGGTAGAAGCTTGCCGGGTTGAACACGTAGCCGATGACACGCAGATTGGTGATGAGCGTGATCCGCCAGCCCTCGGGATCGAATCCCTCGCGTCGCAGGTGCTCGACAACCGATGCATTGAGGTCAGCAGCCGGCGGATCGAGATGGTCGTCGTCGCGGAAGGTGAGGAGATTCCGTCGGTTCCGACTGACCACCCGGAGGCTGGCCGCGACGAGGTCGACCTCGCCGAGGTCAAGCGCGAAGTAGAAGACCTTGTGCTCGAAGGCGTAGGTGAACGGGCGGGTCCGGCGGTGCCGGACGATACCCTCGAGGAGGTGGGATCTCACGCCGCGCGCTCGTCGACGGCTGGAGCCAGTAGTTCGGCCACCACGAAGCCCGAGCGACAGCCATCCTCATGGAAGCCATAACCAAGGTGTGCACCGGCGAAGTACGTGTTGCGATGGCCCTGCAGTCCTCGTATCGCCGCTTGGCCTTCAAGCGTCCGGAACGTATAAAGCGGATGACGCATCGTGCGCTCCGTGATGATCTGGTTCGCCTGCAGCCGGTCGCCCGGGTTGATCGACACGCAGTACTGAACCGGCCCGGGGATCGATTGCAGCCGATTCATGTGATAGGTCATGGTGAGCGCCTCGCCCGGCCGTCCGCAGTCCCGCTGATCGACGTTCCAGGACGCCCACGCTGCCGGTTGTCGCGGTAGAAGCCGCGTGTCGGTGTGGAGAACCACCTGGTTCTCCGAGTACGCGAAGGCATCGAGGGCCGCACGTTCCTGAGCATCCGCATCGTGCAGCAGCGTCAAGGCGTCGTCCGCGTGGGTCGCCATCACGACGGCATCGAATCGCCCGCTGAACCCGGCATGGGTGCGGACGATGACGCCGCCCTCGTCGCGAACAACATCGACGACCGGATCGTCGGACCTGACTGTACCGGCCGGCAGCGCCGCAATGAGGCGGTCGACATATGCCATGGATCCGCCCCGGATCGTCCGCCACGGGAGCGTCTTCCCGCGTCCGATGAGTCCGTGATTGTCAAGGAACCGCAGAAGGTATTCAAGCGGAAAGTCCCCGATGCGATCTGCCGCGCTCGACCAGATCGCACCGGTGACCGGGAGTAGGAAGTGATTCCGGAACCCCGGTCCGAACGCCCCTTCGTCAAGATACTCAAGCAACGTCGCCTGCGGGCTCCCCGCGCCGTCGAGTATTCGCCGGGCGTCCCGGTAGAAGCGCAAGATGTCCCCCATCATCCTCCAGTGGCCCGGCCGGGCGACCGCCTGAGGCTGAGCGAAGAAGCCCCGAAGCCCGCGGGAGCTGAATTCCACAGCGCAGGAGCGGCACGAAGAGCCCAGGGACATATCGCTCGTCTGCGTGACGACCCCGAGCTCCTTGAGCAGCCCAACGAACGCAGGATACGTGTGCTCGTTGTACACGATGAAGCCGGTGTCGACAGGCAGATGCCCAGCATCGGCTTCAACGACCACGGTTTTCACGTGGCCACCGACCATGCGCTCCCGCTCGAAAAGCCTAACCTCGTGGTGCCGGCGCATGGCGTAGGCAGCGGTCAGGCCGCCCACGCCGGATCCGACGACGGCGACCCTCATGGCCGGTCCGACTCAGTCTCGGATGCCCGCGCGTCGAGCTGACGCTGGATCCCGCCCGCGGCGTCCTGGGCGATCTTCGCAAAGGTCCCGCCTATGAATGGCTGGAGGAGCCGCATGAGACCGCCGAGGTTGATTTCGGCGGTGTAATCGACCCGGGTGCCCGTCCCCGCTCGCGCGAATTCGATGGTATCGACAGCCGAGACGCCCGAACCGGAGCCGACGAGGACGACACGTCGCGGCGAATCGAAGTCCACGACTCTGTACTCCATCGGCATGACCCGGTTGCCGACGCGGACGCCGAGGCGATAGCTGGATCCCACCCGCACCGGCTCGTCCCCGATCCGTTCAGCCGTCGCAACGCCAGGGTCCCACTCTTGCGAATTCGCGAAGTCTGAGAGATAGGCAAATGTGGCTTCGATCGGCAGCTTCGTCTCGATCGTCTCGGTGAGCCTGGTCATGCGTGGTTCCGATTCAAGATTGGGTCCATGATTGGGGCAAGGTGGGTCGTTGGCCCCTACGGAGGCGACTAGGGTGGCGATGAACTGGCGCTCGCTTGTGGATCAAGGGCTCGAGCTGACCGTGGCCGGCAGCTTCTCCCGAGCTGGATACGCTGTTCGGCGTTGGCTGTATGACTGGTCCACGCCGGCGCCAGGCGCGCTCCGGGGGCGAACGGTGCTGGTGACGGGTCCGACGTCCGGCCTCGGTCGTGCGGCGACCGATGAGTTCGCCGCCCTTGGTGCGCGCGTGATCCTCGTCGGACGAAGCCAGGAGCGCCTGGCCGCTGTGCGCAATGCGCTGGTGTCCCGGCACGGTGCTGACCGCTTCCCCACCATCGTCGCCGACATGGGATCTCTTCGCTCCGTCGAAGAAGCAGTTGCGACGATCCGGGACACGGAGCCCCGGCTGGATGTAGTGGTCGACAATGCGGGGGCCATCTTCCCGACGCGGACCGTTGGCCCGGACGGCATTGAAGCAACCCTCGCGACGCTCGTGGTCGGCCCGTTCGCACTGGTCTCCGGCCTGGTGCCGATGCTTCGGCAGTCCGAGGGCGCTCGGGTCCTTGCGGTAACGTCGGGTGGCATGTACGGACAACGGCTGGATCTCGACGACCTGCAGTCGATCGGCGAGCCCTATTCCGGCACCCGTGCCTACGCTCGAGCCAAGCGTGCGCAGGTGGCCCTTGTCCGCGAATGGGCTCGCAGGTTGGTGCCAACGGGAATCACCTTCAACGCCATGCACCCAGGGTGGGCTGATACACCGGGCCTCGCGGCGTCGCTGCCGGCATTCCATCAGTTGATGAGGCCGATCCTCCGAACCCCGACAGAAGGAGTCGACACGCTCGTCTGGCTGGCTACGGCACCCGAAGTTGCGCGACTGAGCGGTGGCCTTTTCCTCGACCGCCGCCCACGACCCTTCGACCGAGTCCCCCTGACGCGCCTCCGCGCGGTTGACCGTCAACGTCTGTGGGATCTCGTCGTCGATCTGTCGCGGACGACCGATCCACCTGACGCCTGACGACGCGGGCATCAATGGCGACGGACGTGAACACCGTGGCTCAGCCTCAGTCGCCGCCGCAGACCTCGTCGCCCCCGCAGCCACACCAAAATTGGGATCAGCGCTGCACCGCGATTGCCGTCAATCGAACAGCCGGCCGTCTACGACTCGGGCTGGTACACGATGCGGAGTGTCTTCGTGGTGGCCTGGTCGTCACCGATGCGGAAGACCAGGTCATTGTCGCCCTCCTCGAGGTCGACCGTCAGCACCCAGTCGCCCTGGTCGTCGGCACTCGTCCGTCGATCCGCGAAGAACGGGAGATCCTGGATGATCTCGGCGCCGCCCGGAGCGGTCCCGACCACCTGGACCGATGCATTCCGCACGACGTCCCCGTCGTCGGGCGAGGTGATGATGAGAATCGGCGCAGGCGTGGGTGTCGGCGTGGGTGTCGGCGTGGGCACGGGGGTGGGAGTCGGCTCGCTGCCAAGGCATCCAGTCAAGGATCCCGCCACGACGAGGCCGAGAATCCCGGCGCAGACAATGCTTTCGGCACGCGGCCATCGTCGTCCAGCGTTCAGGCCTCGCGCCATCGACCTCTGCATCGTTTGCCTCCCAGTCAGCTTCGCGGCCCGGCTCATGACCCGCGCGAGCGCGCAGGCTGGCGGCCACTGATTCGATGCGCCAAACTCAGCCGGCGTACCTCTTGCCTGGCACACGCTCATTGATGGGCCAGATGGCCAACCAGCGACCGCCTCGTGGAGTCCGCAGGCCGTGCTCGACGTTCGGCGGGATGAAGACCACATCTCCGGGCCCGAGATGAGCCACGCCCTCCGCCCCGTGTAGCTCCGCTTCGCCATCCACGATGAGGAACGCCTCGGGCTCGCCTGGGTGGACGCGGGTTGCCACGCTCTGTTCAGGTTCGGCGGTTACCTCGCCAAGGCTCCACCGACCGCCGGTTTCGGAAGCCGCGATCAGCCCCCGGCGCTTCGATCCGGGACCCTCGCTGAAATTTCCGTCCTCGGGCCTAATGATGCGAATTCCGTCGAGCTCACGCACTGCGCCACCTCCATTACGGCAAGGCTGTGATCTTATCGCTTCGAAGGAACGAATCAGGCGCACCCGACCCGCAACGGCTCATCAGCGGGGCGAACCCCACGGGCGATCGCCCCGGTCCACGAGGCAGCCCGATGGGACTACGACGAGAACCTGCGTTTCTTCGAGGGCGAGGTAGAGCCGTGCATCAACGGCCGGGCCATCGCGATCGGGGCGTACTTCGAGCAAGACATACGCGGGATCGTGGACCGTGTTCTGACCGAGCAGATGGCCGACGGTGGCTGGAACTGCGAGCAAGAGAACGGCTCGACCCGAGGCTCGTTCGACACGACGATCAACGTCGTCGAGGGTCTGCTCGAATACGAGCGCTCGACCGGGGTGAACGGCGACGTTACAGCAGCCCGACAGCGCGCGGAGGAATACCTGCTGGAGCGGCGTCTGCTGCACCGCCTGTCCGACGGCGAGATCGCTCAGGACCGCTGGCTCAACATCGGGTTCCCGTACTCGTGGCCCTACGACGTCTTGCGGGTCCTCGACTTCATGCGGCAGGCTCGGCCGGAGCCGGACGAGCGAATGACCGAGGCCCTCGACATCCTCGAGTCGAAGCGCGACGTGGACGGCCGATGGCCGCTCGACCACGCGTACCACGACGCATCGCTTGTCGACTTCGGCGAGGCAGAGGGAAATCCGAGCCGATGGATCACGCTCCGATGCCTCCGCGTGCTGCGCTGGGCGAACCGAGAAGAGCGGGCGCACGCCACATCGGCATGATTGACGCGGTTCGGATCGCCTAAGTGTTCATGGTGCGAGCGCAACGACAAGACTGCTGACGAGCATCACCAGTGCGACCGGCACCCAGATGCGTCGCTCGCCCGCACTGGGAGTGATCGCGTTGAGGATGGCGGCGATGACCGCGAGCGCAACGACGCCCCAGATCAGCCAACCAGCCGCGGCGGACCAGGCCGGTAGCAACAGGCCGGCCCGCGACAGGACGATCGCGACGGTGCCGGCAAGCACGACGGCCTGGACCAGTGCCGCAACTCGCATCCGAGGAGGGAATTTTCCGGGGAACGCGCCGCCCATGGCGTAGGAACCCCACGGAACGCCGAGCGCAAGCGCCATTTGGAAGCCGATGACGCCCGCCGCGGCAATAGCGAACGCGATCGCCGCGGCGGCCGTGATGTTCATCGGCTCAGGATGCCACGGGGGGCCGATCGATGGTCAGGCGCGCGGCGGCCACGCGGGGCGTCGCCAGCCACCCAACGCATTCTCGATTCGGGCCGCTGCCGCCAGCGCGACGTGATCCTGCCAGGGACCAGCCACAACCTGGACCCCGACTGGCAGTGCGCCCGACGACCCCGCGGGCACGACCGCACAGGGCCACCCCGTGAGGTTATAGGGCGTGGTGTACCGCCACGAGATGGGCGCACCTGGAGCGACCGCGGGATGGGGCGCCACGGGACTCAAGATCAGGTCGCAGGTCTCCAGAAACTCGAGCATGGCGGACCGATAGCGATCCCAAGCGCGCAAGATGCGGTAGACCTCGGAAGCGGATGTGGCCTCCCCATACGAATCCCACACCCGCTCGGTCAGCTCGTGACCGCCCTCCGGCGGAGCGCCCTCCGTGACGTTCGCGCCCGCCTCCATCAATGCACGCCCCGCCTCGCGGACGGCACGCTCGACATCGGGCTCCGGGGAGAATGGCCCGTCCTGAATGTGGAGCGTGATCCGCAGTCCGTTCAGCCCAACTCGCGTCGGATCGCCGAGAGGCACCGGTACCGCACCGCCGTCACGTCCATCTGGTCCTGCCAGGACGGCCAGCATCGCGACAAGGTCTTCCACCCTGCGCGCCATCGGACCGGGTTGGGTGCGGGGGTCGCTCATCGGTCCGAGGGACCCATCCTCATCGAGCACGCCGGTGACCGGGATGCGACCGGCGGTGGGCTTGAGGGTGGCGATGCCGCAGAAATGAGCCGGCATCCGCAGGCTGCCGCCCGAGTCGCTGCCCAGGCCGCAGGGAGACATGCCGGAAGCGATCGCAGCCGCCTCGCCGCCGCTGCTTCCGGCCGGAGAGCGTCCCACGTCATATGGGTTATGCGTGCGCCCGTGAAGATCGCCCACGGTCTCACCGCCACTCCCACCCGGCGGGCAGTTGGTCTTGCCGATGAGGATGCCACCGGCTGCGCGCATGCGCCGCACGATGCTTGCATCGTTGCTTGGCTGCCTGCCGGCGAACTTCGTCATGCCGAGCGTGGTGGGCAGGTCGGCGGTTTCGATGATGTCCTTGACGGTGAACGGGACGCCATGGAACGGGCCAGCGAGCCGCCCCTCGCCCAGATCGCGATCGCGCGCGGTCGCCTGTGCAATTGCGTCATCGGCCACGGCGACGATAGCGTTGATGATCGTGTTGCGCTCCGCTATCCGGTCGAGATGAGCCTGCATCACTTCGACGGCGGAGACGTGTCGATCACGGATGGTGCGAGCCAATTGCAGCGCGGAACGCTCAACAAGCTCGACTGTCGCACCGGTCATGAGCGCATCCGCGGTCAGCGGTGCTGCCATTGATCGTCAGCGGTGTCAGCCGGTGCAAGGCCGAGGACGTCGCCGACGGTCGTGACGCCCAGGCCCAGGACGGTGCGGTTGGCGTAGGCGAAGTAGGCCGTCACCTGGTTGACCTCCAGGATCTCACCATCGTCCAGCCCGGCGGCGCGCATCGGCACAAGGTCCGCCTCGTCAAGCAACGAAGGCTCCAGCGTGAGCTGGCGTGCGTAGCCGAGCATTGCCCGTTCGCGTGGATCGAATGCGTCCAGGGCATCCCCGTCGAGGGAGGCGCGAATGGCGAACGCGCGGTCGTCATCGGCGAGGAGGCGACGAAGACCCTCGAAGTGATGATCAACGCAGTAATCGCATCCATTCAACAGGCTGACATAGACGCCGATCGTCTCGAGCAGCCATGTCGGCAGGCGGTTGCCGGAATGGTGCAGCACGTTCTTGTAGAGCGCCATGTGACCCTCGAGCGTGTGGGGCCGCAAGCTGTGCGCGGTCAGGATATTGTCGAGCGCACCATGCGGGCCCTTGATGCGGTCGTAGATCGTCCGCAACCGCCCGGTCGCCGAGTCATACGGGATGCGCTCGATCCAGCTCATCGACGGATGCTAGCCGATGCAGCAACGATGGCGATTTCAGCTGCGCGTTAGCATCCCACCCCCATGGATTCACCGCCCCCGATCCGATTCGAGCTGCGTCGAGGCGCTGTCACCGCCATCCCGCTGGCCATCGCGGTCGGGCTGTTCGGTGTCTCGTTCGGCGTTCTGTCGGTCTCGACGGTGGGCATCGGTGCGCTGCCAGCGATCGTCATGAGCGCCGCGACCTTCGCCGGATCGGCGCAGTTCGCCGTGGCATCCGTCGTGGCTGGCGGTGGGCAGCCGATCGCCGCCATCGCCGCGGCGCTGCTCCTCAATGCTCGCTACCTGCCAATCGGTGTGAGCGTCGCGCGCTTCATGCCCGGCGGGCGGCTGGGTCGATTCATCCAGGCGCAGCTGGTGGTCGACGAGTCATGGGCGATCGCCGCGGAGGGAGACGGTCGTTTCGACGCGCATCGGCTGATCGGCGCCGGGATCGTGCTCTGGCTGGCCTGGGTGGTCGGGACCGTGGTCGGGGTCGCCGGCGGCGAGGCGCTTGGAGATCCCGCGGCGCTCGGCCTGGATGCGGCGTTTCCGGCACTCTTCCTGGCGCTGCTCGTCCAGCAGCTCGCGAGCCGCCGGGCCGTGGTCGTCGCCGCGCTCGGAGCCACGATCGCCATCGCGCTCGTGCCGTTCGCGCCGCCCGGCGTCCCCATCATCGCCGCCGCCGGCGCCGCGCTCATCGGGCTGGTGAAGCGGTGAGCGATGCCTGGGTCATCGTCCTGGCCGTCGGCATCGGCACGATGGTCATCAAGGCCGCAGGGCCCGTCCTGCTGGGCGGACGACCCCTGCCGGAGCGCGTTCAGCACGTAGTTGCCCTGCTGGCACCGGCCCTGCTCGCTGCTCTGGTGGCCACGGCCGCGCTGAGCACAGGCAATCAGCTCGTGCTCGACGCGCGCATGATCGGCCTTGGTGCGGCGGCACTGGCGATCCTGCTGCGGGCGCCGATCCTGGCCGTCGTGATCATCGGCGCGCTCTCGGCTGGCGTCGCGCGTCTGGTCGGGGTCGGCTGACGCCTCGATCAATCGAGGCGGGAACGGTCAGGCGACCTGGACGAGGCCGGCAAGGCTGGCACCGATGGCGGACCATCGATGACTGAACTCGGGCGACAGCGAGTAGACGATGTTCGTGCCCTGGCGCTCGCTGATCACGACCCCGGCGTCGCGCAGCACCTTGAGGTGATGGCTGATGGTCGGCTGGCCAGCGGGCGGCACGCGCGCGGCGCCTGCAGAGCCTGGTCGCCACCTGTCGGCGGCGACTACTCGGGCTCCTGCCAATAGGCCAGACCCGCGAACCCTGCACGACCTGAACTGAAGGAGGTGAGGACATGAGGAAGAACGACGACTGCTGCGACGGCGGCTGCTGCGAGTCGACCGGCGGCGCCTGCTGCTGACCCATCGACGGGGGCCGGCCATCCACCCCCGGGTGATCGGCCCCTCCGTCGTCCATCCCCGATTGTCCTGGACGTGACGTGGATCGCGCGGCGAAGGCTGACAAACGAGTACGCTTGCGCGTGGCGCCCACGAGCGATGGAGGGGCCATCCGCTCGGTGCGCCTTCACGGGGTCGCCACGCAGTCATGCGCCTGCCATTCATTCCGCGCGAAGAGAAATTCTTCGAGCTGTTCGTCGACGATGCCAACAACGTTCTGGCCGGTGCGCGGCTGCTCGAGGAATTCTTCCGGTCGTACGATCAGCGCGAGCGCCTGGCGAGCCAGCTGCGCGACCTCGAGCGCAGGGGCGACGCCATGAGCCACGACATCGGCCAGAAGCTCGAGCACACCTTCGTCACGCCCTTCGACCGCGAGGACATCCACCAGCTGATCAGCCGCCTTGACGACGTACTCGACTTCATCGAAGAGGTCGCCGATACCTGCATCCTTTACAAGATCGACGCGCCGACCCAGACCGCGCATGACCAGACCGAGATCATCGTCAAGCAGTGCGAGGAGATCGTTCGCGCGCTCGAGAAACTGAAGGGCTTCAAGGAGATCGGAGTCCATTGGATCGAGATCCATCGGCTCGAGAATGATGGCGACCGGATTGCACGCAGGGCGATCGCCGACCTGTTCACCAACGGGAACGACCCGGTCGAGATCATCAAGTGGAAGGATCTCTACTCGCTGCTCGAGGACAGCATCGACGCATGCGAGGACGTGGCAAACGTGATCGAGAGGATCGTCGTCAAGCATGCCTGAGGGCTTTACCCTCGTCCTGCTGGCGGTCCTGGGACTCGCCGTCGCGTTTGATTACATCAACGGCTTCCATGACACCGCGAACGCGATCGCCACGAGCGTCAGCACGCGGGCGCTGAAGCCGGGCTGGGCCATCGCCATGAGCGCGGTGGCGAATTTCGCGGGCGCGTTGACCGGCACCGCCGTGGCACGCACCGTCGGCGCCGGCCTCATCGACACGAACGTGGAGTCACAGTCGGTCATCGCGGCGGCGCTGGTGGGAGCGATCATCTGGAATCTGCTCACCTGGCGCCTGGGAATCCCGTCGTCGTCAAGCCACGCGCTCATCGGAGGGCTGCTTGGCGCCGCGCTCATCTCAGCCGGCTTCGGCTCATGGCAGGTCGACGGCATCGTCGGCAAGGTGCTGCTCCCGCTGGTCGGATCGCCGATCATCGGCTTCACGATCGGCCTGCTCCTGATGGTGCTCATCTTCAACGTGTTCCGGCGAGCTCACCCGGCGAAGCTCAACGGCGTTTTCCGGCGCCTCCAGGTCCTGTCGGCGGCCTGGATGGCCTTCAGCCACGGCAGCAACGACGCGCAGAAGACGATGGGGATCATGACGCTCGCTCTCGTGACCGCCGGCGTGATCCCCGAATTCCGCATCCCACTGTGGGTGATCCTGATTGCTGCAACCGCGATCAGCCTGGGCACGGCTGCCGGCGGCTGGCGGATCATCAAGACCATGGGCAGCAAGGTGGTGAAGCTGGATCCGGTTCACGGCTTCGCGGCGGAGACGACCGCGGCGACCGTCATCTTCACCGCGTCGCAATTCGGCATGCCGGTCAGCACCACGCACGTGATCAGTTCGGCCATCATCGGTGTCGGCTCGTCGGACCGGTTCAAGTCGGTACGGTGGAGCGTGGCTCGCAGCATCGTCACGGCGTGGGTCCTGACACTCCCCGCCTCCGGCGCCGCCGCCGCCATCGCCTACCTCATCCTCAGCCCAATCCTCGGCTAGCCACGCCCAACACGCCCACAGATGAAGCACTCCGGCGCAGAAGAGACCCCTCGGGTGCATCCGGACCCGATCAATCGGGCAATGCACAGCGCGGGCGCCGTTCACGTGCTGCAGTACTCGATAGACCGGCGATCTCGCTGCGTCTGGGACAATCGTGGAGATGGAAGACCGTCCTGCACGGGGAGACAGACTGCGTGAGTTGATCGTGGTCTTCGGTACGCTCGGGTTCATCGGATTCGGGGGACCGGCCGCGCATATCGCGCTCATGCGGCGGGAGGTGGTCGAACGCCGGCGATGGCTGACCGACACGCAGTTGGTTGATCTCATCGGCATCACCAACCTGATTCCCGGTCCGAACTCGACCGAGATGGCGATGCACGTCGGCCGCCTGCGCGCGGGTGGAATCGGTCTCGTCGTCGCCGGACTCGCGTTCATCCTGCCGGCCGCCGCGATCGTGCTGGCGCTGGCATGGATCTACGTCATGTTCGGCGAGACCCCAACCGGTGCCGCGCTGCTGTACGGGATCAAGCCGGTCATCGTCGCGATCGTGGCTGTGGCGCTCGTCGCTTTCGCGCGCACGGCGCTCCCCGGACCGCTGCGAATTGCCGTGGCCATCGGGGTTGGCTCCCTCTGGTTGATCGGCGCGAACGAGCTCGTCCTGCTGGTCGCGGGCGCCCTGATCGTGGTCTTGGCTCGGCTGGGCACTCGCCATCCGTGGACCGCGATGGGTCTCACACTGCCGATCGCCGGGACAACAGCGGCGGCCTCAGTGAACCTGCTGACGCTTGGCGCGGTTTTCCTCAAGGCCGGCGCGCTGCTCTACGGATCCGGCTACGTGCTCCTCGCCTTTTTGCGTGGGGATCTCGTGGAACGGCTCGGATGGCTGACCGATGCGCAGCTGCTGGATGCCGTCGCGATCGGCCAGGTGACACCAGGCCCGCTCTTCACGACCGCCACGTTCATCGGTTACCTGTTGGCGGGAATCCCGGGCGCATTGGTGGCAACCACGGCGATCTTCCTGCCCGCATTCGTGTTCGTGGCCATCATCGGCCCATTCGCCGATCGGGTTCGGGATCGTCCGCTCACCGCCGCCTTGCTGGACGGTGTCAATGCGGCGGCCATCGGCCTCGTGGCTGCCGTCTCGGTCCAGCTCGGCGCATCGGCGATCAGAGACCCGCTGACGGTCGCCCTTGGACTGGGCAGCCTGGCGGTCCTGGCCTGGGGGCGCGTTCCATCAATCCTGCTGGTTGCGTTCGGTGGGATGGCCGGACTGGGAGCCTCGGCGCTCGGCATCGGCCCTTAACGCACCGTTGACGATCCGATAAGCCGGCGTTAAACGCCAACCGCGAAGGTTGAGGCATCAACGTGCACCCGAAGTCGCCTTGCGGCCGGGGGCCATCCACTCGGAGGAGATGCATTGAACCTCAAGCGCATCGGGCTGCCGCCCGCGCTCGCAATGGCCATGGTGGGAGTTCTCGCCCTCGCGGCATGTTCCAGCAACCCCGACGCCACCACCCCACAGGACAGCGCCGGAGAGTCTGCCGCAGGCAATGACGGTTCGCTGAGCGGTGAGATCGTGATCTCCGGCTCATCGACGGTCGAGCCGATCAGCTCGATCGTGGCCGAGGACTTCCAGGCCGCCAACCCGGACGTCCAGTACTCGGTCGACGGACCCGGCACGGGCGATGGATTCGTCCAATTCTGTGCCGGGGAGACCGACATCAGCGACGCCTCACGCGCCATCAAGGACGAGGAGGCAGCAATCTGCGAGGAGAACGGGATCAACTACGTCGAGCTGCAGGTTGCAATCGATGGACTGAGCATCATCACATCCCCGGACAACGCGGACGTCAGCTGCCTCAGCTTCGGTGACCTCTACGCGCTCCTGGGGCCGGAGTCGCAGGGATTCGAAAATTGGAGCCAGGCCGATGAGCTCGCGGGCGAGCTCGGCGCCGATTTCGGCGAGATTCACGCTCCGTATCCGGATGCTCCACTGGACGTGACCGCTCCCGGCGAGGAGTCCGGCACGTTCGACAGCTTTGTCGAAATCGTCATCGGCGACGTCGCCGAGGCGCGTGAGCAGGACGAAACGACCCGTCCGGACTACCAGACGTCGGGCGACGACAACGTCATCATCGAAAACGTCGGGGGCTCGTCGAGCTCACTGGGCTGGGTCGGCTTCGCCTTCGCCGACGAGAGCAGCGACGCCGTGAAGTCGCTGGAGGTCGACGGTGGCGAAGGCTGCGTCGCGCCGACCCCCGAGACGATCGCCTCCGGCGAGTACCCGATTGCACGGCCGCTCTTCATCTACGTCAACGCCGACGAGGCGGCGGCGCGACCGGAGCTGACGGCGTTCGTGGACTATTACCTCTCCGATGAAGGGATCGCCGCGGTGGCGGAGGCTGATTACGTGGACCTCGACACCGCGGCCCTTGACGAGGCCCGCGCTGCCTGGGACGGTCGCTGAGCCAGCGTCTTTGACGCCGGTCGGACCGGGCGAGCCGCTCTCGCCCGGTCTGATCTCCACAGCGCATCACGTACCATGAGACACCGATGACGGCCAACACCGCCCGCCCGCCAGCTCCGCTCGCCGCAGCCGACCTCCGCATCGCGGTCGGGCGACATCGGCGAGAACGACTCATCCGCGGGTTGTTCCTGGGAGCGGCAGCGATGTCGGTGGTCATCAGCATCGCCATCGTCTTCTCGCTCGTCGGGAACGCCCTCTACTTCCTCATCAACGTCGACAAGGGCGCGCTCCTCGCCGATGGATGGTTCCCCCGGCGCGGCCTATATGACATCGCGACCATCCTCGCCGGGACGCTCATCATCAGTGGCGTGGCGATGATCGTCGCGACGCCACTCGGCCTCGGGGCCGGCATCTACCTGTCGGAGTACGCGGGGCCGAGAACCCGCAGATTCCTCAAGCCGAGCCTCGAGATCCTGGCCTCCATCCCCAGCGTGGTGCTGGGGTTCTTCGCACTGACCTGGATCAGCCCGAACATCGTTCAGCCGCTGACCGGCGCGCCACTGTCGAACATGGCCGCGGCGGGCCTTGCTGTCGGGATCCTGATCACGCCGCTCATTGCCTCGATCAGCGAGGACGCCATGCACGCGGTGCCGGCCTACCTGCGCGAGGCGTCGTACGGGCTCGGCGCCCGCAAGCGCACGACCAGCCTCGAAGTTGTCTTCCCCGCCGCGATTTCCGGCGTCGTGGCTGCGCTCCTGCTCGGCTTCTCGCGTGCCATCGGCGAGACGATGATCGTGTCGATCGCTGCCGGCGGCACCGGCGGCTCTCTGTTCGAGCTCAGCCCATTCGAGCCGGGCCAGACCATGACGGCGGCCATGACCGCGCTGGCGATCGGCTCCGACAGCGTGCGCGGCGCGGAGCTCACCTTCGAGAGCCTCTTCTTCGTCGGCATGCTGCTCTTCCTGATCACGCTCGGCCTGAACCTGATCAGCGACGCGTTCGTGCGACGCGTGCGGCGGCAGTACTGATGGCGATGCCCACGGCCGTGACGACGCGCGACGCCGTCGAGCAACGTCTCCGAGCCGGGGGAGGCGACACCGCGGGACTGCTGCTCCAAGGCGCGCTGCTCCTCTCGCTCCTGGTGGCGCTGGGCGTATTGCTGGTGCTGATCGGCGACATCCTGATCCGCGCGATCCCGGTGATGACCGAGCGTCCGGCCGACTTTTTGACCTCGCCGCTCTCGTCCCGCCCCGCGCGTGCCGGCATCATCCAGGGCATCGTCGGATCGATGCTGCTCATGGCATTCGTGGCAGCGCTCTCGCTTCCTGTCGGCATCGGCGCGGCGGTCTACCTGGAGGAGTACGCACGCGATTCCGCGCTGGCGCGCCTGATCCGGACGAACATCCGCAACTTGGCCGGCGTCCCCTCTATCGTCTACGGCCTGCTCGGCCTGGCACTCTTCGTGAGCGCCATCGGCCTGGGCAAGTCGCTCATTGCCGGCGGGCTGACGCTTGCTGTCCTCGTGCTGCCGATCGTGGTGATCACCACGTCGGAAGCCTTGCGCGCCGTCCCCGGTAGCATCCGCGAGGCCGCTTTCGGGGTGGGCGCCACCCGCTGGGAGACCATCCGCGGCCACGTTCTGCCATACGCCGCCCCGGGAATCCTGACAGGCACGATCCTGTCGCTGGGCCGCGCGTTCGGCGAAACGGCCCCGCTGCTGATGGTCGGCGCCATCGCCGGCACGTTCAGCGGGGGCGGGCTTGGTGACATGCTGACCGGCTCGTACACGGCATTGCCGACGATTGTCTTCAACTGGTCTGGCCAACCGCAGGATGAGTTCCGATCCCTGACCGCCGCGGCCATTGTCGTGCTGCTCGTCGTCATCCTGCTCGTCAACGCGAGCGCCATCCTGCTGCGGAACCGATATGACCGAAAGTGGTGACCCCTTGACCGTGCAAACGGAGTCGAAGCCGAACCCGATTGGCGAACAGACCGACAAGCAGAGCAATGGCGAAGGCCCGACAATACGCCTGATGACCACGCTCGATGAGACGACGCAGATCTCGCCCGACGCCGCTGACGACCGGCTGCCGATGCAGTTTCCTGACGAGGAAGTCGTGTTCGAGCTCGAGGCCGTGTCCTGTTTCTACGGTTCCTTCCGTGCCGTGCGCGATGTCAGCCTCCAGGTTCCGAAGAACCAGATCACCGCGCTCATCGGTCCGTCGGGCTGCGGCAAGAGCACCCTGCTACGCAGCTTCAACCGCATGAACGACCTGGTCGACACGGCACACATCGAGGGCAGCATCCGGTATCACGGCGTCGACCTGTATGCCGATGGTGTGGACCCGGTCGAGGTGCGACGGCGCATCGGCATGGTGTTCCAGAAGCCGAACCCATTCCCGAAGAGCATCTACGACAACGTGGCGTTTGGACCGAAGGTCGCGGGCTATCGCGGCGACATGGATGAGCTGGTCGAGCGTTCCCTCATGCGGGCCGCGCTGTGGGACGAGGTCAAGGACAAGCTGCGCCACCCCGGCACCGCGCTCTCCGGTGGTCAACAGCAGCGGCTCTGTATCGCGCGCGCCATCGCCGTCGAGCCAGATGTCATCCTGATGGACGAGCCGTGCTCCGCGCTCGATCCGATCGCCACGCTGAAGATCGAAGAGCTGATGCGCGAGCTCAAGGAGAACTACACCATCGTCATCGTCACTCACAACATGCAGCAGGCTGCGCGCGCCAGCGATGTCACCGCCTTTTTGACCATGGGCGACGACCGCGCGGGCT
Organism: Candidatus Limnocylindria bacterium; assembly: GCA_038233215.1. GTDB lineage: Bacteria > Chloroflexota > Limnocylindria > QHBO01 > QHBO01 > JACDBZ01. Next base: position 29,487 of record JBBSML010000001.1, read on the forward strand.
ACCTCGTCGAGATGGCGCCGACCCAGAACCTGTTCACGCGACCGGAGCACCGCCTCACCGAGGACTACATCACCGGCCGCTTCGGCTGATGGGAAGGAGGGCGTCATGAGCCAGGCCGCCAACCAGGTCCCGAGGCCAGCGGGACCGCGGGCGACATTCGATCGCGCGCTCGAAAGCGTTAAGGACGACGTGCTGCGTCTGGGTGCTCGGGTTGAGGACGCGGTCGAGCGGGCGGGGCGGGCGCTCGTGCAGCGGGACTCCGACCTCGCCGACCGAGTCCGCTGGGACGATGCTGAGGTCAACGAGCTCCAGCGCCAGATCAACACCGAGATCACAACCCTGATCGCCACGCAGGGTCCGGTGGCCCGCGACGTCCGCGTGCTTCTCGCCCTCTACCACGCAGCCGCCGAGCTCGAACGCATGGGCGATTACGCCGTGAACATCGCGAAGCTGGCGCAGCAGCTCGCAACAGAGCCAGAAACGCCGATCCTGAAGCAGATCCCGCGCATGGAGCAGATCTGCCGCGAACAGCTGCGGTTGGCCATGCGTGCGCTCGTCGATATCAGCGAGGAGGCGGCTCGCCGCGTGTGCGAACGAGACGACGAGCTCGACCATCTCTACAACAGCGTGTACGAGGACGCGGTGCAGCTGATGACGGTCGCGCCGGAGCGTGCCCGCCAGGCGACCCACATGCTGTTCGCTGCCCACCACCTCGAGCGGCTCGGTGACCGGGTCACGAACATCGGCGAGGATGTCGTGTACCTGGCCACAGGCCAGGTCGAGGACCTCAACCCCTGAGGGGGAACCGATGCGACGGCGGCTGCTCCTGGTCGAGGACGATCCCACCTTGCGCCAGGCGCTCACCTTCAACCTGGCCCGCGAGGGCTACGAGGTAACCTCCGCCGCCGATGGAGAGGCCGCACTGGAGGCCGCTCGCAACGAGCGGCTCGACCTTATCCTCCTCGACGTGATGCTGCCCGGCATGAGCGGTGTCGAGGTGCTGCGCGTCCTACGTCGCGAGGGCGTCAGCACGCCGGTGATCATCCTCTCGGCCAAGGGGGACGAGATCGATCGCGTCGTTGGTCTGAAGATCGGCGCCGATGACTACGTGGCCAAGCCGTTCAGCCGTCCCGAGCTGCTGGCGCGGATCGAAGCCGTGCTGCGCCGCCATCGACGAGAGACGGACGAGCCGGAGCGTCGCGAGCAGCTGGCCTTCGGCAAGGTGGCGATCGACGTGGCGAGACGCGAGGTCACCATCGACGGGGAGGCGGTGCACCTCACCACCAAGGAGTTCGACCTGCTCGCGCACCTGGCCGCCAATCCGGGCAGGATCTTCACACGCGACCAGCTGCTGGCCCGGATCTGGGGCTACGACTACCTCGGCGATGGCCGCACGGTCGACGTTCACGTGAGCTGGCTGCGCGGCAAGCTGCGCGCGGCCGACGGCCATAACTACTTCCGCACTGTGCGCGGGGTCGGATACGCCTTCGCGCCGCGGCCGGCGTGACCGGCACCAACTCCTCCTCGGCGGCTTTCGAGGCGTTGCTCGCCCGTCGCGGCGGGGACCTGCTGATCCTGGTCGACGAGCGGCTGCGGATCGTGCGAGCCGGCCCCGAGGCAGCCTCGCTCGCCGAGCGTGTCGAGACATCGCTGCGTGGCATGAGTCTCATCGCGGCGTTCGGATCGGCCTCTCTTGACGCGGTGGCGCGCCAGGTCGCGTCGAGCGGCGTGGCCACGAATGGTGACGCGGATCTCGGCCGGCTCGGGGCCAGGCAGTTTGCCGTCGATGCGGTGCCGCTGGACGACGGCGGCCTCGTCATGTCGCTGCACGACATCACCGCCCTGCGACGCATCGAGCGGGTCAGGCGCGACTTCGTGGCCAACATCAGCCATGAGCTGCGAACGCCGCTCACATCCATCAAGCTGCTTGCCGAGACACTGAGCTCGGGAACCGTCGACGACGCACCGACCATGCGGGATTTCGCAATACAGATCGAGCGCGAGACCGATCATCTCGCCCAACTCGTCGATGAACTGCTGGACCTCTCAATGATCGAGTCGGGCGAGACGGAGCTGGCGCTCGAAGCCCTGGATCCTGACGAGGTCGTCTCCGCGACGGCCGATCGGATCGGCCCGGTGGCTGAACGCCGCGATGTCCGGGTCCTCAGGCTGCCCCGTCCAGGGGATGACGTCCAGGCGCTTGCCGACCCGACGCGCCTCGGGCAGGCGCTGCTGAACCTCACCCACAACGCGGTGAAGTACAGCCATGGCGGCGGCGAAGTGCGGCTCGGCTGGGAGATCACCGCCGACCGCGTTCGGTTCACCGTCGCCGACGACGGAATTGGCGTTCCCGAGACGCACCAGGGCAGGATCTTCGAGCGCTTCTACAAGGTGGACCGATCACGCTCCCGCGCCCGCGAAGCCGACGGTGACGCCGGACCCCTCAGCGGATCGGCCGGCCTGGGCCTGGCCATCGTGCGGCACATCGCCGAGGCCCACCGCGGCGCGGCCGGGCTTCGGTCGGAAGAGGGCATCGGTTCCACCTTCTGGATCGAGATCCCCCGCGTCGGCGCTTGATCCAGCACGCATCAACGCGTGTCAGTCGTTTCGTCGAATGAGTGCCCGGTGCAAAAACGTGAGGACGTCCGCGCGTTCGTCGATCAGCTTGCTGACCGGCTTGCCGAGGCCGTGCCCGGCGTCGGTATCGATGCGGATGATGACCGGAGCATCGCCCGATTGTGCGGCCTGGAGCGCCGCCGCGAACTTGAACGAGTGGCCGGGCACCACGCGATCATCATGATCCCCGGTCGTGACCAGCGTCGGCGGATAGCGCGTCCCGTCGCGGATGTTGTGCAATGGGGAATACGCGCGCAGTGCGCGGTACTGGTCCGGGTCGTCGGATGAGCCGTAGTCGCTGGTCCAGCCCCAGCCGATGGTGAACCGATGAAATCGCAGCATGTCCATCACGCCCACCTCCGCGATCGCCGCGCCGAACAGCTCCGGATGCTGGGTGATGCTGGCCCCCACCAGCAGTCCACCGTTCGAGCGCCCGCTGATGCCGATCCGATCAGCGGTCGTCCATCCCGAAGAGGCCAGGAGGCGCGCGCAGGCCGCGAAATCGTCGAAGACGTTCTGCTTGTTGTCGAGCCGTCCGGCATCGTGCCAGTCGCGACCGTACTCACCGCCGCCACGCAGTGATGCGACCGCCAGCAGGCCACCGCGTTCCATCCAGGCCAACCACTCCGCCTTGAACGTCGGGCCGACCGAGAGCTGGAAGCCGCCATAGCCATACAGGAGCGTTGGCACATCGCCGGTCGGGGTGACGTCGCGCCGATGGCTGAGGAAGAGCGGCACACGAGTCCCGTCGGTCGATGCCACGAAGACCTGCTCGGTGATGTACTCATCGGCGACCCACGGCAGCGCCGGCGATGCGAGTTCCCGGACCGCACCATCGGCCATCGCCACGGCGAGGACCAGGGCCGGCGCGGAAAACGTGGTGAATGTGAAGAAGAGATCGTCGTCGTCGCGACGACCGGCAAGGTCACCGACCGTGCCGATGCCGGGCAGCTCCACATCGGCAATGCGGCGTCCGTCGGTCTCGAAGATGGTGAGCCGATGGTGTGCGTCGTGGAGCGTGACGACGGCCAACCGCCCACCGACCAGGCGCACAGTCTCGATGGCGTCCTCCCCTTCCGCGACCACCTCCTGTAGCTCACCGGGGCTGGCGAGGGCAGCGGCCACGACCCGACCGCGCGGAGCGTCCCTGTCGGTCAGCAGATAGAGCGTGCCATCGACACCGGCGATGAGCTCGTAGCGCGCATCGGCCGCGTCGAGAAGCGGTCGGACGTGAGCGCGCTCCACCCCATCAGCGAGGTCCGCGACGTAGATTCGGTTGGTGGGATCCGTCCCGCGCCACACACTGATGACGAGAAGGCGACCGTCATCGGTGACCTCCGGCTCGAAGCCCCATTCAGGCTGATCGGGCGTGGCGAAGACCACCGGATCATCCGCCGCATCCGTCCCCAGCCTGTGATACCGAAGCTCCATGTCCCGGTTCGGGGCATCGTAGGCGGCACCGGCCGGCGGTTCGGGATAGCGACCGTAGAAGAAGCCGGCGTCGTCGTGCGTCCATGCGGCAGAGGAAAATTTGCTCCATGCCAGCCGATCCGCCAGGTCCTCTCCGGTCGCCAGTCGGCGAATGTTCCAGGTGCGCCAGTCCGAACCGGCGTCGCTGGCGGCGTAGGCGATCAGCTCGCCGCTCTCGGAAACGGCGATGGCGGACAGGGCGGTGGTGCCATCGGCGCTGAGCTGGTTCGGATCCAGCAGCTCCTCGCCAACCTCATCCGGAGATTCTGCCGTCCAGAGGACGTCCTGGTCCTGAAGCCCGGTGTTGCGCAACTGGAACCAGCGGTCGCCACGCCGCCACGGAGCGCCGGCGCGATGGTGATCCCACAGCTCAGCCAGGCGAGTCCGAATCTTCCGGCGCGCGGGAACATCGCCAAGGACGCGTTCGGTCAGCGCGTTTTGCGCCTCGATCCAGGCGCGCGAGGCCGGCGCATCGGCATCCTCGAGGGGTCGATACGGATCGGCGATGCGCTCGCCGTGGTAATCGTCGACCTGGTCGCTGGTCGGCGCGGTCGGATACTCGAGCTGAGGCATCGGGTCATGGTAGCGATCGAACGTGCCGTTGAGCCGGATTGCACGCAGCGTTGACCGCTCTCTGATGGCAGCCCCACAGCATCAGGCAACGCAACGACTGAAATTCTTCTTCCTACGACGCCGCCGGGGACATCCGACCCCGACCTGGCGCCGCGCGCCGTCAGATCTGCCGATCGACGTTCGCCTCAGCCCTCCATCCACCCACGAGCAGCACACGCATCCGGCAGAGCGCGCTGAGAATGCTGACGGGAGGCCCCGCCCGCGGGCGCATCGGCCCATCTGGGAGCGCTGACGACCCTAGGCTCTGACGGCCTGCGCGTCGCGCTCGATGAGCTGGGTCTCGGTCTGGGCCTTGGCGTCCGCGGCCAACGAGACGGCGGCGATGTCGATCTCGATCGTGATGTCCTTGCTGACCAACCACCCGCCCTGCTCGAGGGTGACGTTCCAGTTCAGCCCGAAATCGTCTCGGTTGACCTTGGTGCTGGCACTGAACGCGGCGCGCTCGCCACCCTGCATGTTCGGGACAACGCCCGCGAATTCGGCATCGAGGACGGCCGGCCGGGTCGTGCCGCGAATGGTGAGGTTGCCGTAAATCTTGCCGCTTCGCTCGTTTCTGTTGCGCTCGATACTGGTGCTGACGAAGTCGATCGTCGGAAATTCATCGGTCTTCAGGAAGTCGTCGGACCGCAGGTGCTGGTCTCGCGCATCCTGGCCGGTGTCGATCGACGCCGCGTCGATGCTGACACGAACACTCGAGGCCTCGTGATTGTCCGGATCAAAGTGAAGGTCGAATTCGGCGATCTTCATGCTGCCGCGCACGGTGGTGATCATCATGTGTTTGGCGGTGAAAGTGACGGCCGAATGGGCAGGGTCGAGAGTCCAGGTCATGAGAAAGCGCGCTCCAGGTTCGTGTGCGGGTGGTATGGTCTGATTGACTATGCAACTATATACCCATATCGTTGCGTCTGCAACCAGTTCCTACAGGACATGCACCGATGACAACGCAGGTCTCGCGCCTTGACCCTCGCCTCTCCGCCTGGCAGGCGTTTCTCCGTGCCCACGCGCGCGTGGTGCGCCAGCTCGAGCGCGAGCTCCAGACCGAGGAGCAGTTGGCGCTGACCGATTACGACGTCCTCGTCCAGCTCGCCACCGCTGGCGAGCGTCGACTGCGCATGAGTGAGCTGGCGGACGCGCTCCTGCTCTCTCGTTCAGGCGCCACGCGGCTGATCGACCGCCTCGTCGCTGAGGGACTCGTCGAACGCGTCAGCTGCGAGAGCGACCGGCGCGGCCAGTGGGCAGCCCTGACGCCGGTTGGCCACGACCGGCTGCGGCGTGCCTCGCCGACCCATCTGCGCGGCGTCGCCGAGCACTTCCTGGATCGCTTCTCGGCCGATGACCTCGCGGCACTCGAGCGGATGCTCGCCCCGGTGTCCGCCGACCGGGAGTAGCTGTGATCCGGCGTCCCTCCTCCACGTCGCGCGCCCGATGCACACGGCGCCAGGCGTGCGGCCGAATGCCGATACATTAGGCACTGAGGCACATAGATTGCCGCCCACGCGTCGTGGTGCGTGATCTATCGGTCCAGGAGGCTCACAAACCGATCGTCGCGTGTCGCGGTGCCCAATAGATCGGCATCAGACCCACATCCAGACCTCAGAGGCCAACGGCTGCCTCGTCGCGCAGGCCACGGATCATGCCGGCGCGGGGATCGTCACGCGCCAGCTCAAGGAAGCGATCAAAGGCCACCACTGCCCTCTGCGGGTCATTCTCGCCACGAAACGCGATGAGCCCGTCAAAGAATGCGACCTCAACGGGGTCGGCGGTCTCGAGGTCGGCGTAGGAGCTGTGCACGGCGCGAGCATTGGTGGCGTCCCCGGCTCGGAGGTAGGCGGACATGATTCGCTCGAACGCATCCGCGCGCTCTGGTTGGAGCTCGATGAGCAGCTGGAGACTCACGGCCGCGCGAACCAGGTCCTCCTGGGTCGATCCCGCAAGGTACTCGTCCGCAAGATCGGAGATCGTTTCGGGCTCGGGGCTAGTGGCGAGGTCATCGCGCAGCGCATCGATCCGACTCTGCCGTGCAGACTCAGCTGCCTGTGCATCGGCCAGGACCTGATTGATCGAGGTGCTGTTTCCGATGCCGGTCGCGGGCATGAATGAGCCGGCCAGGAGGACGGCCCCGATGACGCCCGCCGCGACCGCCGCGGCCCGACGGCCACCGGTGGTGGGTCCGGTCGGGGCCAGGTCGGGGTGATATCGATCGAGGGCAGCCCGCGTGGAAGCGGCCCGCTCCTCCGCCTGCGCCTGTTGCTCGGCGTATGCGGGCTCGGTGAGTGAACCTGCGCGCCGATCCGTCTCGACGTCCCGGAGCGCCTCCAGCGCCACGCGGTGTCGGAGGGTGGCGGCACCGAGATCATCGGCCGCCGAGATTCCGTCATGGCGGTCCTCGACCAGGGGCCGCAACACGAACGCCGCGGCTGCCGCCAGACCGACCAGCAGCATGAGGCCCTCAGGCATCGAGTGCCTCGACCTCCTCATGGAGTCGATGACGCGCCTCGGGGGAGAGTCGCTCGGTCGGTACTGCGTCGCTGCCGCGTCGCAAGATCAGCCACGTCGCGAGCACCCCGACGCCGGCGAACACCGCCGCGAAGGGGATGATCCAGGCCACCGGGGATGCGGGAGCGAGCAGGATCCAATCACCATATCGAGCCACGAAGTGGGCACGCACCTCGTCACTGGTCGCACCCGCCGCAACAAGCTCATCAATCTGGCGACGAATCTCCTGTGCCGAGCCGGTCGGCGCGTCGGCGACCGAGAGTCCCTGACAGTCGGGGCAGCGCAGCTCGCCACCAATCGCGTCCGCGCGCTCCGCATCCGTCAGATCGGGACCAGGTTGGAGCACGAAGACGGCTCCAAGCGCCAGCAGCGCCAGCGCGCCGCCCAGTGCGATGGCCGGCAGCCAGCGATTCATGGGGCCGCACTCGGCAGGATGCGGGCGAGATGATCGGCCATCAGGGCATCTGTGAGGGGGCCAAACTGCTTGGCCTGTACGATCCCATCGGCGTCGACGAAGAAGGTCTCGGGTGGCCCGGTCACGCCGAACTCGATCGCCAGGCGCCCCGTCGCATCGATGAGGTGCGGATAACCAGCGTCCCCGTAACGGGCGAGAAAGCTCTCGGCGTCGGCCGTGGCGTCCTGATACGGAACGCCGACGATCATCAGCTCATTGCCGCCCCGCTGGTGCGCCGACGACAGGACCGGGTGCTCATCGACGCACGCGGGAATGCACCAGCTGGCCCAAAAGTTGACGACGTACGGGCGCCCGGCCAGCTCATCGGTCGAGAGCGTGTCGCCGTCGAGGGTCTCATAGGTCCACGCCGGAGCCTGTTGCCCGACGAGTGGCGAAGCGACCTCGCGCGGGTCGCGGGCGAACCCGGTCAACAGAAGCCAGCCCAGCGGTATCACGAGAAGGGGAACGAGAAGCCAGCGCAGATGGTGCATCCTCAGGCACCCTCGACCGATGCGGCAGCCGGCGCGCGCTGCCGCTGCTCCACGGTCACCCGACGGGCGCGACGCTCCGGCCAGATGGCGAAGACGGCGCCCATGCCGACGATTGCGCCGCCGATCCAGATCCAGACCACCAGCGGGTTCACGAACAGATGGAGCGTCACCGCGCCCGTTGCGGAGTCGGATGCCAGCAACGTGACGTACAGGTCTTCTGCCAGTGAGGTCCGAACGGCGGGCGTCGCGATGGCTGCCTGGGAGTTGGGATAGTCGCGCAACGCGGTGTCCAGCGAGCCGTTCTGTGCGCCCGAATAGGTGACCTCGGCGCGCGTCTCGATCACGCGCGCATCGGTGGAGAGCGGCTCGACCACCAGCCGGTCATGGCGAATCTGGTAGCCGCCGATGGTGACCGTCTCGCCTGGGGCGAGCGTCACGCTGCGGTCGGACGCCAGCCCCGAGGAGATGGCGACTGCAACGGCCATGACGAGGACGCCCAGGTGGACGCCATAGCCACCGTATCGGCGCCGATTGCGCGTGGTGAGCCGCCAGGCGGCGGTGGCATGGTCCTCGTTCCTGCCACGAGCACGCGCCCGGGTCCCACGAATCACCTCGTCGATCATGATCCCGCCGACGAAGACCGCCAGTCCCAGGGTGCCGAGCGACGCCACCTCGCGCAGACCCAGCCCCACGGCGCCGGCGGTCACGAGAACCGCGATCAGCAGCGGCATGGCAAATCGCTCGCGCATGGTCGACCACGAAGCGGTGCCCCACGGGAGCGCCGGGCCGACGCCCATCAGGAACAAGAGAGCCACGAAGATGGGAACGGTGACCGTGTTGAACCACGGCGCGCCGACGCTGATCGTGTCGCCGCTGGTGGCGGCCACCAGGAGTGGCAGTAGCGTGCCGAACAGGACCGCGAAGGTGAGGCCCAGGAAGAGAACGTTGTTCAGCAGGAACGCCGACTCCCGGCTCACCGTGCCGGACGGCCGTCCATCACCGCTCAGATCCGGCAGGCGCCAAACGAGCAGCCCGAGGGCCGCGGTCAGCGCCAGCAGGATGGCCGCCAGGAACCAGGGGCCGATCGCCGACTGCGTGAACGAGTGGACGCTCGCGACGATCCCCGAACGCGTGAGGAATGTGCCGACCAGGGTGAGCACGAAGGTGGCGATGACGAGCGCGCTGGTCCAGATCCGCAGACCGCCGCGCCGCTCGGCCACCATCGCCGAGTGAATGAACGCGGTCGCGGTCAGCCACGGCAGAAGCGCGGCGTTCTCGACCGGATCCCATGCCCAGTAGCCGCCCCAGCCCAGCACCTCGTAGCTCCACCACGCCCCAGCCACGATACCCAGCGTCAGGAAGGTCCATGGGATGAGGGTCCAGCGCCGCACGATGCGCAGCCACTCCTCGTCCAGACGCCTGGTGACCAGTGCCGCCACGCCAAAGGCGAACGGGACCGCCATTCCGGTGTAGCCGAGATACAGCAGCGGCGGGTGGAGGGCCATGAACGGGTGGTTCTGGAGCAACGCGTTCGGCCCCGAGCCCTCCGCGGCGACTGGCGAGGTGAGCGCGAACGGGTTGCCAGGCCAGGTCATGACGGCGAAGAAAAAGGCGTTGACCGTGGCCAGCGTCGCTCCGACCCACGGCATCAGCTGCCGATACCGATCGCGGTACCGATGCAGCACCAGCGCCGCCCATCCGGTCGCGAGCAGCGCCCAGAACAGAATCGAACCCTCCAGCGCGGCCCACAGGCTGATGACGCCGATGAAGGGCGGCGTCGTGGTGGCGTTGTTCTCGGCTACGTAGCGTACGCCGAAATCGTGTGTGAGCAGCGAGATCACCATGGCCGCGCAGCCGATGCCGGCAGCCACGAATGAGCCGATGACGGCACGACGCGCGCTGGTGTTGAGCCTGGGATCGCCCCCGCGCGCCGCCAGCACGAAGGCGACCGCGGCGTACACGGTCATGCCCAGGCCGATCAGCACCGATGCGTGACCGATGCTCGGAATCACCGGCAGTCCCCATGTGTCGAGGCCATGCACCTCAAGGCTCGTTGCCCGGGTCAATGACCTGGTCTGACGGGATCTCCCCGGACGGGGGCACCTCGTAGTTCTCATCGTGCTTGACGATGACCTGGGTGGCCTCGAAGACGCCATCGGCTCCCAAGGTTCCCTCGACCACGGCGCCGGTCCCCTCCCGGAAGGAACGGGTGGGTGCCACGGTCGAGTGGACCGCGATCGCATTGTCGCCATCGGTGACGACGAAGGTGAGGTCGGTCGCTGGCCCTGAGATGCTGCCCGCCTCGACCAGCCCGCCGAGCCGAACCGTCTCGCCGACCGCCGCCTCGCCGCGACTGACCAGCTCGGTCGGCGTCAGGTAATAGACGAGCGCGTTCCCGACGCTACTGAAAGCGAGGTAGCCGATGACGACGAGGACGACCGCCACCAGGACGATGATCCCCCACGGCCGCCGACGCGGCGGCAGCATCGGATCCGAGGGGGCTGAGACGGTCATCGCGGCTCGTCGTCCCGGCGGCGAGCCGAGCGCAGGCGTCGCCAGAGTGTCCCTGTGTAGAGCGCCAGACCCCCGATGATGACGGCATAGGCGGCGAGCACGTAGCCGGCATCGGTCATCGGGGCACCGCCGCGGTGCGCGCGCTCATCAGCACGTCGATGCGACGAGCCTCCTCGCGCGCCAGCTCGGCACGTGCCAGCTGGTAGCGTCGGATCATGAGATACAGCCAGGTCAGCGTGAAGGCGGCCAGCGTGCCGAGCAGAGTGCCCACGAAGATCCCCGGCGCCGCGGGATTGAGCACGCGGTCCGGCGAGCCGATCGTCGCCGTCTGGTGCAGGCCCCGCCACCATTCGACGCTGAAATGCACGATCGGGATGTCGATGGCGGCCACGATGCCGACGATCGCGGCGCGCGTCGCTCGCCGCTCGGGATCATCGGTCAGGCGCCGCAGCAGGAGGTAGCCGACGTACAGCGCCAGGAGCAGGGCGGTCGTCGTCAGGCGCGGATCCTCCCACTGCCAGAAGACGCCCCAGATCGGCCGGCCCCACATCATGCCGCCCCAGATCGCGAAGGCGGTGAACATGACGCCGATCTCGGCGGCTGCGTGGGCGACGGCGTCGAGGCGCAGGTCCCGCTTCCACAGCCAGCCAATCCCGGCCAGCGCGGTCACGCCAAACGACAGGTAGGCCAACCACGCCGATGCGACGTGCGGATACATGATCCGCTGCGCGTCGCCCTGGTTCCGGTCCGGCGGCACCACGAACAGCGCGACGAGCGTCACGGCCACCACCGCCGTCAACGCCACGAGGCCAAGAACCCGCGTCTTCATCCGTCCTCCAGGAGATACCCGTACGTGGCCGCCCCGGCAACGACCATGATGATGTCGAATGCGACGAGGAGCTGGAGCCATGCGCCGAGCTCTCCGAAGGGATCTCCTGTGAGCGCCGCCGAGGTGGCCTTCACCGCGGCGAGCAGCAGCGGGGCAAGCACGGGAAGCATCAGCAGCGGGAGCATGACCTCGCGCGCCCGCAGCCGCACGGTGACGCCGGCGTAGAACGTTCCGACCGCGGCAACCCCCGCCGCACCGAGCACGACGGTCACCAGCAATGGCAGCCAGGCGCCGGCGATGTCGACCGCGAAGAGCACGCCGACGGTCCCCAGAACGACGACGCCGAGCATCAGCATGACCGCGAAGCCACCGAGCGCCTTGCCCGCGTAGATCGCCCGGCGAGACACCGGGTACAGGGCGAGCTGCTCGAGAGCCCCGTCATCTGTCTCCAGGAGATGGAGCCGGTTGACCGCCAGGATGCCGGCGAAGACGACTGCCAGCCAGAGCATGCCGGGCGCCGCCGCTGCCAGCCGGGCCGCGTCGGGACCGAGCGCGAAACCGAACAGCAGCAGAACCACGGCCGCGAAGAAGAGGGTGCTCACCGTCGCGTGACGACCACGAAGCTCAGCGACCGCATCCTTGCGAGCGACGGCGAGCGCGACGCGCGCCTCCGTCCGCAGGTTGCTCATCGGGCCAACTCGGTGACGGGCCGACGAGGATCAATCGGCAGCGAGGGTGGCGTGCTGAGAATCCCCTGCCCGCTCGTCTCAACGACGAGGCCGCGCTCAAGGGTCACGCGTCCGTCAAGCACCGCATCCAGCCGCTCGGTGCTGTGCGAGGCCACCAGCACGGTGACGCCGACCCGCCGCCACGCGATCAGCAGCTGGTCGACGAGGCGCATGCCATCGTCGTCGAGGGCCGCGTATGGCTCGTCGAGCAGGACCAGCGACGCCGAGCCCAGAAGGATGCGGCCGAGCGCCACCCGCTTGCGCATGCCAGCCGAGAAATCACGGACACGGTCGTCTGCCCGAACGGCGAGGCCCACGTCGGCGAGGGCACGCTCCACGCGGCTCGGAGCGTCCGGCGTCCCGAGCATGGCGGCCGCGAAGCGCAGGTTCTCGCGCGCGGACAGGTCGTCGTACAGGCCGGTGGCGTGTGACAGGTAGGCAACCCGTTCCCTGACGAGCGCGGCCTCGCGGTCGAGGTCCAGCCCATCCACCGTCGCGCGGCCGTATGAGGGTCGGATTGCCGTCGCGAGGAGCCGCAGCAACGTCGTCTTGCCGGCACCGTTCGGACCCAGCAGCGCCACCGTTCGGCCGGCATCGACGCGCAGCGAAACGCCGGCCAGCGCCGGGCTCCCCGCGAAGAGGCGGGCGAGGTCGGTCGTGGCGACCGCCGGCGGGCGCGTATCGGGTGCCCCGAGGGAGCGGGGCGACACGTAAATCGTGGTCTGCGGCATGCTCGACACGCGGGGCGAAGTGGGGCAACCGCACTATGCGGGCAGCGGGAAGAGGCGTCAAATGACTCCCTCCGCAGCGGGGCGCGTACAGTGACGGTCAGCCACGACCACGATACACAGGAGCAGAAAGAGCCATGACCCGAAATCGAACCATGCTGAGCCTGATAGCCGGGCTCGCCCTGGTCCTCGCCGCGTGCGGCGGGACGACCTCCTCGACGACCTTCTCTACCGCGGGCGGCGAAGCCAGCGACGAACCAAGCCAGGCGGCGACCGCAACGCCCAGCGCGGCGATCGAACCGTCCGAGTCAGCAGCCGCCTCTGATGCGGCCGAACCCTCCGAGGCTGCCGCGGAGGAAGCCCTGGTGCGTCTCATCCAGTTCCAGTTCGACCCTCCCGAGCTGACGATCACGGCAGGCACCGAGGTGAGCTTTGTGAACGCTGATTCGGCAGCGCATACGGTAACCGAGGGGACGGACGGCGAGGCCGCGGATGACCCGATCATCGACGAGGAGCTGCAGCGCAATGGATCCACGAGCTTCACGTTCGACGAGACGGGCACCTACGAGATCACGTGCCGTTTCCATGGTTCGATGAACATGACGATCACCGTCGAGTAGCAATTGATCAGTTGATCGAGCGCGGGGGGCAGTGATAGGGTTCGCGTCCTGATGGACCTTGGACTCGCCCAACCCACCTCGTCCAGTCGCTCACGCGCAACGCGCCGAGCAGAGGCGCAGCGCGCCGAATGCGCCGCCAACGCGGCGCTCAACGTGCTGGGGCAGAAGTGGGTGCTGCGGATCATCCGCGCGCTGGGAGACCGGACGCAGCGCTTCTGCGAGCTGCAGGATGCGCTGGGTGGCGCAAATTCGGCGACCCTCAGCCAGCGACTCAAGTTGCTCGAGGACGAAGGCATGATCGAGCGGCGCGCCGTCAGCGCGGTGCCTCCGTGGGTGGAATACTCGCTCAGTGCCAAGGGTGCCGATCTTCGTACCGCGATCGCTGACATCGACCGATGGGCCGAACGTTGGACGGCACGCCAGTGAGCCATCCCGTCATCGAGGAGCGCCCTGCCGCACATGGCGACGCGCTGAACCTCGTTCGCGCCGCGATCGCCGAAGCGGCCGGACCCGGAGCGGCCGTCCAGCGTGTCGTTGACCTGCTGCACGACCGGTTTCCGCCATATGACTGGGTCGGAATCTACTGGGTCGACGGGAGCGACCTCGTCCTCGGACCATGGACCGGCCCCGAAGCCACCGCCCACATCCGCATCCCGATCGGGACCGGCGTGTGCGGAGCCGCTGCCGCATCGGGCCAGACCGAGATCGTTGCCGATGTAGAGGCCGACCCGCGGTACCTTGCCTGCTTCGCCAGCACGAAGAGCGAGATCGTGGTCCCGATCTTCGACGGAGGCGCGGTGATCGGCGAGATCGACATCGACGGATCAGACCCGGACGCGTTCGATGGCACCGACGCCCGCTTTCTCGAGGAGATCGCCGCCCTGCTCGCCCCGCTGCGACCTCCGCCCTCAGTGGACTGAACGTCGGACGGCGCGGGGGCGTATCTCTATCGCGCCAAACCTCGCCGGCTGCGCGTCATTCGACGCGCTCGCGATCGCAGCGCCGCTTGCCGCCATCATCTCCTTCGGCCTCAGCCTGTGGGCCGTGCCGCATCTCTCATCCAGGCCGCGCGAAGCCTAGAGGACCACTTCGAGCAGGTAGCCGATGACGTACGGGATGGCGAGGATGGCGAGAATCACGGCCAGCACGATCCCGGCATACAGGAACAGCGTGAGATCGGGGGGCTCATCCCGTTTGGGCGGCGGCGTGAGGCGCCTTGCCAGGTGGGGTGGACGCCGGGGCCTGCGATGCTCGTACCGATGTGGCTGCGAGAGATCCGGGAGCCGGAAGCGCGTCTCCGGCACGCTACTCGTAGACCTCGGGGTTGATCGGCGTGGGCAGTCGCTCGTTGCGCAGCCCTGCCAGCAGGTTCGCGGCCGCCATGTCCGCCATGCGATCCCGTGTCACGCGGGACGCCGACGCGATATGCGGGACTACGACGCAGTTCGACAGAGCAATGAGCGGGTGATCGACAGGCAGCGGCTCCGGATCGGTGACGTCAAGACCCGCCGCGAAAATCTCGCCGTTGCGGAGCGCTGCCTCGAGTGCATCCGGATCCACGACGGGGCCGCGCGACGTGTTGACCAGCACCGCGGTCGATCTCATGGCGCGCAGCGCATCGGCGTCGATGAGATGGTGCGTCTCGTCCGTCAGGTTGACGTGCAGGCTGATGAAGTCGGAGTCGCGGAGAAGTTCCTCCATCTCGACCCGACGCGCGCCGAGCTCCGCCTCTTCGTCGGCTGTTGCTGGATGGACGTCGTGATACAGGATCTCCATGCCGAAACCACGCCCGCGGCGCGCCATCTCCCGCCCGATGCGTCCGAACCCGACGATCCCCAGCGTCGCCCCGTGAATGTCAACCCCCATGAGCAGCATCGGTCCCCAGGTCTGCCATCGACCCTCGCGAACATATTCGACCGATTCGGGAATGCGACGTGCCGCAGCCATCAACAGGCCAAAGGCGAGATCCGCGGTCGTCTCGGTCAGGACTCCGGGCGTATTGCCTGCCGGAATCTTCCGTCGCGTGAGGGCAGGCACATCGATGTTGTCGAAGCCGACCGCGAAGTTGCTCACCACCTTGAGCTGTGGCCCGGCGGCGTCGAGAAGCTCATCGTCAACCCGATCGGTGAGGAGGGTCAGCAGTCCCTCCTTGCCCGCCACCCGGCGCAGGAGCTCGTCGCGCGGGGGCGGCAGCTCCTCTTCCCAGAGATCCACGTCGCACGCCGCACGGACCTGTTCCAGGCCGGCGTCCGGGATGATGCGAGTGACGAATACGCGCGGCTTCATCGGCCCGACGCTGCCAGGTACTCGCCAGACGCGTGGCGATCCGAGTTCGATACGGCCGCTCGAGCCCGCGTCACGAAGGCGCCCCGACCAGCTTGCCGGTGCGGTCGAGCTTGGAGAGCGAGTCGGCGACGCGCTCCAGGGCCAGCCGCAGATTCTCTCGCGAGTTCGCGTAACTGAAGCGCAGATACCCTTCGCCATGCGCGCCGAAGGCGGTGCCCGCCAAGCCACAGACCCCGGAGTCGTACAGCAGGTGATCCGCGATCTCGGCGCTCGTCCGCCCGAAGCTCGTCACACTGGGAAAGGTGTAGAACGCGCCTTGCGGCATGACACAGCTCACCCCGGGGATGGCATTCAACCCGTCCACCATGAGCTCTCGACGTGCGATGAACTCGGTGCGCATGGCATCGGCCGCATCCTGGGGCCCGGTCAGCGCTTCGACGGCGCCGGCCTGCGCGAAGGCGTTCGTGCACGAAACGCTGTTGATGACGAGTCGGCTGAACGAGGGGACCAGCCATTCGGGCAGGACGCCGTAGCCCATCCGCCAGCCGGTCATGGCGAAGGTCTTGGAAAAACCATCCAGGGTGATGGTGCGCTCCGCCATCCCAGGCAGCGTAGCGATCGAGAGCGGCTTACCGGAGTATTGGAGGCGGCTGTAGATTTCATCGGCGAGGACGACCAGATCGTGCTCCACCGCCAGCTCGGCCAACCGCCGGATATCGTCGTGCATGAGGATCGATCCGGTCGGGTTGTGCGGGGTGTTGAAGACGAGGAGCTTCGTGCGATCCGTAATGAGACTGGCGACCTCGTCGACATCCATGCGAAAGTCGTTGCCCTCGCGCAGGGGCGCGGCAATGGGGGTGCCGCCCACGTAGCGCGCCATCGACTCGTAAATCGGAAAGCCGGGATTCGGGTAGATGACCTCGTCGCCGTCGTCGACCAGGGCCAGCATCGCGTAGAACATGATCGGCTTGGCGCCGGGCGTGACGACCACCTGCTCCGGCGTCGTGTCAATTTCCTTCCAGCGCTTGACGTCGGCGACGATCGCCTCGCGCAATGGCAGGATGCCGGTGGCAGCGGTGTAGTGCGTCGCGCCCTCGTCCAGCAGCGCGCGGGCCGCAGCCTCTGACACATTGCGGGGCGTGTCGAAGTCCGGCTCACCGATCTCGAGATGAATCACCTCCCGACCGGTCCCCTCCAGCGCGCGGGCACGCGCTGCCGCCTCGAATGCGGTCTCGGTCCCGATCCGCTCCATGCGGCTCGCAAGTCTCACTCATCGGTCCTCGTGCGGGTGCCGTGCCAGGCTCGGGATGGGTAGTGTACCGACGAGGCGCGAAGCCATGCACTCGCTGCTGGCCAGGCCATCGCCGCGGGTCGGAACGCTGAGCGAGCGAAGTTGCCATCGGTCGGGCTTCTGTGCCCGCGCGTTCTGCTCGCAGGACGGTTCGCACGCTCAGCGAGCAAACTGGACGCTGGTCACGCGCTTGCTATACTTCCATAGCGAAATCCCGAACACCGCGCGCTCTCAAGCGCTCATCAGGAGACCGATACGAATGACAATTTCCGAGACTCCTCGCGAGCCGATCTCGATGACCGGCGGCGCACCGAGCGCTGAGCTGCTCGTTTCGGTCACTGAGGCGGCCGGCAAAAAAGTGATCGAGCTGCGCTCGCGGGAAGGTAAGGCCGATGCGCGCCTCCGCCTGTTCGTGAAAAGCGGCGGATGCTCTGGCTTCAGCTACGGCCTGGCATTCGACGACAAGGTGAACGAGGGCGACCGGGTCGAGGACCACGCCGGTGTCCCAATCGTGATCGATCAGTTCAGCCAGCAGCACGTCGCCGGTGCCGAGATCGATTATGTCGACTCGCTCATGGGCTCAGGCTTCGCGATCAACAACCCGAACGCGGTCAGCAGCTGCGCCTGTGGCTCATCGTTCAACACCGATGGAGCACCGGCCAAGGCCGGCGGCTGCGCCCACTAGATTCCCTCCTTCGCGACGAAGCCCCGACGGCCATCGTCGGGGCTTCGTCGTACCCCCACGGCAATCGCGATGCTCCCAACGACTAACATGCTTGAGTGAGTAGCACGTTTATCTCCGGGTCGATCACAGCGGCCGAGGATCTGCGCCGGTCCTTCGCGGCTGCGTGGGGCGCCATCGGCGCGGCATGGGGCGTGGCGCCGTCGACGGCTGCCGTGCAGGGATACCTCCTCGTCTCGGACGGCGCGCTGTCCGAACCAGAGGTGCGCCGGGCGCTCGGCATGAGCCATCGCGCCGCAAGCCTGGCGTTGGCACAGTGCGAGGAGTGGGGCCTCATCGAACGCGCTGAGGCCCCGCGGCGTTCGGGTCAGCGCGGCCCTGCCGCTGCGGCCTGGACAGTGGTCGGCGACCATTGGGAGTGGTTCCGACGCGTGGCTGCCGCACGCAAGCAGCGTGAGACCGATCCAGTGCTGCCGGTCATCGCGCGCTGCACGCAACAGGCGCGTGAGGCGGCCCGCCATGGTGGGGACGAGGAGCTGACGACGCTGGGTGACCGGCTCGCCTCGCTGCTCGACTTCGTCCAGCGCTTCGATCGCGGCGTTGAGCTCTTCGTTCGCGGCGATGCGCGCGCAATCGAGGGACTCTTCGCGACGCTCGAGCGCCTCCAGCCCAACACCATCGATCGGCTCTGGGCGCTGCTCGGCGAGCTCGGCACGGACGACCTCGGCCGCGCGCTCGAGGCGCTGGCCACGCTGCCGCCCTCGGCGGTACGCAGGCTCATCGAGCTGGCCGACCAGCCGGTCCTCCAGAAGCTCGTGGGGATCCGCTCCTAGACTGTTGCGGCCCCTCGACGTAGAGAGGTGGTTGCGCACGACGCCGCTGTCCAGCGCAATCGCCTCGATTCGTAGAGGCGATTACTCGCCCGAGCCGTCGTCCTCGAAGACAGATGCGCCTGCCCTCACCGCAGCGCCAGCCGTAGCACCACCTAGGGCGGAAGGAAGCGGACGCCGGAGGGCGACCGGGGTGATGAAGCGTTCGACGTGCTCGCGCGTACCGGCGATCTTCAGCTCGTCGAAGAGAAGACTGAACTTGACGCGCAGGTTCGCTGCGATCGAATCCACGGCATCTGGCGGAAGCGTCCAGAGCTGACGCTTGAACGGACCGATCGCCTTCTTGCGGGTCTTGTACAGGAACTGCTCGTCGGTTTCGCCGTCCTTGCGCTCATCGGCGCAGTTGGTGCGACACCAGTCCATCATCTCGACGCGGAGCGCATCGGGCAGGCCTCCACCGTCGTACAGGATGTTCTGGAAGCCGGTGGCCAGGTGAATCTCGGCGGTGCCATTGATCGGAAAGTGGTGGAAGGCGTCATCCGGCAGCGTCGAGGCCCCGTGCTGGACGCAGCCAGCCATCGCGTACTCATCACGCGCCACGCTCGAAAGGCGCCTCAGCGTGTCGAAGTCGATGCTCACCGCTGCCACGCTGCCGTCTGGCATCGGTACGCCACCGTGACTGGTGCCGGTCTGGATGCTCACCTTGCTGATCGGCTCGAGGCTGTCGCCGAGCGCCGTCGCATATCCGTCGAGATATGCCCGCAGCTCCTCTTCGGTGGAGTTGACCTTTCCGACCTCGCCGATCTCGCCGCCGATACTGATCGTCACCCCCTCGGGATCCAGGTCGCGGATCAAGCGGGTCAGCTCCGCGCTGTTCTCGGCATTCACCCGCTGCTGCTCGAGCACGGTCGGGAGCGAGAGATCGACCAGCGTGGAGCTGTCGATGTCGATGTTCAGGAACCCCGCCGCGATCGCCTCGCGGGTCAGGTCCTTGATCCCCTCGAGTTCTGGCCCCGGAGAGGACGCCCATTTTGTTGCGTTGAACTGGAAATGGTCGCCCTGCAGGAAGACGGGCGTGTGCCACCCCTCACGGATGGCCGCACCCAGCACGACCGCGGCGTACTCGGCGGGACGCTGCTCGGTATAGGCCATCTCGCTCTTCGCGATCTCGAAGATCACGGTTGCCGCGTCCCGCTCCAGGGCGGCCGAGAACGCCTGGCGGGCGGTCAGATATGTCAGAGCGCGCACGTTGATGGCCGGCACGGTAAAGGCGCTGGGCTCGACCTCGCCACGGCCCCGCGCGCGATAGAGCTCGTGGATGGATGCCGAGCCACACCCCAAGGCCTGCGACGCACTCCAGATCACCCAGCGCGCGGCATCCCGAAGGTCGGCATCGGGATTGAACACCGCCTCGAAGACGAGATCGTCGATCAGCGCCTCGCGAAAGCCCCGCTCGTCGATCATCTCGAGACCCGTGTCGGTGATGGCCGCGACCCCTTCCAGGCGGGCGCGCAGGTCGTCTGCGGTGAAAATCTGCATGTGATTCATCCTAGCGAAGGGCCGATGCCAGCGTGAACGCCAGGAGCGGCGCCACGATCAGGCCCAGGCCACCGGCCAGCAGGTACCAGTCGCGGGCGGCACGCGCATCGGCAACTCTCCGCCGGACGAGCCCGCGCGTCCACCAGCGCACCGCCGATAACCCCGTGACGTAGAGCAGCGCAGCCAAGCCCACGACGCCGATGGCGAATGGTCGCACGTGCTCACAGTCACCAAAAGCAATCGGACCGCCGGGCGGGCACGTTGCGGTGAGCTCGAGGCCGATCACGGCGGCTGCCGCCGAGAGGATCGCGGCGGACCAGGCGAGGTGCGCGAAGAAGGCTTGGCTCAGCGCCTTGCAAGCTCGCTGCTGCGACGCGCGGATTCGTCCGCGTCGCGGCTGGTCACGCGTCGGTACTCGAAGTAGAGATAGACGGAGGCCGCCGCCCCCAGGCCCGCGACGATCATCCCGAACGCAATCGCCTGGAGCGTGATGCGCATCGGAAAGAACGAGCCGCCAGCCAGGTTGAAGGCCAGCAGCGGGACGAGCAGGAGCACCGTGAACAGGTAGTTGAGCATGACGAAGATGCGGATGGCTGACCACCCGAATCCTCGCCGGCCCCGTGCCGCCTGCACGCCCACCGCAAGCAGAATCAGCATGGCGAAGTTGCCGCCCGCGATGCCGTTGGCAAGGAGGAAGCCGACGTCGTCGCTGAACCGAATGAATGGCAGCTCGACGGTGAGCAGGTAGTACACGTAGTTCGGGACATAGGTCAGCATGAAATAGACGAACAGGAAGAGCGGCACGCCCTTCAGGACCGCCACCAGCCAGGTCTCGTGCCCGTACAGGAACCAGCTCATGAAGTCATCGGCCCAGGTCAAAAGCCGGTTGACGCCGCCCCGGGGCCGGTAGACGGGATAGGTGCTCATCGGTCTGGCGTGCTCCTACTCACCGGTCTGATCGAGGAGGAAGGTCATCAAAGCCTGAAGCGCGCTCTCGCTGATCTTTCCCTCCGGATGCGGAGGCATGCCCGTCGCCTCCCCGTCGTTGTAGTTGCCCGACGAGTCGCGAATCCATTGCTCGAGGAACACCCGCGGATCCTCCTCGTAGTCGGCGATCATCTGGTCAACCCCCGACGGCGTCGGGAAATTGTCGAACTCGGTGATCACATCGGTCCCGATGGTCTGGATGTTCGGCCCGGCGGTGCCGCCTTCCAGCTCCGCTCCGTGACAGGTCACGCAACCGGCGGCGGTATACACCTCCGCCCCAGCCTCGACGGTATCCTCCACCTCCTCGACCGGCTCGGCGGCGGCCTCGGCGGCCCACGACTCGACGAGCGTCACGACCGCGTCGATCTGCTGCTCGTTCAGCGGCCCGCCGACCTCGTAGCTCCAGGCGGGCATGGCAGAATCGACATTGCCCGAAACGACCACTCCGCCGTAGCTGACTGCGAGATGCACGTAGTTTCCGTTTGATCGCAGCTTGTCGGCGAGTCCGGTGGAATGCAGGTTGGGACCGATAGCCGGCGAACCCTCTTCGCCGCCCATCCCGTCAGGCCCGTGACAGTTGGCGCAGCCCGCGGCCGCCGGCTCGGCGGGATCGGCGCTGAAGATGACCTCGCCGTACTCGAGCAGCTCCCCATCGTGCTCGGCGCCGATCGTCTCGCGACGCGAATTATCGGTCAGCCAGTACAGGACCGTAAATG
Organism: Candidatus Limnocylindria bacterium; assembly: GCA_038233215.1. GTDB lineage: Bacteria > Chloroflexota > Limnocylindria > QHBO01 > QHBO01 > JACDBZ01. The sequence goes on from JBBSML010000001.1 coordinate 51,397, forward strand.
CGGAGATCGCCGTGACCAGGATCACGCCGAGTGTCTTGAGTCGCATTGGTCAGCCGGTGCAGTGCGACATATCGGTCGGCGCTCGGTCGTCGAAGTTGACGGTCCCGGGAGGCGGACCGCTCACCACCTCCGCGGTGTTCACGCTGTAGGTGCCATCCGTGGCTGACACCGGGAAGCTGTCCATGCCGCGCGGTGCCGGCCCATCCCGTTTCTCACCCAGGACGGTGTACTTCGAGCCGTGGCAGAGGCATTCGAACCATTGGCTCTCGTCGCACAATTGCGGGACCTGGCATCCCAGGTGAGGGCACTTGCGCCACAGGGCCAGGACCGACCGTTCCGCAAATGGCAGGTCGTCGGCGAGGTCCGTGCCGGGGTCCTCGACCGGCAGCGTCACTCCGCCGGCATCCACCGACTCTGCCTCAGCCGCCACCCGCCCCATGGCCGCAGGAACATTGACGATGAACAGGTTCGCAGGCCCGTAGATGTACGGCAGCCCATTCTTCCACTCCGGCTGAGCATTGTTGATGTCGGCAGCGGAGCCGACCGTGATCGCCGCTCCGAGTCCTTCCGTCAGGTTCGGCCACAAGAAGGCGAGCGTGGCGCCGACAAACTCGAGTGACAGGATGCCGACCCCGACGCCGAGCATGCGGCGCATGAAGCCACGGCGACTGATCTCTCCGGCGCGAGGCCCGCGCACCTCGCCGTAGGAAGCGTGCTCGGTCATAGGTTGAAGAACAGTCCTTCCCAGGGCCAGACCCAGTTCCATCCCGGGCCCCTGAAGAATGAGCCGATGAGGGTCACGAACAGGCCGCCCAGCATCAGGCACATGAAGAAGACCCACATCAGTTTTCGGTCGCGCGCGGCCTTGAACGGGGTCCGATCAATGAACGGGATCGCCGCCAGGCCGACCAGGTAGAAGGTCGGCACGATGACGCCGGCCACGGTCGCGTTGAAGTAGCTGAGGATCTCCTGGAGGCCGAGGAAGTACCAGGGCGCCTTGGCGACATGAGGCGTGACGGCGGGGTTGGCCATCTCCTCGAGGGGTGCCTGGATCCACAGCGAGGTCACCACCAGCAGTCCGCTGATGAGCATCGCCATCAGGAACTCTGCACGGAGCAGGTGCGGCCAGGTCAGGACTGTCTCGTCCGGCCGCTTGTCGACCCGCACCATGGATTCCTGCTTGACGTAGGCGAGCAGGCGGAAGCGTTCGGTGCCCGGAACGCCCGGCGGGCCGGGCAACTTCGGTCCGGCGCCCGGCGCCACGATCGGCGCCCGGGTGGGCGCCTGGGTCAGCACGTTCTTGTCGGCGGTCGCGTTAGGTCGCTTCTCGATCGTCATCGGTCCATTCCTAGCCTACACCGGTCCCGAGATTCCGCCGTCCTTCCGGATCCTCCAGAAGTGGACGATCATGAAGATGGCGGCGATGAGCGGCAGTGCGATCACGTGAAGCACATAGAAGCGCAGCAACGTCTCCTGGCCGACCTGGATGCCGCCGAGCAGGAAGAAGCTCGACTCCTGGCCGAGGAGCGGCGCGTAGAGGGCCATCTGCGTGCCGACCGTGATGGCCCAGAACGCGATCTGGTCCCACGGCAGCAGATAGCCCGTGAAGCTGAGCATCAGGGTCAGGAACAGGAGGATCACGCCGACCACCCAGTTGAACTCCCGCGGCGGCTTGTAGGCGCCGTGGTAGAAGACGCGGATCATGTGCAGGAATACGGTGAGCACCATCAGGTGAGCGGCCCATCTGTGCATGTTGCGCACAAGCGTGCCGAATGCGACGGATGCCTCGATGGCCTGGATGTCCTGGTACGCGCGGCTGACCGATGGAACGTAGAAGAACATCAGGTAGAGGCCGGTGACTGTCAGCGACAGGAAGAGGAAGAAACTGATGCCTCCAAGGCAGAACGTGTACGTGTAGCGCACGGCGTGCCGCTTGACGCGCACCGGGTGGAGGTGCAGGAACACGTTGTTCATCACCGCCAGGGCGCGCGTGCGGCTGGTATTCGGATAGGGCTGGCGGAAGAGGCTGCGCCAGACCGCGGACTCCTTGATGAAGCGGCCGATGCCGCCGCGTTCGCCGTTGCTCATCGGTCCACCGCGGCGCCGGCCTGCTGACCGACCTGTCCGAGCACGTTGTCCTTGTAGCTCTCCAACAGAACCTTCCCGTCAGGCGTGAACCGCTCGAGCTCGAGCCGATCCATGGTGATGCAGTTGGTGGGGCAGCGCTCGACGCAGAGATTGCATCGGATGCAGCGTTCCTCGTCGATGATCATGGCGATTCCGCGCGGCCACGACTGGAAGAAGCCCTGCTCCGGGTCGTCGCCGCCGACCTGCGCCTTGTCGATCATGTAGATGACGCCCTCGGGGCAGACGTCAGCGCAGAGCCCGCACAGAATACAGCGCGGGCCGTCGATGTTGATGTTGTGGTTGCACTGGAGGCAGCGCGTGCCCTCGGTGATGGCGCCCCGCGTGTCGTAGCCGACCTCGACGAGGCTGGTGAAGTCCCGGCGCAGCTCCGGCGGCGCCATCGGGATCTCCTGGCGCTCCGTCGCCTCGTAGAAGCGCGGCATGTCGTGCTCCAGGCTCTGGGTGATCACGGCGCGGTTGATCACCGGTAGCTCCTCGAGCTCCTCGCCGCGCAGGCCGGCCAGCCAGCGATCCACCGAACGGGCCGCGCGGCGACCGAGTCCGGCGGCCTCGATGATCGTGGCAGGACCGGTCACGAAGTCACCGACCGCGAAGATGCCATCGACGTTGGTGCCGAACGTGTCGGCGTTGATCGTCACGTTGCCCCGATTGAATTCGAACTCGAGGTCGTTCAGCGAGTTGCCCTGCGCATCCGTCGGCGTCGTCCCGTTCAGCGGCGCGGTCCGCCACGAGCTCAGGGACCCGCCATCGACGATCGTGCGGGTATCGGTGACCCCGACGTGCCGGTTCAACTTCGCTCCGAACTCGCCGAGGACGTTGTTGTCCGAGGCCTGGCTGGTGCATGGGATGACCATGTCGCAGGGGACCGTATATTCACTGCCGGGGATCGTCTCGGCGCTGCGACGGCCGGATTGGTCCGGCGGTCCCAGGCGGGTGCGGACAAAGGTGATGCCGTTGACCTTGCCCCGCTCGTCTCCGAGCACCTCGACCGGGGAGCTGAAGTACTCGAACCTCACGCCCTCGAAGCGGGTCTCGTGCTGCTCCTCCTCGTCGACCACCATCTCGTCCGGACCGCGTCGATAGACGATGGTGGAGGTCTTGGCGCCCAGGCGCAGCGCCGTGCGCGACGAATCCATGGCGGTATAGCCGCCGCCGATGATGACGACATGCTCGCCGACGGGCTGCGGCTGACCCAGGTTGGCGCGCTTGAGGAAGTCGACCCCGTAGATGACGCCGTCGAGTTCCTCTCCGGGTGTGTTCATGGCGACCGGATACATGCAGCCGGCGGCGACGACCACCGCATCATGCTTCTCGCGGAGCTGCTCCAGGGTGATGTCGCGCCCGATCTCGACGTTGTAGTGGAACTGCACCCCGTGCTTGGCCACCCAGTTCACGTCCAGCTCGATGACGTCTCGCGGGAGCCGGAAGGCGGGCACGCCGATGAGAGTCGTCCCGCCACCGGAGGGCAGCGCCTCGTAGACGTGCACCTCATGGCCCCAGCCACCGAGCTCCTTGGCGGCGGCAAGGCCGGCCGGGCCCGCGCCGATGACGGCCACGTTGCGGCCCGTCGGAGCCTGAACCACGACGTTGTCCGGCATGTTGTTGGCGTAATGCCAGTCGACCAGGAAGCGCTTCATGGCGCGGATGGCGAGCGGCTTGTCGATATCGGCGCGACGGCAGGCCTTCTCGCAGGGAGCCGAACACACGTAGCCGCAAATGGCAGCGACGGGGTTCGGATCACGGGCCAGGATGTAGCCCTCTTCGAAACGACCCTCGGCGGCCAGCATGAGATAGCCCCGGCAGTTTGTGTTGACCGGGCAGCCTTCCTGGCACTCGATGTTGCACTGAAGCCAGTCGACGCCGACCTCGGCAGTCTGGAACCTCAGCGGAATTGCGGTATCGCTGATCACGGCGTCGTTGTCGCTCTCCGGGCGGCTTTTACCCAAGGGGCTATCAAAAGGAGCGGCAGGACCGATGCTACCCGTTCCGGAGCCTACGGCGCAAGGAGGGTGCAGTCAGTTGGCGAAATGGGCAGCCATGACCTGCCTCACCAGCGGGGCCGCATCCGTTCCGCCGGTGCCGAGCGCGACGTTCGGCAGGATGGTGGCGATGCTGATCGTCGGAGCGTCAGCCGGCGCGTAGGCCGGAAACCAGGCGTGGGGGTCGGGCGTCCCGGTCTCGGCCGTGCCCGACTTGCCGGCCACGGGGATCTCGAAGCCTGCGAAGGCGGCGGTGCCCGTTCCGAACGGCAAGGTCGTGACCGCCTCGAGCGTATCGGTCACGTAGGCGAGGTCCTCAGGCGACACCGAGATCTCCTGCGCGATCGTCGGCTCCGTCTCCTCGACGACCGTCCCGTCAGGCAAAGTGGCCGCCACCAGGATCCGCGGCGTCCAGAGCGTCCCGCCGTTGCCGATGGCGGCGTACGCGTTCGCGAGCTGAAGCGGCGTACCAAGGAACGCGCCCTGTCCAATGCTGAGCTGTACCTGGTCAAACCCGGAGTACCCACCACGTCCATTCGCTGTCAGCCATGCGTCGTCAGGAACGATCCCGGTTTCTTCGATCAGATACGTGATACCGGTCGGGGCGCCGAAGCCAAACTCGTGGAGAAGCTCCGTCAAGGCCGTCTCGTTCTGTTCGTAGACCGCCAGCGAGAGCGGCATGTAGGTGGTGTTGCAGCTGAACGCCATCGCCTCGGCAAGCGAGACCCGCCCGCGCAGGGTGTGCTCCAGGTAGTTGCGGAACGTGACTCCGGCGTACTCCCAGGTCGGCGGGCAGGTGACGCGGGTGGTCGGCGTGGCGAGCCCGGTCTTCAGCGCCGCGACCAGCGTGAATGGCTTGAACGACGAACCGGCGGGATACGCCGCCAGGACGGCCTTGTTGAAGATCTGGCCGGCGCCGGCCGGCTCGAGGGCCTTGCCCGCCAGAGTGGTGCCGAGGGTCATCGAGTTCGGGTTGAAGGTGGGCTGGCTGGCGAGCGCCCACACGTCGCCGCTGGTCGGATCGATGACCGCCGTGGCAGCCACGGCATACGGTTCCAGCACCTCCTGTGCGGCCACCTGGAGCTCCGGTCGCAGCGTGATCGAGATATCGGCTCCCGGCACCATCTCGGTCTCGGCCAGAACCGATTCCTCCGCGTCCGGCGGCACGGCCATCAGGGTCCACCCCGGGCTCCCGCGCAGCAGGGCCTCGGCTCCGTACTCCAGCCCGCTCCGTCCGACCAGGTCTTCCGCCCGATACCCGCCGACGGCCAGCGTGTCGAGATCCTCGGCGGTGACGGCCCCGACATAGCCGATCACCTGGCCACCCGTGGCCTCCTGCGGATAGACCCGCACACCGTCGTCCCGCGTCTCGGCCCAGATCGTTCCGTCGCTGCCCACGATGCGGCCGCGCGGGCCGAGGGACCGATCGAGTCGCAACGTTCCCTCATCTCCGAGCTCCGGAAACATCACCGACGGGCTCCAGCGAATCAGCCATCCATCACGGCCGCGGACCATAGTCAGGGCACGCTCGAGATTCAGATCGCCGAATCGCTCCGACACGACCGAGATCTGGATGGGCACGGCCATGCCCGGGACCGGGCCAGCCAGGATCGCATCGGGGCTTGGAGCAGGAGTCGGCTCAGAGGTGGAGACGGCGGACGCAGCGGCGCTCGCCGATGGATCAGCGGAGGACCGAGGCGTCGGCGTCGGGGCCGGGAAGTCCGCGGGCCGTGCCTCGGGCGGCAGCGCGACCAATCGAGGCTCACCCGACGTCGCACGCAGCTCCTCGACCCGCGCCATATCCGCAAAGGCGGCGTGCAGCTCGATGAAGCGCTCCATCGGGTATTGCTCATGCAGGATGGGATCAAGCGTGGCGTACATGGCCACGTAATCGTCGGCGGCCCATGACTGGAGGTACTCGACAGCGAGGTCGGCGGCTGCCTCGGGAGGAGCCGGGGGGAAGGTGGTCGGTACGGGGGTTGGCTCCGGCGTCGGCCCGCTTCCGCAGGCCGTGACGAGAAGGAGCAGGGCGGCGGCCGCCAGCGGCGCGACGAGGCTCCGTCGGCTCATCGGGCCAGCGTCACGCGCCGAAAGCCTTCGGCCGCCCGGTAGCCGGCGCGTTCTCCCAGCTCCTCGCTGCGACGGCGCACCCAGCGCGCGATCTCCTCGAAGGACCGGAATTGGCTGGCGTGATGCCCGAGCGCTTCGACCTTGCGCTCGATGGTGCCGCCGATGTCGACGAGCTGGTTCGCCTCGTTCGTGCTCCACAGAAAGAGCTCGGCCACCTTCCATGCCTCCAGCCCCGCCTCGAGGTGCTCCCGGAAGTTGAGCGGGTCGCGGGCGGTGGGAAAGACGGCGTCGACGGTCACCTGTCCGACCGCGCGATGGTCGGGATGGTTCACCCACTCGTTGTTCACGAACAGCACGGTCGGATCGTGGGTCATAACGATCTCCGGCCGAAAGGAGCGGATGGCGTGCGTGATGCGCTCACGCAGCCGCAGTGACGCCTCGACCAGACCGTCCGGTTCGTCGAGGAACTCGACCCCTTCAACCCCGATCTCTGCCGCGGCCGCACGCTGCTCCCGCTCCCGCAGCTCGGCCAGCGCTACGACGTCAGTGGCGGGGTCATCGCTGCCCTTGTCGCCACGCGTCACGAGGAGGTAGTGGACGGTCGCCCCCTCGGTGACCCAGCGCGCCACGGTGCCGGCGGCCCCGAATTCGATGTCGTCGGGATGCGCCGCGACGACGAGGACGCGCTCAGGAGTCGGCAGCTTATCGTCAGGCATCGGTTCCGACCTGATGCTAGCAGTCAGGCCAGGGCGACGGTCCGCGTCCCCTCGGGATCGAGTAGCTCGGCCGTCCACGCGTGGCAGGTGAAGTAGATCACCTGGTGACGAGTCGCGAGGTCACGGATCGTCCCGGCCGCACGCGACGCGCGATCGACGTCGAAGTTGACGAGGATGTCGTCCATCACCACCGGCAGCGTCTCGGCGTGTCGCGCGAACTCCTCGATGAGGCCGAAACGCAGGGCGAGGTAGAGCTGCTCGGCGGTACCCCGCGAAAGCTCCTCGGTCACGCGCCCTTCACCACCCTCGGTCTCGACCCGGACGCTCGAGTCGCCGGGCGGGGCGACGATTCGAGCGTAGCGCCCACCAGTGAAGCGCGAGAAGTGAGCCTCCGCGGCGCGCACCACATCCGGCTGCCGCTCCCGCTCATAGCGCTGGCGCGTCTCCTCCAGCAGGCGAAGGGCCACGGCGCGAACGGCCCAATCGCGCGCCAGGGCAGCGGCGGTGCCCTCCGCAATGGCGAGCTCCTGACGCTTCGTGCCAATCTCCTCGGCGGCCTCGAGCTGCCGAATCCGGGCGGAGAGCTCGCCGATTCGAGCGCGAATCTCCGCCTGCTCCGCCTCGATGTCATCGACCTCGGCGGCTGCGTCACCGAGGCGTGCCTCGACCACCGCGCCGTCTGTCTGCCTCGCCTCCGCCGCGAGGTCGTCGATCGCCTCCGGGCTTCCGGCGATACCGGCGAGCTCGGCCCGCAGCTCGCGCGATCGCACCCGCTGAGCGCGGCGCTCGATTGCGGAGGTGTCGCGCTGCCGCAGCGCATCAGCCGTGCGGCTCCCGTTCGCGGCGAGATGCTGCCGGACAGCGTCTCGTCGCGCTACCACCTCGTTCGCGGCTGGCGTGCGGCGCTCATTGAGACGGCTGATTCGCATCTCCAGCTCACGGGAGCGCCGCTCATCGACCTTGGCGCGCTCGACCCGGTCCACGAGCGCCAGCACGCCGGCAGAGCGCTCGTCGTCGCGACGAACTGAGCCAACGCCGAGGCCGGCGAAGATCTCGTCGGTGCGAGCAACGTGATCAGCCTCCTCTTGATCTACAAGCGCCATCAGGGCCACAAGCCGTTCCCGCTCCTTGTCTGCACCGCGGGCGATTCCCGCCGCACCGAGCATCTCGCGCGCCGCCGATGGAGCGAGTCCGACCCCCATGCCGCGCTCGGAGAGCCACTCGGCCCACGCCTCCTCGGCCGCACGCAGGGCATCCGCCGCCTCGTCGCGGCTGCGATCGAGCCGACGCACCTCGTCTCGACGAAGGTCAACGGACGCAGCCTGCTCCTGGGCGAGATCCGACCGCGCGCGAGCCGAGGCAAGTTCGTCAGCGAGCGTGGCGATGTCCGTGTCCGTCGCCGCCGGCGCAAGCCCGGCTCGTTCGAGCAGCTCGCTCCGCATCCTGGTGAGGTCCGGCGACGGATCACCGGCCGGATGACGCGCGAGGACCATGAAGATCCCGCCCAGCACCCCACCAAGAGCAGCTCCGGCCACCACGCCTCCGAGCGCCTGGCCCATCAACAACCCGACGACGATGCCCGCGATCGCGAGCAGCGCGACGACAACCACGGCTGTCCGAGTGCCGAATGCCCAGGCTGGCAACCGAGTCGCGACCAAACGTGCGGCATCCTCTCGACCGCGAAGCACGTCCAGCTCCCTGAGGGCGGCCCGGCGCACGTCCACATCGACGATGGACGTTGGTGCCGCCACCTCGCGCTCACGACCGGCCAGATCTTCGGCCGCAGCCCGCCACCGACCTTCAGCCCCACTGGCGTCCGCCCGCGCGCCGGCCAGGCGTTCCTCGGCATCGCGCGTGGCCTGGATGCTGGGAATCGAGTCGTCAAGCGCGAGCAGGCTCGCCTCCTCCCAGCCACCGACCTTCGCCCGTTGCTCGGCGACGATGGCCGCATGCCCGGCTTCATCGGCCGACAAGTCACGGCGCCGATCCCGGGCCGCGGAGCGGGCAAGCGACGCATCCCGCGCGGCTGCGATCGCCTCGGAGGCGTCGAGCACCGCATGGTCGACCCGGAGCGCGTCGCACTCACGTCGCGCGTCATCGAGCTCAGCATCGATGGTTTCCAGCGCATCGCCCGCCGCTTCGAGCTCCGCGAGACGACGGTCGAGAACCACCGCGACATCGTTCGGAAGGCGGTCGAGGGTCGAATCACCGGCGTTGAGCTCACGCTCGATCTCGCCAAGCTCGCCGAGGATGGGAGCCGCCTTTCGCAGATGACCAAGCCTGGCCATCCGTTCGCGCGCGCCGCGCACCTCGTCCCGCAGCGCCGTGGACCGCGCCTCCAGGGCATCGCGCTCGCGATGCACGACCTCGTACTCCTGGGGCTGGGACGCCAACTCGCCGATCTCGCCCCGCAACCTCTCGATGCGAACGAGCAGCGCATTCAGTGGCGGCTTGGTCCCGGCCGGCACGAACGTCTCACGCAGCTCTCCGCGCAGGTCGTGTTCGAGATCCACGGCGCTCGTGCCACCGAGCCCGGCGCCCGCGCCGTAGATTCGGCCCCGGACCCCGGTCGTGGACAGGGTGTGCAGATCCTGGAGCTCTCCGAGCCCGAAAGCGAAGATGTTCGTGAAGAGATCCCGGTCCGCGCCACGCAGCAGCCGGTCGAGCGTTTCCTGGCCACCCTGGTTGCCGTTCGGAGCTCGAACCGCGAGCGCGCCGGCCCCACCCCGCTCCCCGTGCCGCTCGACCACCCAGCGCTCACCCGCGGCGGTCGTGAGGACGATCCTGCCGCCACGACGTCCGCCAGCGAACGCGGGGTACCAGGTGCGTCCCTCGCGCGTCGCCTCGAAGCCGAACAGCAGCGCCCGCAGCCCATTGAGAAATGTCGTCTTGCCCGCCTCGTTGTCGCCGAGAATGACCGTGAGGCCCGGGCCCAGCGACCAGCGTGCGTCATGAAAGCGACCGAATCCGTCGAGCTCGATGCGGTCGATCCGCATCAGGCATCCTCCTCGACCGCGAGGAGCAGATCGATCCCGAGCGCCTCTGCCTCGTCAAGGACCGCGCCAACCAGCGCCGCGTCATCGGGACCTGCTCCATGCAGGTAGCGCCTACCGCGTGGCGACTCCTCGAAGAGCGGGGCGACCGATGAACGCAGGAGCTCCTGCCAGCGTGCGTGCTCGTCTGGGTCTGTGCTGTGCGTGCTCCGCCTCGCGGCCGCCACGGTGCGCAGGAAGTCCCCGACGAAGTCCGGGATGTCACGCCGGACATCAAGATCAATCTCCGGTCGCGTCCCGTCGCGGACGGATTCGAGCCAGGTGAACGGTGAGCCGCCTGCCAGCTCCTCGTTCAGGATCAGCCGCAGATGATCGAGATAGCCAGGACGGGCCACCGTTCCGTGCAACGCCCCTCGGCCGACGAGACGGAGCCGGATGACCAGCGAGCGGCGATCGGACGCCTCCGCCGCCTCGCTGATGCGGGAGCGTGATGACCGCATGAGGGTCTCGTCATCGGCCAATTCGGAGATCGACAGCTCGATCGGATGCCAGCGCACGATATCGGTAGCCACGAAGCGCGAGGTCACGCGACGTCCGGCGTCCACGTCGACCAGCCAGCAGCCGCGAGCGCCGAGCTCGCCCGGGTCGCGTCCCTGTGGAATGCCGCAGTAGTAGGCGGGCGGGTCGGTCAGGACCTGTCCGGGCTGATGGATGTGGCCGAGCGCCCAGTAGTCCATGCCGGAGCTGCGCAGGTCATCGACCGAGCAGGGCGCGTAGTTGGCGTGACCGGGCCTGTCGCCCACGTTGGTGTGCAACAGTCCGACCGAGAAAGGCGAGCCCGGATCGGCGTGCATGTCGGCTGCAAAGTTGTCGCTGACGGCTGTCCTCGGGTAGGACCGGCCGTGGATCCGAGCGATCTCGCGTCCCTCGCGCATGACCGGCGCCGACTCGCCCGCCTGGGTGCCGAAGCGATGCACCGCAGCCGGAAAGTCGAGCGACGGCGTCCAACTCCTCCCGTCCAGCGGGTCATGATTGCCGTGGACTACGAAACTGGGAATCCCCGCATCGGCCAAGTCTGCGAGGCCATCCCGGAAGCGCGTCTGCCCCAGCAGGGTCGGGCTCGACACCTCAAACACGTCACCGGCGATGACCACGAAATCGACCGCATGTGTGATGGCCGCGGCGACGACGCGCCGCCAAGCCTCGGTGGTGGCGCCGCGCAGGACGGTCAGGACCTCGGGCGGCGCCTCCGCGCTCAGGCCCTCGACGGGGCTGTCGAGGTGAAGGTCACCCGTGTGGAGGAAGCGAAAAGATGCGGGAGACGACACGGCGCCAAGCGTAGCCGATGGGCGTGACAGCTCATCGGTCGCGAGGCGGGCATCGTGTACGCCGGCCGCTCCCCCCGATCGATCACGGGGATCGCGTCGGCCGGCGCAGTCGCTCGAGGCTCAGACGCTGCGTCGACCGCTGAGGAGCTGAAACAGCAGCACGACGGCGGCAATCACGAGCACGAGCCAGATCAGGTTGCCCACGGCGCCGGTCACGAGCCCCAACAGCCATAGGACCAGCAGAATGACGATGATTGTCCAGAGCATCGGTTCCCTCACTGTGTGGTTTTCCGAATATGACAACGCAGGTTGCGTGCCAGCGAGCGAGCGAGAGCTCACTCGCTGCGCGGACGGCGATCCTCGATGACCTGGTAGACCAGGAGCACGGCTGCGAGGAGAAGGAACAGGTTCACCCATTGGCCGAGGCGCAGGATGACGCCGGTCAGCCACAGCACAAGAGCCAGGGCGGTCAATACCCAGATCACCGGATCGGGTCAACCAGGACGGCCAGCGCCATCACCGCCAGCACCACCAGGAGGAGCGCGGATGCGACCACCGCGCTGGTGGCCCAGACAGACGGCTCCTTCACGCCGCGAGCGCCTGGAGCAGTTGGTTCACGTGGGCGTCCGGCTTGACTTGCGGCAGGACGTGCTCGATGCGTCCATCGGCGCCGATGACGAAGGTCGTTCGTTCGGTACCGAAATACGTACGGCCGGCACGGGACTTCTCGACCCATACGCCGAATGCCTCCGCGACCCGGTGCCCCTCGTCGGCCAGGAGCCGGTACGCCAGTGCGTACTTCTCGCGAAACTTCACGTGACTGGTCACGCTGTCCGGGGATACGCCGAAGATCTCAACGCCGGTTTCCGCCACGCGAGACCAGCTGTCGCGAAGTCCGCACGCCTGCTTGGTACATCCTGGGGTGTCATCCGCCGGGTAGAAGTAGAGGACGTAGCGGAACCCGGCGAGCGTATCGCTCGAGACAACGCTGCCGTCATCCGCGCTCATCTCGAAGGAAGGTGCCGGATCACCGGCCACGAGTCGGGTCATGGCCCAAGTCTACCGGGTGATCAGCTCATCCCCTCGATCGCCAGCAGCACCGCCGGAAGCTCGCGCGGCTCCATCCGAGCGCCGAGCGCCTCGGCGAACGCACGGATGGCGACATCATCTGCCTCGGCGAGGTCATGGCCAGCACCATCCACGAGCTGGAGCGCGGGACAGTTGCCGGCATCGGACAGGACCCGCGCGAGGAGTCGAGATTCGTCAGGATCGGACCAGGCGTCGGTTGTGCCGTGGGCCAGGACGACACTGCGGTGGAGCATGGTGGCCAATGCGAGGGGTGGCGTGTGGAAGGCCTGTTCCCACGCCGCGAGGTTGAGTTCGTTCGCCTCGAGCATGAAGGTCGGTTCATGTCGCTCCGCACGTTCGATGAGCTCCTCGGCGTCGCGGTCGAGCGCGGCGACGATCGGATGTTCGCGATCGTGACCGGTACGATTCCGTTCGGCGACCCCTCGGCGAAGCACGTCACGGTAGCTTCGCGCGAATGCACCGATCAACCCCACCGCGCCGATCGCCGGGTCGCCGATCGCCACGCTGAGCGCGATCACCGCTCCCTCGCCGTGGCCGACGATCGCGGTGCGTCGCAGGTCAAGTTCGTCCCGCGAGCGCATGGCGCCGATGGCGTCACGAGCGTCGTCGATGCGGCTGAAGAGGTCGCTCCCCTCCCAGCTGCCGTCAGACTCGCCGCATCCGCGTGGGTCATAGCGCAAGGTCGCGACGCCCTGGGTTGCCAGCGCACCGGCAAGCCGTGTGAAGAGTCCATCGGGCGCATCGGCAAGCACCGGCGCATACCAGTCCGGATGTCCGGCACGATCCCAATCGCCGTCGCGATTGCGATGCAACCAGCTCGGCACGAGCAGCGCCCACGGCAGCCGGCCCGTTCCGTCAGGGAGGGTCAGCGTGGCGGCAAGCGACAGCTCACCGGCGCGGAAGCGGAGCTCCTCGGTACGTGGCATCGGCCCGATGGTACGCTCGGAACCACCCCATGACGCAGCCACAGCCCGTCTTCAGTCCGAGGCCCGAACCGGTTCCGTTCGCTCCGGATCCCCGCGCCGTGCTGCCGGCCGGGGCGGAGGTGATCGTGATCGGAGCGGGCATGTTGGGGTCATCGGCCGCGTATCACCTGGCCCGGGCCGGCATGTGTCCGCTTGTCATCGAGGCCAATGCACCGGCGTCCGGGGCATCCGGACGAAACGCCGGGATGGCGCTGGCTGGCTTGGGCGGGCACTTCCCGCGCGTCACAGGGATCGTGCGGGAGGCAGGTGGGCGGTCGATCCTCGACTACACGACCCGCTCCCTCGACATGATCGAGGCATGGGATGCGGAGCTGGCGGGTGGCATGGAGTGGGACCGCTTCGGATCCCTCGATCTGGCTCTTGACGAGGTCGAGGAAGCACACATCCGGCTCGCGGCAGACGTCCAATCCGCCGAGGGACTGGATGTCCGCGTGGTGGATGACCCAGCCGAGCTGCGTGAGCTGGCCGTGGGCCTCGCCACCGAAGAGGTCCGCGCCGCGAAGTGGACGCCCGGCGACGCGAAGCTCAACCCGTTTCGGCTCTGCTATGCCCTGCTCGAGGCGACGCGCGCCGTGGGGGGGACGGTGGTGACCGGGGTGCGCGTCGAGCGGATCGTCGCAGCTGGCGGTCGCATCACCGGCGTGGCGACGTCTCACGGCGAGGTCGCATCCGGTGCCGTGCTGCTCGCCACCAACGCATGGACACCGGCGCTGGCTCCGCACCTCGCGGCCAACCTGACGCCGATCCGAGAGACGGTATGCGTGACCGAGATGCTCCCTGTGAGCATCGGCGCACCAGGATTCGAGACGAACCAGTGCAACGAGTACTGGCGGCAGATGCGGACTGGCGAGGTCGTCATCGGCGGCTATGCGGTCGCTGATGAGCAGATGGGCATCGGCTCGTACTCGACCCGCGTCCGTCCCCAGGTCGCGCCACGCCTGGCAACGCTCCTGGCGCGTCTCCATCCCGCGCTTCGAGACGCCCGGATCATCCGCTGCTGGGCAGGGCTGCTCGACTTCGCCTCGCTCGAGATCCCCATGGCAGGTCCGCTGCCGGCGGAGGATGGGACATCCCTGCCCGGAGCGTTCGTGGCGGCCGGACTGACCGGACACGGACATCCATATGCTCCCGTGCTGGGCATGCTCCTCGCCGAGCTGATCGCCGAGGGAGAGGCGCGGACCCTCTCCCTGGCGCCGTTCGACCCCGCCCGCTACGTGGGGGTCACCCACGCCCCGACCTGGCTTGACCCATTCCTGGGAACCACGGCGACGCCGATCGAGCGCTGATTTGTCGATTGATCGAGGAATCCCGCAGGAAAACGGCGAGGAGCGCCCCTCAGCCGAACAATGACCGCCACGTGCCGAGCACCAGACTGATCGCGATGGCGGCGGCGGCCAACGCGACCGCTCCCACGATCCAACCCCAATCAGCGCTCCGCATCCGCTGCGGCCGCGCCACGCTGCGGCAGGGGGACGCGCCGAAGCCGCGCGCCTCCATCGCCAGGGCCATTCGCGACCCGCGGCGAATGGCGCCGACGAGCAGTGATAGCAGCCGGCCAGCGAAAAGACGGATGGCGGCGATCGGCGATCGGCCGGCCTCCACGCCTCGCGCCCGTCGCGCCATGCCGAGGATGTTCCACTCCTGGGCAAGAAGTGGAAGCAGGCGCAGCGCAGCCAGGACACCGATCGCAAAGCGCGGCGACACCTTGAGCTGCTGGATCAGCGCGTCGGCCACGTCGATCGGGTCGCTCGTCGCGGTGGCCAGCAACCCGGCCAGCGCGATCGCCAGCAAGCGCAACGCAATGCCAAAGCCATCTACCAGGGTCTCCGCGCCGAGCCGGAATGGCCCGAGTTCGACAGCGATCGGCCCGAGCTGTTCACCGGCGAAGAGCACGTTGAAGGCGCCGATCGAGATCGCGGCAATGCCGACCGGCCATGCCCGGCCGAGGAGCGTGCGGGCCGAGAGCCCCGAGAATGGCACGAGCGCCAGGAGCCCGAGCAGCACGACCCCGGCGGTCACCCCGTCGAGCGAGGCGAAGAGGGCGACGAGGAGCACGAGTGCGGCGCCCAGCTTCGCAACGGGATTGGCGCGTCCCAGTGGTGCGGCAGGATTCGGGACGATCGGCGTCAGGAGCTGCATCAGGGCCCACCCCCGATCTGGAACGTGCGGTCGGCAAGCGCGTGGGCGAATGCCCGGTCATGCGTGACGAACGCGACGCCGCGACCCGAATCGCGCAGCGCCGCCAAGAGATGGAGCAGCTCTCCCCACGTGCGCCGATCCTGCCCGAACGTGGGCTCATCTAGGACGAGCAGCGCCGGTGCCGTTGCCAGAGCGGTGGCCACCGAGAGGCGGCGCTTCTCGCCTCCGGACAGGGTGAACGGGTTCGCCGCCGCGAGGTGCGTGAGCCGCAGGCGCTCGAGCAGCTCGTCGGCGCGGCGGGCCGCATCCTCGACGCCGATGCCCGTCCGACGCGGGCCGAGCAGGAGCTCGTCGCGGACCGAGCCGGTGAGGAACTGGTGCTCTGGATCCTGGAACACGGTGCCGATGCGGTGCACAAGCTCGCGCGCCGGCCATCTGGCGATCGGCTCGTGGCCGTGCCCCGCCGAGAGTGCCTCGCCGGCCACAACTCGCCCGACCCGCGGGGCAAGCAATCCTGCGAGCATCAGCCCCAAGGTCGACTTGCCGCTGCCATTCGGACCGGTGATCGCCAGCGCTTCGCCGGACCGCACCGACAGGTTCACGCCCGCGACAGCGGGCATCGCCATGCCCGGATAGCGGAAGCCCGCGTGCTCGGCGATGACGAGCGTCTCAGGACGCGGCCGATCCCGGCGCGGTGGCGCCGCCGGCGGGTGATCGGGCACCCACACTCCGGCATCGGCCAGGCGTGCGCCATGCTCGCGAAAGACCTCGCCGGGTTTCCCATCGGCGACGACCCCGCCACCGGCGGCGATGACGACGACGCGATCGACCAGCGCCAGCGACTCATCGACCCGGTGTTCCACCAGGATGAGCGTGACGCCGAGGCGCTCGACGACCCGCGCCAGCACCAATCGCACCTCAGCGGCCCCGTCTGGGTCGAGATTCGCGGTCGGCTCGTCGAGCATCAGGAGACCTGGGCGCAGTGCCAGCGTCCCGGCCAGGGCCAGACGCTGCTGCTCGCCCCCCGACAGCGCGTGGGTTGGACGCTCGCGCCCGTACGGGAAGTCGACGGCGGCCAGGGCCGCATCCACACGCGGCCAGATGCCGTCGGTCGGGACGCATCGGTTCTCGAGCCCGAAGGCGACGTCGTCACCGGCGCGCCCCATCACGATCTGGGATTCGGGATCCTGGAACAGGAACCCCGTCCGGTCACGCGTCGCACGCGGATCGAGCCCGTCCACCAACAACGTTCCCTCGGTCTCGCCCCCACCGGCCGGATCCAGGAGACCGGCGATTGCAGCCAGCAGCGTCGACTTTCCTGAGCCGGAAGGGCCCAACAGCAGGACGCGCTCTCCCGCCTCGATCGTCAGGTCGAGACCGCGCAGCGCCCAGTCGCGACGTCCCGGGTGCCGGACCCCCCAACCTCGAGCATCGATCCGCGCCGGTCGCGCCACCTCACGCATCGGCGCATTCTGGGCGGTTCGCAGGTCAGATCTCGCGCTGTTCGCGTCCCACCGCGAAATCGCGCAGGACGCCGGTGCCGACGAGCGCCCGGACCAGCAGCCATGACCCGATGCCGGCCACGATCACCCCGCTCACGACGGTCGCGGCGGCGAAGACGACCCAAAAGGAAACAGCGAGGTCGGGATAGTAGATGGCCACGTCATGCACGGCTGCGGCGAGGCCCGCGAAGGCGCCGGCCAGCATCGCGAACAGAAGGTTCCAGCGCCGATACAGGCCAAGGGCGAACCCAAGCTCCGCACCGGCTCCCTGGATGGCTCCTGAGATGAGGGCATCGGCACCATACGGCGACCCCAGCAGAACCGATACGGCCGCCGACACGAGCCCGCCGAACACGGCGGCACCCGGCCGCCGAACGATGAGGCCGACCAGCACGCCGGGCAGGAGCCAGATGCCGTACATGAGGGCCTGAGCCGGCGGCAGAAACGTGAACAGTGGCCCCGCGGCGGCATAGAGCGCATTCCAGGCCAGGAAGACGACCCCGAAGGCGACGGCGATGACCGCCGCGACGACGATGTCGACGACTCGCCAGCGGTCGTCGTGGTTGATGGTGGTCATGAGATTCCTCCTCTGGATGCTGTCTCGACGACGAGCAGCGTCCCGTCGCTGATCTGGACCGATGCGGGTGCGGCGATGACCTCGTTGGAGAGACCGCGTGATCGACCCATCTCCAGCGTCGCCGCCACGAGCGGCCAGCGAAGCCCCTCGGTCGTGACGCCGCCGGCAGCGCCGCCGACCGGCAGAAGCGTGACGAGATCCCCGACCTCTCCGGCGAGACGGATCCGCTCGCCCGTGTGGAGCGGTCGCACCTGTGTCCCACCACGCACCACACGAATGTCGCGACCGGCCAGGGATGCATCGGCGAGCAGCAGCAGGTTCGCGATCTCGTGATCAATGCGCGCGCCGCCTATCGCGCCGAGCACGACGACCGCGCTGGCACCAGCGTCGAACGCGGCGGCAACGGCGAGTTCGGTGTCGGAGGCTTCCTTGTCGATCGGATGGCGCTCGACACGCGTGCCCCCTGCCTCCAGGCGATCGAGGAACAACAGGTCGATCGAGTCAAGGTCGCCGACGAGCAGGTTCGGTCGCACGCCCAGCCGATCGAGGGACCCGGCCCCGCCATCCGCCGCGATCACCTGATCGGCGTTGTCCAGCCACGTGGCATCGGACGCGTCGATCTCACCTGATGCGACCACCACGACCTTCATCGGTCCTGCGCTGCTCCCGTGCTTGCGTCGGTTTGAAACGACGAAGGGCCACCCGCGGTCGGAGCTGCTTCGACTTCCTTCGCCGGCATGACCCGGATCAGGTTCGAGGGTCTGCGAACACATCCGCGTCGCACTCTCAGCGCTTGTCGCGCTCCCCTGTCGTTTCTGGATTGCCCGATGAGCCTAACACGCGCCCTATCATCGGTCGATGCACCCCAACATCGTACGCGTGACCGACGCGGCTCGAGCTGCCGGACTCGAGATCAACGTCCAGCGCTTCCCGGAAGGCACCCGCACAGCAGCCGAGGCAGCGTTCGCGGTCGGCTGCGAGGTGGCCCAGATCATCAAGTCGCTCGTCTTCATCGCCGATGAAGCGCCGATCCTGGCGCTCGTGTCGGGTGCCAATCGCGTAGATCTTGCCAAGCTGGCCGATGTCCTGGGCAGCGCGACGGCCCGCCGAGCCGACGGTGATGAGGCGCGTGCGGCGACCGGCTACGCGATCGGGGGTGTCCCACCCTTCGGCCATGCACGGCCCATCACCGTGGTCGTTGATCGGGACCTCCTCGTGCACGACCGACTCTGGGCGGCCGCGGGTCTGCCGGATGCGGTCTTCTCGATCAGTCCCGACGACCTGCGCCGCATCAGCGCCGGCACGGTCGCGGAGCTGGCGTCGACTCCATAGACGCTGGACATGCCGCTCGGAATCGCGTTCGCCGGAATGATCGCCGCTGGCGTCATGCTGGCGATCGTCTCGCTCCTCGTCCTGCGGGGCAGTGATGCTCGCATAGGCGTCGCGCGCAGGCTGGCGGGCCCTCGGGAGGTCAAGGTCGGCCGTCTGCTCGACACCGATGTTGTGACGGCCCGAGCGGTCCGGGTGGTGGGCCGTATCCGTTGCCGTGACCCGCTCGAGATGGGTGGGGGCGAACGCCTGGTCGCATTCCACCGGGATATTGAGGTTCGGGTCGCCGGCACGTGGCGCACCGTCGAGCGCCTTCGCGAGACGCGGTCATTCGACCTGTGGGACCACGATGGATCGTTGACCCTGGACCCGTCCGCCGCCGCGGAGCCGCTCATCGTCATTCCGAAGGTGTGGCGCGGCGATCCTTCCGAGCTCGAGGAGCCCCACGCCTCGGCCGTAGCGCGACTGGCCGAGCGGCTCGGACCGATCACCGAGGCACGGGCGACCACCCGGGGCATCAACGTCACGGATCGATTGTTGGTGCTCGCTCGTACCGAGCGCGACGCACCTGGCCATCCCCGCCTGGTGCCGCCGGAGGGCGGATACCTCATCACCACCCTGGAGCTCGATGACGCGATGAGACTGCTGGGCGGGCGTCATCGTCGGCTAGCGTCGGCATCGATCATCGGGCTGGCCGTCTCGCTCGCACTGCTCGTCATCGGTGGTCTCGGTGCGATTCTGAGCGCCATCCTGGTCGGCTGAGGCCGCATCCGTACCGGCCCGACCGGTACCAACGGGGCATCCCGCGTCGCACCTGCGGTTATTAGCATCAGGTGCACGGCACTTACCGCAAGCTCCACCCGGGTTATCGGAGGGCAGGCAAGGTCGTTTTCCGGAGCGCGAATGGCGCCGAACAGCCGAGAACCATTGTTGAGCGTCGCGCATGCGGCGGCGCTGCTGGGCGTGCACCCGAACACGATCCGTTCATGGACCGACGCCGGTCGGCTGGCGGCGTACCGGATCAACGCCCGCGGCGATCGAAGATTCCGGCGCGAAGATGTCGAGCGCCTGCTGGTCGAGGACGCTCCGGCGGCCGAGCAGGTCGTCAAGGATGGCGAGCGTGCAGCCGAGCTGGCGGTCTTCGAGCGCGTTGCCTCAGGTCTTTCCTCGACGCCAACCCCGGCATCGGTGGCGCGAGCTCTCGTCGAGGCCCTGCGCACGGAGATCCACGTCGAACGGATCGCCGTGTACCTGCCCGTCGATGAGCACTTCGAGCTGACGGCCCACGCGGGCTTTGCTGTCGCTCCAGTCAGCTCCCGGGCGCTCGCGCCGTTGCCGTCGCAGGACGGCGGCGCCGATCGGGAGATCCTGTTCGCCACCCGCAAGACCACCATCGGCATCATGGTCATC
This sequence comes from Candidatus Limnocylindria bacterium, assembly GCA_038233215.1. Lineage (GTDB taxonomy): Bacteria > Chloroflexota > Limnocylindria > QHBO01 > QHBO01 > JACDBZ01. Next base: position 71,663 of record JBBSML010000001.1, read on the forward strand.
GACGCTGCTTCAGCGGACCGCATGTCGCCGTCGTTTGTACGTGCACTGTCATCGACCGTCGCAACCGATCTCGCGAGCGCCCGGCTCGTCGTCCGCGCGCGTCGCGAGCTCGGTCGCGTCCGGGCCCTCCGCTCGGTAACGAAGGAGCTGACCGGGACGCTGGACCTCAAGCGTGTGCTCGCCGACATCATCGAGCGGACGCGGACCCTCTTTTCCGCCGATCGCGCCGGCATCTGGCTCTTCGACGGCACGTCACATCCCATCGCCCTGGTGACTCGCGGCCTCAGTGATGCATTCCTCGCCCGAAGTGCAGACCTGACCGCCAGCAGCGACACCATCGCCATCCACGCCCTGCGGGAAGGCCGGCCACTCTGGATGCGCAACGCCGACCGCGACCCTGCCATCGGGGAGATGCGTGACGCGTACGCCGCCGAGAAGATTCGCACGGTCTGTGTCGCGCCGCTGTTCAGCCGCGGCAAGTCGCTCGGTCTGATTGGCCTCTACCACGATTCCGACCACACCTGGCCCGGCGAGGAGATGGACCTCATCCTGGCGTTCGCCGACCAGGCGGCGATCGCCATCCAGAATGCGCGGCTCTATCGCTCGGTGGCTGACCAGGCCGCCCGCATGCGCTCGATCCAGGACCTGTCAGGCCGCCTAACCGGGCTGACCGACGTGCGTGCGATCGCGGAGGCGATCGTCGCCGAGGCCAGCACGTTGGCGGACTATCACGACATTCGCGTGTACCGAGTTGATTGGGATCGCCGCATGTGTGACCCCATCGCATTCACCCGCGAGATGCTGACGGGCGACCCGGAGGATGCGGAGTCACTCCTGCGTGTCGCGGTAGGCGAGGGATTCACGGGGTGGGTCGCCGAGCATGGCAAGCCGCAGCTCATCAACGACGCAGTGGATGACGAACGGGGAAAGACGATCGACGGCACCGATGACGTTCCCGAGTCGATGCTCCTGGTACCGATGCTGTACGAAGGCCGAACGCTCGGCGTGATCGTGCTCAGCAAGCTCGGCCACAACCGCTTCAGTACCGATGACCTCCAGACGATGAGCATCTTCGCCGGATATGCGGCCCAGGCGATGGCCAACGCGACGACCTACGAGCAGCTCGTGGCGCAATCGACCGAGCTCAGGCGACGGGCCGACTCGCAACGCTATCTGCTCGAGACGAATGACCGGCTCCTGGGAACGCTCGACCAGGCGGACGTCCTCGAGATGATCGCAGACGGCTTGCGCGAGGTCGTCAGCTACGACAACCTGTCGATCTACCGGATCGATCACCTCCGCGGCGCGATGATGCCTGTCCTCGCCCGCGAGCGTCACGCCGAGCAGGTGAATCGTTACATGATCCCGTTCGGCCGCGGCCTGATGGGCTGGTCGGTCGAGCATTCACAGCCAATCCTCGCCAACGACGCCCTCAACGATCCGCGCGCACTGCAGATTCCGGGCACGCCACCCGACCCCGAGGCGGTTGTGGTCGTACCGCTCATCGCGGACGGCGAGGTTCTCGGCGCTCTCAACGTCTCTCGCGTCGGCGGTCCCGAAGTTTGCTTCAGCGAAAGCGACTTCGAGCTGGTGCAGCTCTTTGCCGCCCAGGCGTCGATCGCCCTGCGCAACGCCGATACGCACCATGCCATGAGCCAGCGGGCCGAGACCGATGCCCTCACCGGGCTCGGGAACCACGGAGCATTCCAGCAGGAGCTCGGACGGCTGGTCGACGCCGCGGTTTCCGCGACCACGGACAACGCCGGCCACATTTCGGTGCTCATGATGGACCTGGACGCCTTCAAGGGATACAACGATCGATATGGCCATCCCGCGGGCGATGCGCTCTTGCACGCGGTTGCGACCTCGATCTACGGGGCGGCGCGCAGCGAGGACCGCGTCTTCCGCTACGGAGGCGACGAGTTCGCGCTCATCCTGCCCGGCTCCACGGTGGCAGAGGCGGCCAGCGCATCGGAACGCATCCGCGCGGCCGTCGCCGACCTCACCGCGGACACGGCAACCCCGGTGACCATCACCATCGGCGTGGCCGGCCTGCCGGGTGATGCGCACGACCGCGCCGGCCTGATCGAGGCGGCGGACACCGCCCTGTATTACGGCAAGCGCGCGGGTGAGAACCGCGTCGTACGCAGTGACGAGCTGCCCCGCGACGTGGTCGACCTGCGCGGACGACTCGACGACCTCGCGCGCGCCGCGCTGAGCGACGAGAGTGATCCTCGTGCAGTCGAGCAACTCGTCGAGCGCGCGGCCCGGCTTGCCGGCGCTCGCCACGAACCCGGCGAAGGGGTGCGCGACGCGGTCCTGGCGGTCACCCGGTCATTCGGCGCGGATGTCGCGGCCGCGGAAGATGGTGGGCACGGCGACCGGGTTGGCCGGCTCGCCGCTCGCATCGCCGCGCACCTCGGGCTCACCGAGGAGCAGCAGCACGGCCTCGAGTTGGCGGGGCGCCTGCACGGCCTCGACGACGCGGCCATTGCGGAGCTCAGCGCGATCCCTTCCCTCAACGCAGCCGCGACCCTGATCGCCGGCCACCGCGGATTACTCGCCGAAGGGACCCGCCGCGGAGTCCGGGCCACCCGAGCGCGGGGACCCGTCGGGCCTCACGTGATCGGCGTCGCCAACGCGTATGACGAGCTGGTGAGCGAGGTCGGATCTGCCCGCACCGGACGCACGAACGCAATTGCGCGCCTGCGACGGGATCCCGCGACCTTCCGCTCCGACGTGCTGCGCGCGCTGGCCACCATCGTCCACGAGCACCGCGATGAGGGCCGGCGACGGCGCGCGGTCGACGCAGCGCCGCTGGCCCGAGGCGCCGCCTGAACCGGTCGGCGGTGTATCATTTCGGCGCCGATGACGTCCTCCCGCCTCGCTTCGCTGCGTCTGCGCGGGGCGGTGAGCGCGCTGCTCGGATCCGCCCTGGTGCTCTCAGCATGCTCGACATCTGAGACCTCGCCGACTCCGAGCGCCGCTTCCCCGAGCCCCCTGCCCACCGCGCCGGTGACCCCGTCACCGACCTCGGAACCGACCCCAACCCCGACTCCCGCCCCGACGCCACGCTTCACGAACGAGCCTGACGACCAGCTGGCCGGCCTCATCCCGGAGGCGGTGGCAGGCGTGGCGGTGATTGTCGCGCCGTTCGACGAATTTGCGCTGACCCCCGGCGATATCGGCACCGCGTACGGGGAAATCGGCGATCGATTCGCTTCGCTGGCGGTGGCATACGTCGAACAACCGCGACTGACGCTCTATGCGATGCGCGTCGAAGGCGACCCGGTGGCCACGGAGGACCTGGAGCCACACCTGGCGACAGCGGGCCGCTATGTCGGCATCGCCGGGCTCGACCCTGATCCGTGGGAGGAGGCGGTCGTGGCCGGGAATCAGGTCTGGGTGCGCCCGGAGGACAACGCCACGGCCGCCGGCACGCAGGTCTACACGTGGTCGAGCGGTGAGGTAATCTTCCTGCTCATCGGCGTCGACGACATGGTGAACCAGGCATTGATCGAGGCGCTTCCCGGCGAGCCGGCCCCCTCCCCCACAGCGGCTCCGAGTCGGTCGGCGGATCCGAGCTCATCGGCCGCTGAGGGCTGACTGATGCGGCTGCGCGAGCTGATCGAGCACATCCGGCACAGCCTGTGGTTCGTGCCGACGTCGGGAGTGGTCCTGGCGGCCGCAGCGGCCCTGGGCATGCTGGCGCTCTCATCCTTCGTCGGCGCCACGGGCTCCGAGCTTCCGGTCGTCTTCGGAGCCGGACCCGAGGGGGCCCGCGCCATGCTCCAGGCGATCGCGGGGTCCGTCATCACGGTGGCCGGCGTGACGTTCTCCATCACCATCGTCGCGCTCCAGCTCACGAGCACGCAGTTCTCACCGCGCGTCCTGCGCAATTTCCTGCGTGATCGGCCCAATCAGTTCGTGCTCGCCTCCTTCATGGGCACCTTCACCTACGCGCTGCTCGTCCTTCGCTCCATTCGCTCACAGGACGAACAGCGCGGTGAGGCCTTCGTGCCGGGCATCGCCATCACCGGGGCGCTGGTGCTGGCCTTTGTGTCGATCGGCATGCTGATCTTCTTCATCCATCACATCAGCGTGCGCATCCAGGTCAATTCGATCGTGGCCAGCGTGGCCGAGGACAGCCTCGAGACGCTGAAGGTGCTCGCCAGATGGACAGAGCGCGACGACGAACGGGACTGGCAACCCGCGGGGAGCGAGGAACCGCACGCTCCACCTCCGCCAAGTGGCGCCATGCCGGCGACCAACCTTGGTCCAAAGATGACCATGCTGCGTGCTCGAGAAAGCGGCTACCTCCAGCTCATCGATCTGGAGGCATTGGTCGGGGCTGCCCGAGAGGCCGGCGGTCGGTATCGGATGCTCCTCAGCCCCGGCTCATGGGTCCAGGACCGCGCGCCGATCGCGAGCTTCGAGGGTTCCGGCGACCCCTCGACGGAGCTCGAGACACACGAGTCCGCCGTCGAAGGCTCCATGATCATCGGTGACCAGCGCTCGGATCAGCAGGATGTCGCCTTCGGCATCCAGCAGCTGGTCGACATCGGCGTCAAGGCCCTGTCGCCATCGGTTAACGATCCGACCACGGCCATGAGCTGCATCGACCGCCTGCTGCAGGTCCTGACCGCCGCGGGGCTCCAGGCCGATCCGCCACGGATGTTCGCGGATGGGGATGGCGCGGTCCGGCTCGAGATCCCGTTTCCCGGGTTCGCCGAGCTCGTTCCCCAGGCCTTCGACCAGATTCGCCACTACGGCGGCGACACACCGGCCGTCGTCATCCACCTGGCCCGCGCGTTCAGCGTCCTCGTCTCCACTCTTCCGACTTCACGACACGCGCCCGTGCGCGTCCAGGCCTCCCACCTCGCCGATGCGGCAATGCGCATCGAGCATGTGTCGGATCGAGGTCGGGCGATGGACGCGCTTCGGCCATTGGTGTCTGTCGGACCCTTCGCCGATGAATGAGGTCGCGAGCACGAGCAATCTGCCAGCAGCCACGACCGCGAGGCCGGGACCGAGCTGGGCGACAACGAGCGGGTCCGCGCTCACGTCGCGGTAGAAAGTGACAAGACCGACCGCCAGGTAAGCGCTGAACGCGGTCAGAGCGATCCCGAACGGTGTCAGCCCGCCGCGGGCCAACGCGACGGCGCATCAACGACAGGTACCATTCGGTCAATGTTCGGGAAGATCGCATACGGGACCTCGATCGGCGGGACCGTCGTGACCCTGGCGCTGCGCCTCCTCGGCGCCGATGACACGCTGACCTTCGGTGTAGCCGCGGTGACGATCCTCGGGCTGGCCTACACGCTTGGTCACGCCACCGAACAGCTGGGCATTGCCGCCGGTCCCCGCATCGGCGGCATCATGAATGCCACCGTCGGGAATGTCGGCGAAATCATCATTGCCGGGTTCCTGATCATGGACGGCAAGATCGAGCTGGTGCACGCCTCGATCACCGGTTCGATCGTCGGCAACCTGCTGCTGGTCCTCGGCGCCTCGCTCCTCGTCGGCGGCATCAAGAACGGCGTCCAATCCTTCGACGCGCAGACGACGGGCATGAACGCGGCATCCCTGATCCTCGGCACCATCGGGCTCGTGGTGCCGGCAACCTTCGCGTTCCTCGTCGGTGGCGGCGAGACGTCCGCGCCGGGCGATCCGGAATTCTTCCAGATCGAAGCGCTGACCATCGGCGTCGCGATCCTTCTGCTCATCACCTACGCGGCGCAGACCTGGTTCTTCCTGCGCTCGCCCGAGTCGCCGACCGCGGCACGTGCCCCGCATGAGGTACCCGATTGGAGCTGGAAGTTGGCACTCGGCGTTCTCCTCGCCTCGGCGGCCGCTCTCACCTTCGCCTCCGAAGTTCTCGTCCACACGCTCGAGCCGGCCGTTGCCTCGCTGGGGATCAGCGAGTTCTTCATCGGGATCATCGTCATCCCGGTCATCGGCAACCTGGCAGAGCATGTCGTCGGCGTCACGCTGGCCTACAAGAACAAGATGGACTTCAGCCTGATCACCTCGATCGGCTCGGCGACCCAGATCGCCCTGTTCGCTGCACCGGTCCTCGTCTTCTTTGGACTCATCGTCGGCAATCCGCTGACGCTCGTGTTCACCCCGCTCGAGGTGGTGGCGGTCGCGGTGGGCGTGGCGATCGCCAGCTATATCGCGCTCGACGGCAAGTCGAACTGGGTGGAGGGCCTCCAGCTCGTCAGCGTGTATGTCATCCTCGCGATCGCCTTCTTCTTCCTGACGTAGTGCCCCGCGGCTACCATTGACCCGTGCTGACCCTTCCGGGCCCGATCGTCAGCGTCGAGTGGCTGGCGGCCCATCTCACCCATCCCGCCCTGCGCGTCGCGGACGTTCGGTGGGGACTGTCCGGCCCGCCAGGGAGGCAGCGCTACCATGCCGGCCACCTGCCGGACGCCGTCTTCCTCGACGCAGATCAGGAGCTGAGCTCACCCGGCGATGGGCCTGGACGACACCCGATCCCGACGCCGAAAAAGCTGGGGCGCGTGCTAGGCGATGCCGGGATCGGCAACGAGCACGTGGCAATCGCCTATGACGACGCGGGCGGCAGCATCGCCGCCCGATTGTGGTGGCTGTTCCGACACTTCGGCCACGATGGCATGTGCGCCGTCCTCGACGGCGGGATCGAGGCATGGATCGATGCGGGACACGAGCTGTCGACGACCCCGCCCGGCCTTCCGGCATCCGCGTGGACCGCGTTCGAAGAACGTGATGACGTGGTCGGGACCGATGACGTCATGGATCTGCTGGGAGGTCAATCCCTCTTGTTGGACGCCCGTGCCGTTGAGCGCTATCGCGGCGAGACTGAACCGATCGATCCCCGCGCGGGTCACAGTCCCGGAGCACTGACTGCGCCGTTCGCCGACAACCTTGGCCCCGATGGCCGATTCCTGGCACCGGAGGCGCTGCGCGACCGCTATGCGGCCCTCGGCGCGACCTCCCGGCCGGTCGTGGCCTACTGCGGCTCCAGCCTGAGCGCGACCCACGACCTGCTGGCGCTCGAGCTGGCTGACATCCACGGCGGCAGGCTCTACGAGGGTTCCTGGAGCGACTGGTCGTCCGATCCGTCACGTCCGGCCGCCACCGGAGCGACGCCATGACGCACGGGGACGCATGGGATGGCTGGGACGAGGAGGGGGGGGACGACCGCATCGGCCGCAAGCGCGACCGGCTGGCACGGCTGTTGAGCGTGGCCTCGATCCTGTACTCGAAGGGAAGTGGCGAAGCCGGGGTCGCGGTCAGCGAGATCGCCCGGCTGACCGGGATGACGACCAGAACGGTATATCGGGACATTCGCGCGCTCGAGGAGGAGCTGGCGGTTCCGGTCTTCCAGGCGGGGCGCGGCCATTACGGCATCGACCGCAAGTTCTTCCTTCCACCGCTGCGACTCTCCGTACCGGAGGCCATCGTCCTGTTCCTGGCCTCCCGCCTGATCGCGCGCTGGAGCGACCAGTACGATGCGGCGGTCGTCAGCGCATTCACGAAGCTCGCCGATGCCCTGCCCCAGCCGATCGCCCGCCACGTCGCCGCCACCATGCTCGCGGTGGGCTCCCACGACCTCAACGAGCCGTTCACTCGCAGCTTCTCCGCAGTCGCTCGCGGCTGGGCCGAGGGCCGCGTTGTCGAGCTGACGTACGATCCCGGGACCGGTACCGAGAAGCGCACGCGCGTCCATCCGTATTTCCTGGAGCCGGACGCGGCGCTGCGCAGCGTGGACCTGATCGGCTATGACGAGCCCGCCGATGCCATGCGCACGTACAAGGTCGAGCGCATTCGCTCCGCCACCCTCACCACCACGCGCTACGAGATCCCCGATACCTTCGACCCGGACGCATGGCTCGCCAACTCGTGGGGAATCTGGTCGTCCGATTCGACGCCGACCGAGCGCGTGCGGCTGAGATTCGACGCTTCGGTGGCGCATCGCGTGCGGGAGGCCGTGTGGCATCGGTCCCAGGAGCTGACGGAACTTCCCGGTGGCGGCCTGGAGCTGACCGTGACGGTGGCCGGCACCGTCGAGATTCGACCGTGGATCCTGTCGTGGGGCCAGGGCGTCGAGGTGCTCGAGCCGCCGGAGCTCCGGGAGGCGGTTGCCGAAGCCGTTCGAGCCGCGGCCGCACACTATGCCGACTGAGGTCGAGGCCAGGTTCCGGGCGGAGACCGCCGGACCGCTCATCGAATTGGCGACGCGCACTCGCCTCGGGCGCGCCGTCCTCGGCACGGCGCGGACCGTCGACGAGGTCGATCGATACCTGGATACGAGTGACGGGCGGCTCGCCGCGGCCCTCTGGGCGTGCCGCCTCCGCGCGAGAGAGGGCGTGACCCGGATCTCGTTGAAGGGTCCGCCGAGCGGATCGAATGCGGGCTGGCGCCACCGCCGCCCCGAGGTCGAGGGCCCGGCGACGTCAACCATCGACCCGGATGGCTGGCCGGCGAGCCCGGCGCTCGAATTCCTTGCGACGTTGAGCGGCGGACGTCCCCTGCACGAGCGACTCCGACTCGAGCAGGCGCGCATCGAACGCTCGGTTGCGCTCGATGACGGCGCGCCGATCGGCACGCTGACGCTCGACCGGGTCCACATGACGGAGGGTGGGATTGACCTCGGTGAGCTGTTCATCGTGGAGCTGGAACTCGATCCCGCATCCGATGTCGCGGAGGGAGAGCTCGATGCCCTCGCTGCAGAGCTCGAGTCCACGCGCGGCCTGGTCGCCGAGCCCAGATCGAAGCTGGAGCACGCGCTCGAGCGCCTCTCGTCACACGAATGACCCGTAAGGTCACGGCGTGGGCGTGGGCGCGCTCACCCGCGGAGCTGTTGTCCCTCGGTGCCGGCCTCATCGTGTTCGGCCTCTTGGGCTGGGACGACGCGCTCTGGGATGCTCGCCTCCAGTTCCTGCTGCACCTCGTCGCTATCGGCGCAATCCTCGCCTTCGGAATCGCCGCGATGCGCGGACGCGAGCTGCCCCGGACGGCCCTCGACCTGCCCCTGCTCGCACTGCTGGCCGCATTCGCGATCGCCACGGTTGGCGCCCTCAATATCGGCATGAGCCTGCGCGCGATGGCGTCAATCGCTGCGTACGCGGCAATGCTTCCGGTGGCGCTCCTGGCGGTCCGGCACCGCCCGTCCTGGGTGGGGCTCGTGGCGAGTGTGCCGATCCTGGTGCTCTCGATCCCGATCCTGGTGAACCTCCTGGTCCGGCGCCTTGAATGGGTCGTGGTCGGCGCGCCCGGACTGCCACCGCTGCGACTGCCGGCCGAAACGACGACCTTCGGGTCGGTCGCCGTTCCGCCATTCCTGCTCATCCCGGCCTGGTCCTTGGCCGGCCTGATCGAGCCGCCGCGATTGCGGCGCGCCGTTCGCATCGGCCTCGTGGTCGTCGGCATTCCGCTCGTCGTCCTCTCCGGGTCGCGATCGGCGTGGCTCGCGATCGGCGCCGGCATCGCGGTCACCCTCGTGCCCTGGGCATGGCGACGGCGCCACTGGCTTCGTCCACGTCGGCTGACAGCACAGCAGGCACTTGGCGTCGTCGCCGCAGCCATCGTCGCCGCGTTCGGTCTCGTGCTCGCGCTGCCGAGGCTGACCGCCGTCACCTCGCTGTTCTATCGCGGCGCGCTGTGGCACGACACACTCGCCGCGTGGAACAGCGATCCGCTCCTTGGGATCGGCCCGGGATTCATGCCCTACGCGCGCCAGGCGGCGGCCGCCGACTTCTCCTTCCCGGTGCGTCAGCCGCACTCCCACAACCTGGCGCTCGGTGTGCTCGGCGACGCCGGAATCATCGGCCTCCTCGCGGCCCTGTTCCTGGTCGGCAGCCTGGCGCTGGTCGCTGGACCCTGGCGCAGCCGCACCACGGTCGGCCGCGGCGCTGCCGTGGTCCTGGCGGGTCTTGGTGTGGGTGGACTGTTCGAGGACCTGACCTTCGAACCGGGCTTCAATCTGCTGGCGATCCTCCTGGTCGCGGTTGTCCTCCTCGACGCCGGAGCCGTGAGATGGGCGCCCATGCACCTGGGATCGGACCTGCGACGTCGGGCGCTCTGGGTCGCCACCGGTGCCATCGGCGCCGTGCTCGTGGGCGCCATGGTCATCGCCGATGCCGGCGCCATCGCCTACCGGATGGGAACGGACCGCGCTGCGAATGGAGACTTCGCTGGCGCCACCACGTGGCTGACGCGCGCGGTCGAGATCGACCGATGGCACCCCGCCGGCCCGCGGGCGTTGGCCGTCGCTGCCGATGCCGCCGGCGAGCCCGTCCTCGCCCTCCGCGCCGCGCGACAGGCAACGCTGCTCAATTCGGGCGACGCAACCGCCTGGACCAACCTGGCGCTCCTGTGCGAGGCCGGTGGCGACGCGGATTGCGCCGGCCATGCCGCTGAACGAGCCGCCGCCACCGCGCGCTATTCGGCCCCGGAGCTGCTCAATGCCGCCGTCCTGCTCGAGCGCCTCGAACGGACCAGGGCGGCCGATGCGGCCTATCGGCTCTCGCTCCTGACGCAGCCAGCCACCTCCTTCGTCGTTGAATGGCCCCGGGAGATCGACATCGGGTCCGGCGCCCTTCCCGGAATCAATGATCCCTCGTGGCAGCTCAACCTGTTGCTGTCGCGTCACGCCACGGGGGACACCATCGAACCCGCGGAATTTCCGGACCCCGCGGTCCGTGCGCTCGCGCATGCCACGAACGGGGAGCGGGCCAAGGCGGAGTTGTGGTTGGCACGCGGGCTCGAGGAGCGCCCTGACGACATCCGGACGCACGACATCAACATCATTCTTCGCGCCGCCTGGGGTCTGCCCATCGACGACGCGGTGCGGGTCGCCTCCGTGGTCCGTGGCCTGGCCTTCCCCGATCGCGACCTTGAGGTGGACGTGCCCACCAGGGTCTTTGACGTTGGCAGCTTCCGCGCGTACCCACGTGACGGCTTCGTCTCCACGGCAGTGCGTCTCACCACGAGACCCCCATTTCCATGGACGCTGAAGGGTCTCCTCCCCTAGTTGGGATCCTCGGGGAAGGGGAGGCGCTGGATGAGCGCCAGCCGGGGTCGCTCCGTGATGGCTTCCGGGACGAGTGGCAACCGCAGCCACGCCTCGCCGGCAGGGCCGGCGAGATAGCGCGCGTCGAGTCGGCGGGCGGAGATGGCTCCCAGGCCGAAGCGCGCCAACGCCTCTGCCAGCAGCGTACCCTCGCCGCGCAGCGCGTGAGAGACGACGCACCGGTCTCCGTCGAGGAGCACCGCCTCGAGCCGCTCCCGGCGTGCGCCGAACGGGCGGCGCTGCCAGTCGTTGCCGCCGCTCCACAGAAGGTCTGAGGCAACGAATGCCGGGCGACCCGCGTGATCGTCTCCGCCCAGTCGCCGACGCAGCAGGTCGGTTTCAAGCCAGCCGCCCTCATCGAGCGCCAGCAGCCAGCCGTCGAGTAGGACGTCATCTTCCATGAGGCGGTCCGGCAGCTCATCGGCGAGCTCACCGAATGCAGTGAGCGCGTCGGCCAGCCCCTCGGCTCGGAGGCGAATCAGGCGGCCGCCCTCGACCCAGGCTTGGGCACGAACACCGGGCCACCAAGCCTCAAACAGATAGGCGGGATCGTCGAACGGCCCCACGCCGTCGCTCGGCTGCATCGGCGCAAGGCGCACCGGGAGGAGACCGTCGCCGTGGGCGGTCACGATCGGAAGGTCGAGCTGATCTCCGGGCACGAACCGCCGCGTCAGGCCGTCTTGCGCCGGCGCTGGCGGGGTGCTTTGGTCTCCGATTCGGCCTCGACGATCTTCGCCGCTGGCTTGGCGGACTTGCGATCCTGGCGGGCCGCTGCGACCGATGCCTCGAGCGCCGCCATCAGGTCGGTGATATTGGTCGGCTCCGTGCGCGTCGCCGGCTCCGGCTTCTCACCCGCGACCTTGCGCTCGATCACGGCCATGAGCGCCTGGCGGTAGTCATCGTGGTACTCATCGGCGCTGAAGTCGCCGGTCATGCTGGCGACCAACTGCTCGGCCATCTTCTTCTCAGACGCCTTGATCTCGATCTGGTCCTCCGGAAGGTTGAGCTCGTCGAGCGCTCGCACCTCGTCGGGCCAATGCAGCGTGGTGAGCAGCATGGTGCTATTGAACGGGTTGAGGGCGGCGAGCTGCTCGCGGTCCTTCAGCACGATCTTGCAGATCGCACTCTTGCCCTGCTCGGCCAGGACCGACTTGAGGAGAAAGAACGCCTTGGCGCCGATCTGCTCCGGCTCGAGGTAATAAGCGGACTTCACGAACTGCGTGCCCGGGTTGTCGCGTGTCGCGGTCACGAACATCTCGATCTCGATCGCGCGCATCGTCTTCAGGGGAACCGAGTCGACGTCCTCCTCGGTCACGACGACGTACTTGCCCTTGCTCCACTCGTAGCCGCGGACCGTCTCGGAGCGCTGAATCACCTCGTCGTGATACGGGCAGTACACCTTCATCTGGATCCGGTTGAGACAGCTGGCGTGCAGCAAATTGAAGCCGATGCCTCCGGTCTCGGTCGCCAGGTAGAGCTTGACCGGGATGGTCACCAGTCCGAACTGGATCGCTCCGCGCCACATCGATCGCGCCATTGGACGTCTTGTGCTCCTGTTCAGCGCTCTCCGACCCGCCGTGCCCTGCGAGCCGCGAACGCGGGGGGTGATGGTACCAAGGGTCCGCAAGCCATCCGCTTACCCCATTCGTACTACCCCGATAGGCCATAGACCTCGAATGGGACCATCGCGCACACTTTCGCCGATGAACGACACCATGCCGCTCAGGGCCTACGTTCTCGAGGACGATCCCGATATCGCCGCGCTCGAGGCCGACCTCCTGCGTGACATGGGCTTCGTTGTAGTCACCTGCACGCGGATCGTCGAGCTCGGTGATCTGATTGATGTAGCACTGCCACACCTGCTCGTGGTCGACGTCATGCTTCCCGACGGGGACGGTGGCGACATCGCCGAGCTGCTGCGCACCGCGTGGCCGGGCATCCCGGCCCTCATCGTATCGGCGGCCAGCCGCGAACGCCTCGCCGAGCTATCGATGATCGGCCCGGTCGTCGCGAAGCCATTCAATTTGGAAGCCTTCCGCGAGGCCGTCGAACAGGCGCTCGAGACCGGACAGGAGGTTCGCAGCGCGTCGTGATCCGTCGTCTGCCGATGCTAGGAGTCCGTGCGGGGCCCCGTCGGCCCGGTGACCACGACGAGGGCGGACTCGGTCGACCCCTCGAGACCGGTGAGTCGATATCTGTGCTCGATCGTCACGGACGCCGAGAGCATCGCGCTCACCGGACAATAGCGAGTCGCCGAAAGCTCAACCGAGCGGCGCAGCGCCTCTCCCTGCACCTCGCCGATGACCCGGTGCTCGACGGTGATTGTCGTGAACACCCGCGGATGCTCGTCGGCGACCACGCCGCTGACATGGACCTGGTAGCTGTCGGCGATCTGCCGCTTCTTGCGAAGAATGCTGGCGACGTCCATCGAGGTGCATCCGGCCAGCGCGGCGAGGAGCGCCTCCTTCGGTCCGGCGGCCGAATCGTCGCCGTCGGGCGTGACCGCGTCCATGCTGATGAGATGATCGCCTTCGGTTCGGGCCTCGACCCGGCTGCGTCCGGGATCGACGGTGGCAATGATGGTGGTCGGCATGCGTGCAGACTACCCGACCAACGGAGTGCCCGATGCGCGTGATTCGGCCAGCGGCTCTCGCATCGCACGGGCGACGACGACCGCAGCTCATGGCGCTGAGCATGCTCGCCACCGGCGCGCTGGCGTCCGAAATGACGCTGATCGGCCGCGGCGCGACGGTCGGGCTGATGGCCAGTGTGGCGGCGATCGGGCTCGGCATCGGTGCCGCGTGGCTTGCCCGGGCGCTATCTCCCAACCGGATGCGTTCAGCGGCGGTAATGCTCGAGCGGCTGCTGGTGCCACTGTTCGATGACAGCTACACGCTCATCCTGGGTCCGCGGCTGCCGATTCGCGATGCGGCGCGGCTGGACGGCCTGCTCGTCGGCCCCGCCGGCATTCGCGTACTCACGGTTCGCGACTGGGAGGGCCGATACCGGATCCGCGGGCGCTCATGGGAGTTCCACGCGGGACGCGGTCGTGGCTGGATCCGGTGCCGCACCAGTCCCAGCTACGAGGCAGCATCACTCGCTGAGGGCGTCGAGCGCTGGGCGGCGCACGCCGGCGTCCCGCACGCGCCGTTGCGAGCCACGGTGGCATTCCCGCTCCCACGGTCGCGGATCTTGCTGGAGCAACCCGAGGACGAGATCGTGACGGCAGCAAACGGGCCGTGGTGGGCCAACACCATCGGTCGAGCACGGAGGCTGGATGCGGGAAGCGGAGCAACCTTTGTGCGCGCAGTGCTCGATGCCGCGGATGCGCCGCCGACATCCACCGTGACCGCCACGGCCCGACGCTCAGCTTGACGAGGCCCCAGCCCCGGCACCCCGTCGGACGTCGATGGAGCCACGGCGCGATCTTCATTTGCCGCGCCCGGTCTTGCGCACCTTCCAGATCTGCTCGGCCGGATACTTCCTGGACCATTCAGGATCGACCATCTCGTGGCCAGGCTGTTCGGCCCCTTCCGGCGCCTGGATCTCGATCAGATCGAGGACCTCGAACCGGTTCGCCCGCAGGAGCCGGATCCAGTCGCCGTAGCCCAGGTGGAACTCCACCCCAGGCTCATCCGGCCATTCGAACCGATGCATGCCGAAGTACGGGCGCAGGAGACGATCAGCGGCGGGTCCCTCGCGATCGGTCTCCGGCACGGTGAGGACCCAGAGCGTGCCGTTGACGAGAAAGCTCAGCTCGCCATCGGTACGCAGGATTCGAGAGACCTCCGGGATCCATTTGTGCGGATCGGCCCAGATGGAGGCGCCGTACTCACTGATCGCCAGGTCGAAGCTCTCGTCCGGCAGTCCCGTCGTCTCTGCGTTGCCGTGGATGAGCGGGAAATGCAGGTCATGTTCATCCTGGAGCGCGCGGGCGGTCTTGAGCTGCTCCTCTGAGTTGTCGATCCCCGTCACATTCGCTCCGCACCGGGCGAGCCAGGCGCTCACATACGCGGTCCCGCAGCCGAGTTCGACCACGTCCTTCCCGCGTAGCTCGTCTGGTAGGACGTGGAGCTCCGTCTCGGGCACGCCGAAGATGCCCCACCGGATCTCGTCGGTCGCCCACGATTCTCGCCCATGCGGCGCATACAGCGGGGCGTTGATCTCGTCCCAGTACGCGCGATTCTTCGCGACGTGCTCGGGCAGCTCAGCCTGGGCCATGCGCCGATGCTAATCAGGCTGCCGTGCGTTGTCCACGCCGATGGTTCCGCGGGCATAAGGGCCCAATGGATCAGTGGACTGCCTCGCCGATGGCCGCAATTCGTTCAATCGCCCCACCGGATCCGGTGGCCAGCAGGATCCTCCCGGAGGCTTGGTCGGTAAACAACGCCTCGACGGCTGGAAGCGTGTCGATCTCGGCCGAAGACTTGTCGTCGCGAATTCGGACGATGCGCGGAAAGCGCATGGCGAACCCGGATCGATGACGCGACGAACGCATGATCCGGTCGAACGCGATCTCGACCACCACCTCCGGGACGACAGTCCGGTACCGCCCGAAGTCCTGAAGGGTCATGCCGTGGAAGCGCTCGGTCATCTCGGCGATCTCGGCATCGGTCAGGCCGGTGTAGGCCTTGCCGATGGTGAGCAGTCGCGAGTCCGGCTCATCACTCTCGCGCACGGCGAAGGTGTAGTCGGACAGAACGCGACGGCGCTTGCCGTGTCCCCACTCGACGCCGACCACCACGCAATCGAGGGTGGCAAGCGCCTTCTTGAGCTTCAGCCATCCAAGCCCGCGGCGACCAGGCTGGTACGTGGACTCGGGGTCCTTGATCATCAGCCCCTCGTTGTGGCGCTCACGCGCGTCGTCGAAGTGACGGTCCACCTCCTTGGCCGACGCGGCCGTCGCAAGGTGCGACAGGAGCATTCGCTCGCTGGTTCGGTCCGCCAACGCGAGGGCTTCCAGCTGTCCCCGACGTTCGCGTAACGCCGTCTCGAGCAGATCATCCCCGCGCAGGTGAAGCAGGTCGAAGGCAACGAGCACCACGGGCACCTCCGCGAGGAGCTCTGCCGATGGCCGGACTCGACCGAGCCGAGTCTGGAGCGAGGCGAAGTCGAGCACGGATCCCTGGCGCCACGGCACCAGCTCCCCGTCTATCACCAGTGGGGCATCAGTCTGAAGCGTGGTGGCGGCCTCGGCGATCTCAGGGAAGGAGCGCGTGACGTCGTTCAGATCGCGGCTGAAGAGGCTGACAGTGCCCTCGGCGTGCACATGCAGCTGCGCACGAATGCCGTCGTACTTGTCTTCGATCCATGCCTCATCACCGACACGGCGCATCACCTCGGGGGCATCCGCGACCGGCGTGGCGAGCATGAAGCGAATGGGTCGCCCGATGTGAAGAGCCGCTTCGGCCAAGCGACCATCGTGCGCCAACTGAGCCGCCTCGCCGATCTCGCCGGTCAGCATGTGAGCTCGTCGCACGGCCGCCAGGTCCGCGTCGAATGCAGCAGCGACGGCCTCTTCCAGCAGCCCCTCGCGCAGGCCGATGCGCGTCTCGCGCGACAGGATTCTCCCGATGAATCGCGCCTCATCCGAGGTTGCCCTGCCGAACAGGTTCTCCAGGAGGTCGATACGCTGCTCGCTGCCTTTGGCGGCCGCAATTGCCGTAAACGTGGCGGCGACGTCGGCCACGGAAAGGCCGGCGCCGGGTCGATCGATCGCGGCCAGCAACTCGCCGGCCGCATCGCCGAAGTCGGAATGCCGCAGGTAGGCGGTGCGCGTCGCTTCTTGATCAGCACCGCTCGCCCGGGCCAGTGCCGCGCTCTGCTGAACCCAACCCATGCCCAGCTTGGCGGTCTGATCAGCGAGCGGACGACCGGCGAGAAAGGCGCAGGTCGAAGCGAGGTCCGCGGGCGAGAGGTCGCGGAGGTGAGCGGCGAGCAGGTCGCGCTTCGCGTTCTTGCTCCGCGTCCCGCCAACCGCCTCCGCAACGGCAGCGAAATCGGCGAATGGGCCGGAAAGGGATAGAGCCATGCCGGATCGAGTCTAGGCGCCGGCGCCGGCAGGGCGTAGGATCGCGACGGGCCGACAGGGCATCGACTCGCAGCCACAGGCTTGATTTCGGGCCACGAACCGCGCAGGCTACCGACATGGTCTTCCCGTGGCAGAGGCGCAATGTGCCACCCGAGCTCGCCGAGCGCGTGCCGCCGGGCCAGGTGCTCACCGAGAAATTCCCCGTCCTCCATTTCGGCCGGGTGCCCGATTACGGCGACCTGTCCGGATGGGACTTCCGGGTCTGGGGCGAGGTCGAGGAACCATTCACCCTGCGCTGGTCCGAGGTGCGCGCGTTACCGGTCGCGGAGGAAACCCTGGACGTGCACTGCGTCACGCGCTGGTCGAAGCTCGACACCCATTGGGAAGGGGTGCTCTTCACCCACATCGCCGAGGTCGCGCGCGTCACGCCGACGGCCCAATTCGTAATTCTTCACGCCGAGGGCGGGTACACGACCAACGTGCCGCTGGCCACCGCCATGCAGCCAAACGCGCTCCTCGCGTGGCGGTACGACGGGCGGCCGCTCGCTCCCGAGCACGGCTATCCCCTGCGCGCGGTCATTCCGGGACCCTACTTTTGGAAGAGCGCGAAGTGGCTGCGCGGCGTCGAGTTCAGCGCCGGGGACCGGCCGGGCTTCTGGGAACGCAACGGCTACCACAATGAAGCCGACCCGTGGAAGGAGGAGCGCTACTCGCGCGGCTGATCCGGGTCGAGGCTCTTGGCACGTGCGATGAGCTCGGCGACTCGTCGGCCGCCTTTGCGACCAATCTCGCGGAAATGCTCGTTCGAGTACCGCTCGCTGACGGCCTTCCCGCCCTTGGCTCCGATCTCCTGAAAGAACTCGGCCCCGTACCGGGCCCGCGTGGTCTTTCCACCCTTGCGGCCCGCCTCGCGGACGCTCATGTTTCCCTCGTCGGTGGTGCCGGTCTGGTCGGTGCTGCGGCGCTCTGCCATCTGGCACCTCCTTTGTCTCTGGGGCCTGGCTATCGGTGTGCGGTCCTCATGAAGCAAGTTGCATACCGACCGACCAACCGCTGAGCGATTCGACGATGACGACCGACTAGAATGGCGCGCCGATGCATCCGCTCCTGCGCAACGTCGTGATTGGAATCGTGGGTCTGATCATCGCAAGCGCCCTGTCCGCCCTCGCCCTGCTGGGACGCGACTCCGACCTGTCGGTCCTCGCGCTGCTGGCCGCCGGCCTGCTCGGCGCCCTCATCGGCCTGTTTCTCTACAGCCAGGGCTGGACCTGGGGCAGCCGGGCCGCGCGACGTCGGCTGCACGGTCAGGCGGTGCTGATCGCTTTCGGCGGCGGGCTGATGATCCTGGTCGCGGCCGTGGCGATCGGCGGGCTGCTGATCCTGGTCCTGCTCTTCTTCGTCGGCTGACTGAGTCCCCACGCTGCAAGGGTGACACCCTCGCCTGAAGCGCGGCCACGAACAGTCGGAACCATCAGCTCGTAGTTGCGTGCGCCTCGGCGCTGACGGATTCATCGCGAGCGGCTCGCGACCTCTTCCTCGGCCGCTGCTACGATTAATGGCTCCGGCCACATCGGCGCCCCCATCGTCTAGAGGCCTAGGACGCCACCCTTTCAAGGTGGAGATCAGGGGTTCGAATCCCCTTGGGGGCACCAGTCCGCGCGCTCCTGGCCCAAGACGTGAATTCGGCAGCCGCTGCTCCGGCGGCGAGGGCTAGTCCACCGCTGCACGGCACGGTGTAGGCGAACACTGAGAAGCACTGCGGCGGAATGGGGTCGACTCCGTTGGCGGGAACGTGGAGAACGACCAATCACCGCTCATCTCACCGTGCTGCCGAACTCAGATGTGGTTGATCTCCACGCGGTCGCCGCAGTTGCGGCAGTAAAGCAGCGACAGCTTCGGGTCGTCTGGCATCGGGCGCCAGGCGTGGACGTCGGCTTCGGTGATCTGCTCGCCGCAGCGCGGACATTCGTGGCCGAGCTCGAGCCACTGATCGCGCGGGACGTTCTGGCGGCCCACTAGCGGCCCTTGACCGGTGGCGGGGGCTCCCACCCGGGCTTCGGGCCGGAGAACGCCTGGGCTTCCCCGCCTGACGCATCGGCGGCGACGATGGCCGCTCGCGTTTCCTCGGCCTTGGGCGAAGGGGCCAGCAGGGGGTACGACATCGCGTCGTAGCCGGGCCAACGTCCGACATCGCCGTCCCGAATCATGACCTGGACCTTGCTGAATGCGCCGGTCACATCGCGGACGGATCGGTCCATGACCTGGAGATCTCGTCCGGTCACCTGCTGCAGCGCGGCCGGCAGGGTCTCGACCAGGTAGCCGGGATCGGGGTGCTCGGCCAGCGCCAGCTCGAGGGCCGCGATGACATCCTCATCGCGCAGGTCGCGCGGCATGGGACGGCTGATATAGGTCATTCGCGGATCGCGGCTTGGCCCTCGGAACGTTCGGACGAGCGACTTGATCATCGGCGGCGCGATTGTACCGTCCCGGGTCACCGCAGGGTCCGTGCACCCACGAATCGCTATACTTGCGTCCCCGAACAGCCCGATCCGCAGCCGCGCGCGTCCGACTCTCGCCGACGCTGCCGCACCGGCATTCGATCCGCAGTGAGGAGTATCTCGATCATCGTGCGCGTCCGAAAGGCCGTCCTGCCCGCAGCGGGGTTCGGCACCCGCTTCCTCCCCGCCACCAAGGCGATTCCCAAGGAGATGATGCCGCTCGTCGATCGGCCGATCATCCAGTACGCGGTGGAAGAGGCAGCTGCCGCGGGGATCGACCAGATCGTCATCGTGATCGCCACCGGGCGCAGCGCCATCGAGGACCATTTCGACTCCAACCAGTCGCTCGAGCGCTGGCTCGAGGACCGTGGCGACATCGAGATGTTGCGCACCATTCGGCGCATCAGCGAATTTGGCACGGTCGCATTCGTCCATCAGCGCGAGCAGCTCGGCCTGGGCCATGCCGTCCTGATGGCGAAGGATCTTGTCGGTGAGGAGCCGTTTGCCGTGCTCCTCTCCGACGACGTCATGCTGAACCCCGGTGGTGAGCCGGTGATGAAGCAGCTCATCGATGCCCATCTCGCGCATCGAGGATCGGTCGTGGCCGTTCAGCGCGTGGCTCGCGAGGAAGTCAGCCGCTACGGCATCCTGGAGCCGCTGCGCGAGGAAGGCAGAGTGGTTGAGATCCGCAACCTGGTCGAGAAGCCGTCGATCGACGATGCCCCATCCGACCTCGCGGTCCTCGGCCGTTACGTCCTGACGCCAAAGATCTTCGACGTGCTCGAGCAGACCAAACGTGGCGCCGGCGGCGAGATTCAACTGACCGATGCGATTCGCGGCCTCATCCAGGAGCAGCCGGTCTTCGGCTACCAGTTCGAGGGCACCCGGCACGATGCCGGCACCCGGCTCGGGTGGCTGAAGGCGAACGTCGCCGTCGGTCTCGAATCGGATGACGCTGACGAGTTCCGCTCCTACATCCGCGGCCTCGACCTGCGAGACTGACCACGACGTGGAGATGATCGGCAGGCTGATCAGCGGCCGCTACCGCCTCATCGCCCCGCTCGGGGAGGGCGGCATGGCCACGATCTGGCGCGCCGTCGACGAGCAGCTCGACCGCGAGGTCGCCGTCAAACTCCTGCGCCCACAGTTCAGCGCCGATGCCGGCTTCGCGGCCCGGTTCAAGCAGGAGGCGCGCTCGGCCGGCGGCCTCTCTCACCCGAACATCGTCAGCGTCTACGACTACGGGACCGACGGGGCCGATGGCGACCAGTACATCGTCATGGAGCTCATCGAGGGCAGCGACCTGTCGGCCGTGCTCCATGATCGCGGCGCCCTCTCGGTCGACGATTCGGTGCGCATCGCGATCGGGGTGGCCGGCGCACTCGAGGTCGCCCACCGCAAGGGCATCGTCCACCGCGATGTCAAGCCCGGCAACATCCTGATCACCGATGCTGGCGACGTGAAGGTCACCGACTTCGGCATCGCCCGCGCCGTGGCCGAGGCGTCCATGACCGTCACGGGTACGACACTCGGATCGGTTCACTATTTCAGCCCGGAGCAGGCGCGCGGGGACGAGGTCACCGGCGCCTCCGACGTTTACGCGCTCGCCATCGTGCTGTTCGAAATGCTGACCGGCAGGCGTCCGTTCGAGGCCGACTCGGCGGCGGCGGTGGCCCTCAAGCGGCTCACCGAGGATGCGCCCAGTCCCTCGTCGATCGGTCATCCCGTGGCGCCCGGCCTGGAGGCGATCCTGATGCGCGCTCTCGCCCGGGAGCCGTCGGAACGGTTCCCGGATGCGGGGGCGTTCGCTGAGACGCTGCGAGTCTGGCGACGAGACCCTGACGCGCCTCACGTGGTCGCCGCCGCCGGCGCGGCCGTTGCCACCACCCCACGCGCTGGAGAGCCGACGGTCTACATCCCGCCGCGTGTGACGCGCCCGGCCGACCGCCTCCCGGCCACGCCGCCCTCACGCCGTGTCGATCCCTACGAGCGCCAACGGGACGATGGCCAGCCGTGGTGGATCTGGCTGCTCGCCGTCCTGGGAATCGTCCTGCTCGGCGCCATCGGATTCCTGGCCGCTCAGCTCCTCGGTGGCGGGGACGTGACGCGGACCCCCGGTCCGTCGACCACACTCGTGATAGTGCCGGAATGCGAGGGGGTGTCGCTGACGACGCTGCGCGGCCAGCTGATCGAGCTCGAGCTCGATCCGGAGGAGGACGCAGAGAACTCGGAGGAAGTCGATGAGGGCGACGTCATCCGCTGCGAGCCTGAGAGCGGTGAGCAGGTCGCGGAGGGCAGCGCGCTGCGCGTCTTCGTCTCGAGCGGGGAAGAGGAGGTCCAGGTGCCGAGCCTGCGCGGACAGACCCAGGCACAAGCCGAGGCGACGCTGCGCGATTTCGACCTGACAGTCGGCGAGGTCGACGTTGAGCCGGACCCGGCCATCCCCGATGGATCGGTCATCACGAGCGATCCTCCGGCTGGCAACACCGTTGCCGTTCGAAGCCAGGTGAGCCTCGTCGTCAGCAGCGGCCCGACGCCCTCGCCGAGCCCATCCCCAACGCCGGTCCCCACGCCCACGCCCACGCCCACGCCCACGCCAACCCCCTCGCCGACGCCCACGCCCACTCCTGCACAGACGCCTGTCCCCACCGCCGTACCCACGGTCGCGCCGACGCTGCCTCCGCCGCCTCCAACGTCCACGCCGCTGCCCTCCCCCTGAGGGCATGGTCGAGCGCCTCCGGGCTGCCGCGCCGGTGCTACGATGTCAGCCGTCCCTTATCCCAAGCTTGTGAGGCTCGTTCGTTCAGTCATGGCAACCACTGCCCCGATCTCGGTCGATGAATCGACCTTTGAGTCGGAGGTTCTTCACGCAGACAAGCCAGTCCTCGTCGATTTCTGGGCCCCTTGGTGCGGCCCGTGTCGACTCGTATCGCCCGTCGTCGAGAGCTTCGGCGACAAGCACGCCGGGACGATGGCCGTCGCGAAAGTCAATACCGACGAGAATCAGCAGCTCGCGATGCGCTACAGCATCTTCAGCATTCCGACGCTGATCGTCTTCCAGAACGGTCGCGAAGCCGCACGCCTCGTCGGCTACATGCCCCAGGAGGTCATGGAGGAACGGCTCAGTCAGTTCATCGCCCCGCGCTGAGCCGTGTAACCCGGCGCGGCGCGTTCAATCCCGCATGCATGCACCCGGTCCGGAGCAGCGGCTACACTCGATGCAGGAGGGCCGCTCGAGCACAGATGATCATCAAGACGGAACGCCGTACCGGCGGGGAGCGCCGTGAGGCGAACGATCCATTCGCGCCGGATCGGCGCGGGGACGATCGGCGCACCATGTGCTGGGAGGTCGAGAACTGCGACCTCACCATCCGCTATCGATGCCCGGCGTTCATCCTGCGCCGTCCCTGCTGGGAACTCTGGGCGGTCGAAGGCATCGGTCCGGCTCGAGCCTGCTGTCACAACGACAAGGAGTGCGAGCCCGGCAGATGCGTGATCGCCGAGAAGCGATTTGCGGGAGCCCCGGAGCCGATGGCGGTCCACGTGGGGCGACGCGGCGTGCCGCTGGGCTATACGAAGCCGCGCCGCCATCACTGCCCGCACTTCTACCTGACCCACGGGTCCCAGGGGCGGGTCCCCATCCAAGCCCCGCAGCTCATGCGGACGCTCCTCAAGCAGGAGGGGACGGTGGCGCGTTGCGAACTGCGCGGCGGCGTCCACCTCGATTCGGGCTATGTCAACGACCTGTGCCTGACGGGGCAGTTCAACGACTGCGTCTTCTACGAGGACAACCTGGACTGACCGGGTGACCGATACCGAACGCCTCACCTATCGACAGGCCGTCGGCGCACTCACCGAGCGCGGCCGCTTCGGGATCAGCATGGGGCTGGAGCGAGTCGAGCGCCTCATGGCAGAGGTCGATCATCCGGATCAGGAGCTGCGCGGGGCACTGGTCGGCGGCACCAATGGCAAGGGTTCGGTGGTGGCCATGGCGCGCTCCGTGCTGGTGGAGGCGGGGCACCGCGTCGGCACCATGCCGAAGCCGCACCTGGTCAGCTACCGCGAGCGCGTGGCGATCGATGGTGAGCCGATCGGACCGCAGGAATTCGCCGCGGCGATCCAGCGCATCCTGCCGGCCATCGACAACGTCGCGACGGCGGTCGGGCCGCCGACCGAATTCGAGGCTCTCACCGCGGCCGCCATCGGCGAGCTGGCGCGGCGCCGAGTCGACCTCGCCATCGTCGAGGTCGGAATGGGCGGCCGCCTCGACGCCACGAACGTGCTCGATCTCGGCGTGGCGGTCATCACCAATATCCAGCATGACCACGAGGCTTACCTGGGCAATACGCTGGCCGCGATCGCTCGGGAGAAGGCCGCGATCATCAAGGGGCACAATGTGGCCGTCAGCGGAGCCTCCGGCCGTGGCCTGCGTCCGATCCTGGACCGATGCGACGACGTCGGCGCCTCCCTTCGCCGGGTCGGACCGCATCAGCCGTCCCGCGCAACACTCCGCCACCTCGACTGGGACGGGATCGTGCTGGATGTCGAGACGCCCTCGCGCGAAGTTGCGGAGCTGCGCGTCGGGTTGCTCGGCGCGCATCAGGCCGATAACGCCGCGGTGATGTTCGCGCTCCTGGATGCATTGTCGGAACGGCATGGGATCACCGCTGATGAGTCCAGCGTGCGTCGGGGGCTCGCCGACGTTCGCTGGCCGGGACGGCTCGAGCTGATCGACGGCCAACGCATTGGGCTCGGTCGCGTACTGCTCGACGGGGCCCATAATCCGGCAGGCGCCGAAGCGCTTACCCGAGCCCTTCAGGACCTCGGACTGCGGCGGCCGGCCATCGTCTTCGGAGCGATGCGGACGAAACGGGTCCATGCCGTCCTCCGCGCCCTGGCTCCGCTGGAGCCGCGCTTCATCTTCACCCAGGTCGAGAATTCCGGAGCCCACGAGCCAGATCAACTTGCGCGCATCTGGCGCCGGGTGAGCGGAACGAGCGGCGAGGTGGCCCCGACCCCGGCCGACGCCATGCGGCGCGCGGACGGCGATCCGGTCGTGGTGGCGGGCTCTCTCTACCTGGTCGGCGCCGTCCGGGGCATGATCACCGGGATGAGCGAGGAAGACTGATGGCGACCAAGCTCGTGTGGGGTGAGCGGACCTACCTGATGGGTATCATCAACCTCACGCCCGACTCGTTTTCGGGGGACGGGCTGGCGCCGGACGGACGCGATGCGCACGAGGTTGTCGCGGTCGCGCGTACCCTGGGCAGGTCAATGGTGACGGCCGGCGCCGACATCCTGGACATCGGAGCCGAGTCGACACGACCGCGCCGGGCCTACGGCGACCACCCGGAGGTTGATGCGGCGACGGAGCTCGCCATCGCCGTGCCCGTCGTGCGCGCCCTCGCCGCAGAGCTGGGTGACCGCGCGCGCATCAGCATCGACACCAGCAAGGGCGTGGTGGCGGCCGCCGCGATCGAGGCCGGAGCCACGATCGTCAACGATGTATGGGCCGCGCGACGGGACCCCGGCACGGCCGATGCGGCGGCACGATCGGACGCGCATCTGGTGCTCATGCACAATCAGGAAGGTGATGGCTACCCGGACGGCGTGTTCCGGTCCGTCGTGAGGTGGCTCGGAGATGCGGTCGATGCCGCGCTGGCTCAGGGCGTGGCGCGCGAGCGGTTGATCGTCGACCCCGGAATCGGCTTCGGCAAGTCAAAGGAAGACAACCTGGAGCTCCTCCATCGGCTTGCGGAGCTGAAGGCCGCGCTGGGTGGGCTGCCGCTGCTGGTGGGAACCAGTCGCAAGCGCTTCATCGGCGAGCTGCTCGATGGCGCGGCGGCCGACGATCGGATCGAGGGTAGCACCGCCACCGCCGCGCTCGCCGTGATGGCCGGCGCCGATATCGTGCGAGTCCATGACGTGGGGCCTATTGCGCGCACGCTTCGTGTCACGGATGCGGTGGTACGCCGATGAATCTCGACGCATTTCCGGATCGCCTCAGCCTGCTCGGCATGCGCTTCGAAGCACGCCACGGCGTCCTCGATTGGGAGAGGGAGACTCCGCAGCCATTCGAGGTGGACGTGGTGCTGCACGCCGATCTGGAGTCCGCCTCGCAGCGCGACGACCTTGCCGCGACCGCGGACTACGCGGCACTCAATGGACTGGTGCGGGACATCGTCACCGAGCGCTCGTTCGATCTCATCGAGGCGCTCGCGGGCGCCATCATCAGGGCCGTGCTGGTCGCCACCGATCCCACCGTCGTCGGTGCCGCGGAGGTCCGAGTGCGCAAGCCGAAGGCGCCGATCGACGGCGCCTTCGACACAGTGGAGGTGACCATCACCCGGCGCCGTTCGGCGTCCGGTGCATAGCCTTGTCGATCATTTGTCGGCCGGCAGCTCCCCGAGCGTGACCTCAATCTCGCGCGACGACTTGTCGCGGAGGACACGAAGCGTGATCGTGTCGCCCGGAGCGTGGGGTAGGATCAGGGTCGCCAGGTCCGAATCGGCGCTGACCTGCTCGCCGTCGACGGCGACGATGATGTCGCCCGACCGGAGTCCCGCTTCCTCTGCCGGACTGCCCGGGAAGACCGCCTCTCCGCTACCGTCCGCGGTACCGATCAGCGCGCCGTCATCGACCGGCAGGTCCTCCGCCGTGGCGAGCGCGGGGTCGACCGAAACGTAATACACGCCGATCCACGGCCGGGTCAGCTCATCGCCATCGAGGGCCTGCTGCATGATCGGCGTGGCGACATCGATCGGGATTGCGAAGCCAAGCCCCTGGCCGTTGGTACTCACGGCGGTGTTGACGCCAATCACCTGGCCGGCGCTGTTGACCAGCGGCCCGCCCGAGTTACCCGGGTTGATGGCAGCATCGGTCTGGATCAGGTTGTTGAGCTGCTCGGCGCTCGTCTGGGACGCGTCCGACGCCG
Source organism: Candidatus Limnocylindria bacterium (assembly GCA_038233215.1). Taxonomy (GTDB): domain Bacteria; phylum Chloroflexota; class Limnocylindria; order QHBO01; family QHBO01; genus JACDBZ01. The sequence goes on from JBBSML010000001.1 coordinate 98,185, forward strand.
TGATGCGTCGACCGAGGCCCGAGACAACGCCGGTGGTCACGGTGTTCTCGTAGCCGAGCGGATTGCCGATGGCGATGGCGACCTGCCCCGGCTCGAGATGGGATGAGGTGCCGATCGCGGCCATCGGCAGATCAGTCGCGTCGATCTTGACGATGGCGAGGTCGGTCAGGGTATCAATGCCGTACACCTCGCCCGTGAACTGTCGTCCGTCGTTCAGTGTGATGCCGAGCTCGGAGGCGTCCTCGACGACGTGGCGATTCGTCAGGATCCAGCCATCGGCGTCGTAGATAAATCCTGAGCCGGTTCCGCTCGCGGACCCCAGCACGCCGCCACCGGACGACTGGATGGTCACGACCGCGGGCGTAACCTGGTCGACCGCCGCGATGACCGCGCTCGACTCATCGATGCGCACGTCGCTCACGTTGTTCGCGGCCGGGGTGGCTGTCACGTCCCCGGTGATCGGGGTTGCAGGCTCGCGGATCATGTTCGATACGGCGACCGCGGAGAGCGCGCCCGAGAGGATGCCGGCCACCAGCGCGATGGTGATGATGGGCAGGGGGCCGAGGCCTCGTCGCGGTGCCGGTGCGGTCGTAACCTGGGGCGCTCGGCTGCTCCAGGCCGGGGCCGCCTGCCAGCCTGCGTGGAGATCATCGGCGGCGGAAGGGTGACCGTAGCGCTGAACCTCGACCGGCTCGGTCGGATCGCGGTCGGTGGATCGGTTGGAATCGTTCGTCGTCATCGGTGTTGCTTCATCCTGAGGTACAAGCTGCCCTGTCCGGGCGGGCACCACTCAATCTGAGGACTCCTGATTGCGTGCAGACGCCATGTCGCGTGAAGTTTCGTTGACCTTCGCGGTCGGCCGCAGAAGCATGATGCGGAAGACGGTTCCCTCTCCGACGACGCTGGCGACCTCGATCTCGCCGCCGTGCATATCAACGATCGAACGGACGATGGCGAGGCCCAGCCCGCTCCCGGAGGCGCGCGCGTCCCCCGTATTCGTGCCGCGATAGAACCGTTCGAAAATCCGTGGCAGCTCGTCAGCCTGGATCCCGGCACCGCTGTCGTGGACCTCGATCGTCGCCTGCTCGTCATCCTCGGCGAGGCGCACCGACACCGCCCCACCGCGCGGCGTGAACTTGAGCGCGTTGCCGATCAGGTTCGTAAGGAGCTGAATGATCCGTTCGCGGTCGAAGCGCAGATCCACGGAGTCCGCCGGCACGAAGCTCTGGAGGCCGATGCCGCGCGCCAGGGCAACCTCGGAAAGGGCCTGCACCACTGCCTGGATCGGGTCGCGCAGGTCACCCTCCTGCATATCGAGCGGGAAGATGCCGGCATCGATCCTCGACAGGTCGAGCAGGTTCGTGCTGAGCCATTCGAGCCGACCGATCTGTTCCGCCGACCGGCCCAGGAACTCGACGCGCGTGGCCTCGTCGACCTGGCCGTCGCTCTGGAGCTCGGCATACATCTTGAGCGCCGCGATCGGCGTCCGAAGCTCATGGCTCACATCGGCGACGAACTCGCGCAGCCGATCACGGTCAGCCTCCAGCATGCGGAGCGTGCCTGCCAGCCGGTCCGCCATCACGTTGAACTGCGCCGAGAGCTCGTCCACCTCGAGCACTCCCGAGGCGGTGGCGCGCTCGTCGAGATGTCCCTGCGCAACGCGGCCGGCGACGCCGCGAAGGCGATGGATGGGCGCCGTCACGCGTCGCGCCGCGATGATGCCGAAGACGACGGCGGCGAAGAGAGCTAGCAGTCCGGCACCCAGGATCGCCGACCGAATCTGGGCCAGCGTCGCCTCGCGAGAAGTGTAGGGCTGCGAAACGTCGAGTTCGTACCGCGCCACGCCCCCGCGCGGAAGGGCGATCACGATTTGCTGCCGCACCGGCTCCACGGGATCTGCGCGCAATCCGCGGGCCTCGAGGGCTTGGATATTGACCGGCGTGCTCAGCGCAACGCGCTCCCCGTCCTCGTTGAACACCGCATACGTCGCCGGCAGGATGAACTGGGCGGCGACCTGGAGCGCCGGGCGCACGACGTACCGGGCACGCACCTCGGCCGCCTCCACGAAGCCGGGCCGGTCATTCGCGATCTCACTCGTCGCGTACTGGAGCATGAGCAGCTCGGTCGCTCCGGCGGCCGTCTCGAGCCGCTCGGTCGTCTGTTCGGCAAAGTAGCCCGGCAGGATCTGGTTGATGGCCGCGGCGGAGACGATGAGGCCAACCAGCGCCACCGACCCAATCGCCACGACCAGTCGCGTGTTGAGCCGTTGAAAGACCGCGCTCCAGCCTCGCGGGAGATGAAGCCTGCCGGTCGGCTCGGTCCGCTCCGCCTCAGTCCTCGGCGAAGGCATACCCGACGCCCCTCACCGTTCGGATGTAGCGGGGCTGGGCAGGATCCGGCTCGATCTTGTCCCGGATGTGGCTGATGTGAACGTTGATCGTGCGCTCGTCCTGCTCCAGGGCGTCATCGTAATCGCGCACCAGCTCGAGCAGCTGCCCGCGCGTGTAGACCCGGCCCGGCCGTGCCGCCAGGTGCCGCAACAGATCGAACTCGGTCGTCGTCAGGCCGATCCGCACACCGTCGCGCGTGACCCTGCGACGCTCGAGATCGATCACCAGGTTGTTGCGCCGCAGCGTTCGACCGGTTTCGGTATCCGCCAGCTCGCCGTAGGCACGGCGCAGGAGGGCCTTGATGCGGCTCACCAGCTCACGGACGCTGAACGGCTTGACGAGGTAATCGTCCGCCCCCATCTCGAGACCCACCACCTTGTCGACCTCGTCGGACCGCGCGGTCAGGAACAGGATCGGCGCTCGCGTCTCGCGGCGAAGCTGTCGAAGTACCTCGAAGCCGTCCATCCCGGGCAGCCTCACGTCGAGCACGACGAGATCCGGCGCGAGATCGGCGAAGTTGGCAAGCGCATCCTCCCCCGTCGGCTGGACGCTCACCGCGTACCCCTCGCGCTCGAGGGCCACCTGGACGCCGCGCGCAACAGCGGGCTCGTCCTCAACAATCATGATCGTGCCGGCCATGCAGGCCAGTATAGGAACCGGCCCGCCGCACTTGATTGCAGTCGGCTGAAGAAGCCTTAACGTTCGTGCGTCAGGGCGGCATCGAGCGCCGGGTCGATGCCGCGGAAGAAGTCGGCCGCGGCGACCGGCACCTCGACATCCGGTGCGATCGGGAGGCGCGGATCGTCGGCGGCGGCGAGTTGCCAGTAACGTGTGCTCACGCCGACCCGCATCGGCACCGGAAGGGCGTCCAGCGCGATCCAGCGCACGTCGTTCCAGAAGTTGAGGCCGTCACCCAATGATTCGTTCGAAGCGGGCTGCTTGCCCACCCCATTCACGCGCGGTACCATGCCGCTTCGCGCGCACTGCGCATTCGATCAGTTCGGCGCTGCCCGCACCGGTCCGAGGCGCCCGACCACCAGAGAGGAATCACCATCACCATGGACCTGGAGCTCACCCTCGATGCGCGTGAGGCGCAGGGCAAGGCCAATAAGCGGTTGCGCCGCGAAGGGTTCGTGCCCGGCGTCGTGTACGGCAAGGGCGAGGAGTCCACAAACGTGCAGGTCGAGGCCAAGACGTTCGAGGTTCTCTACCGCGCCGCGGGCAAGACATCGGTCGTCAAATTTCGCCTCCCGGGCGCCGGCCGGGCGACGAGCGGCTTCATCAAGAGCGTCCAGCGCCATCCGTTGAGTGGTCGCGCACTCCATGTCGACTACTACCTCGTCAACCTCAAGGTCGAGATGGAAGTCGACGTCCCCCTCATCTTCACCGGCGAGGCACCGGCGGTCGAGGCCACCGGCGGAACGCTCCTCCACAACCTGTCGAGCATCCATGTCAAGGCGCTGCCCACCGACATCCCGCACGAGATCGTGGTGGATGTCTCGGTGCTGAAGAGCCTGGATGTCGCCATCCACGTCAGGGACCTCAACCTCAATCGTGACCTGGTAACGGTCATGACCGATGGTGAAACGCAGGTAGCGACCGTCGTTCCGCCGCGGGTCGAGGAAGAGCCGGAGACGGTCGTCGCCGAGGGCGAGGAGGGCGAGGCCGCCGAAGATGGCGAGGGTGGCGAGGGTGGCGAGGACGAGGCCGCCGAGGGCGGCGAGGGCGGCGAAGCTTCCGAGGGCTCCTCCGAGTCCTAGGCGCACCGCGACGCGACTTCATTCCGGCAAGTACCCCGTCGTCGCGGCCACCCTGCACCGCGCGGGGTTCGACCGGAGTTTCGGTGTGGGCCTGGCCTGAACCGGGCTTTCGGGCGGGGACCGTGCTGCATCAGCGGCGAACTATCGGCGAGAGCCGGCGCGACGTTCCGCCGAATCCTGCTTTCGGGGGAGGTCATCGTGCTGGGCGCGCGCAACGAACCGCCCTCCCTTCGGCGTCTTCGAGCCATGAAGGCGCTGCCGATCCTTGCCGTGGCCCTGGTGATCGTGGGTTGCTCGACTCCCGTCGGGAGCGGCAGCCCGTCGGCTTCAATAGCGCCTCCGGCATCCTCGGCACGCGCTGGATCGGCGCCAACATCAACCTCGCCCAGCGCCCCGTCGCGCGCGCCGGAGAGCGCAACTGACCTGCTCGACTGCGACGGGCCCGTTTCGACGATGGGAGGGCGCGCCGATGACTTCGGTCCCGATGGCGCCGGAAGCACCCCGGATGAGGCGTTCGCGGACTGGATGAAGGTCAATCCGTTCACCGTGCCGCGCTCGGGCTACCGCTCGCTGGGCAGCATCGGGGACCGCGCCGTTTACGCCTATGAGGCAGAGGACAGGATCAAGGTGATCGTCGTCATCTCACCGCGGTTCAGCGCGCTGGTGGGAGGTGCCTCTTTCACCATCGAGGAGATGCGGACCTGCGACCCGTCGGAATACGGTGCGATGGTCGACCTTGGCCCGCACCAACGGGTGTGGGCGCACGAGGAGACCGGCGAGGTGCTGACGGATATTGCCGGCCCCGGACACTGTGGATGGGAGAGCGCCCGCATGCTGCACCTGTCGAATGAGGACGGGACGCTCGCCAAACAGTATCTGCGGGACCCGCTCGGGGTCTTCGACGATGTGCCTGCCCTGCTGGACACCTACGCCGAAAGCGTGGAGCTCCCCGCCGATGCCACGTTCAGCGGCTATCAAACGGTGGACGGGCTGGAGCTGTGGTTCACGCCGGACGACCGCGCCGCCTACGTGGTCACGCCGGATGGCGTCGAGCGCTGGCCGCGGGCAGACGAGCCGATCGGCTGCGAGTAGGGGCCTCGACTACTCGCCGATGAGGCCCCCGACCTCGGCGCGAATGGCCTCGACGTCCGCTTCCAGGATGTAGCCGCGGCCGTCGCCGCGATCGCCCTCGAAGGTGATGAGCGGCGGCTCGATCAGCACGAAGCGGATTTCCGCGTCACCGGCGCGGCGCACGAGCTCGAGCAGCGTCGACACATCGTCGAGGGGCAGGTCCGTCTCGAGCGATTCGAACGAGTCGAGGGCAGCGCGCAGGTCGAGGTCGGTCTCCGGGTCGACGAACCTGCCGATGAGGGCGACGATGACCTCCTGCTGGCGTCCCATGCGACCGTAGTCCTGATCGACGCGCGTACGGACGTACCCCAGCGCCGCCTGGCCATCGAGCTCCTGGTCGCCGGCCGCGAGATCGAGGTCGACGATGGGGTCCACGATCGGACTGGGTGGCGAGACCGCAATGGTGCCGACGGCCTCGACCAGACCCGCGAAGTCGTCCATGTCGAGGACGACATGCGCGTCGATCGGCACGCCATACAGCGATGCCATGGCGCCGACCAGGGCCTCGATGCCACGCTCCCGGTACAGGCTGTTGATCTTGCGTTCCCAGGCCCCGCCGTCCGCGAGTGGCACATCGACCGTGTCCCGAGGGAGCGAGATGAGCGTCAGCTCGGATTGGTCGGCCGACAGGCTGACGACCATGAGTGCATCGGTATTCGGGGCGTCGCCTTCTTCCTCGCGCGGCTCGTTGAGATCGGTCCCCACGTACAGGACGGTCCAGCGTCGATCGATCAGGTCGGCGTTCAGTGAGGCGCTCGCTGACGCCGATGGCTCGGCGCTCTCCGGCGTGCTCGGTGACGGGACCGCATCGGACGGCGGTCCGGCCGACGAGAGAAGGACGAAACCCACGACGGCGCCGAGGACAATAACCGCGAGGCCGATGAGGATGGCGTGACTGCGTTGCATGCCGCTCATTGTGGCGACTTCCGGGTGGCATGATCAGCTCCATGACCGATTCGCCGCACATCACCGTCGCCGATCTCGAGCCACTGGCACAGGCGCGGATGGATCCTGCGGCATGGGACTACTACGCCGGCGCCGCCGGTGACGAGCTGACCCTTGCCGACAACCGAGCGGCGTGGAACCGGCTTCGCCTGCGGCCGCGGATCCTCGTCGACATCTCAGCGATGGATCTTGCGACCACCGCCTTCGGCGTCACGCTTGCCCACCCCGTGCTCGTGGCCCCAACCGCCTCCCACGACCTCGCCCACCCCGACGCCGAGGTGGCGACCGCGACCGGCGCAGCTGCGGCCAACACCCTCATGACGTTATCGACCATCTCCTCGAAGCCGATGGAAGACGTTGCGGCGGCCGCGCCCAACGCCCCTCGCTGGTTCCAGCTCTATCCGCCGTCGGACCGGGACGCCTGTGCCGAGCTGGTGAGGCGTGCCGCGGACGCTGGCTATTCGGCGGTGGCGGTCACCGTCGACCTTCCGCTGCCGGGAAACCGCGAGCGCGACCTGCGCAATGCATTCGCCGTCGGCCTCGGCGCGCATCTGCCGTCGGACCAGCCGGTCGATTCGGAGACGGGTCTGGTGGTGCTTCCCACCATGGACTGGGACGATCTGGCCTGGCTGCGCTCGATCTGCCCGCTCCCCCTGATTGCGAAGGGGGTTCTTCGCGCCGATGACGCGACGCGCGCCGTCAACGCCGGCTGCGATGGCATCTGGGTCAGCAACCACGGTGGGCGACAGCTCGACACCGCGATCGCCACCGCCGATGCGCTGCCCGAGATCGCGCGCGACGTCGGTGAGCGGGCGCTGATCGTGGTCGACGGTGGCGTCCGCCGTGGCATCGACGTCCTGAAGGCCATCGCCCTCGGCGCCAATCTCGTGGCGGTCGGCCGACCGGTGCTCTGGGGGCTGGCGTTCGACGGCTCGGCTGGCGTGCAGCTGGTACTGGAGACCCTGCGCAATGAGCTCTCGCTGGCCATGGCGCTCAGCGGCTGTCGCTCGATCGAGGAGATCACGGCGGATCTCCTCGCGCGCCGGCTGCCGGCTGTGGAGTGAGGCCTGGAGCCGAGAGCGAGACTCGAACTCGCGACCTGAGCTTTACGAAAGCCCTGCTCTACCAACTGAGCTATCTCGGCCTGTTGCGGAGCGCCCTGGTTCGTGTACCCGGCTCCGGCTTCGGTGAAGTTTAGCTCATCGACTCGGACGAGCCGTTCAGGTGGTCCTGCGGGGTCAGCCTCCGATAAGCGTCTCACTGCAGTGCGGGCAAGGGTACTGATTCGGCGGCCGGCTCACCGCAGTTCGGACAGACCTGCTGCTGAACCATGGTCAATGTTCGTCGCACTCCGCGTGCCGACGAACGCCTACTCCGGTGGCAGCCACCCGTGGATCAGCTCATCGTGGTATCGGGGAGGGGCGCGCGAGCCTGGCAATTGCTTCGGGGCGGGGGCCATCGGCACGCGGCCGCGGATCGCATCAGCGTAGTAGGCGCAGATATCGGTCAATGGGCAGAGCCCGCAGATGGGGCGCGGGGCGCGGCAGGTATCGCGTCCATGCCGAATGAGCTCCACGTGGAAGGGATACATCTCGTCCGGCACCAGAACCTCTTCGAGCAGGTCGTGGGCGCGTACGAGAGGGGTCCGGAGCGGAAGCATGGCCAGCCGCGAGGCGACCCGGTGAACGTGGGTGTCGACCGGCAGCTGCGGGCGACCGAAGTTGAAGAGGAGGACGATGGCGGCCGTCTTGCGACCGATCCCGGGCAGCGATACCAGCCAATCGCGCGCCTCACCGAGTGGGAGCGTGCCGAGGAAGGAGAGATCCCAGGTCCCATCGGTCGCGGCGTGAACCTCTGCCAGCACGTGCTGGATGCGCTTGGACTTCGTGGGAGCTAGACCGCCCGCGCGGATCACTTCCTCCAGCTCGTCGGTCGGTGCGGCGAGCACGTCGTTCCAGGTCGCGTAGCGCTCGCGCAACGATGAAAAGGCGCGAAACGAATTCGTGTCGGCTGTGTTCTGCGAAAGAATCGTGAGCACCAGCTCACTCACCGCATCCACGCGTGGGCCCGCCCAGGTCGGATGCTCGTACCGCTCGCCAAGTCGCTCGAGCACGACATCCGCCAGCCGTCGACGCTTGCGTCGATCAGCCGCACGCTTCTGCGGGCTCGGACCGCGCGCCATGGACCGATGTCGCGCCCTACTGGCGCGAGAGCTCCAAGCCGATGCCTATGCAGCGGGCCACGCGGCCCGCCGCTGCCGTAAGCAGTCGCTCGGTGTCCGCCATGGCCTCGGCCAGCCCCATTGGACCGTCGACGATGGGTTGCACGACGGTCACCGTCATCACCGCATCGAGCGCCTCCGCGCCGGGACCGACTCCCCCGCACAGCAGGACGACGGGTGTCCTGCGCGGCCGGGCCAGCGTCGCAACGCCCATGGCGGCCTTTCCCTGCAGCGTCTGTTCGTCGGCGCGACCCTCACCGGTGATCACGAGGTCCGCGGACTCGAGCGCCTCCGCGAGGCCGACAAGCTCGGCGACGACCTCCACGCCGGGTCGCACCGTGGGCGACAGCAAGCCGAGCAGACCGGCCGTCGTTCCGCCTGCGGCGCCAGCCCCGGGGATGTCGGCGACCAGCCGGCCGGTGGCCGACTCGATGGCGCGCCCCCACCGAACGAGGGCCGCGTCGAGCTCCTCGACCATCGCCTGATCGGCGCCCTTCTGCGGCCCGTACGTCGCGGCCGCACCGCGTGGGCCGCAGAGCGGATTTGTCACATCGGATGCGACGGTGAGCGCCACAGTCGAAATCCGCGGATCCAGGCCGCTGAGATCCACGCGGTCAAGGCGAGCCAGCCCACGGCCGCCGTCGGGCAGCTCCTCGCCACCGTCGTCGAGCAGCACGAGCCCGAGCTGACGGAGAAGGCCACTCCCGCCGTCTGTGGTGGCTGACCCGCCCAAGCCGATCGTGATGCGCTCGACCCCGGCATCGAGTGCGGCGCGCAGCAGGTCGCCGGTCCCGCGGGTGGAGGCCAGTCCCGCGTTCTCCGGCGTCCGCTCGTCCGGGTCGAGCCGCGCCAGGCCGGAGGACGCGGCCATCTCAATGAACGCGCCTCGCCCCTCTTCCAGCAGCAGCCACTCGGCGGTGATCGGCCGGCCGAGCGCATCGGTCGTGTCGACCAACCGCAGCTCGGCGGCAGGTCCGAGCGCATCTGCCACGGCAGCGAGGGTGCCCTCGCCACCATCGGCCATCGGCCTCCGCAGGACCTCATCGTCCGGACGGACCCGCGTCCAGCCGGCCGCAATCGCGGCTGCAACCCTGACTGAGTCCAGGGCGCCGCCGAATGAATCGGGTGCGACGACCACGCGAAGGGAGCGGTTCATCGGCCCTTCAGAGACTTTCTGCGCGCCAGGTAGGCCGGAATCGAGATCATCGGCGGACGGATCTCGTCGCCGATCTCGCGCACCTCGAGATTGAACTGGTCCTTGCTGGTGTTGATCAACTTCATGCCGCGACCGACCTCGGTCAGCAGCTCGATTCGGTGTCGCTCCTCGAGCTTACGGATGGCGCCCTGGAGAATCACGTATGACATCTGCGACAAGTTTGGCAGTGGCTGGTTGCGGTGGATGCGCCGCTCGAGATCGACCTGCCCGATGGCCGGCAGCCCGCCCGCCTCGAGAATGTCGATGAGCAGGCCGATCTCCACCGCGTAGCCGGTGAAGAACGGCATCCGCTCCAGCAGCGAGCGCCGCCCGGCGTACTCGCCGGAGAGTGGCTGAATGATGCCCGACAGCTCGGGGAAGAACAGGTTGATCAGGGGACGCGCCATGAGCTCGGTGACCCGCCCGCCGCCTTCCGCGTGCAGCGTGTTGCCCGATCGAATCGGTCGCTGGTAGAAACCCTTGACGTACTGGATCTTGGGCTCCCGCAGCAGCGGACCGAGCAGGCCATACACGAAACGCGGCTGGATGTTGCTGATGTCGGTGTCGATCCAGGCAACGATATCCCCGTCGAGCACGTGGAGGCTCTTCCAGAGCGCCTCGCCCTTGCCGCGGTACGATCCCGTGTCCGGAAGAATCTCGGGGTGCCTGAAGACCGGCACGCCGAGGTCAGTCGCGATCGCGACCGTGCGGTCCTCGCTGTCTGAGTCGATGACCACGATCTGATCGATGAGCGGCACGCGATCCATCAGCGCGTTCTTCACCCGCTTGATGACGGTGCCGATCGTCTTCTCCTCGTTGAGCGCGGGCAGACCGACGCTGATGCTCAGGTTGTGCCGCTCCTTGAGTGCGACGAGCTTGCGGAGATCGGCGAATTCGTGAGCGTGGAACGTGTTCTCCGCAAACCACCTGTCCACGACAATCGGCAGGGAGCGACTGCGCTCGACGAACGCATCGGCGTGGGCGAGCGTGCCCTCGCTGGCGCGCAGCTCCTCGAAGGTGGCCAGCCCGAGTGACTGCTTGGTCTTGACCACGATGACGGTCGGCTTCGCCTTGCTCGCGACCGACTCGGCGAGCGTGCCGAACAGGTAGCGCCCGTCCGGGCTCGCGTTCGTCGGATGCGCCGACGCGCCCATGACCACCAGCTGGTGGTTCGCCGCCTCCTTGACGATCGCCTGCCGGACCGATGACGCCTCGCGGATGATCCCCGAGGCGCGCCTCGTGCCGGCGTGATCGCGGACGAAGGCGTCCACGGCCGCCTGTTCCCGCTCGATCGCCCGGTCACCGACTCCCTTCGGGACGACGTGCAGCACCACGACCTTCGCGCCGAAGCGCTTGGCCAGATCGCGACTGATCCGCATCGCCAGCTCGGCATGCGGCCCGCCGCGCACCGGCACGAGGATCGACTTCACATGGTCGAGGCCACGCTGTTTGACCACGGCGATGTCGCAGGGCGACTCACGGACGACGTCGTCGATGGTGGGGCTGAAGACCGGGCGCGGTCGGGCGAGCGTGCCGGCCAATGCCAGCTCCGTATCCTCCGCGTCGGCACGCGCATTCTGCGCCGCGGTCGGAGGTCCACCCCACCCGAAGATGACAAGGTTCGAGCCCTCCTCGCCGACCGCCTCGATGATGCCGTCCGCGGCGTGCCGGCCGATGCGCACCATGGTTCGCAGCTCGACGCCCTCCTGGTCACCAACGTCGAGGACGCGCTGCAGCAGACGGCGCGAGGTCCGGGCGTGCGTGGCACCCTCGCTGAGCGAGACCGCCTCGGGAACCTCCACGATGCCGAGCACCGTGATCTCGGTCGGACGCCCGTTCGCGACGCCGGCACCGATGCGCACGAGGTCGCGCGCCGTCCGCGGGTTGGCGAGCGGCAGCAGGATTCGGTACGGCGTTTTTCGCCGAGCAGCCGCCATCAGCCCGGCTGGCCTCTGGCGCGCATCGCGGCCCAGCGGCCCATCAGGTACGGCTTGAGCTCCTCGAACTGGCGTGCCTGATCCTCGATGACACGCTCCGCCTGGTCCGTCGTCATCTCGAGCGTGTCGCTGATGAAGCCAGCCGTCCGGCCGAAATAGAGCGGGGTGAGTGCCGCAAGCAGCCGCTCGTGATCAGCTCCAGGCCGATGGAACGCGACGAGCGTGTCGTACAGGCATCGGATCCACAGATCGGAGCTGAAATGGAAGGTGGATGGGTCGCCATCCACCGCGAGTCCCATGACCCGCTCGAGTTGATCGGCGCTCAGCATCTGCGACCACGCATCACCCTGCGCCAGGCGCGCCTGCTCGAAGTTGTCGATCAGCTTGGCGTGGTTGACCTTTATCTCCTCCGGAGCCACCACGCGCTCGAACCCGTACTCGGGAATCGGATGCGAGCCGCGAACGCGGAGCCATCGGTCCTCGTAGCGGCCGGCAAGCTTGAACAAGGTGCCGACGACCTGACGGAACATCGGTCCCAGGTCTGAAGCTGGGTCCTTGGCGTCATGGATCTTGGCGCCCAGCCGGGCCTGGCAGACGGCGAAGCCCTCGTTGATGGCCGAGTGCGTCATCCAGATATCGATCCCGAAGCGCGCGGTCAGCTCATCGAACGTGTCGAGCTCCAGGTAGCGATTGACAAGGTCACCGGACACTCCGAAGTCACCGCCGATCGGCTGGCGGATGCGCGTGCCGTACAGCGCCCGCGTGAGCGGATAGCTGATGTTGTTGGTGATGGTGCCGTCATACTTGTAGCGCGCGTACATCGGCGCCACGAAGTCATAGCCACCCTTCAGGATCGGTCCGGCCAGGAGCTCCACCCATTCGGGCACGATCGAGCGCAGGTCGGAGTCCACCATCACCATCGCCTTGACCTTCAGCTCCCGAGCAACCTCGAACAGGGCGCGCACGGCCGTCCCCTTGCCGCTCGTGCCCTGGTACGTGAAGCTGATCCGCTGGAGCTTGTGCTTCGGGCTGACCAGGATCACCTTCTCGAGGTAATCCGGACTCTCGGTGGTGACTGCCACGCGGGGCGTGTCGTCGGATGAGTTGCCGTCAGCGTTGACGAGAATCGGCTTGAGATCCGGAAAGTACTGGACCATGCCGGCAGTGGTGGCACGAACGACGTAGCCAATCGTCTCGGCGTTGCCGAAGGACGGAATCCCCACCATGAGATCGGCTGAGCCGATCCGCCGCACCTCGGCCAGCCCTTCAGCGTCGAGCGCGGATGACGGTACGGCGGCCGCGTTGGCTGTCAGGTCGGAGCCTCCTCGATCGGGCGTCGGCTGGCGACTGCTCGGGGGTCAGAATGGTAGCACGCACGCGGGGTGGAACGGTGTCGGTCCCTCCGACCAGACGACGGGCTCAGCTCAGTCGCGCACGCGCCGAACGCGGTCTCCCCGGCCACCGAGCATGCGACCCATGAAGCTGCGAGGCGCCTCCGCCCGCAGAGAAAGCTTCAGCCAATCGTCCGTGCGCTCTCCGGGCCGATACCGCGAATTCATGTGCTTGGCCAGGTAGTGGGTGAAGCCGTTCGCCCGCCAACCGACCATCCAGCCGGCCAGCGGCTGCTTGACCACCGGGCTCAGCCGCACGCGGATCCCTTCATCGATCACCGATTCGAGCAGGCGGCGACGCTCCTGAAACGGGACCTCGTGGAGCAGCTCTCCGTCCAGTTCGACGAGATCCACAGCGACGAACGCGCGCCGACGTTCGGTCTCGAGCGGATCGGGAATCTCCGCGGCCAGTCCCTCGGTGACGAGCGTCTCGGCCCAGGCGCGGGCAGGGCTGCCATCGCCCACGAAGGGCTGCGCGGTCCAGATGCCATCCACGACCGCCTCTTCCGCCAGGATGGACGCGGCGAGAACGTCCGGCGCATCGGCCATCTCCGGCGCCCCCGCCCGCGCCACGGGCCCGCCGAGCTCGTCATTCAGGAGGACACGCCCGTCGATAGCCCGAGCCACAACGCGGGTCCCGGGCCACAGGGGCTCGAACAACCACTCGACACTGAGCACCTCGGCATTCGCCTCGGTCGGCAGCTGGGGAAGGACCGGCTCATGCATCGCGCGCAGCGTACCGCCATACCGGCCCCAAGTCATTGTGTGCGCCTCTCCGATGCCCCGATCAAGCCGTCCCTTCGGCCAGCCCCCATTCACGCAAGGTCGCCACACTCGTCAGGTGCAGGCTGGGCGTGAATTCGGCGGGTGACGAAGAGACCGTCAGCTGCGGTCGTACAGGTCGAGTTGGCCTTCCTCGACCGAGGCGCCAACCTCGGAGCGGATCGATTCCCAGGCGTCAAGATCCCACTCGCCGACGAATGTGATCGCGGTCCCCTCCTTGCCCGCGCGGCCGGTGCGGCCGATGCGGTGGACGTACGTGTCGGCGTCCTCCGGGATGTCGTAGGAGACGACGTACGGCAGGTCGGTGATATCGAGGCCGCGGCTCGCCACATTGGTGGCGATCAGGAACTGGATCTTGCCGGCCTTGAACGCGGCGAGGGTGCGGTCGCGCTCCCGCTGCGAGAGACCGCCATGCAGGCCGGCGACATTCTTTCCTCGACGCTGGAGCGTGGCGGCCAAGCGGTCGACGCCGATCTGGGTGTGGCGAAAGATGAGGAGGCGGTCGAACCCGAACTGATCGGTCAGCTCGAGGAGGGCGGCGACCTTGTCCTGCTCGGCAACGAAGTAGACGACCTGGCGAACCGTCTCAACCGTCTTGAGGTCCGGGCGCACGGTGATATGAGCCGGGTCGCGCTTCATGAACCGGTCGCAGATGCGCAGGATTGCGTACGGCATCGTGGCGCTGAAGAGTGCCGTCTGCCGCTGGCGCGGGCTTCGCGCCAGGATCGTTTCGACGTCGACGATAAACCCCATGTCGAGCATCCGATCCGCCTCGTCAAGGATGACGGTATGAACGCGGTCCAGCCGCAGCTCGCCGCGGCGGATGAGATCGAGCACGCGGCCCGGCGTGCCGACCACGACCTGCGCGCCACGCTTGAGGCCTTCGATCTGCTTATCCATCGATGATCCGCCGTAGATGGCCACGGTGCGCACATTGCGAAAGGTTCCGATCCGGGCTATCTCGTCGGTGACCTGCACGCACAGCTCGCGGGTCGGCGTCAGGACCAGCGCCTGGACGTGTGCACTCGAGGGGTCGATCTTCTCAATGATCGGGATCCCGAAGGCGGCGGTCTTACCGGTCCCCGTCTGCGCCTGCCCGATAAGATCCTCGCCGCGCCGAAGGGGAGGAATGGCCCGCGCCTGGACCTCGGTGGGAGTCACGAACCCCATCTTCTCGATGGCCCGCGCGATGGTGGCCGGGACCTCGATCTCGCCGAAGCGATACGCGGCCGCGGCGGCGAGCACCGCCCGCTCGAAATCAGATGGTTCCGCCGGATCGCCGGCGATCTCGATGTGCGCGCGAGGGCTATCGGTATCAGCCAAACAGGACTCCACGCTGATGCATTGTCGCGGCGCCGGTCAATCGCACGACATGACTGACCCCTGATCGGATGCTAGCACCGGTCTCAGATCTCACTCAATTCCCGAGGCGGCAAGCCTGTTCGCGGGCTGCTCGCCCGGGCCATCGGTCACGGGATCCGCGTAGCCATGGGGATGCGCCTCGCGCCAGGCCCATGCGTCACTCAGCATCTGCTCGAGCGTCGAGTGCTTCGGCTGCCAGCCAAGCTCACGACGCGCCCGGCGCGAGGAGGCGACGAGCACCGGTGGGTCTCCCATGCGCCGTTTCACGGAACGCGCGGGAACGGCGCGGCCGGTGACACGACGGGCGGCTTCGACCACCTCGCGCACGCTGAAACCCGCCGCCGAGCCGAGGTTGTAGATCTCGAAAGACGGGTCTCCCTCACCGGTCGCCTCCAGCGCAAGGAGGTGCGCGTTGCCGATGTCCCGCACGTGCAGGAAGTCGCGGATGCACGTGCCGTCCGGGGTCGGATAGTCCTGGCCATAGATCTGGACGTGGCTCGCCTCGCCGGCGGCGACGCGCAGGACGAGCGGCATGAGGTGCGTCTCCGGATCATGAACCTCGCCATTGCGCTCCGTGGCGCCCGCCACGTTGAAGTAGCGCAGGCTGATGGCACGAAAGTCGTGTGCAGCGCAGAACCAGCGCATTGCACCTTCGAATGCGAGCTTCGTTTCGCCGTACGGGTTGATCGGCTGCGTGCGGTCGGCCTCGGCGATCGGGACGCGGCGCGGCTCGCCGTAGACCGCGGCCGTCGAGCTGAACACGAGACGGGTCACGCCGGCGCCGTTCATCGCATCGAGGAGCGACACGCCGCCTCCGACATTGGTGTGGTAGTACATCCCCGGATTCAGCATCGACTCCCCGACCAGCGAGCGGGCGGCACAGTGGAGCACCGCGTCGACGCCATCGGCCAGAAGCCGTTGCATGCGCTCGCCATCCTGGATATCCCCGACCTCCAGCCTCGCGCCGTCCGGCACGGCGATGGCATGCCCGCTGGAGAGGTTGTCGTAGACGATCACCTCGTGCCCGGCCTCGAGGAAACGTTCCACGCTGGTCGAGCCAACGTAGCCGGCGCCGCCCACGACAAACAGCTTCAATCCATGCTCCTTCGTTCGCTCAGTGCGCCAGGCCGGCGAGCTGCGCCGATTCGGGTGCCGTGCGAGCCAGGCCGGGCGTCAGGTGCGCGGAGACGCGCGTCGCGCCGGCGTCTGCGGCGACCATGAGATGTTCGGGGGTTCGGAACCGGCCGCACGCCTTGATGCCGATGCGCGGTCCGACGCTGTCGCGCAGCAAGCGCGTGCGGGCGACGGTGCGATCCGCGGTCGTGGTGCCGGCGCTCGTGACGAGGTGGTCGGCTCCGGCGCGCTCAGCCAGGCGGCAGGCACGCCGCACAAGCTCCTCGCTCATCGGTTCGGGCTCGATGATGACGCCGACCGATGCGAGGGCGGAGTGCGCCATGTCGATCACGGCCAGCATGTCATTGAAGACTGCCTCGTCGTCCCCCGAAGCGAGGGCGCCGCCATTGAGAACGAAATCGATCTGGGTCGCCCCCAGCTCCAGCGCCTTCGAGGCCTCGAACGCCTTCACGCTCAGGATCTGGACGCCGTACGGGTAGCCCACCACGGTGCCGAGCACCAGTCGTGATCGGCCGAGCAGACGCTTCGCGGCCTTCACCAGCCACGGATTGACGGTCAGCGCGGCAAGATCGTGGTCGACGGCGAGAGCCACGGCGGCATCGAGATGAGCGAGCGACGCATTCGGGTGCGTCAGCCGGTGCTCGAGCCGGACGGCCCGACGCACGCTGGCGGTCATCGGTGCACAGTCCCTCCGCTCGTTGAGCAGCGTTTGATGAGGCGTCCCAGACGTGGATCTGGACGGTCGATTGTAGCAGCGTCGACCCCGATGTCAGCCCCCGAGCACCGATTCGGTGCGCGCAAGCTCCAGAAGAACCTCGCGCCGATTCAGTGCCGGATCATCGAGCACGGTCTCCATCAGCCGGTCCAGCACACGGCCGATCTGCGGCCCTGGCCGAAGCCCGAGCTCGTGCTGCAGGTCGGTTCCGTCGATCTCCAGCCGGCTGCTCCGCAGCAGGTCGGGCGAGGCGGCAAGCTCGTCGGCGATGCGGCGCTCGAGCGCCGCCTGGTTCGCCTCGCCGATACGTCCGACCCCGGACGCGGCATTGTCGGCCCGGCGCAACGCGAAGAGAAGCGGCATGCGGGACTCTCCGATACGACGAGTGAAGCGCCGCACGGCTGCATCGGTCCAGGTGTCGTCGTACGCATACATGTGATGACGAATCGCGTGCACGATGGAGGCTGCCATCGATCGAGACACGCGAAGCCTGCGCAGCATGCGTCCTGCCAGGTCGGCCCCCACACGCTCGTGCCCGATGAAGTGGCCGTCGGCCAGGGTCGTCGCCTTGCCGACGTCGTGCAGCAGGGCTGCCAGGCGGACGCCGACCGGATCGAGCGGCGCTGCGTCGACGGTCCCCAGGGTGTGGTCCAGCGCATCGCCGGGAACGATCTTCGCCTGGGGAATGCCGCGCAACGCCGCAAGCTCGGGCGCGATGGTCCCGAGGAGGTCGAGCCTTTCGAGCAGCCGCAGCGCGGGCGATGGAACCGTATCGGCGAGCATTCGCAGCAGCTCGTCACGGATGCGCTCCGCCGAGACGCTCGCGACGGTCGGGGCCGACGCTCGGATGGCAGCCTCCGTTGGCGGGTGGATGGCCAGCCCGAAGCAGCCGGCAAAGCGGGCGGCGCGCACCAGGCGCAGCGCGTCCTCGCCGAATCGTTCGATCGGATCGCCGACGGTGCGCAGCAACTTCGCACGGAGATCGAGAACCCCGCCGAACGGGTCCACCAGCCGTCCGCGGCCAGTCTCGAGGTCGACCGGGACCCAGGCCATGGCGTTGATGGTGAAGTCACGACGCGCGAGGTCCTCGGTGAGGCTGACACCGAAGCGCACATCATCCGGTCGACGGCGATCCCGGTAACCGCCCTCGGTCCGGTACGAGGTGATCTCGACGGTCGGGGGACCGACGACGGTCACGGTGCCGAAGCGGTTCTCCCAGGTCGCACCGACCAGGAGTGCGGCGACCGCCTCCGGCCGCGCCGATGTGGCAACGTCCCAGTCGGTCGGCTGGTCCTGGGCGCTGCGCAGCCGATCACGCACGACGCCGCCGACGAGCGCTGCCTCGTGACCAGCGACGGTCAGCGTGCGCAGGACACGCAGCACCTGCTCCGGAAGGTCGTGATAGATGAGCTCCCCGTCATGGGCCACCGCCTGCGGCACTCAGTCCACTGAGTGCGAGGCGCGCGCCGACTCGAGGAACAGATAGCTGCGCCAGGGATCGTTTCGCTCGTCGGCGAGATAGGTGCCGAACAGGTAACGCAGATCGGCGCGAGGAGCACGCGGCTCGCGCATGAGCGCCATACGCGCCTCGGCCACGGTCTTGCCGCCCTTGCGATGGTTGCAGGCGCGGCAGGCGGCGACCAGGTTGTCCCACTCGTGGCGGCCGCCGCGATGCTTGGGCATCACGTGATCGATGGTGAGATCACGGCTGATCGTGCCGCAGTACTGACATGTGTGACGGTCCCGACTGAACACCTCGCGCCGGCTCAATTTCACGCGTGGCTGAGGCCGCTTGACGTGGTACTGGAGCCGGATCACCGAAGGTGCCGGGATCGCGATCGTCGGCGTGTGGATCACCTGGTGATTCCGCGCGAGAAGCTCGGCCTTCTCCGCACCGAGCAGCCGGAAGGCGCGCCTGATATCGCAGACGTTGAGCGGTTCGTAGTTCTGGTTCAGGACCAGTACGGGTGCATTGATCATCATGCGCGGGCCTTCCTGAGCGCGATCATACCAATGAACGCGCGTAGAATGGATGATCCAATCCGAGCGGCGCGCAGTGTCCGCATCGGCGCAGCGCAGGAAGAACAGATGACAACGATCGAACGATCAACATGGGCCACCAAGGTCGGCTTGGCGCGGATGCTCGCGGGCGGCGTGATCATGGACGTCGTGACCGCCGACCAGGCGCGCCTGGCGGAGGAGGCCGGCGCGGTCGCGGTGATGGCGCTCGAGCGCGTGCCATCCGACATTCGCAAGTTCGGCGGCGTGGCACGCATGAGCGACCCGAAGCTGATCGCGGAGATCAAGGACGCGGTCAGCATCCCGGTCATGGCCAAGTGCCGCATCGGTCACTTCGCGGAGGCCCAGATTCTCGAGGCGTTGGAGGTTGACTACATCGACGAGTCGGAGGTGCTCACCCCCGCGGACGAGGAGCACCACATCGATAAACACGCCTTCAAGATCCCGTTCGTGTGCGGCTGCCGTGACCTCGGGGAAGCCCTGCGCCGGATCGGCGAGGGTGCGGCCATGATCCGCACCAAGGGCGAGGCGGGCACCGGCGATATCGTGGAGGCCGTGCGCCACATGCGCGCCGTGCAGAAGGGGATCCGCCAGCTCCAGCACATGCGCGCGGACGAGCTGTTCGCGGCGGCAAAGGAGCTGCGCGCGCCGTACGACATCGTCAAGCAGACCGCGGAGCTTGGCGAGCTGCCGGTCCCGAACTTCAGTGCCGGCGGCGTCGCGACCCCGGCGGACGCGAGTCTGATGCGACAGCTCGGCGCGCAGGCGGTCTTCGTCGGCTCCGGCATCTTCAAGAGCGAGAACCCCGAACGCTACGCGCGGGCGATCGTGAAGGCCGCCACCCAGTACGACAATCCCGAGATCCTGGTCGAGGTCAGCGCCGGCCTCGGTGAGCCGATGCGGGGCACCTCGGTCGGCCAGATCCCGCCCGAGGAGCGCCTGGCCGTCCGCGGCTGGTAACTCAGCGATGACCGAGCAGTCACGGCGACCGCGCGTCGGCGTGCTCGCCGTGCAGGGCGCGGTGCGCGAGCATGCGGCCGCCATCCGCGACGTCGGCGCGGACCCGATCGAGGTGCGACTGCCGCGCGACCTGGTCGACCTCGACGCGCTCATCCTTCCCGGCGGCGAGTCGACCACCATGCGCAGGCTGATCGACGCCTACGGCCTTCGTGAGCCCATCATGTCCCTTGCGCGGGCGGGAACGCCGATGCTCGGCACGTGTGCCGGCATGATCCTTCTGGCCGATCGGCTGCGCGACGGCGAAGAGCCGGTGTTTGCTCTGCTCGACCTCGAGGTGCGCCGCAATGGGTACGGGCGCCAGCTGGACTCATTCGAGGCCGATCTTGACATTCCGATCCTCGGGAAGGAGCCGATGCACGGCATCTTCATCCGCGCCCCACTGGTCGGTGACGTCGGCGCGCGCGCGGAGGTCCTGGCGCGCGATCCGAACGGCGCGCCGGTGGCCGTGCGCCAGGGACGCGTGCTGGCCACCGCCTTTCATCCGGAGTTGACCCAGGATCGTCGACTGCATCGGCTGCTGCTGACCATGGTTGGGAGCAGCGCCCGGAGGCGGGCGTGATCGGGGCCCAGGGCACGATTCGGCCGGCGCGTCTCACTGATCGCCAGGCGCTCACCGACCTGTCACGCCGCGTCCACGCGGCGAGCGACCCACATCGTCGAAGTCTCGGCGTGCCGGCGCCGAGCGCGGAATCGCCACGCGTCAGCCTCTCCACGCTCATGCCATCGTGGCTACCCCTGCGCGCCCCATCTGTTCACCTCGTGGCCGAGATGGGCGGAGAGCTGGTGGGCAGCTGTCGCGCGATCGAGGAGCCCCATCGCGAGGATTGGGTCATTACCGAGCTCGACGCGGACGACGGGCCGATGGCCGCCGAGATTCGATACGACCTGCTCGACGCTATCGTGGAGGAGGGTGCCCGACACGCGGTCGGGCGCTTCCACGCGGCCAGCGCCGATGTCCGCGAGAACCTGGCCCTGTTCGGACAGGCCGGCTTCATGGCATACGCGCAGGAGGAGATCTGGTGGCGCCCGCCGGAGCCGGCACGCGGCCCGCGATCCTGGCTGCGCTCGCTCGTCAGCCGCGATGGACACGACGGCCGGGCGACGGATGACCTCGAACTTCAGCCGGCAGGCGCGCCAGACGCGTGGCACCTGTTCGACCTGTGGACCCATGCCACCCCGCCCGCCATCGCGCGGCTCGAGGGCTACGCGGCCGGCGATTGGGAATCGGCTGCCAACGAGGCCATCGTGCCGCGCTCGTCGCTCAACCCGATCCTGCACTTCAATCAGGTAGAGGGTTGGCTGCTACCCTCGGAGCAGCGTCTCGGTGGATTCGCGCAGCACGGCGCCTGCCGCACCGGGCCGCACTACCTGCGCTTCCTGATTCGCGACGGATCGGACGGCGCCCGCTTCCTGCGCGCCGTGCTCGCGCGGGTCGGAAACGAAGCGATCGCTGCAGGGATCGTGGCTCCGGTGCGAACATACGAGTCGGCCGGCACGCGGGCGGCGCAGGACAGCGGCTTTGAACCGATCGGCCGGGTCACGCTCCTGGTGCGCGAGGTACGGGCACAGATTCGCCAGCCGGCGATGGTTCCGGCAACACCGTGACGAGCGAAGGGGAGGCGAGACGACACGTGGCACGCCGCGAGACGACGGACGACCTCGATGCGCTGATGGAGGCCCTGCCGACCGAGATCTGCGATCGGTTACGTGCCCTGGCGAATCGCACCGATCTCCTCGAGGTGGTGATGGACCTCGGCCGCCGCCCCCAGGCGCGCTTCACCACTGGCGAGCAGGACCTGCTCGACCGAGAGATCTCCGAAGCCGATATCGCGCACGTGATCGAGCACATCGGCGCATTCGGGGACGACAACCGCGCCGGGATCGAACGCACGTTGCACCGCATCAGCGCCATCCGCAACCGGGCGGGTAAGGTCGTGGGCCTGACCTGCCGCATCGGCCGCGCGGTATTCGGCACCATCGACATCATCCGCGACATCACCGAGACGGGGCAGTCGCTGCTCATCCTCGGCCGGCCGGGCGTCGGCAAGACCACGATGCTGCGCGAGGTCGCGCGCGTGCTGGCCGACGACCTCGGCAAGCGCGTGATCGTGGTCGACACGTCGAATGAGATCGCGGGGGACGGAGATATCCCGCATCCCGGCATCGGCGAGGCGCGCCGGATGCAGGTCCGCACGCCGACGGAACAGCACTCGGTCATGATCGAAGCGGTCGAGAATCACATGCCCGAAGTGATCGTCATCGACGAGATCGGAACCGAGCTCGAGGCCGGGGCGGCGCGCACGATCGCCGAGCGCGGAGTACAGCTGGTCGGAACGGCTCACGGCAACACGCTCGACAACCTGATGCTGAATCCCACGCTCTCCGACCTGGTGGGCGGCATCCAGCCGGTGACGCTCGGCGACGAGGAGGCCAGGCGCCGCGGTACGCAGAAGACGGTCCTCGAGCGAAAGGCACCGCCGACCTTTGACGTGCTCGTCGAGATCGTGGAGCGCGACAACGTCATCGTGCATCGCAACGTGGCCGAGACGGTCGATGCCATCTTGCGCGGCCACATGGTGCCGCCGGAGTCGAGGTACCGCGACCAGTCCGGTGATCTCAAGGCGATGACCAAGTACGACTACCGCATCACCGAGACGCCAGCCGGCAGTCCGACTTTCGCGCCGCTCGAGCCGACCGGCGGCTTCGGCGCATTCGGCCGTGGCGGACGCGGCGGTGGATCAGCCGGTGGCCGCTACGAGCGCGGCGGCCTGCGGCCGCTGCCCGGCGGCGGCGACGTGGCGCGCGGACAGCGGACCCTGCCCGGTGAGCGGCTGAGCGGTGGCCCGGCCGGGAATCCCACCCAGCTCCCCAACGCGCGACGCGAGCTGGAGCAGGCGCTGGTCGAGATGGATGCGAGCGCATCGGTCGCCCGACCAATCGGCGCCCAGCGACCGAAGACCGAGCGGGCCCGGAACCATCGGGCCATGAGCGTGTTCGCCTTCGGGGTGAGTCGCAAGCGCCTGGAGCAGGCAGTGCGTGAGCTCGGGTTGCCGGTCACGGTCGCCCGCGATCTTGACGAGGCGGACGCGGTCGTCACGCTCCGCAACTACTACCGCCGCAAGCCCGCCGCCCTGCGGGACGCCGAATCGAACGGCGTCCCGATCTATGTGCTGAAGACGAACACGATCATGCAGATGGAGAACATGCTCGCGTCGCTGTTCGACCTCGAGGCAGATCCCCAGGAGGCGGCGCTGCGCGAGACCGCAGAGGCGATCGGACTCGTCCAGGGTTCGGGCAATCCGGTCGAGTTGGCGCCGCAGAACGCGTACGTCCGGCGGCTCCAGCACCAGTTGGCCGAGAAGAACGCCCTCATGTCGCGATCACGCGGCTCCGAACCGAACCGACGCGTCGAGCTGATCCCCGAAGAACAGAAGGGTTGGCGGTGAACGGCCGCATCAGCAGAATCATCCTCGTCGCCATCCTCGGACTGGTGATGCTCGCGCTCATCGCCACCAGCGTGCTGCCGCCCGCGTGACGGAGCGCGGCCGCTTCATCACCCTCGAGGGTCCGGAGGGCCGCGGCAAGACGACGGCAGCCCGACATCTGACCGACTGGCTTCGCGGCCGGGCCGTGGCGACGATCCTGACCAAGGAGCCGGGCGGGACGCCACTGGGCGACGAGGTTCGACGCATCGTCCTTCACATGCGGGGCATGAGCGACGACCTCGATCCGCGCGCTGACGCGCTGCTCTACGCGGCCGGACGGGCCCAGCACGTGGCGCGCGTGATCAGGCCAGCCCTCGAGCGGGGTGACTGGCTCGTCTGCGCCCGCTATGCCGATTCGTCACTCGCCTACCAGGGCGCCGGCTACGGCAACGACATGAGCGCCATGCGCCAGCTCCAGGAATTTGCGACCGGCGGCCTCCGTCCCGACCTGACCCTGTTGATCGATGTGCCCGTGGAGGTGGGCCTGGAACGAACGCGACGACGGGCAGAGTGGAATCGCTTCGAAGACACCGAGGAACTCGCCTTCTTCGAGCAGGTTCGCAGCGCCTACCTGCGCCTCGCGGCCGAGGAGCCCGACCGGTTCGAGGTCGTGGACGGCTCCGGCTCCGTCGAGGAAGCCGATTCGGCCATCCGCGACGTGGTCGCGCGCCGCCTGCTCGCCTGATGCGTCCCTCGAGACGCATGGCGGGTGGCCCCGGTTGCCCCCCTGCGCCATAATCGGGCCAGGCCATCGCCCGTCGTGCCCGCGCTGAACGAAGGAGCCGCCCCCCGATGAAGCTCGTCACCGCCATCGTGCACAACGAGGATGCCGCGACGCTGGTCGACGCACTCCTCGAGAAGGAGTACCGCGCGACGCGCTTCAACTCCTCCGGCGGATTTCTCAAGCAGGGCAACGCCACCATCCTGGTCGGCGTCGAGGACGACCAGGTCGATGATGTGCTCGCCGTCATCAGCTCGAATTGCCATAGTCGGAAGCAGTTCGTGAACCCGATGCCGCCGATCATGGAGCCCGGCGAGTTCTACATGCCGTACCCCGTCGAGGTGGAGGTCGGTGGTGCCACGGTCTTCGTGCAGCAGGTCGAGCGCTTCGAGCGCCTCTAGTGACTCGCGCCGCAACGATCCTGTGAGTCTTCTCGTCGCGCGCGGTCGATAATTTGTCCATGTCGACCAGTCCCGCATGGCTCACGCGACTCGAGACCGATGCACCCGACGTGGTGGCTTGCTGGCGCGCCTTCGACTGGAGCCTGTCCGGGCTGAAGTCACTGCGGCGCGAGCTGCGCGGACGGGTGAGCGAGGGCGCGGCGCAGCGAATCCTCGCCCAGCAGGAGGCCGTTGGCGACGAGCTCGAGCGCGTGCTCCGCGCGCTGCCGGAGCGGCTGCTGGGTGCGCCAGGCGGCGAGGAGGACTGGAATGTGGCGCAGGCGTTTGCGCACACCACCGCCGCGCGGCGCTTCCTGGCCACCTGGGCATCACTCGACGCTGCGGGCGCCTGGTCGGAGGATCAACCGCCGGTCGTGGTCCCGTCGATCCCCGGCCCGCCCGATGCCACCATCGATCTGCTGGTGACCTACCTGGACAAGTCGCGTCGCGCGATCCGGACGGCCGCGGGCCGGATCGCGGGCAGCGAGCTCAAACGGTGCCACGTGGAGCACCCGCTCGTCGGCCACCTGCGCTGTGGCGAATGGCTGCTCTTCGTCGGCCTCCACGACCTCATGCACCTCGAACAGCTGGATCGGCTTCGCGAGACCGATGCCGCCCTCGCCGATGCCTGAGCGGCCGGCCCCGCTCATCCTCGTCACCACGCCGCCCGAGGGACAGCCGTTCGGCAGCCATGCCGCCATCGCGGCCGACGGACAGCGGCTCTTGGCGACCAGCCTGTCGCACCGCCTCGGCCATCTGGGTGCCGCCGTCGCACCCCTCCCTCCGAGCGCACCGGCGCCAGGCGAGCCCTTTCACTGGGGCCGCTGGTTCACTGAAGCAGCCCGATCGGCGCTCGTTACGGCAAACGGCTCGGTCGACACGATCGGATACGCGGGCGGCGGAGCAGTCTGCCTGCTGGCCGATGATGCGCTCGACATCCTCCTCTCGCCGATTCCTGGCGAGGTCGTTGCCAACAACCGCTTCAGCGCCGATGCCTTCGTCGTCGCCGGCGACCTCGAGCGGGCACTCGCAGCCCTCGCATCGTGCGAGACGGACAATGCCGCCGCGCGCCGGCTGACCGATGCCGGCTTCGCGTGTCGTGACCTGGGCGCGATGCCATGGAGTCGCTTCGATGTCGACACCACGCTCGACCTAGCCCTGCTGCGGCTGGCGGCGCACCTGCCGGAAAGGGGTATCCGGACGCTCGATGAATCCGTACGTGCCTACCTGGAGATGGCACGCCTGCCCGGCGACGGCCCCTTGGAGGTTCCGCACCTCGACAGGATCGGCGAGGTGGTGCGCGATCAGGGTGCCGAGCTCGTCGTGGCCGGACGGATCCCGGTCAGCACCTGGCAGCAGCTCGAGACCGAGACTGCATGCCGCGTCCGAGCCCTCGTCGAGGAGCGGGGCATGCGTTCGGCGCGCGATCCCGACAGCCATCCTCGGTCGATCCTCGCCGCGCTCATGGCACGCTCATCACCGGCGGAGCTGATCGCTGAGTTGACCCGCCTGGGCGACGCCGTGGTGCTCGATACGCGGGTGCTCATGGCGTCGGTGGCCAGGTCCTCGTACGCTTCCCAGTGGCCGCCGGAAGAAGAGCGGTTTGCCTCCGATTTCGGCGACCATGCGCGCATCAAGACGCCATGGCTGCGCGAGTTGACCGAGGCGGCAGCGGAAGCACCGATCCCGATCCTGTTCGGCGGCCACGCGCTGGTCAGCGATGGCATGCGCCTTCTCATCGCCGCTGCCTGGCACGGCCGCTAGTCGAATCCTCCGGAGCCTGGACATCGGTCCCTTCGTGGCAAGTAACGAGAGCTGGCCCCCCTGCTAGACTGTGAATCGAGCGGTGAGCACCTCGTGGTCCGCTGCTTCTTGAATCACGAACTCACGCGTCGGGCGGCGTGCCCGATCCACCATGCACCAGCGTGCAACCGGAGTGGAGATGGATCACACCGGACTGCTCTACGTCATCGGATTCGCCGTCGCCGCGACGATCTTCGTTTTTGGCACGATCCTGTTCAGCTGGCTGATCACGCATCGGCGACGCAGGCCTCAGAAGGGGCTGCCGTATGAATCCGGGGTCGACACCATCGGCGACACATGGAGCCGATTCGGACTGGCCTTCTACCTGTACGCCCTGCTCTTCGTTGCCTTCGACGTCGAGATCATCTTCGTGTACCTGTGGGCCATCACGGTACGGGCGCTCGAATTCCAGGGGATCGTCCTCATCGGCATCTTCCTGGGGATCCTGATGTTCGGCGAGCTGTACGCATGGAAAAAGGGAGACCTCCGATGGCAGTAGACCGACCGACGTCCACCCCGGCGACGCCCGCCACGCAGGAGCCGCCGATCGTCATCGCCGACCAGGCGGGGAGTGACAGCCTGCTGCGCCAGTTCGGGATGGAGGAGCATCCGCAGGGCGGCTTCCACGGCCTGCTCGAGGTGATCCCGACCAAGGCCGACTACATCCTCGACCTCATCCGCGCCAACTCGCTCTGGCCGCTGCTCTCCGGCCTGTCCTGCTGCGCCATCGAGATGATGAGCACCGCCACCAGCGTCAACGACATCGATCGATTCGGCATGTTCCCGTTTCGCGCCAGCCCGCGGCAGGCGGACGTGCTGATCGTGGCCGGCACGCTGACCACCAAGATGGCCGGGCCACTGGTGCGCCTCTGGGAGCAGATGCCGGAGCCGAAGTGGTGCGTCGCCATGGGCACCTGCACCACGTCCGGCGGGCGCTTCAAGCGCAGCTACAGCGTGGTCCAGGGGGTCGATCGGGTGATGCCGGTGGACGTCTACGTTCCTGGCTGCCCCCCGCGCCCCGAGGGTCTCATCTACGGGATGATGAAGCTCCACGAGCTGGTGAAGCAGCGGCGCGGCCAGTGGAGCACCTACGTCGATCGCGGCCCCCAGCGCACCCGCTGGGAAGGAGACGTGCGCTGACCGCTCCCGTCGCCGCTGGCGGACTCGTGCGGCTGTTGACCGAACGCGTGGATTCCGGCCTGCGCGAGCTCTGGACCGATGAGGACACCGTCGAGTTCCAGGTCGATGCGGCACGCGCCCACGACGTGCTGCGCACACTGCGCGACGACGATGAGCTCGCCTTCTTCATGCTTGCCGATGCGGCCGCGGTGGACTACGGCAAGGGGGAGCGATTCGAGGTCGTCTACCACCTCTTCAGCTGGAAGCACCCCGGCTGGCTCCGCATCCGAGCTCATGTCGATCGTGCCGACCCACGCATCGCGAGCATCACGGACCTGTGGGAGGGCGCGATGTTCCACGAGCGCGAGATGTACGACATGATGGGCATCGTCTTCGAGGGCAATCGCGATCTTCGACGGATCTACATGAGCCCCGACTATCGCTCCTTCCCGCAACGCAGGGACTTCGTCCTGCCCGACGACGCGGCCGACTCATCGGCCGCCGGCGTCAACCCCCTCGAACGACCCGAAACCTGGGACCTGACCCGCTTCAACCAGGCACCCGCCGTCACGTTCCCGACCAGCGAGCTGCGCCCCGGTGCGCCGGCCGAGGCGGTCGAGGACGGGAAGACTCTCGCTGACCAGAGCCGCCCGCGATGACCCGGATCGACGCAGAGACGCGCATTCCGGATCCGATCGAGCTCGATCGGCTCGAAGAGGATCGGCTCAGGACGGTGGCGGGCCTGGCGCCGCTGCGCACCGAGAGCGGCGAGTACGCGGGCTTCGACCAGGTCGGGATCCCGGATCGCCCCCCACAGACCGATCGGGAGCGCGACGTGTACAGCCTTGGTGAAGGCGAGATGCTCGTCAACATGGGTCCCCAACACCCCTCGACGCACGGTGTCATGCGACTGGTCGTGAAGGTACGCGGCGAGATCATCGTCGACATCGACCCCGTCCTCGGGTACCTGCACCGCGGGATCGAGAAGCTGTGCGAGAACGCCACCTACACCACGGTGCTCACCTACGTGGATCCGATGGATTACCTGTCGACCATGCACAACGAGCACGCGCCGGCGATCGCGTTCGAGAAGCTGTACGGCATCAGGGCACCGAAACGCGCCGAGTACATCCGGGCCCTGGTGGTCGAGCTGAACCGCATCTTCAGCCACGGCCTGATGATGGGCTTCCTCGCGCTCGACATGGGCGGCATCACGCCGATCCTGTATGCCTTCATCAACCGCGACGAGATCGTGGACATGCTCAGCGCCATCAGCGGCCAGCGCATGCTCTTCAACTTCTTTCGGGTCGGTGGCGTGAACTTCGACATGAACGACGAGTTCCTCAGCCGGCTCGGGACATGGCGCGGCCATGTCCTCAAGAACATCGAGATGAACGAGGGGCTGATCACGGGCAACGAGATCTTCCGCTCTCGAACCATCAACATGGGAACGCTGAGCGGACAGGAGGCGATCAGCCTCGGCGTCACGGGGCCGAACCTGCGTGCGTCGGGCGTGCCGTTCGACGTCCGCAAGGCACAGCCGTACTCGATCTACAACGAGCTCGAGTTCGACGTCATCACCCAGGAGGGCGGCGACTCGTACGCGCGATACCTCCAGCGGATCGCCGAGATCAAGCAGAGCATTCACCTCATCGACCAGATCATCGACAAGATGCCGCACGGCCCAGTCCAGGCGCAGGTGCCGGGGATCATCCGTCCGAAGCCGGGGCGCGCCTACGCGGCGGTCGAGTCGCCGCGCGGCCTGTACAGCGTCTACGCCATCAGCGACGGCGGGCCCAATCCGTATCGGTTCCGGATGCGCGATCCCAGCTTCATCAGCCTCCAGGCGCTCCCCAAGCTCATGCCCGGCCGCCTCGTGGCCGATACCATGGCGGTCATGGCGAGCTTCGATCCGGTCATGGGCGGCGTGGACAAGTAACCGATGGATTTTGAGCTGCTGCTCGGCCTCGGGCGCTTCCTGCTGGCCACCACGCTCCTGCTGCTGCTCACGGTGCCGACCGCGTTCGTCATCATCCAGATGGAGCTGAAGGTGATCGCCAGCATGAACCTGCGGCTGGGGCCGAACCGGATCGGCCCGGGCGGAATGTTCCAGAGCACGATCCACGGGTTCAAGGTGCTCGCCAAGGAGGACACCGTCCCCGACCAGGCGGATCGCGGGACCTTCACCCTGGCGCCGTGGATGGTCTACATGGCGGCGGCGATGAGCATGCTCGTCATCCCCTTCGCTCCGGGTGCCGTCGCCGCCGATTTCAACATCGGCATCGTCTACTTCTTCGCGGTCCTCGGGCTCTCCGTGGTCGGCCTGCTCGTCGCCGGCTGGGCGAGCTATAACAAGTACTCACTGCTCGGCGGCCTGCGCGCCGCGGCGCAGATGGTGAGCTACGAGATCCCGCTCACGCTCTCGATCGTGGGGGCGGTCGTCCTGGCCGGCACGCTCAGCTTCAGCGAGCTGGTTGTGTGGCAGCGTGAGCATGGCTGGCTGCTCTTCTGGCAGCCGATCGGCCTCGGCATCTTCTACATCAGCTCCCTCGCAGAGGTCAATCGCACGCCGTTCGACATGGTCGAGGCGGACTCCGAGCTCGTCGCCGGGCCATTCACCGAGTACTCCGGCATGCGCTTCGGCTTCTTCTTCTTCGCCGAGTACGTCGCGCTCTTCATCATGAGCGGCATCCTGGCCAGCCTCTTCTTCGGCGGCTGGCTCGCGCCCTGGCCCTTCCCGGCGCAGCTCGACGGCTTCGGCGGCACCCTGTACGGCATCTTCTGGTTCTTCCTCAAGACGTACACGTTCGTGTTCATCGCGGTCTGGCTGCGCGCCACGCTGCCGCGCGTGCGCGTGGACCAGCTGATGGGGATGGCCTGGAAGGTCCTCCTGCCGCTCGCCCTCGTCAACCTCTTCGTCACCGCCATCGCGGTCGTGGTTTTCAACCTGTGAGGATCGACTGATGGCCTTCCCCGGAGCCGGCATCGCCAGGGGCATGGCGACCACGTTCCGCAACTTCTTCGCGCCGAAGGTGACCCGCCAGTACCCCGAGCAGCGTCCCGAGATACCCGACCGCTGGCGCGGTCGCCTGGACCTGATCTACGACCCGTTCGGCGAGCACAAGTGCGAGGTCTGTTTCCAGTGCGCACAGGTGTGTCCGGTCGAGGCGATCGACATGAGCGGCTTCGACTCGCAGGGCAATCGAATCCGGTACGGCATGCCGGAGATCTACGATGAGCGCAGCGACCCCAACGCCTATCGTCGCGCCGGACTGGCGGCACGGCCCATGCGGAACGCGGCGCGCTGGGACGAGGAGATCGACTTGCCCTTCGTCGATGGCGTGATCGATGGCTTCGGCGGCAGACCGGAGGCACTGGTCGCCATCTTCCGACCCATCGAGGAGCGCTATGGCTACCTTCCGGAGCAGGCGCTGCGCCGGATGAGCGATCGGATGAGCATCCATTGGGCCCAGGTCTTCGGGGCGGCGGGTCTGGGTGGCTTTCGATTGCTCCCCACGGAGGGCCATGTCATCACCGTCTGCGACTGCGCCTCATGCCGGTTCAGCGGCGGGGACCGCCTGCTCCGGGCGCTGGAGGCGGAGCTCGGCCTCCGCGCCGGCGAGACCACCGCGGACGGCCGCTTCACGCTGGAGACGCGCAGCGACGTGGGGGCGGGCGCGATCAGCCCGGCCATGCGCGTCGACACCCTGGTCTATGGCCCGTTGGACGAGGAAAAGGCGCTGCACATCGTCAAAGAGCGTCGGCTCGCAGCCACCGGCTCCCGAGGTCGCGCCTGAGATGGCGGGTGCGCTCTCACCCCAGATTCGAATCCTCGACGGAGGCGAGCGCCGCCTGCTGACCGATATCGGTCGGGTCGATCCAACCAGCCTGGCCAGCTACCGCGACCACGGTGGGTATGCCGGCCTCGAGCGCGCGGTCACGAAGCTCACCCCCGCCGACGTGATCGGCGAGATCGACGCGGCCGGCCTGCGCGGACGCGGAGGCTCCGGATTCCCGACCGCCGCCAAGTGGCGAGTGACCCGCGAGATGAGCGCCGACCGCAAGATCGTGGTCGCCAACCTCATGGCCGCCGACCCGAGCGCGCTCGGAGACCGAGCGCTGGCCGAGGGCAACCCGCATCTCGTGGTCGAGGGCCTCATCATCGCTGCCTACGCGGTCGGGGCGAGCGAGGCGATCATCGCCGTTCGGCGCGATTGGCCGGACGCCATCGAGCGGCTCCAGGTGGCGATCCGCGAGGCAACCGAGTCGCACCTCGGCGGGTACCTCATCCTCGGTACCGACACCAGCGTCCAGCTGAGCGTCTGGGAAGGGTCCGGGGCCTACGTCGCGGGCGAGGAGACTGCCCTCATCAGCGCCCTCTCCGGCGACCGAGGCATGCCGCTGATCCGTCCGCCGTACCCGGCGGAGAGGGGCCTCTGGGGCGCGCCGACGATCGTGCAGAACGGAGAGACCCTCGCCCACGTCGCATGGATCCTGGCCCATTCACCCGAAGCATTCGCCTCGGTCGGCACGGAGTCCAGTCGCGGCACGAAGCTCGTGACCGTCATGGGCCGCGTCGGCGAGCCGGGCCTGCTCGAGGTCCCGCTGGGCACCTCGCTGCTCGACCTGCTCGGGATGGCAGGCGGCGGCACGGGAACCACGAAGGCGCTGTTCGTCGGTGGACCCGGCGGCGGCGCCATCGACGCCGGCTCGCTCAATCTGCCGTACGACTTCGACGATCTCGAGGGCGCCGGCGCCATCATCGGCTCCGGATCCGTCCTCGTCACCGATAGCGCCACCTGCATGGTCGACACGGCGCGATTCTTCATCGACTTCAATGCGCGCGAGGCGTGTGGCAAGGCGGTCCCGTGCCGGATCGGCACCAAGCGACTGGTCGAGACGCTCGACCGCATCCTGGCCGCCACCCCCCGCCCGAACGACTTCACGCTGTTGCGCGAGCTCTCGCGCAAGGTGAGCGACACCGCACTCTGCAAGCTGGAACGGCTCGCGTCCGGCCCGATCCTGACGACGCTCGATCGCTTCGGTGACGAGTACCGGGCCCATGCTGAACGCGGGGTCTGTATTGCCGGCGCCTGCCACACGAGCGAGCTGATGCCGCTCATCGAGCCGCTCTCCGGCGTCGAGCCCGCGGCCCGGCTAGAGTAGGAACCGATGAGTTTCGGCACGACAAATGGCCACTCCGCCGGCAACGGCAACGGACAGGGCGACGAGGCGCTCGCGTCCGACTACGCCCCGCTCTGGCCCATGGTGCCCGGCACCCGCGAGATCGGCGTCACGATCAACGGGAAGGAGCTCCAGGTCGAGGAGGGACAGACGATCCTCCAGGCCTGCCGCGTGCTCGGCATAGACGTGCCGACCCTCTGCTATGAGCCGAAGCTGGCTCCGTATGGCGCCTGCCGCATCTGCGTGGTCGAGGTCGCCGGCAGCGAAGACACGCCGATCAGCTGCGGAACGCAGATCGAGCCGGGCATGGTCATCACCACCCACTCGGCGCGGGTCATCGAGAACCGGCGTATGGTGCTGGAGCTCATCTTCAGCGATCACGATGCCTATTGCCTGCCGCCGTGCCAGTTCAAGTGCCCGACCCGCGTCGACATCCCGGGCTATCTGAAGCAGAACACGCTCGGCAACTGGGAGGAGGCGACGCGCATCCTGAAGCGCTCGCTGCCCTTCCCCGCGATCCTCGGCCGGGTCTGTCCTGCCCCGTGCGAAACACATTGCCGTCGCGAGGAGGTGGACACCGCCATCGCGATTCGCGACTCGCATCGTTACTGCGCCGATCGCGTCCTCGAGGTCGATGCACCGGCCCCGATCCCGTGGCCGAAGGATCCCCCGACCGGCCGCCGCGTGGCGATCATCGGCGCGGGCCCCGCCGGCATGGCCACCGCCTACTACCTCCAGTTGCGTGGCCACCAGTGCGATGTCTATGAGGCCGACCCGGAGCAGGGTGGCATGCTGCGCTACGGCATCCCCCAGTACCGCCTCCCCAAGGGCTGGATGGACCGAGAGCTCAACCACGTCTGGGAGCTTGGTGCGGCCTTCAAGCCGAACATGCGCCTCGGGCGCGACTTCCACCTGGGCGACATCATCGACGAGTACGACGCCATCTACGTCGGCATCGGCTGCTACAAGTCGAACGAGCTCGGGATTCCCGGTGAGCACGCCGACGGTACGGTCAATGCGCTCGAGAACCTCTACAATTCCACGCGCGGTGTTCCTGTGCCGCGGCTCCGGGGTGCGAGGGTCGTCGTCATCGGCGGCGGCTTCACCGCCATCGACTGCACCCGGACCAGCGTGCGCCAGGGTGCTGCGGAGGTGACCCTTGTCTATCGCCGCGACCTGAAGGACATGCCGGCCGCGGACGAGGTCCACGAGGCGATCGAGGAGGGCGCTCGGGTCATCTTCCAGGCCGCGCCGACGCGCATCGTCACCGGAGATAGCGACAGGGTCACCGGCGTCGAGTTCCAGCGCATGAAGCTCGGTGAGCCCGATGCGCAGGGCCGCCGGCGTCCGGAGCCGATGCCCGGTACCGAATTCATCGTGGAGTGCGACACGGTGCTGGGAGCCATCGGCCAGGGACCCGACCTGTCGTGGATCGACTCCGAGCCGGACGAGATCCGAAAGGGACTCGAGGTCGATCGCCGTGGCAACCTGGTCGCCGAGGAGCACATCTTCCGCACCAATGTCCCCAAGATCTTCGCGTCGGGCGACGTGCGCACCGGCGCCGCCACCGTGGTCGAGGCCATCGGCGAGGGCCGGCGCGCGTCGTACGCCATGGACTACTGGCTGCGCGGCCACGACCTCGACGATCCGCAGGTGCGCCGCATCGTCACCGAGCCGCAGCCCAACTTCCTGACCATCGTGCCCTTCACCGATGATGTGAAGGAGCCCCGCGCCCTCATGGGCAAGCAGGAGGCTGACGCGCGCAAGGGAAACTTCAACGAGTACGAGTTCGGCTACACCGGTGACCAGGCCATGGCCGAGGCCGGACGTTGCCTGCAGTGCACGTGCGAGGCGATCGGCCACTGCGATCTGCGCGAGGCGGCGATCGAGTACGAGACGACGCTGAACATGGCGATCGACGAGCGCTCGATCCAGGACAACCCGTACGTCGGCGTCAACCACGGCTACGGCCGCGACGAGACGCACTCCTTCATCCTGCGCGACTACAGCCGCTGTATCGACTGCGGCCGTTGCGCGCAGGTCTGCAAGGAGATCGTGGGTGCCGGGTGCTACGACTTCATCGGCAAGGGATTCGACTCGCTGGTCACCACGGCGGACTTCGTGTCCCTCAACGAGACGCCGTGCGTCTCCTGTGGCCGCTGCGCCGAGACATGCCCGGTCGGGGCCCTGATGCCCCGCCCGCGCATCCTCGAAACGTACCAGCTCGACGTGAGTCGCTGCATCTTCTGCGGCATCTGCGCCGATGCCTGCCCGTACGACGCCCTGCGCTGCGGTCCCGAGTTCGAGTTCAGCGAGTACCAGCGCGACCTGCCCATGCTCGACATCCTCGAGATGAGCGATCGGGAACGACCTACCCGCTAGGTCGGTCAGCCGCCGAGGCGCGCAAGCTTGAGGCTCCAATCGGTGCACGCTTCGTTGGTCTGCTCGATGAAGAAGTTGCCGCCTGGCACGTCATTCACCAGCACGATCCGGATCGGCGAGTTGTCGACGGAATAGACGAAGTCGCCTTCCTCCTGCGTGATCGAGACGGTGTAGTCGTCGCAATCCTCGGTGATGGTGAGGCGATATCGACCCGGGGCGAGTGGGTGGGCGACGCGCTCGGCACCGGCCTCGACGGTGGCGGAGGTCGGGTTGTCCTCGCCCTCGTTGGTACCACCCCCGCTACCCCCACCACAGGCGACCAGCGTCAGGGCGAGTCCCGCCAGCACAGGGGCCATCCGTCTCGTCATCGTGATGTCGACCTCCAATATCCTCTCTCCACCGCCGGGACCGGCGGCGCCCCGAAGGTTACGGGCTGATCGCGCGACCGCGCAATGCCTACGCTAGAATCGGTCGCGGTCCCGCTCGGGATCGCATGAGCACGAAACCTCTCTAGGGAGCATCGACCCTGGACATCTCCAGCGTCCTCTTCTTCCTGCTCGCGTTCGGTGTGGTGGGAGCCGGGATCGCCGTCGTGACGCTGCGCAACATCATTCATTCGGCCGTGGCGATGATGATCTGCTTCGGCTCATTGGCCGGAATGTACGCGCTGCTCGGTGCACCCATCGTGGCCGCCGCCCAGGTCCTGATCTACCTGGGCGCGATCAGCGTGCTCATTCTGTTCGCCATCATGCTGACCCAGGCGGGCGACGCGAACCTGCCCACCCCGTTCCACCGCCAGGTGCCGATCGCGGCGGTGGTCGCGCTCGCCATCATCGGCCTGGTGGGCTGGGCGGTCGTTCAGACCGACTGGGGCCTCGCTCCCCAGGCGGTGGGAGCCGCGGTGGAGGCCATCGCCATCGCACTCTTCACGACCTATGCGCTTCCCTTCGAGATCATCAGCCTGCTGATCCTGGTGGCCATCATCGGCGCCATCTACCTGGCGCGGCGACCTGAAGAAGACGAGCGGGCGAACTGACCGATGGGCATCGAGGGCTACCTGATCGTCTCCACGCTGCTGTTCGGCATCGGCACATTCGGCTTCATGGCGCGTCGCAACGCCATCCTGATGCTCATCAGCATCGAGCTCATGTTCAACGCGGTGAACCTGAGCCTGGTCGCCTTCAATGCCTTCCTTCCGGCCGATGCGAATGCAGGCGCCGTCTTCGCGCTGATGATCATGGCCGTGGCCGCCGCCGAGGTGACTGTAGGTCTGGCCCTGGTCATCGCGATCATTCGCACCCGTCAGACGGCAGAGGTCGACCAGTACGCCGACCTGAAGGAATAGGCGAGCACCCGTGATGGACCTGCTGATCGCGCTCATTCCGGCGCTGCCCCTGGCGGGATTCCTGTTCGCCGTCCTCGTCGGGGCGCGCCTTGATCGAGTGCCATCGCACGGCCACGGCCATCATCACGACGCGGGGGGCCACGCGGACGGGCACGACGACCACGACGTCGATGATTCAGCCTTCCGCGCGATCCCGACAGAGGAGGAGCAGCGGGTCACCAGCCCGCACGCCGGCCACGCGGATGACCTCGCCAACGCGGAGGGCGCCGACGGGGTGATCCCGGCGCAGTTCAACGACGGGCTCGGCCAGCCCGGACATGTCGCGCCGGGAGCGGAACGGCCTCGCTACCGATCCTGGATCGTGCCGACCGCCCTCGTCGGGCTGATGTGGGTCTTCAGCATGATCGTCTTCGCCGCTGTGATCTTCGGCGGTAACGAGTACGAGGTCACGATCTACGAGTGGATCGCCTCGGGCGATTTCGTGATCAACATCAGCTTCCTGGTCGACTCGCTGACCGCCATGCTGCTGCTGGTCGTGAGCAGCGTGGGGCTCCTGGTCCACGTCTACAGCATCGGCTACATGGACGGCGACCGAGGATTCTGGCG
The DNA here is from genome assembly GCA_038233215.1 of Candidatus Limnocylindria bacterium. Taxonomy (GTDB): domain Bacteria; phylum Chloroflexota; class Limnocylindria; order QHBO01; family QHBO01; genus JACDBZ01. Next base: position 135,273 of record JBBSML010000001.1, read on the forward strand.
TTTCTTCGCCTACCTGAACCTGTTCATGTTCAGCATGCTGCTGCTCATCTTGGGCGATAACTTCCTGATGCTCTACGTCGGCTGGGAGGCGGTCGGCCTGTGCAGCTACGCGCTCATCGGCTTCTGGTACAAGAAGCCATCGGCCGCAGGTGCCGCCAAGAAGGCGTTCATCGTCAACCGGGTCGGCGACTTCGGATTCGGCCTGGGGATCATGATGATCTGGGTCAATCTCGGAACGCTGAACTTCGGTGAGATTTTCGAGCAGATCGGGTCCCTGGACGAGGGCACCATCACCGTGATCGCCCTGCTGCTCTTTGCCGGTGCCGTCGGCAAGAGCGCCCAGTTCCCGCTCCACGTCTGGCTGCCGGACGCCATGGAGGGCCCGACCCCGGTCAGTGCCCTGATCCATGCCGCCACCATGGTCAACGCCGGCGTCTACATGGTCGCGCGCGCCAACCCGATCTTCATCGAGGCACCGACCGCCATGTGGGTGGTCGCCATCATCGGGGTCTTCACCGCCATCTTCGCGGCCGCCATCGCCCTGACCCAGAACGACATCAAGAAGGTCCTCGCCTACAGCACCGTCAGCCAGCTGGCGTACATGTTCTTCGCGCTCGGCATCGGCGCCTGGACGGCTGCCATCTTCCACCTGGTCAGCCACGGCTTCTTCAAGGGGCTGCTCTTCATGGGATCCGGCTCGGTGATCCACGGGGCGGGGGGTGAGCAGGACATGCGACACATGGGCAACCTGCGGGCGAAGATGCGCTGGACGTACGTCACGATGGTGGTCGGCTCGTTGGCCCTGGCCGGCATCCCGATCTTCTCCGGCTTCTTCAGCAAGGACGAGATCCTGGCAGAGTCGTTCAACCGCGGCTACCTCGTGTTCTACGTCGTGGGCACCGTCGTTGCCTTCATGACCGCCTTCTACACCTTCCGGATGATCTTCATGACCTTCTGGGGTGAATGGCGCGGGCCGCGTGCGCTCTGGGATCACATCCACGAGAGCGGACCGACCATGGTGGCACCCCTCGTCATCCTCGCCGTGCCGACCGTCCTCGCCGGCCTCGTCCTGGGCATTCCGCCGGAGGGCGGCGTCATCCACGGCTGGCTCGAGGAGGTCTTCCACGACGCGGAGGAGGCGGGCACCCTGCCCGGCTCGATCTTCGCCGAAGGCCATCACGGTTTCGAGCTCATCGGGCTGGGCGGGCTGCTCCTGCTGATCGGGGCGGCGGTCGCGGCGGCCGGCATCTGGCTGGCACATCGCTGGTACGTGCAGCGTCCGGAGTCGGCCGGCCGATTCGTGGAACGCATCCCGTTCGGGCTCGGCCCGGGGATGTATCGCGCCAGCGTGAACAAGTACTACGTGGATGACATCTATCAGCTGGTCTGGTCGAGGGGCGGCGTGCTGGTGAGCAACGCGTTGTGGTGGTTCGATGCCAAGGTCATCGACGGCGTGGTGAACGGCGCCGGCTGGATCGCGCGCGCGATCGGCGGCGGGCTGCGCAAGAGTCAGACGGGGCGGGTCGAAAACTATGGCCTCGGCATCGCGGCCGGGCTGGTTGTCGTGCTGATCATGTTCGCGACGGTGGTGCGCTGATGGGCCTGCGGCGTGGTCGGCTGCCGGGTGTGTACCGAAATCCTTCGGGGAGCCGCCGATCATGAACGGTCTCCCGGTGGTCAGCCTCATCGTCTTCACGCCGCTGATCGGCGTAGTGCTGCTGCTCCTGGTGCCCGGCACCAACCATCGGGCAATTCGCTGGGTCGGCCTCCTTGCCGCGGTGGGCAGCTTCGCCTTCTCGCTGCTGCTGCTCGGGTACCAGTCAGGCGGCAGCGAATTCCAGTTCCGCGAGGACCTGGCCTGGATCGACGCGTTCGGCATGCGCTACACGGTCGGCGTCGACGGACTCTCGATGGTGCTCGTCCTGCTGACCACGTTGCTGAGCACCGTCGCCATCTTCTACTCCTGGGAGCCGATCCAGAAGCGGGTCAAGGAGTACTACATCGCGATCCTCCTCCTGATGGTCGGGATGCTCGGCGTCTTCGTTTCACTCGACCTGTTCCTGTTCTACGTGTTCTGGGAGATCAGCCTCTTCCCGATGTACGTGATCATCGGCGTGTGGGGCGGTCCACGGCGCGTGTACGCCACCGTCAAGTTCGTGCTCTACACGCTCGTCGGCTCCCTGCTCATGCTGGTCGCCATCCTGGCGGTGGCCATCGCACACGCGTCAAGCGGTCAGCCCTTCACCTTCAGCTACGAGGCGCTGCGCGGGTTCGCCTACGCCGATACGCTCCAGGCGCTCGCCTTCACCGCCTTCTTCCTGGCCTTTGCGATCAAGGTGCCGATGTGGCCCTTCCACACCTGGCTGCCCGACGCACACGTGGAGGCGCCGACCGCCGGCTCGATCATCCTCGCCGGCGTCATGCTCAAGCTGGGCGGGTACGGATTTCTGCGCTTCAGCCTGCCTCTGCTGCCGGATGCGGCCGTCAGCTTCGCGCCGATCATCATCGGCCTCGCACTCGTCGCCATCATCTACGGCGGTCTGGTCGCCATGGTGCAGCCAGATCTCAAGAAGCTGGTCGCCTACTCCAGCGTGAGCCACATGGGCTACGTCATGCTCGGCGCCTTCGTCCTCAACGAGCAGGGCCTCCAGGGTGCGATCTATCAGATGATCAGCCACGGCGTCACGACCGGAGCGCTCTTCCTCCTCGTCGGGGTGATCTACGAGCAGACGCATGACCGCCTCATCGCCCACATGGGCGGACTCAACGCCCGGATCCCCCGCTTCGCCGCGATGTTCGGCCTCTTCACGTTCGCCAGCATCGGCCTGCCCGGGCTCTCGGGCTTCATCGGCGAATTCCTGGTGGTGCTGGGCGCCTTCCGCTACAACGGCTTCGTCGCCGTTGCGGCCATGGTGGTGGTCATCATCAGCGCGGTCTACATGCTCTGGATGGTCCAGCGCGTCTTCTTCACGGTGCCGTCCGACTGGATGCGACGATTCTGGCCAGCGCTGCACGACATCAACCGCAATGAGTGGATCGCGCTCAGTCCCCTGATCGTGCTGGTGGTGGCGCTCGGCGTGTATCCCGGACCGGTGCTGGAGGCAATCGCCGCGCCCGTCGATCGGATCATCGAGGCCGTCAACGGCGCCGGCCTGACCGGCTTCGGACCGCTCTGGTGAGGACTCACTGATGGACATGCTCGACGATCTCGTCACGCTCCTGCCGGAGCTGATCCTTGTGGCGCTGGTGCTGACCATCATCACCGTCGATCTCTTCCTGTCGCGACCCAATAAATGGCTGCTGACCCCGCTCACCGTCGCCGGGCTGATCCTGGCGGGAGCGGCCTGCGTGGTCGTCTGGGACACCAACGAGACGGTCTATGCCGGCTTCTACTTGGTCGACGACCTGTCGGTCTTCTTCAAAGCCGCCACCCTCCTGATCGGCATCATCTCGGTGCTGTTCGCGCCCGCCTACCTGGTCGTGCGACGCATTCCGCTCGGCGAGTTCCACATGATCCTGGTGACCGCGCTGCTCGGCATGTTCGTGCTCGCCTCGAGCAGTGACATGATCACGCTCTTCCTGGGCCTCGAGCTGATGACGATGCCGAGCTACCTGCTGGCTGGCCTGCACAAGACCGATCGCTACAGCAACGAGGGCGGCCTGAAATACTTCCTGCTCGGCAGCTTCGCGAGCGCGATCGTGCTGTTCGGGATCAGTTGGCTGTTCGGGATCACCGGGACGACCAACATCGCCGAGATCGCGGTAGCGCTCGAGGGCCAGATGAGTGGAGCACTGCTCGTTGCCATCGGCTTCCTGCTGGTCGGCGGCACCTTCAAGATCGCGGCGGTCCCGTTCCACTACTGGACCCCGGATGCCTACCAGGGAGCCCCGACGCCGATCACCGGGTTCCTGTCGGTCGGTCCGAAGCTGGGCGCCTTCGCGCTGCTGATCCGGGTGTTCGCCGAAGCGCTCGCGCCGCTGCGAGCGGATTGGCTGGGCATCTTTCTGATCCTGACCGTGCTGACCATGACGATCGGCAACGTCGTCGCCCTGGTCCAGGTCAACGTGAAGCGCATGCTCGCCTACTCCAGCATTGCCCACACCGGCTACATCATGGCCGGCCTGGCAGCGTACGCGAACGCTTCGGATACCGATGCCGCGGCGCAGGGCATCGAGTCGGTCCTGTTCTACGTCCTGGGCTACGCCGTCATGAACATCGCCGCGTTCGCGGTGGTCGCCATGCTCCAGCGCGACACCACTCGCTTTGGTGGGCTCAACTCGTTCTCCGGCCTCGCCGCCCGCTCGCCGGGGCGAGCCGCCGCGATGGGCATCCTCATGCTGAGCCTGACCGGCATCCCGCCAACGGTCGGCTTCTTCGCCAAGCTCTACGTCTTGCTGGCAGCCGTCGACGCCGGCCTCGCCTGGCTGGCAGTGGTCCTCGTCCTCAACGCCGCCCTTGCGGCCTTCTATTACCTGCGCGTCATCGTCTACATGTACATGCGCGAGCCCGAGCGGGATCCCGCACCGATCGACACCTCTCCCTTCGGTTCGGTGGCACTCGTGCTGTCGGTGGCTGGCGTCCTGATCCTGGGAATCTTCCCGGGCGCCATCCTTGGCTTGCTCGAGGTCTCTGCGGCGAGCCTCTTCTAGGCTGATGACCCTCGTCGAAGCCGATACCGCACTCGGTGCGGCCGCAACCGCACTCCTCGGGGACCGCCGCCTCATCATCGCCACCAATCGTGGCCCGGTGACCTTCACGTCGGGCGCGGATGGGTCGCTGCGGCCGCGACGCGGCTCCGGTGGGCTTGTCACCGCGCTCGGGCAGATCGGCAGACACGTCCCGGTCACCTGGATCGCGGCGGCGATGAGCGAGGGGGATCGGCGCGCCGCTGCCGACTCCAAACTCCTGCGCCAGGTTTCCGGCGACGATGCCATCCGGCTGCGATTCGCATCGGTCGAGCGGTCGGTGTTCGAGCAGGCATACAACGTGATCGCCAACCCGCTCCTGTGGTTCCTCCAGCACCAGATGTGGAACCTGCCGGAGCGTCCGGTGATCGATATGGCGACCATGCGCGCGTGGGAACGAGGCTACGTGGCGCTCAACGAGGCCTTCGCGGCGGCCGTCCTGGCCCAGACGCGCTCCGACCGACGGCCGCGGATCATGCTCCACGACTATCACCTCTATACCGCGGCCGAGTCGATCCGCCATGCCCGGCCCGGTGCCGTCCTCAGCCACTTCACCCACATCCCGTGGCCGCCGTCGAGCATCTGGCAGAACATCGCTCCAAACATCCGCGAGGGCATCGCCACGGGGCTGCTGGCAAACGACGTGGTCGGCTTCCAAACGCAGCGATACGCGCACAACTTCCTGCGCATGGTCGAGTCGTTCGTGCCCGACGCGACCGTCGATTACGAAGCGCGCACCGTGCGGCGCAAGCGGCGGACGATCCACGTGCGCCACTATCCGATCAGCATCGACGTCGAAGCCACCCGGCGGGTGGCCGGCTCGCGGGCGGCGCGGCGTCGTGCCGACCAGCTGCTGGGCGGCGCCCGGGAACGGGTGATCGTGCGTGTCGACCGCCTGGAGCCGTCCAAGAACATCCTTCGTGGATTCATGGCCTACGAGACGCTCCTCCAGCGCAACCCCAGGATGCGCGGCCGGATCAGCTTCCTCGCGTTCCTGGTTCCGTCACGAACCGGGCTGCGAGAATACGGAGACTACGGTCGCAAGGTGCAGAACGCGGTCGACCGCATCAATGCCCGCTTCGGGCAATCCGGCTGGCGGCCGGTTCAGCTCTTCTACGAGAACGACTACGCGCAGGCCATGGCCGGCCTCTCGATCGCCGATGTCATCCTCGTCAACCCGCTGATCGACGGCATGAACCTGGTCGCCAAGGAGGCGGTCATCGTTTCCGACCGCGACGCCGTGCTCGTTCTGTCGGAGACCGCCGGTGCGTTCGATCAGATGGCCGATGGCGCGCTGGCCGTGGCACCAGCCGACGTGGTCGGCACCGCCGATGCCCTGGCCACCGCCCTTGCCATGCCGGTCGAGGAGCGTCGGCGCCGGCTGGCACACCTCCGGCGCGGCGTCGAGCAAGAGGACATCAGCTGGTGGCTGCGGCGCCAGCTCGAGGATCTCCACGAGCTCACCGGCTGAACGGCACGGGTTGCTCAGCCCGTCCCGTGGTTCTTACCCCCTTGTTGCACCCCAGATCAGCGACGCGCCAGGGCCGTCAGCAGCGCTGCTGCCGCAGTGGGATCGGCCAGCACCACGTCGGCCGCATCCACCACGGCGGGCGGCGTCTCGCCATCCGCACCTCCGACGCCGATGATCGCGCCGCGAAACCCGCCGGCCGACCGCAGCGCATCGACCGCACGGAACATATCGAGATCGGTGATGTCGTCGCCCATGACGACGACGCCGCGCAGCCCGAAGCGCTGGATGATGGTCCGCGCCGCGCTTTCCTTGTCGCCGGAGCCGACCGGCCGCAGCTCGACGCTCATCCGTCCACGGCGCAGGGAAATCCCGTGAGCATCGGTGCCGCCGAGCGACTCCAGGATGACGGCCAGCGCCGCCGCGGGATCCGACGCGTTGCGGTAATGGATCGTGGCCGAAGCACCCTTATGCTCGAGGATGATCCCAGGCACCGCAGGCACGGCGGCAAGGACGAGGTCCAACCGCATCCTGACCGATGCCGCCTCCGGCGTGGCGATGGGCATCTCCGCATCCGGCTCGAGCCACTCGGTACCGTGATTGCCAGCGATCAGCAGGCCGGGCACGCCCGTCATGCGCCGTGCGTCGAGTGGCGCGCGGCCGGTCACGACGGCGACCACCGCGAGGCGATCGACCAATGCAGACAGCGCGCCGGCCGCACCGCCGATGAGAGCGGCCGAGGCCGGGTCGGCGTCCATCGGTGACAGGGTGCCGTCGAAATCGGTGAGGAGGCCAGCCGGGGCATTGGCCAGCGCTGCCGACGCCAAGTCCATGGCGCGCGCCAGCGGTGCATCGGGGCTGCGGCTAGACTCAGCCATGTGAAGCGTCTCTCCTCTTGGGCGCTCCCGATCATCCTGGGTGTTGCGGGGGTTGCTCTCATTATCGTCGGCACGCAGGACCTCGATGCGGATCCGCCCGCCAGGCTGGCACCGATCGCGACACCCAGCGAGGTAGCGGAGGCAACGACAACTCCTGCGCCGTCGGCCTCGGCGTCGGGATCTGCCGCTCCGAGCGCCAGCGCCGAGCCAACCGAGAGCCCCACGCCGGAGCCATTGCCTTCAGACGTCACGGCCGTGCAGCTGGAGGTGGAATCGGTCGGCATCAATCTCACGGTCAAGCAGTCGACCAACCAGGAGACCGATGGCTTTCCGCCGACCGACGCCGCCTACATCCTGCGGGCTGGCAACCAGCCGGGCCGGAACACGAACTCGTACATCTTTGCGCACGCCCTCAACACGCTCTTCAAGCCGCTCTGGAACGTGCAGATCGGCGCCGAGGTGCTGATTCAGATGTCCGACGACTCGGTGCTCAGCTACATCGTGACTGAGGTCCGCCCGAACGTTCCCTGCCCCGATCCCGACGCGACGGAGAACAACCCGCCGGACCCGCCGCTCGCGCTCCAGATTCACGACGACTGTGCCGAAGGCGCATTCTGGACAACGCCCACACCCTACGAGCGCCTCACCCTCCAGACGTCGCAGGGCTTCAACCGGAACTGGGGCGAGCTCGTGATCGTGGCCGAGCCCGCCACCTGACTCAGGCGCGCCGTCCGCGGACGAACCAGGCCGGCACGATCGCCACCAGCGTCACGCCCAGCGCGATCCCGAACACCAGCTGAAGGGCCTCCGCCGATTGGCCCTGTGACCACCGCTCGAGCAGGTCGACGAGTGCGAGCGAGGCGTTGGGATCGACCCCAACGAACTCCGGCCGACCGAGGTCGCTGACCAGCGCGTCACGCCGCCCCGGGTCGGCAATCAGCGCCGACAGCTCGTTGATGCGGTTCTGGCCGATCGAGGTCAGCAATGCCAGCCCGATGCTCATCCCGATGGTGCGCGTGATCTGGATCATGGCGCTCGCCACGCCATAGGCACCTGCGCCAGCCGCATCGACGGCCGCCGTGGCGCGCGGTGCGACCGTCAGTCCGAAGCCAAGGCCGAAGACACCGAGATCACGTACCAGCCGATCCGGCTCGGTCCCGATCCCCCACTCGAGCGCCAGCCACAGCCCGGCCGCGCTGACCAGCACGCCTCCCAGCGTCACGATCCGCTCGCCGATGAAGCCCGTCAGCAGGCCACCGATGAGGGCACCCACCGCGATGGCAAGCGTCAGCGCCGTCAGGATGAGCGACGCGTCGACATCGCTGCCGAACAGGACGCGATTGACGAAGACCGGCCCACCGATGATCGCCGTCGCCAGCGAGTACCCGGTCAGCAGGCTGACCGCGTTCGCCGCGCTGAAGGCCGTGTTCGCGAAGAGGCGCAGGTCGACGATCGGTGAGCGCGAACGGAGCTCCAGCCACACGAATGCGGCAAACGCCGCGGCACCCAGCAGCAGGCCTCCCAGCACCAGGGGATCGGTCCATCCATTGGCACCCGAGATGGTGACGGCACCGATCCCGGCAACCAGCGCGATGGACAGCAGCCCAGCCCCGCCAAGGTCGAGCCCTGCCCGGACCCGCGGCGTCTCGATGCCGCCGGCGACGACATAGATCAGGAGCAGGGTGACGATACCGATCGGCACATTGAGGAGAAAGATCCACTGCCAGCTGGCGATGTCGAGGCCGGGGATCGGGAGGTTGAAGTTGAGGAGCACCCAGGCGCCGTATGCCGGGCCGATCGCCATGCCGATGTAGGTCGCGGCACCCTCGAGCCCCAGCGCGGCGCCTCGGGCGCGACCGCTGAACAGGTGGCTGGCCAGCGCCATCGAGAGCGGGACGAGCGCGCCGCCGCCGAAGCCCTGGATCACCCGCGAAACGATCAGCCAGGTCAACCCGTCCTCCGAGCCCGCGAAGCGCGAAATCCCTGATCCCGCGCTGCCGATGACGAACAGGAGGAGCGCAACCACGTAGAGGCGGCGGGCTCCCCACAGGTCGGCGCCGCGACCCGCGAGCGGCATGGCGACCACGTACGCCAGTAGGTAGGCGTTCACGATCCAGCTCACGCGCGCCAGGTCCGCCCAGCCGCCGAAGTCGGCCACGATCGACGGCAGCGCGATCGCGACGACCATCAGCTCCGCGCCGCCCAGCAGGACCCCCAGGCTCGCGAAGACGAGCGCAGCCCAGGCAGCCAGCGGATGGATCCGCAGCGTCTGATCGATCACAGGTCCGCCCGCTCCAGGGCTGCACGCGCCATGAGCACGAGGAGGGCGGCGAATGCGAGGCTCGCGCCGCCGCCCTGCACGGCAACCGATATCGGCGCCGGCAGACGCGAGAGGTGGACCAGCGCCTCGACCGGAAGCGCGACACGCGGGAGGGCGAACCAACCCCCCGCGATGATGAGTGCACTCGCGGCGACGGCAGCAGTGGTCGCGGCTCGCGGCCGAAGGATGACCCCGAACAGCAGCCCCAGCGCCAGCAGGGCAAGCGATCCACAGGCGATCCCACCGAACATTGCGCCGAACGCGACCGGGTCCAGGGACGTCGACGCAGTCGACGCGGCGAGCCACCCCAGCAAACCGACGGCCGCCACTCCCAGGACCGAGACCAAGACCAGGGCAACAAACCAGCCCGCAAGGATCGTCCCGCGCGAGATGGACCGTGTGGCGAGCCACCCGGCCCGACCCAGGACGCGGTCCCGGCTGATCGACCAGGCGGCGATCGCGGCGCCGACGATCATCGCCGCGGACACGCCGACCGCCAGGCGCACGAGGATGGCGGGCAGCGACCCCGGAAGTAGCGACGCCGCCGCTCCCACGGCAACATACCCGGTGAGCAACAGGAGGAGGCGAAAGCTGATCCATAGCTCACGCATGGCAAGCCCGACGACGACCCCCGTCTGGCTCACTCCGGAACCGCTCGGCGAAGGCGGCGCTCCGCCGCCTTCAGCGCCGCCAGCTGCGCGATCCCGGCGTGGCTCAGCGGCAAGCCAGCCTGATCGAGGTCCCCGACCGGTGCGATGAGCTCCACGCGACCGTTCCGCAGGTACGCAACGTGCGCGACGAGCCCCAGCTCGCTGCCGGGATCCCGACTCGCCAGCAGGATGGTCAGCCGCCGGCCGGGGATCCGCAACAGGCGATCTCGTTCGGTCGCCTCGATCGCCCGCAGCGGCTCGTCGAGCAGCAGGACCTCGGGCTCGGCGATCAGCACCGACGCCAGGCCCGTCCGCTGCTCCAGCTCCGGACCTCCGCGGCTGACCGCCCGCTCGGCCATCGCGGGAGTGATCCCGGTCCACCTGAGCGCCCGGTCGATTCGTCGCGCCCGTTCGTCGTGCGAAAGGCCCAGCAGCCCAGCGGCCAGGTGCAGCGCCTCGAGCGGTGTCATCCAGCTGTGCAGGCCGGATTCGGGTCCCAGGTAAGCCATGCGCCGGCCCCACCCGGTGACGGTCGGATCGGTCGAACCGGCAATGCGAACCTCGCCACGGTCAGCCCGTGACAATCCGGCGAGCACTCGCAGCAACGTGGATGCGGTCGTGTCGGGTTCGGAGACGACCAACAGCCGAGCGCCCACCGGGACCGAGAGCGAACACCGGTCCAGCGCTCGGCCACGTCGCAGATCCGTGCATGACACGGCGGACGGACGCAGGACGCGGAGGGACGGCGCGCTCCACAACGCGTCCGGGGTCGAACTCGTCAGCGACGCACCTCCTGTTGCCGGCATCGAGACCGGTCGGGCGCCGATGCTAGCACGGGGTTGACGGACCGATCGCTCAGTCGATATCATAAGCCATTGCTTATATAAACCCGCATTTGATAAAGAAGCGCTTGTGATCCCATCTTCCCCCGAGAGCGCGGCCGAGCGCGACCTGCGACGCCTCCGCACGCTATACCGCGCCCTGGGGGATGAGACGCGTCTGCGGATCATCGGCCTCATGGCAGAGATCGGGCCGCTGCCGGTACGTGAGCTGTCGGCCCGCATCGGCCTTTCCCAGCCGCTCATCAGCTGGCACCTGCGCATCCTGCGCCTGGCCGGCATCATCGATACGCAGCGCCAGGGTCGAGAGGTGATCTGTCGTCTGCGGACAGCCGCCTTCGAGGAGCTGCATGACGCCGAGGGTCGGCTCGTCGGCGGTACGGCCGGGGTTGCGGGTGCCGCCGGCGCGCCGGGAACGGTGCCTGATGTCAGCTAGCCGCGATCACGCGCACGACCTGCGGCGCGGAGCGTCGGTGGTGCCGGCCAGGATCAAGGAATCGGCGCGCAGCATCCTCGTCCCCGTCGTGAGACTGGCCATGGCGCTGCACCTCACCCCGAACACGATCACCGTCATTGGCCTCCTCATCACCGTGGCCGCTGCGGGGCTGGTCGCCGGTGGCTGGCTCCTGATCGGGGCCGCGGTGTTGAGCGCGGGCTCCCTGCTCGACGCGGTCGACGGCGCACTGGCCCGGGCACAGGGCGGCGAGACCGCCTTCGGTAGCTTCCTCGACTCGACCCTCGACCGGGCGAGCGAGGCGATCCTGTATGTCGGCATCGCGGCCTGGCTGTTCAGCGCACTCGAGCGGCCGATGCTGCCGGTCCTCGCGGTCCTCGTGGCGCTGACCGGCTCATTTCTGGTCAGCTACGCTCGGGCGCGCGCCGAGGGAATCGGCCTGTCGGCCAGCGTCGGCCTTGCTCCCCGGACGGAGCGGCTCGTCCTCATCATCGCCGGCGTCGCGCTGGCGGGCCTCGGCTTCACGCCGGTCCTCATCGGCATTCTGTTCCTGATCGCCGCCCTCACCATCGTGACGGTCATCCAGCGCATCTGGCATGTCTGGCGTCTCAGCCAGGGTGCCGTACCCCATACCAAGGAGAACTGAAACAGCGTGGCTTCGAAGAACGGCAAGACCGCCAGCAATGGTCATCGGTCAGGCGACGGCAACGTCCGGGTCGCCATCGTCGGCGTCGGCAACTGCGCAAGCAGCCTGGTCCAGGGCCGCTATCACTACGCCGATGCCAACGAGACGGACTTCATTCCGGGCCTGATGCACGTCAACTTGGGCGGATACCACGTCCGCGACATCGAGTTCGTGGCAGCCTTCGACATCGACCGCAACAAGGTCGGCAAGGATCTGTCGGAGGCAATCTTCAGCGAGCCGAACAACACATTTACGTTCAGCCAGGTCCCGCAGCTCAACGTGCCTGTCGAGCGCGGCATGACGCACGATGGCCTTGGCAAGTACCTCTCCGAGATCATCGAGAAGGCGCCCGGCCCGACGGCCGACATCGTGCGAATCCTGAAGGATCGCGAGGTCGACGTCATGGTCAGCTATCTGCCGGTCGGGTCCGAGCAGGCGACAAAATGGTACGCCGAACAGGCGATCCAGGCAGGAGTCGCCTTCGTCAACGCGATCCCGGTCTTCATCGGCCGCGAGCCGTACTGGCAACGCCGCTTCGCCGAAGCCGGTCTGCCGATCATCGGCGACGACATCAAGTCGCAGGTGGGCGCGACCATCACGCACCGGGTCCTGACACGGCTCTTCATGGACCGCGGCGTGAAGATCGACCGCACGTACCAGCTGAACTTCGGCGGCAACACTGATTTCCTGAACATGCTCGAACGCGAGCGTCTCGAGTCGAAGAAGGTCAGCAAGACGAACGCGGTGACCTCGATGATGGACTACGAGATCGCGGGCGGGGACATCCACGTCGGCCCGTCGGACTACGTGCCGTGGCTGGAGGACCGCAAGTGGTGCCATATCCGGATGGAGGGCACGACCTACGGCGACGTTCCGCTCAACTTGGAGCTCAAGCTCGAGGTGTGGGACTCTCCGAACTCTGCGGGCGTCATCACCGATGCCATTCGCTGCGCCAAGCTGGGACTTGATCGCGGCCTGGCCGGCACGCTGGTGGCGCCGAGCGCGTACTTCATGAAGTCGCCGCCGATGCAGATCCACGACGACATCGCCCACAATCGGGTCGAGGACTTCATCCGCGGCGACGACAGCGAGACGCTCGTCGGCACCGAGAAGGTCTCCAGACGGACGACGAAGAAGGTCGCGGCGGCCAACACGAAGGTAAAGGCGAGGGCCGCGGCGGCCGAAGTCGCGTAGGATCGGTCCATGGTTGCGATCGCGGGCGCCCAACCGCGCGAGCGGCGGCGTGAGCTGCTGATCTACTGGCTCTACCGCGCGGCCGAGCGGGTCATCAACGCGCTGCCGCGCTGGGTCGTCCTGCCGGCTGCGGCGGCGGTCGGCAACGTCGCGTACGACCTGGCGGGGCCAAAGGGCCGGCTGACACGAGAGAACCTGGCAAGGCCGATGGGCCTGCCGGCTGACGATCCGCGCGTCGCCGCGGCCGCGCGGCGCGCGTTCCAAAACTACGCGAAGTATCTCGTCGACATGATGCGCATCGGTGAGCTCACTTCGAGGTCTGCGGCGCGCATCGTGCGGATCGAGAATCCCGAGATGCTCGACGAGGTGCGGCGCATCGGTCATGGAGTGATCTCGTGCACCGTCCATGTCGGTGGGATGGACTTCATCGGTCCGGCACTCAAGCTCATCAACGAGGCGATGCACGTCGTCGCCGATGACACGACCTACGGCCGCCTGTATGAGCACATGAAGGCGGCAAGGGGGCGGCAGCACATCTTCCTGATCGGGTGGCGCAACCTCCGCGGCCTGTTCAGGGCGTTGCGGAACAAGCAGAACCTCGTCCTGTTCTGTGATGGCGGCTACCGCCGCGGCGATGTACCCGTCGAGTTCTGCGGCGAGGCGACCACGTTCCCCCTCGGCCCAGCTACGCTGGCCGCCAAGACGGGGGCACCCCTCATGCCCGTCGCCTGCCGTCGAATCCGGGGGGACCGATTCGTTGCCCGCGGCCTTCCCCTCGTCCGTTGCGAGAGTGATGAGCCGGCTGAAATCCACCGGGCAACCCAGGCCGTCGCTGATGCCCTCGGAGGCGTGATTCGCGAGGATCCCGGCCAGTGGTACATGTTCAGGCCCGTCTGGCCACAGACCGATGACGACCGTGCACACGCCGTCGCGTCCCTTGCGGCCGCTCGGCTCGGCAAGGACTGGACGAAGATTCCCGCGTGATGCTCCGCCTTGCGCTCGAGACCGCGGATCGCATCGTCGCCGCATTGCCATCGCGCGCGGCGTACGCACTCGCCGACCTCGCCGGAGACGCGTGGCATCGCCTGGCACCCGCACGTCGCCGGCTGGTCGCTGCCAACTTGGCCCGCGTCTGTGCCGCGACGGCCCGTCCCACGAGCGGGCGTCCGTTCCGCGACCTGGTGCGCGCGGCCTTCCGGAACCACGCGCGCTACTACGTCGAGCTGCTTCGGGCCCCGCATTACCCGGCCGACCGCATCGACGAGATCGTGGAGGTCCCGGGCTGGGATGCCATCTCCATGGTGCTGCGTGCCGGGCCTGGGGTGCTGATCGGCTCGCATCTCGGCAACTTCGAGCCGTTCGGAGTCTTCGTCGCAGCGCGTGGCATCCATCCGCTCTCACCGGTCGAAGAGATCAAGCCGCGCGCCCTGTTCGACTTCCTCACCGCGCGCCGGGGGGGAGCCAGCGTCGAGCTGGTGCCTCTCAGCCGGGCACGGCGTGCCTTACCCGCGAAACTCCGCGCCGGCGGCACAGTCGGCATCATCGGCGATCGTGACCTCGCCGGGGATGGCCACCCGGTAATGATGTTCGGCCATCCGACCACGGTGCCGCTGGGACCAGCTTCGTTGGTCGTCAACTACCGCGCGGCGGTCATGGTCGGTCGCTGCCTGCGCATCGGTCCCGACCGTTTCCGCGTGGAGGCCGAGCTGCTCCCGGTGCCCTCCACCGGCGACCGCCGCGCCGACACGGCGACATTGGCGACCTCGATCGCTGCACGCATGGAACGCGATATCGGTGAGGCGCCCGAGCAATGGTGGGGCTCGTTCCAGCCCTACTGGCCGGACCTGCGCGCATGACCCGTGCGGGCGGGGATCTCGGGAAGGCCGATATGCACCTCCACACGCTGTACTCCGATGGAACGGCATCCGTGCGGGCAGTGCTCGACCACGTCGAGAGCCGCACCGACCTCGACGTCATCGCCATCACCGACCATGAGCGGATCGACGGCGCACTCCGCGCGCGTGAGATCCACGCCGCCGGTGACTACGCGTTCGAGTTCGTGGTCGGCGAAGAGATCACCACGCGTCGGGGCCATGTACTTGCGCTTTTTATCAGCCGGCGGATTCCCGCACTGCGGCCATTGCCCGAAACACTCGAGCGCATCCATGACCAGGGTGGAATCGCGATCGCCGCACATCCGTTGGCACCCCTGACTCCTTCGCTGGGCACGCGCTCCCTGCTGACCGCGCGCGGCGCCGACGACGCGCGCCAGCGCCTCGACGCGATCGAACTCATGAACCCGTCGGCGGCCGGTCGGTCGCGCCAGGTGAAACGTGCCCGACTCAACGCCGACGTGCTGCGGCTTCCCGCCGTCGGCAATTCCGACGCGCACGTCCTGGAGGGGATCGGCACCGCGTGGACGTGGTTTCCGGGCGCCACTGCGGACCACTACCGCGCGGCCATCGATGCGGGCACCACGCAACCTGGCGGCGCGTTCTGGTCCAACCTCCACAATGTCGACGTGTATCGGCGCCAGCTAGGCGCCAAGGCGAGACACCTGCGGCATACACTGCGGCCCAGCGGGGAGTGGCGATGACCCAGCTCCCGCCGGCGGCGGCGACGCCGACCGATCGGGCCGGCTCGCGCCATCGGCCTCCGCTCAAGATCGGGATCGTGAGCCCGTACGGCTATCCGCACCCAGGCGGGGTGAACGAACACGTGCGGTACACGCACGAGGCCATGCGCCGCATGGGCCACGACGTCTGGATCATCACGTCGAAGTACGGCCGCCAGCGCGAGAGCGAGGGACACGTCATTCGCCTCGGCACCGGCTGGGCGGCACCAGCCAATGGGTCGGTGGGTCGCGTCACGCTCGGCCTGCGCTTCAAGCACCAGGCGCGGGAGGTGCTCGAGGCGCACGACTTCGACATCCTCCATTTCCACGAGCCGTTCGTGCCGTTCCTGTCGCCGACCGTCCTCGACCAGTCAAGAACCGTGAACATCGCCACCTTTCACGCCTTCGGCGGCTTCTCACCCTCGTACTGGATCGGAAGGCGGTTCGCCGGCCGCCTACCCGGATTGTTGCATGGACGCATTGCCGTCTCCGGCGCGGCGCGCCACTTCATCAACAGGTACTTTCCCGGCGACTACGAGATCATTCCCAACGGCGTTGACCTGGACCGATTCACCGATGCCCAACCATACGAGGAGCTGCGCGACGGCAAGACGCTCAACATCCTCTTCGTCGGGCGATTCGAAGAGCGCAAGGGTCTGATCCACCTGCTCAAGGCGTATCACCGCCTGCGCAAGCGCAAGGTCGACGCGCGACTGCTTGTCGTGGGGGCGGGGCCGAAGCTGCGCGAGTACCGCCGTTACGTTGGCCTGCGTGGCATCCGCGACGTGGAGTTCCTGGGACGCGTCACCGACGACGAAAAGGTTCGCTACTTCGCCTCCGCCGACATCTACTGCGCGCCGAACACAGGACAGGAGTCGTTCGGGATCGTGCTGCTGGAGGCCATGGCGGCCGGCGTCCCCATCGTGGCGAGTGACATCCACGGCTTCAAGCGTGTCATCGAGCGCAACGTGCAGGGCATCCTGGTCGAGCCCCGAAACCCGCGCGCGCTGGCGGCCGCCCTGTACGCCCTGGCGCGCGACCCCGACCTGCGCCACGAGATGGGCGAGGCCGGCCGCACCCGCGCCCCCGAGTTCACCTGGGACCGCGTAACCGAACGGATCGTGGACTACTACTACGAGACCCGCGATCGGGTTCTCGCCTCGCGCGACTGAGGACCGCCGATGTACCGGGCATTGCAACGCATGAATTGGGGTTCACGGTTCATCTGACCCGATCCATCGGGCTCGGCCGCACGGGAGCGACGTTGCGAGTGCGCAGCTGCCCGATCCATCGGCAGGCCAGAGCCACTCACATCGGCTTGCGGTACGAGGTGAAGGTCTTGTCTGGAGCGAAGCCGAGCGATTCGTAAAGGCTGTTGGCGCCGGTCGGGCTGTCGGTGTCGACACCCAGGCCGGCCGACGTGAAACTCGCCTTCCGCGCTGCAACCAACGAGCTCGACAGCAGCGAGCGGGCCAACCCGCGACGGCGCCAGGGCCGGCGGACCGCCACCGAGGCCACGTAGACGCGGTTCCGGCCATGCCGCTCGTTCTCCTCCACCGGCACCGTGGTGATGACCACCCCGGCGACCTCGTCGCCGTCCCAGCCGATGCGCCAGAACCGGGGATCCTCGTTGTCCGGATCGGCGATGAACCGATCCCAATCGGCCTCCGCCCACTCCGTCTCGCCCCAGTGGTCGCGGAACGCCTCGGCCGCTGCGAGCCAGATGGTGCGGTACTGGTCGCGGGTCACCGGGCGCAGCTCGATGCCACCAGGCATCGGCGAGACGTCGATCTCGGACAGCGTCGGCGCCACCATCTCGTAGAAGAACCGCACCGCGTCATATCCATTTCCAAGCAGGAGGGCGGCGTTGCCCGCATCGGTGTCCGCACCCTCGGAAGCGAGCCACTTCGGTGCCACCTCTGCATGCTCCGATGCGATCTCCCGCAACCGCTCCTCGTTGTGCAGATGCATCGCACTCCCGATTCCCTGGCGTCGCCAGTCTGGGTGGACGAAGCCGAAGTTCTCGTACGAGCGGCCGCCCTCCACGAGATCGGTCCAGAAGACCCGGGCATAGGCGACGATCTGGTCACCGACCTCGGCGATCACGATGTCTTGCTCCGGATCGCAGTTGACGAGGGTCGCGTAGTTGAGCTTCAGCTGCTCGAGATTGGTGATCTCCTCGATACCGTCCGCCGCGTGCGCCGCGGTATAGACGCGAAGCATGGCGGGCAGGTCATCTTCGCCGCGGTAGTGGCGGAAGCGCAGGCCGGCGACAGCCGGCGCCCCGCCAGGTGAAACCTGGATCATGTGGATGGGCTTCCTTCCATCGGCTTGCGACGGGAAGTGAATCGGTCATCGATCTCGAAGCCAGCCTCCTCGTAGAGTCCAAACGCGCCAGATGGGTTGTGGGCATCCACGCCGAGCGCCGCGCTCGTCATGTCGCGATCGCGAAACACGACCAGGGACCGCGCGATGAGCACCCGAGCAAGTCCCCGCCGTCGCCAGGCGCGCCGGGTGAAGACCGAGTCGAGCCACCCGCGCCGGGTCCCCAACGCCTCGTTCTCCTCCGGATGGATGGTGTTGATGACGCCACCCGCGATCTGTTCGCCATCCCAGGCGATCAGCCAGAGTGACGGATCCGAATCGGGCGCCTCGAAGAATCGATGCATGGCCGCCTCCGACTCGTCGGATCCCCCCCAATGGTCGCGGAAGGCCTCGCGATTGGCACGCCAGATTTCCGGATACTGATCGGGCGTGACGGGCCTCAGCTCGAAGCCGTCGGACAGCGCGACCTCGGGCAGCGCATTTAGCGTGGGTCGCACCATGTCGAAGAACCACCGAACGACCGAATAGCCGGACCGATCCAGTAGCGTGGCCCCAGGCCGCCCATCGGCTGCCCAGGCGCCGAACACGCTCTCGCGGTCCGCGTGGTGAGTCGCCGCCAGCGCCCGCGCCCGTCGCTCGTTCTCCGCGAGCAGCGCGGTACCGATCCCGCGACGGCGATATGACGGCTCGACGGCTCCCCACACGCGGTACTCCCGGAATTCGCCGTCGCGAGTGTCCACCCACTCCTGGCTGGCCCACGCGACCACATGGCCGTCCATTTCCGCCACGAAGACGTCCCGCGCGGAATCGAAGTGCTCAGATGGACTGCCGAGATACGCCCGCAATCCCTCCACGGTGTCCCGTTCCGAGATACTGTCGGCCTCATTCTCGGCGTTGACCACGCGAACCATGACCTCCAGGTCCTCCTGGCCGGCGAACGGCCGAAAGCGGAGACCTGGTACGGACGCAATTGTCATGACGTTGCCTCCAGCGGCTTCTGCCACGCGGAGCTGCGCTCAGTCACGACGAATCCGCATGACTCGTACAGGCCCAACGCGCCGGACGGATTGTCTGCGTCGACCCCCAGCGCCGCGGTATCCAATCCGCTCTCGGCCAACAGGTTGATGCTCCGCCCGATGAGGGCTCGCGCAAGTCCACGGCCCCGCCATTGGCGACGCGTGAAGACGCTTTCGAGCCACCCGCGACGTAACCCGAGTTCGTCGTTCTCCTCGGCGAAGATGTTGTTCTGGACTGCGCCGGCGATCTCAGATCCGTCCCAGGCCACCACCGACAGATCCGGCTGATACTCGGAGGACTCGACCCAGCGCAGGAAGCTGGCCTCCGACATGTCCCACCCGCCCCAGTGATCCTGGAACGCCTCGTGGTCCGCGTTCCAGATGGCCCGCGCCTGATCACGCGACGCCGGGCGTACCTCGAGGCCCTCCGGCAGCGAGAGAAGATCGGGCCTGTCAACGTCAATCCCGGGGCGCTCCATCTCGAAGAACCAGCGGACCGGCTTGTACCCCTCGCTGGCGGCGAGGGCGGACCGGCCGACCTGACGCTCGTAGACGAACATGCCGATCACCCGCGGACGATCGACCTCGTGGTGGGAATCATTGACGCGGATCAGGTCCTCAGCGGCCGCGAGGAGGCGTTGCCCGATCCCTCGCCGCCGATACGCCGAGTCGACCGCGCCGCGGGAGCGATGCTCGCGCGTCCCGTCGGTGCCATCGACCCAGTCAACGCGGACGGTGCCCACCACCCGTCCATCAGCCTCGGCCATCAGCACGTCTCGCGCCGCGTCGAAGGAGTCGGATGCGTGACGGAAGGTGGCCGCCAGGTCGTCCAGCGTGACGACCTCGCGCACACCATCATGGGCGAGATCCGCGTTGCTGAGACGCACGATCTCGATCAGGTCGGCCTCTCCGCCGTAGGGCCGCAGGACGAGGTCGCGAATCTCGGCCGCGGGAGCGGCCGCATCGGTCTTCAATGACGATTCTCCGTGTTTCATCAGCCGACTCGCTTGAGCTTGCCGGTGCGCTTCGCGTAACGCTCCGCGATCCCGAAGACGTAGACGCCAAGCGGAATCAGGACGACGCCCATCACCACCAGCGGCCACACGTCGTGCAGCAGCTCCGTGACGGAGGTGCCGTCGATCAGGCCGGCGCGGATGCCGTTGAGCACATACGTCCCGGGGCTGAACTGCGACACGAACTGCATCCAGCCCGGCAGGATGTCGGTGCTGTAGTACACCCCGCTGAAGAGCAGGATGACCGACTGGATCAAGAAGACCATCTGGTCACCTCGCTCCACGTAGAGCAGCGGCAGGATCGCCGCCATCATGCCGACCCCCACGAAGCTCAATGATCCAAGCAGAAGAAACGCGCCCGCCGTCACGAAGTTGCCGCCGGTGAACTCCACGTTGAACAGGAGCATCATCACCACCAGGATGATGACCATCTGGATCAGCGCGTACGTCACGGCGAACAGGGTCGAGCCGACGAGCTGCGTGTAGCGCCGCACCGGTGCCATGAAGGTGTACTCGAGCGTCCCCTCCCAGCGCTCCCAGGTCACCGTCTCGCCGATGAACCCGAAGACGATGCTCAGGAAGTTCCAGAAAATGGTGCCGATCACCAGCACCTGGAGCAGGCCCGGGTCGTCTTGGGCAACGCCGATGAAGGCCACCGACAGGGCGGCCGCCAGCGAATAGCCGAGCCAGGCGACCTCCCAGCCCCAGTAGCGTTTCGTCAGGTTGAAGTTGCGCTCCACGAAGGCGAAGCTCGCCCGCAGCTCGCGCGTTGCCATCGACATGGTTGTCCTCTTTCTTCCTCAATGAGCCGATGGACCGGCCCCGGCCCTTATCGGGCTCGGACCGGCCACATCGCTGGCTCGCCGGACAGCCGGCTGCCGAAGCGGACCAGGTGGCGACCAACCCACCGCCTCACGGGGCGATGTTGTGCCGTCAGCTCGATCGGGAGGCTCGTGCGGCGCAGCCGCGATTCGCGCTCCTCAACCAGGCTGAGCAGGACACGCAGGTCCAGGGTGCTATGCACGGAAATCACCTCCTCTCTTCGTTCTGCTAGTCATCGTCTTCGCTCTTTGCATCGTCGTGGTCGTCATCGAGGCTTCTGCCGGTGAAGGTCATGAACACCCGCTCCAGCGTCGGCTCCTGGCCGTACTGCTCGGCGACGAGCGTCTTGAGCTGCTGCGGCGTCCCCTCGGCCACCAGCCGGCCGTCGTTGATCAGAGCGATCCGGTCACACAGCCGCCCGGCCTCGTCCAGGTCATGGGTGGTCAGCACGATCGTCGCATCGTGCGTGTCACGCACCTCCTCGATGAAGGTCTGCACGTCGAGCTTCGATCGCGGGTCGAGTCCCGTTGTCGGCTCGTCGAGCAACAGCACCGTGGGGCTGGTCAGCAGCGCCCGCGCGATCGCGACCTTCTGCTGCATCCCGCGACTCATCTGCTCGAGCGGACGGCTCAACCGCTTCTCGCCGATACCGAGCCGGCCGAGGATCGCGATCGCCTCGGCGCGCGCCACCTTGGTGTCCAAACCGTAGAGCCGTGCGGCGTAGGCGAGGTTCTCGTGCGGGGACAGCTTCTTGAAGAAGGCGGCGTCGACGCTCACCCGATTGATGAGCTGCTTGACCTTCATCTCGTCGCGCTCGATGTCGTTGCCGAACACCTCCACCCGTCCGCCGTCCAGGGTCAACAGCGTGCTGACGAGCCGAATGAGCGTGCTCTTGCCCGAGCCGTTGGCACCCAGAATCCCGTAGATCTCGCCGCGGCGGATCGACATCGACACCTCGTTGACGGCGATGACCGACTTCTTCTTGCGGCCCACCACGAACTTCTTGGTGGCCCGCTCGAGGAGCAGTGCTGGCTGCTCGCCGGGCGGCGGCGGGCCGACGCGGCGCAGCGGGGCGGCGGCGGCGGCGGGCATCGGTAGCGGCGCGGTCGTCTTCGGTTCGGAAATGAACTCGATCATGGTCTGTCCCGTTGCTGATGTTCTGGTGGGCCCGGAGATGGTGAGAGCCGCGGCCCGTTGCCCTCGGTCCGCGGCTCGTTCCAATGCCCCGTGGGGCAACAAAAAACCGTGGACCTGATCCGGCCCACGGCTCGTGGTGTCTGGCGTCGGCGGTCCTACCGCCGGTGCTCAACCTCGAGTGAGGGCACAGATCTCCCGTCGACATCGCCGCCGGTGGGCGCGAGTCGCGGTGCGTTGAAGGCGCAAGATGCCATTCAGGTCGCTCCTCTGTGCTGGTGGTTGGTGGCCGGGCACACACGAGACGGCATCGGCTGCAGTGCGTGGTGCCGGCGGAGTCTACGACCAGCGCTTGGTCGGTGTCAACCGTCAGCGGATCGGGACATTCCGCCCTGTTCCGTGCAGCTGGGTCAGCGCTATCGTGTGCTCCCCGAGCAGGAGCAACCCGAGCAGTGCAGATCAACCGTGGCCTCATCTTCTGGGGTGTGGCCCTCATCACCGCCGGCGCCGTGGCACTGGCCACTCAATCCCAGCTCTTTCCGGCCGATTCGGCTCGCCAGGCCTGGCGTCTCTGGCCGTTGCTGCTGATCGTCATCGGCGTGTCCGTCATCGCTTCGCGGACGGCGTTCGGCACCGTCGCGCTGCTGCTGGCCGGCCTGGTCGCTGGCGGTCTGGCCGGGACCCTGGTGGCTGGCGCTTCCGACGGCCTGGAGATTGGCTGTGGCGGCGACCCGGCCGAGTCGGTAACCGCCGAGGGCAGCTTCGCGACCGGAGGCGAGGTCGACCTCGACATCAGGTGCGGCGAGCTCGACGTCTCGACGCAGCCGGGGACGGACTGGACCGTCATCGCCCGCCATGGCGGCGACGAGGAGCCTGAGCTTATCTTCGATGCCGAGTCACTTCACGTGAGGGCCGAGGGCGGCGGCTTCATCGGCCTCACGGACAGCCGCCAGGCCTGGGACGTCGTGCTGCCAACCGCTGCCTCCCTGCGTCTCAGGGTGGACGCCAACGCGGCATCCTCGCGTTTGGACCTCGCCGGTGCGAACCTGTCGACGCTCGAGATCAACGCCAATGCGGGCGATGTCAACGTCGCGCTGCCCGGCGCCGAGGTTCGGGAGCTCAGCGTGGACGCCAACGCCGGCTCGATTTCGATCATCGGGGACGCATCCACGCGACTCGACGGATCGATCGAGATGAACGCCGGCTCACTCGAGCTGTGCATCCCGAACGGGGTCACCGTCGCGATCACCATCGAGGAGGACCACATCACGTTCAGCAACAACCTCGACGACAGCGGACTGATCCGGGAGGGCGACACCTGGCGCAGCGGCGATGACGCCATTCCGCCGGTTACCCTGCGGGTGGACGGCAATGCGGCGAGCTTCACGCTCAATCCCGAGGGAGGCTGCTCATGAACCGCCAGCTGACCAGGTCCCCAAACGCCATGATCGGCGGCGTCGCGGCCGGTGCCGCGACGTGGATCAACGCCGATCCGGCACTCGTGCGCATCGCCTGGGCACTTCTGGTCCCGCTGACCGGCGGCGCTGCGCTGCTCGCGTACGTCGTCGCCTGGGTCGTCATCCCCGAAGCGTCGGTGCAGCCGCGATCCGCGGATTCGGAGCAGTCGGCCAGCGAGGATGCCAAGCCCGGAGCGGTCGACGACGGGCGGCCAGCCCTGTTCATCGGGGGCGGACTGGTCCTCGTCGGCCTCTACTTCCTGGTCCGCGAATATCTGCCACGAATCGACTGGGGCTTCGTCTGGCCGCTCATCCTGGTTGGCGTCGGCGCGCTCATCCTCGTTGGTGCCGCCCGCCGGCGGTAGTCGCACCGATATTTCGCCTGAAGCAAGCATGCGGCTCCTCCCGCGCGCGGTTTGACCGATACATCGCTTGTCGTTGAGCGTGACGCCTGCTCAGGCGATCTCCTCTTGTCGTCCGTCGATGGATAATTCGGCGGTATCCCGCGCGTGCTGGGTCCGCCCGCCGGCGGTAGTCGGCAACGAGGCGACCTCCAGGCGGCACTCGTGCTCAGTCATCAACGAACTTTTGGTGAGAATCAGCGTT
Source organism: Candidatus Limnocylindria bacterium (assembly GCA_038233215.1). GTDB lineage: Bacteria > Chloroflexota > Limnocylindria > QHBO01 > QHBO01 > JACDBZ01. The sequence goes on from JBBSML010000001.1 coordinate 159,434, forward strand.
GACTCGCTCTCGGGCCAGCACTTACCGATATTTCGCGCCGGCCTCAGTCCCGCAGCGCTGCGCGACGTTGCGCAACAAGACGCATCAGAGGTGGACTCCACGCTCGGCCACGCAGTGACCACGCGACCGCGACGATGGCGGCGAGCGCCCCCGCGGCAAGCTTGAGACCCGATGCGCTGACGAGGTCCCCGCGCTCGCCCTGCGGGGGATCGGGGAACTGGAACGCGTAGTTCCACGGCGGCAGTGCCCGCGCCGCATTGATGTACCAGTCCGGCATGGGCAGGGCGGCGCCAAGCGGGAAGACGAGAACGCCGGCGACCACGACGAGTGCCAGGTAGCCGATCGCCAGCTGGCGCCAGGCGGGCCGGCGCAGGAGCTCGTCCACCACGTACGCGATGGCGATCAGCGCGAAGATGACGGCGGTCAAGTAGTGATACGCGAACGATGCGCGCTCGATGCGCGTCCACGGCGCCATCTGGAAGACGAAGGCGGCGACGATCAGGACGAGGGCGGCAGAGCGACGCTTCCAGGCGAGGAACGCGCAGGCCACGATCGCGGGGATACCCGCCCAGAGCAGGATCGGGTTACCGCCGTTGTAGATGACCGCGATCTGCTCACGGTCGTAGGTGCCGTTGTAGAACCAGGTCGGCTTGAGCCCCAGCGGCCAGCTCCACCATGGCGCCGAGCTGGCGTGGCCCGCGGTCAGGCCGTAGTGATATCCGAACATCTGCGCGTGAAGCTCCTCGAGGGACCAGCCATAACCCGGGCCGGCGTCGGGACCGGCGAACGAGTGCCCCAGTTGGAGGTACGGGATGTAGGTGAGCGCGTACACGGTCAGAGGAAGGACGAGCAGGCAGACGCCGATCCACGACCACGCGAAGCCGCCCATCTCGGCAGGCTGTTGCCAGCGGGCGTCTGATCGCGGGTCGCGCAGCGACCGCCAGGCGCGCCAGAGGAGCAGGATCCCCGCGACGCCGAGCATCAGCCACGCCGGCCAAGCGGCCTGGGCACCCCGCGTCAGGACGCCGAACACCATCTCCACCGCGCTGCCGGGGTTGCGGCCCTCCACCTGGCCGTAACCCAGGGCAAAGGCCAGCCCCACACCCCCGAGCACGACGCCGGTCGCCGGCAGGGCCGCCTTCGCGCTTTCGAGATCGAAGCGGATCGGGCGCGCGTGGACGATCGCCAGCGCTATGCCCAGCGCCAGGATCATGGTCGCCAGGAACGGCCATGGTGCGCCGATGCCACCCACGACCGTGGCGAAGGCAACGAGCGCAACCAGCGCCAGACGGCCGAGGCTCGACCGTGCCAGCACCAGGATCCAGATACCCGCGAGCGCATAGAAGCCGACCCACTTGGTGGCCGCCGCCAGGCCGATCAGGACGCCGACCAGCGGCAGCACCCACCAGGCGCTGCGCGCCCAGCGGCCGGACCAGATCTGCCAGAAAGCCAGGTAGGCGGCCACGATGAAGACCGTCACGAAGATGTCATTCATGGCGATGCGGCTCATCACGTAGCTCATGCCATCGATCGCCACGAAGCCCGCCGCGAGGATCGCGATCCGCCGGCGGCCGAACATCGTCGCCGCCAGGAGGTAGACCAGTGCCACCAGCAGGACGCCGAACAGGACGCCTGCCAGGCGCCAGGCGAAGGCATTGCTGCCCGCATCGAGCCGAACGAGCGCGCCATCGCCGGTGCTCAGGATCAGCCGTCCATGATCGTCTGGCTGGCTGTCGCCACTGATGTCGAACGCCATGGCGAGGGCGGGAGCCGGAAGCGTGGTCTGGTCGAATGCCGCGAGGCCCGCGCTCGTGTCATTGCGGTCATCGAGGTGCGGCTCGATCGGCCAGACCACCGGCTCCCCCGCCTCCGAAACGCCGGCGACATAGACGATGTTGGCGATCGCCTGGTAGCCGATGAGCGACGGCGCCCCCGGAAGCGGCACGAGGTCGCGCAGCGTCTGGGCATCGGCGTCGAGGGCGGCCAGTCCACCGGCGGTGGCGGGGTGTTCGTCGTTGGCGGCCAGGGCTCCGGTGAGCGCGAACAGCTGCTGATCATCGCCGCCGCCGCGCGTTACCAACGGGCCGATCAGTGGCGCCTCGACGGTCACGACGCCAACCTCCGCGTCATCCTCGTCCCGCGCGGGCTGGAGCGTCGCGCTGTCGAGAAACACGATCGCGTTGCGCGCGGGATCGGTGGCTGCCACGAACCCGTCGTCGTCGTCGGTCGCGTACACCCATCCGACACCGCCGTAGCTGGCGTCCACCGAGGCGCGCACCTCGTCGCTGGCCGCGTCGAGGACGAGGAGCCCGTCAGGTCCGCGGACGAGGATCACCTCGGCATCGCGAGGTACCTCGAGCTGGGTCACGCCGGTGAGATCGGTCTCGATCGTCGGCCCGGCTGGCGGGGCGCGGCCGTCGGGCGACCCGAGCAGGCCCGCCAGCTCGTAGGTCTCGACGGTGCCGACATCGGCTCGTCCGACAAGGAGCCGTGGTGCATCGACGTCATAGGCGAGCGTGGCTATCGGGCCAGCGGCGTCCCATCGCGCGAGCTCCTCGCCGCTCTCGGCGTCGGACGCAGCAATGGTCGACCCACCGGCTGCAGCGGTGAAGGCGATCGACCGCTCACGGCCGATGGATGAGCGCCGAGGCGCGACGGCGATCGTCGGCGACGGCTCATCGAGGTCACTGCTCCCGACGATCCTGTTCGGATCCGCGACGACGATGCCGGCCGCGATCAGGTACTTCGCCAGCATCGGGTGCGTCCATTCATAGACATCCCGGTCCCAGTCGTTCTGCCAGTTGCTGAGCCACTCCGCCGCGGACCGCGCGTGGTAGACCTCGTCGAAGTGATGTCCGCGCGGCACGTCGAGCCGCCACAGGCGGAACACGAGCGCGAAGGCGACCAGCCCGAGCAGCAGCAGCGCGTCACGCCGATCCAGGCGACGCGTCGGCTCGCGCAGATACGCGTCGGCTGGATTGCGCCTCAGCCAGCCGAACCGCTTGGGACCACGCGGCTCTGACACCATCGATGGATCGGCCGCCCATTCCGCGGCCCGCGGTCCGCGGTCCGCCGCGGGCCGCAGGACAGGGTCGTGGAGTTCGTCAACGACGTGAGCGTCGACCTCTGGTCGCCACATCGTCCGCAACGATCGCCACGCGACGAGACCAAGCAGGACGACGGCCATGAACGAGACGGTCCAGATGCCCCAGTCGGACAGCAACGTGGCCGAAAGGAACGGACTCTGGGCCATTGGCAGTCCCTCGGCACCGGGGTTGACGACACCGCCCGCGAACGACCAGTCCTCGGTATAGACCCAGTAGATGTTGGCGAAGAACGACAGTGTCAGCCCGGCGTAGATCCATGGCCACAGGCGTCCGGAGAACAAGAACGGCGCCGCCAGGGCCAGCGCCGGAAACAGATAGCGCTCGTGGACGCGGGTCGGCAGCACGAAGAACGCGAGGGCGAGCAGCAACGAGGCGAGCAGCACGGCGCGCAGATCGTCGCGTCGGGCGACCTGGACGAACGCCAGCAGCGCGACCGGGATGAACAGGAAGATCCCGACCTGTTGCCACGAGAGCGCGAGTGGTCCAAGCACGAAGCCCACGGCGGTGTCATCGCCCCAGGCCAGGGTGTCGCCCAGGCCGCTCCACGGATTCCGCCACAAGTTGAACGCATTGACCGAGAGCCCGGTATAGGTACCCGCGGCCTCGACGAACTTGCCGACCAGGCTGCCGCTCGGATCGGCCTCCGGAAGGAACCCCACCAATCCTCGCGGATCACCACCGGCCAGAGGCATGTAGAGCACCATCCCGAACGGAAGCATCAGCACGGTCAGCGTCCCGAAGCCGACCGCCAGCGATGTGAGGACGCGCAGCGGATCGCGCCGATCGTTCTTGATCGGGTCGCTCGAACGGCCCACGAGGTGACGTCGAACGCCGACGATCGCCACGATCGGCACGAGGAAGGCGAACTGGAACTTGACCAGCAGGGCGAGCACGGCGCCGAACGCCGCGACCTCGGTCCAGCCACGGGCCAGCGCATAGACCGTCGCAAGCAGGACCAGGGTGCCAACCGAGTCGATCTGACCCCACACCGCCGAGTCGAAGATCGTCCCCGGGTTGAACAGGTAGATGGTGGCGGCCGCGATTCCCAGCGTCTCTGGCCAGACAGAGAAGCGCGCCTGTTCCACGAGCTCCTCACCCCAGCGACGGCAGATGACGAACAGGAGCCAGGCGATGGCGACGTCGGCGAACATGCCCGGGAGCTTGACGAGACCACCGGTCGCGTCCTGGCCGACGAGGGGACCGAGCGCCCCGCCGATGGTGCCGAGCAGCCAGAGCACGTACAGGTACCCCGGCGGATAATCGCTGAAGTAGCCTTCCTCGTAGAATTGCGACGGCCCCACGCTTGCCAGCCGCTGCGCCCAGGCGGTGAAATCGCCGATGTCGATTGAGAACCCGCTCTCGGGCAGGTAGACGGCGGCGATGAAGAGGCGCAGGGCGAGGCCGAGAACGAGGATGGTCGTGAGGAGTGTGCCGGCGTCGAGCCGCCGAAACAGATCGGGTACCCCAACACCCCGTCGGCCGACGGGGTCGCTGGCCATCAGGTGCAGCGCCCTCGAGGGGTGTGCTGATTCGTCATGCGCGCCAAGGTGGCGGTGAGTATACATCGAGCCTCCGACGGCTCTGGAGGTCGTCGAGTTTCGCCGCCGAGCGCGGTGAAGCGCTGGATCCCGCACACCGACAACGCGGTCGCGTTCGCCGCTCTGCTCGTGGCGCTGCTCGCCTTCGGGATCTATCTCCGCACCATGCTGCCAGCGACCGGATTCTGGGACACCGGCGAGGCTCAGACCGTGCCGCCGACCCTGTCGATCTTCCATCCCACCGGATTTCCGGTGTATCTGATGGTCGGCTGGCTATGGAGCCAGCTGCCGATCGGCGAGGTCGCCTGGCGCATGAATCTGCTCTCGGGTGTTTCCGTGGCCGTTGCGGCTGGCTTCGTGGTCCTGATCGCCGGACACCTCATCGGCGAACGGAATCGCGCCATGCGCGCGACCGCGGCGGGCATTGCAGGCGCCGCCTTCGCCTTCGCCTCCGAACCATGGGAGAACGCGACCCGCGCCGATGTCCATGCCATCAGCATCCTGTCGGTCACCATCCTGGTGTGGCTTCTCCTCACCTGGCGAGCTGCCGAGTGGTCGGGATCACGCCGCGCCGGAGGTTGGCTGGTGGGAGCTGCCCTGGCGTTCGGGCTCGGGGTGGGTGTCCATCCGCTCATCGGCCTGTTCGCCTTCGGCATCGTCGCGTGGCTCTTCGTCGTTGACGGCGGCTTTTGGCGACGGTGGCGGCTCATCGCGTTGTGCGCGGGGGTGGTCATCATCGGCATCGGCTCGTTCGCCTTCATCTGGGTGCGCGCCGTCACCGAACCGGAGCCGCCGCTCTTCTACGCGCGGCCGGACACCTGGGAACGCTTTCGCTACCTCGTCTTCGCCGAGCAGTTCAGCGGCCTCTTCCAGGATTTCCGCGAGCCGTTGGTGGACCTGCGCGACAAGTGGGCGGACGCTGAACGCGTTCTCGCTGCTCAGTTCGTGGCGCCAGGCTGGCTGCTGATCGCCATTGGAGCCGCCATCGTTGCCGCGCGCTCGATGGGGACGTTCGTGGTGCTCGGGATGTTCGTCATCGGCAACGTGCTGTACTCGATGAACTTCAGGGACGGCGACATCGACCGCTACTACATGCCGACCGTGGCCGTGCTGGCGCCCCTGCTGGGCGTCGCCCTGGCGACCGTCGGCGCTGCATGTGCGCAGGCCGTTGCCGAGGTCGGGCGGCGGCTCGTCACGACCACGCAGGCTCGTCGCTCATTGGCGACCCTCGGCGGCGGGCTGGTGCTCGGGCTGGGGGCCCTGCTGCCGGCCGCGTCGCTGGTGACCGGCTACGACGCACACGACCAGAGCCAGAACCGGGACGCCGATGCCTGGGTCGCATCGGTCCACGAGCTCCTGCCACCGAACGCCGTGATCGTCAGCTGGTGGAGCTACAGCACGCCACTCTGGCACCACCGCTGGGTGCTGCACGAGCGCCCGGACGTGACCATCATCGATGAGCGCGACATCCTCGACGATGGGTACCGTACGATGAACAACGCGATTCGCGCGCACTTCGGCCGGCGGCCGGTCTACGTCGTGCTTCCCGACTGGGAGCGCGCGAACGTCACCGAGCAATGGGAGCTGAGCACGCTGCCCACGCTGCCCGGATTCACCCGCCTGCTTCGCATCGAGGGTCCCGCCACATGACCGATCCCGCCCGCCCGCGCCTGACCTTCTTCTTTCCCGCATTCAACGAGGAGGAGAACGTGGCCGAGACGGTGCGCCGAGCCATCGACGAGATCGGGCCACTGGTGGACGGCTCGATCGAGGTCCTCGTCGTTGATGACGGATCGACCGATCGGACGCCGGAGATGGCCGATGCCCTTGCCGCGGCCGACCCTCGCGTGCGCGTCCATCACCAGGAGAACCGCGGATACGGTGGTGCCCTACGGGCCGGCTTCGCCAACGCCAACGGGGAGTTGATCTGCTTCAGTGACGGGGATCTCCAATTCGATCTGCACGAGATGACCCGCCTGCTGTCGCGCCTCGACGACCCGGCCAAGCGGTCCGTCAGCGCGGTCATCGGCTATCGCATCAAGCGCCGGGATCCAGCGCACAGGATCTTCATCGCCAAGAGCTACAACGCCATCGTGTCGGCGCTGTTCGGTCTTCGGGTGCGGGACATCGATTGCGCCATGAAGCTGTTCCGGCGCGAGGTATTCGACGGCCTGCCCCTCGACGCCGATTCCCCGTTCCTGTCGGCCGAGCTGCTGATCAAGCTGCGAGCGCGCGGCGAGCGGCTGGCCCAGGTCGGTGTGAATCACTTCCCGCGAACGGCGGGCGTCAACACCGGCGCGAGCTTCCGCAAGATCCTGCGCACGTTCCGCGACATCGGAAAGCTGCGATTGGGGCTCTGGACGCAACGGCGCGAGGTGCTCGGAAGCTGAGTCAGCTTTCGTCGGCGGGCGGTCCCTTCCCGCCCGAGAGGTCGACGTCGAGCGAGTTGACGAATTCGCGGAAGACCGCAAGGCGCTCCTCCTCCTCCGCGGTGCCCTCCTCGGTGCTGTCTGGCTCCACGCCGGCCTCGTCGAGGACGCGTTCGTCCACGTAGATCGGGGAGCCGGTTCGCACGGCGACCGCGATCGCGTCCGAGGTGCGGGAGTCGACCTCGCTCTCGTCGCCGCTGGCGTTCTCGACGTACAGGCGGGCATGGAAGGTGCCGTCGGTGACGTGGGTCACGACGACTCGACTGATCCCGGCGCCGAGTGCGGCCAACACGCTGACGAGGAGATCGTGTGTGAGCGGACGCTCGGCGGAGAGGCCCTGGAGCCTCATCGCAATCGCGTTGGCCTCTGACGAACCGATCCAGATCGGCAGGTATCGATCGCGCTCAGACTGCTTGAGGATCACCACATGCTGGCTCGAGAGCATGTGCACGCGCACGCTCTCGACCACCATCTCGATGAGCCGGACCCGGCCGAACGGCTGTTCCGCCATGGACCGATTCTAGCGCCGGCTACTCGAGCACGAGCCGAACGACGCCGTCCGCGGTCAGCAGGTAGGCCGCCGCAGGGCCGTCACTGACCGATGTGACCGACAGGCCACGGACGTCGTTCATCGGCGAAACCGCCGGTCCGTCGACTGAGGCCATCCACTGACCAACGAACGCGCCGTCGGCACGTTGGAAGGCGATGATCCGATCGTTCGCGGCGTCGTAAACGTATAGGAGGTCTCGATCGCCGACCGTGGCGCCATCGAGGAGCCGGTAGTCGAGATCCGGCCGTACATCTCCGTCAGGCGGGAGGTCGAACGAGTAGTCGGCCTGGTCGCGCGGTGAGCCGAAGTCAACGCGGGTGACCGTATCGGCGTGCAGCAGCCATGCGTTGACGTCCACGCGCAGGTCCCGTGCGTCACGCGGATCGAGATCGGGCTCATCGGTCAGGAACGGCACTGAAGGATCCGGATAGGTGACCGGGATCACGGCCGGCGGCGTCCAGCGGTCCACCTCGCCGGATGCGCCGTCCACGACATACAGGTTGAAGATCTCGAGCGGAGGCCGGTGCTGGAGCGCGCCCATCAGGGACGTCTCCGAGCTGATCTCGGCGGCACCGGCAAGCGGCATCTGCCGTGGAATCCTCTCGGTCAGATCGATGCGCCACGCCGTCCGTTGTCGGTCGACGACCACCACGTCGGTGGCGGCTGTCGCGATGAGCCAAGGATCGCCCGGGATCTCGCCGCTCTCGAGCGCGAGTCCTGCCCGATAGATCACGCTGACACTGCCGTCGACGGGGTCCGTCCGGACGATCCGGCCGCGCCCGGCATCGAGGACCCAGAGTGATCCGTCGCTGCCGGCCACCATGTCGACCGGATCCACGTCATCCAGGCTGACGCCGAAGTCCACTACGCGATCCAGCGTCTCCACGCGGGCTACCTTGTACAGCGCGTCCAGGCGCCGGTCGATCCGGCTTCGGAGCGGAGCCAGCTGCTGGTCATCGACACCGACGCTGGACGCCCGCGCCACGGCGGCGTGGGCGTCCGCAAGGAGGTCGATCGCGCGCGATGGATCGCGATCGACAAGGTCGGCGCCCTCGACGCGATCCTCTACGCTGCCGACCAGGTCGATCGCCTCCGCAATGGCATCTCGAGCAATGCTGGCGCGCGGGATGGCGTCGGTCGGGCGAGGGGCGGGCAGGCCTGCCACCGTCGATCCGAGCGCGAGGCTGCCGGCCACCACGACCATGCCGGCCAGTCCGACCCGGCGCCGGCGACCCTGCTCGCGCTCGGCGGTGCGCGGAATACTGCGCGGGTACTCCGCCCGACGGCGGGGCACGAACGCGAGGACCCAGGTAAGGGACATGAGCACGCCGTGGCCGAACGCCGACTTCACCCCTTCGGCCGCATCGCCGGCACGATGCAGGCCCCGGCCGATGGCATCGGCGAGCGGGACGGGGCTCTGATCGGGCAGGCCCGCGAACGGCTCGGCGGGGCGAACCGGCTCCAGGTGACGAGTTGTGGCGGTGGAAGCAAGCCCGGTCACCTCGAGCGCCAGGATGCCATCCGAGCCCGCACCGCCACGGATGGCGAACATGTGCTGAAGGTGCTCCACCGCCTGCCCGGGTCGCATCGTGGCGAGTGCTCGCTTCAGCTCGTCCACGCCGACGGTGTGGGCAAAGTGTCGGCTGACGAGGGCGATGCGGTCATCGGCCGCCAGGGAACCATGCCATGTATACGGCTCAACGTCGAGTGCCTCACCCAGCGTCGCGGCAATGCGGCGTCGCCGAATCCGCGGGTCCTCCTCGGTCACGGCTGGCGGCGGCGGAACTTCGTACATGCGTCCGTCGCGGACGATGACCGCGCTCGCCGGTCCGAGCTTCACGGCGTGTGCCTCCCGTGCGCGAATCACGACCGCCACGATGCTCACGCCGGAGCGACGGGGGATCCCGAGCCGCCGGCGTCCGTGGTAGAGCCGCCGATTGGCCCCGGCGAGGGCCCGCGACAGGGACACGGTGACCCCGGCCGAGAGGTCGTAGTAGTAGTCGCGCTGGATGACGTCGAGCGCCTCACGGGCTGCCCTGGCCAGCGAGGCTGAGCCGCCGGTCAGCTGCGCCAGGAGGAAGAGGCTGCCCTTGGTGCGCGCCAGCGATCCGGTGGCCGGCTCGTGGAACGCCATGAGATCGAACGCGTCCGCCAGCCGGTCCTCGGCGGACGGCAGTCCGATCCTGGTTGCGAAGCGGTTGCTCATGGCGGCCGGGTGCTCGTGGGTGGATGCTTGTGGCCGATTATAGGGACCGGTCCGCTCCAGCTCGACCCACCGATACGGCCATCCCGGTGAGCACGATGGTCGCCCCCGGCCGGCCCCGCATACGGTCGTTCACCGCCCACGTCAGTGCGTCACCGCGCAGCTTCAGCTCCTGCGCCAGCATCTGGTCCGAGGCCTCCACCTGGGCGGTGCCCCCGGTCACGCGGCGAACCCGGCTCGTGAGCGGACCGCGCTCCAGGCGTGCTTCGGCCACGACCTCGGCCCAGGCAAGGCGCACCTGCGCCAGGGCAAGCTGCTCGCCGGCGGCGGAACCCATGCACGCGACGAGTGCTCGCTGAACGGCGGCACCGGCCGCCTCGCGCCCGCTCATGACTCCTGGACCAGGCGACCGTGATCAATGCCCCAGATCGCTGCATGGCGTCGGCGAGCGCCCTCGAGTGTGCCGGGGTCGGCGGTCGTCACGATGACCTGTCCGCGGCCCGAGAGCAGATCGGAGAGCCGCGCGGCACGGTCCGGGTCAAGCTCGCTGAAGACATCGTCCAGGAGCACGATCGGGCGAGGTCCATCTGCACCCAGCAGGTCCGTCTCGGCAAGCTTCATGGCCAGGATGATGGTCCGCTGCTGTCCGCGACTGGCATGGCTCGCCACGTCACGTCCGTCGAGCTCGGCTCGCAGGTCATCGCGCTGCGGGCCGACAAGGCTGACACCGTTCCACGCCTCCTTCTGGCGAACATCGGCGATGCGGCGCCGATACGCATCCACCAGCTCGGCGTCGCCGGGCGGCCGGCGGCGCCCCTCCGTTCGCTGCGTCCATGCCTCCTTGAGCGCATCGACATAGACGAGCTCGATCAGCGCCCCGCGTTCCCCATCGGTGGCGATGGCATCGTGCAGGGGACCCACGCGAGCCGCCAGTTCGCTCAGCACCTCCAATCGGGCCCTCATGACCCGCGCCCCGAGCTGCGCCAGCTGCTCGTCCCAGAAGCCGAGGGCATCGATCGACGCCTCCTCGGCACGGATCGCGCGGAGCAGCGAGTTGCGCTGGGTGACGACCCGGGCCACGTCATTGAGGTCGCGGGCCGCGCGACGATCGCGCTGAGCAACGATGCCGTCCAGGAAGCGACGCCGATCCGATGGCGATCCGACCAGCAGCAGCATCTCCTCCGGGCGGAACAGGACCACGCGCGCCAGGTCCGGCAGCGCAGTGGTCCGGCGCGGCACGCCGTTGACCATGAGGCGCTTGCGGATGCCGGGGGTTGGTTCCTCACCCGGCAGAACCAGCTCGATCGTCGATCCACCGGCCCCGGCGCCACCTGCCAGGTCCAGCCGAATGCGGGCAAACGATGCTCCATGGCGCACCAGGTCGGCATCCACCCCGGCCCGATGCGACCGCCCGACAATCGTGGCGTGAATGGCCTCCAAGAGATTGGTTTTGCCCGTGCCGTTCGGTCCGGCGACGACGGTGAGACCCGGATCCGGAGCGAGCTCCGCCTGCACGTAGCTTCGGAAATCGGTGAGCGCCAGCCGTGTCAGCTCCATCGTGGCATCAGCGGTGCGCGGCGCCGCTCGCAGAGCCATGGGACGACCTATGACGCGGTCCGGACCGGCATGATGACGTGGACGTAGTCTTCCTTGCCGATGCCCCGGATGACTCCGGGGGCGAGCGGTCCGGAGAGCTCGAGCGCGGCCTCTTCTGCCCCGAGGTTGCTCAGCACGTCGGTCAGATACCGCGCGTTGAACGCGATCGCTGTCGGCGCACCCTCGATCGCCGCGTCGACCGTGTCGGCATTATCTCCGACATCAGCCGCGTGCGCAGTGATCGCGACGCCCGGCCCGATCGCCTCATCGCCGCCGATCTCGATCTTCACGATGTTGGCGCTGTCGCGAGCAAAGATGCTCGCGCGACGCGTGCCGGCCAGGAACGCCTCCCGATCGAGAACAGCCCGTGAGCTGTGGGAGGCGGGAATGACCGGCTCGTAATTCGGAAACTGACCCTCGATCAGCCGGCTCACCAGATCGATGCCCTCGATGTGAAAGAGCACCTGGCTCTTGTTGGGCGTGACGGTGATCTCGATCGGGGTCTCGGCATCGGGAAGTATGCGCATCAGCTCCGCATAGGAGCGCCCTGGCACCACGATCGTGATCTCGGGATCCACCGCCTTGTGGAGGGCCAGAGTGCGAACGGCGATGCGGTAATTATCGGCCGCGGCCAATGTCATCCGGTCGCCCATCAGCTTCGTCAGCACACCGGTCAGGATGGGACGGCTCTCGTCCGTGGCGGCCGCGAAGACGACCTGGCCGAGTGCTTCGCGCAGAACCCTGGCGTCGACACTGCTCACCGGTGCATCTCCGATGGCGGCCACCACCGGAAACTCGTCAGCCTCGATGCCCTTGATGCTGGACCGGTTGTTGCCGCAGGTGAGCTTCAGGGTTCGATCCTTCGACGAGAGCACCAGGTCGATTCGCTGATTCGGAAGCGATGTCACGAGATCGGTCAAGAGCTTGGCGGGAACGGTAATCTCGCCTTCGCCGCTCACTTTCCCCGGTACCCAGCAATTGATTCCGATCTCGAGGTTGGTGGTCGTGAGCTTCAGGCCGGCGTTTTCCGTCTTGAGCAGCACATTGGCAAGGACCGGCAACGTGGCGCGGGGACTCACGGCACGACTCACGGTATTGAGCCCGCGCGCCAGGTTCTCCTGCATCACCGAGATATTCATGCTGTCCTCACCTGTTAGGAATCGCGGATGAGGTTTTCCACGTTTCGCTGGTTTGCTCTAAGGGAATAACGATAGATTATCTATCCGTAGTCGTCTGTCGTAGGGGTGTGGATAATGTGGACGATTGTCGTGTCCGGACCGTGAAGTGAGCGTGCGATCGCGTGCGGATAACTGGTCAATCATTGGTCGATACGCGGGCCGAGATCATTCACGACAGGCGGAGAAGGGCGTGCTGTCTGTGGATACAGGGTATCGGGTGGGTTCCCCGAAGCCTTCGTTTGTCCACAACGGGTCGAAGATATCCACCAGATTGGGCCAGTTATCCACGATTTCTGGTCCTTTCGTGAAGGACCGGGCCAAGATCGGCCGCTGTCCAGCCCCGTTCACTCGGAGTAGATCATTTCTCGAACTGCACTGATCTCGCGTCGCATCTCATCATTCTCCTGGAGCTCGCGCGCAATCTTGTCGTAAGCGTGCAGGACGGTCGAATGATCGCGACCGCCCAGCTCTGCGCCGATGCGCAACAGGCTGATGTCTGTCTCCTCGCGGATGAGGAACATCGCAATCTGGCGCGGGACAACGATGGCGCGGTCTCGCTTGCTGCTGCGCAACTGGTCCAGGTTGACGCCGTAGTAGTCGGCCACCGCGCGCACGATGCGCTGCGGGGTGATCGACCGCTTGCGCGGGTTGTACATGACGTTGCTGAGCACGGCGCTCGCCAGCTCGATATTGACTGGCATGCCGCTCATGCTGGCGTAGGCGACGACCCGGTTGAGCGCGCCCTCCAGCTCGCGGACGTTGCTCACCACCTTGCGCGCGATGAAGTCGATCACCTCCGACGGGATGAGGTGTAGCTGATCGTCCGCCTTGGAGCGCAGAATTGCGACGCGCGTCTCGAGGTCCGGAGGTGTCAGATCGGCGATGAGTCCCCACTCGAATCGGCTGCGCAGCCGTTCCTCGAGCGTGGCGATCGATTTGGGCGGCCGGTCGGAGGACAGGACGACCTGCTTGCCGGCCTCGTGGATGGTGTTGAAGGTGTGGAAGAACTCTTCCTGTGTCCGTTCGCGATCGGCGATGAACTGGATATCGTCGATCAGGAGCACGTCGATGCGCCGATAGCGGTTACGGAAGTCCTCCATCTTCTGCTCGCGGATCGAGTTGATGAAGTCGTTGGTGAACTTCTCGCTGGTCGCGTACAGGATCCGCTTTCGCGGGAACTTCCCGACCACCGCGTTGCCGATGGCGTGCATCAGGTGCGTTTTTCCCAGGCCGACGCCGCCGTACAGGAAGAGCGGGTTATACGCGTGCCCGGGCCGCTCTGCCACGCTGAGGGCGGCCGCGTGGGCCAGTCGGTTGGCGCTTCCGACGATGAAGTTGTTGAAGGTGTAGCGGGTATTGAGATTGATCGCGTTGCCGCCCGCGCTGAGGGGCGGCATCTGGACCTGTGACTCCTCATCGACCTGGGATGGGAGCGGCCCAGACGCATCGGCGACGATGAACTCGAGCTGGACCGATCCACCCACGACGCGCGCGAGCGTCTGGCTGATCAGCGGCCGATAGCGATTGTCCAGCCAATCACGCGCGAAGCCGTTCGGCGCGGAGATCCGGCATCGGTTGTCATCGATCTCGACGAGCTCGGTGTCTTTCAGCCAGGTCTCGAAATTGGCCGGTGAGAGAGAGACCTGCAGCTCACCGAGGGCGGAGCGCCATACCTGCTTCGCATCCATCAAACTGACGTGCTCCGAACCGATCTGCGGGGGTCCCGCGTGGGCTGATGAGTCCGCCTCCGGGCCGAGATCGGACAGGCTATCAGGCGGTCCGGGCCGGGGGTCGGGCCACTATAGCAGTGCCCGAAACCGCGGGGCAATGGATCCGGCATGGAAGCCCTGCAGCACCGCTGTCGCGGCACTGCGGGCCTCCGTTGTGTTTGACCGACCATCGGCTCACCGGTAGAATCGCGAGCCAGAGCGGGACGGGTCCACCGAGAGCGCATGCGCAGGCTGGCGATACGCCAGCCGTTCGTGTGTGAAGGGCCCCAACGGGAACGTTGAACGAGGAAACGGCACGCAGCCATGACAAAGAGGACCTATCAGCCCAAGAAGCGGTCGCGCAAGCGTGAGCATGGCTTCATGGCCCGGATGGCGACGAAGGGTGGACGCCGCGTGCTCGCTCGCCGTCGAGCCAAGGGCCGCAAGCGTCTGACCGTCTGACCACCGACCCCTCCGACGAAACCGTGCCCGTGCTGCCGATGCTTCGGCGCCGCGCGGACTTCGAGGCTATCGGTCGTCACGGGACGGCGCGTCCGACGCCAACCCTGGTCCTGCGCTGGATGAGGAACGACCGGGCCGAGACGCGCATCGGTCTGTCGACACCGCGATCGATCGGCGGCGCGGTTCAACGAAATCGAGTGCGACGTCGTCTGCGAAGCCTGCTTCGCGAACGGATCGGGCTGATTGGTCCCGGGTGGGATTTGCTCCTGATCGCGAGGCCGGCCGCCGGCAAGGCCGGGCAGATCGAACTGGGAAAGGCGATCGACGCGCTTCTGGCGCGATCGGAGATCGTTGTGCATCGGTAGATGAAGAGAATCGGTTTGGGATTGATCATCGCGTATCAGAGGCTGACAAGGTGGATGCCGCCGAGCTGCCGCTATTCGCCGACCTGCTCGCAGTACACCTACCAGGCCATCGAACGCCACGGACTGCTGCGCGGCTCGTGGGAGGGCGCGAAGCGCATCGGCCGATGCAATCCGTTCCATCCGGGTGGCTATGACCCGGTCAGTTAGACAAGAGAGAGCAATTTGACCCCGATCATCGGAGCAGGGTTCCTGGGGATCGAGCATTTCACCCCACCCTGGGACGTCTTCTTCCTGCCGCTCTTCAACCTGCTCGTCGCCCTCTTCCGGATCCCGTTCTTCGACTTCGCGCTCGCGATCATCGTCTTCACGATCATCATCCGCACCATCTTGGCCCCGCTATTCATTCGCCAGATCCGCTCGCAGAAGGAGATGCAGCGGATGCAGCCGCTCATCCGCGAGGTGCAGCGCAAGCACAAGGGCAACCGGCAGAAGGTCTCCGAGGAGACCATGGGGCTCTACAAGGAGCATGGAGTCAACCCGGCCGCCGGCTGCCTTCCGGTCGTCCTGCAGCTGCCGATCCTGTTCGCCCTGTACCAGGCGCTGATTCGCGCGTCGGGCGTCATCACCGGATTCACCGTCAACGATGGCAAGCGAGCCGCGTTCGAGACCCTGCAGTCAGCGAACGTCGTCGAGGCCGTGGCCGGGAAGGAGAACACCTTCCGCGTCGCGTTCGAAGGTGCCTGCAACCTTCCCGAGTACTCGCAGCTGCCGCAGTTCCTCCCGTTGAACTGCCAGCTCATCGATCCGATCAAGCTGACCGATCACGTCAACACGTCGGTCGGCTGGCTGCTGGGCCTCGACCTGGCGCAGATCGACAATGTCTTCGCGCTCCCGCTGTTCAACGGGTTCGCACTCTCTTTCCTGGCCGTCATCGCCGCAGTCCTGCAGTTCGTGCAGGTCAAGATGACCAGCCCGCGGCCGAATCCGGAAGACCCGACCTCCGGCATGACGAGCACGATGACCTATACGTTCCCGTTGCTCACCATCATCTGGGGCGGAATCTTCCCGAGCGGCCTGATCCTGTACTGGATCGTGTACACCGGGTACCTGGTGGTCCAGCAGTTCCTGATCATGGGATGGGGAAACCTCTTTCCGATCTTCGGCTGGCAGCCCGGCTGGGCGCCATCGCCGGAGGCCGGCAGCATGCCTGCGTCGCGTCCGAAGCGGACCGACACCGACGCCGCGTCGACCGAGGATTCCCAGCCCGCAACATCACGCGCACCCTCGTCGAACGCCAGTCGTGGCACGAACCCGCGACTCGCAAACCGGCCGAAGGGGAGCGCCAAGCGACGAGGCCGTAAGCGATGACATTCCGTGAGTTCACCGGCAAGAACGTTGAAGAGGCGATCCGTACCGCCATGGCGGAGTTCAGCTCTGACCTGAGCGAGCTCGATATCGAGATCCTGGCCCAGGGCAGTCGAGGTGTTCTCGGCGTGGGCGCCGAGGAGGCGCGCATCCTGGCCGCCCCGAAGTCGGCGATCGCCGCCGCAGATTCGGTCCGCGTCGAGAGCGTCTCAGTGGCTGATGAGGCCCGACCGCCGATGGCAGAGTCCGCGGCCGAGCCCCGGACCGAGCCCGAAACCGTCGCGCCGGCGGCCCATGATCCGCAGGGCGCCGTCGATTCTTCGCCCCCGGCTGACGAAGCCGCGCCGGTGGATCTGGAGGGCGCAGCGGTCGATGCCGAGGAACAGGTCGCCGAGCTGGAGCGCGCCGACGCCGCTCGGCGGACGCGTGGCAGCCGCGGGCGCGGTGGACGCGGCCGGAATGGGCGTGAGCGTGATCGCGAGCAGCCCGTGCGCGAAGGCCGTCCGGACGCCGCGCCACGTGAGCCACGCGCTGATCGCCCGGGCCGCGAGCCAGCGCCGTTCGTCTCCGCCAAGCCCATCGAGGAGCTCACCGAGGAGGAACGCTCCACGCTCGAAACCGCCAAGACCGTTCTCACCGAGATGCTGGAGCTCATGGAGCTGAAGGCAACGGTCGAGATTGCCAGCGATGGGGACACCGCGCGACTGAACGTGCGTGGAGATGACCTCGCCGCGCTGATCGGCCGTCGCGGCGAGAAGCTCGCCAGCCTTCAGCACATCGTCAACCTGATCGTGGGACGACGCGAGGGCCAACACCACCGCATCGCGATCGACGTGGAGAATTATCGTGGCCGTCGCGAGCAGCAGCTGCGCGACGTGGCCGATCGGGCAGCGAAGCGGGTCATCCAGAGCGGGAAGATCATCCAGCTTGAAGCGATGCCTGCGATCGAGCGACGCGTTGTCCACATGGCGCTCCTTGAGAACCCGCGCATCCGCACCCAGAGCGTCGGTGTCGAACCCAACCGTCGAATCGTCGTGTTGCCGGCAAGCCAGGTCAAGGAGTAGGTTGGCGGGGAGGGCCCCGGAACGAGATCGTGACGGTGGATGGGGCCGCCTGCGCCGTCGCGCGGATCGGCCCGGACGGGCCATGGGTCGGATTTGCGCCGAGTCTCGATGATGGCTACATGCTGGTCGTCGGCGACACGGAAGGGCGTCCACGACGGGCCCCCGCTTCGAACGATGAACTGCTGGCGCTGGCCACCGTCTACTTCGACGAGTCCCTCGATGAGCCGCCGGATGATCTGGCGGCAACGCTCGGGGATATCGGGTCGCTCGTGCGGCACGTCGCTGAGCACGAGGCGGACCCGGAACGCCTCCGTCTGCTGACGGAGGCGGTCGACGCCGTGGACGACGGTCTCGCGGCCGAAGTCACGATCGCGCGCCTGGGACGGGCGCTTGGGGACGGCGATGCCGCCGCGCGACTACGGCGCCGCGTCACGGAGCTGGTCGAAACTGATCAGGACGTTGGGCCATCCTCGGAGGCGCGGTGATCGACCGGTGTATCCCGCGGCGGGCTGTCGGCCGAGGGGGACGAGGTTGCGGGGCTGCGAGCGTGGGTTCCACCGAATACCCACTTGCCACCCTCCGACTGAAGCTCCTGCCAGCCGGCGTAGGCCATGACCAGCGCGCCGATGACGGCGACAACGAACATGATCGTATTGAGTGACCCGATCAGGCCCAGGTAGCCGAGCCATTGCAGGGCGGTGATGACGGCTCCGGCTGCGGCGAGAAGTCCGAGCGCCGCCATGAGGCTGCCCTTGGAGCCCGGCAGCGTCGTGCCGGTCGAGAACTGCGGCAGGAACACCACCACCAGCATGCCGAACGCGGCGAGGATGGAGAGGAACAGCAGCCCGCCCCAATTGCTGATCAGTCCGGCCAGGATGACCGCCGCCGAGCCGAAGACAGCCAGCTTCTCGTTCTGGCCGAGTTTCGAAACGTCCATGTGTGCCCGCACCCTCCGTGTGAATGACGGCCCCCGTCCACGTCGGACCGTAGCACAGGCGGGCAAGCGACATTCGTCGTGGAGGTGCGGAATGGCGCACGCCGGCGCACCGCCGATGAGGGTGAATGGTGGAGATGGGGGAGAATCGAACTCCCCGTCCAGAACACGCTCCCCGAGAACTTCCTACAGGTATTTCCGGCCAACTTACGATTTCGCGTCGCGGACCCCCGACCGGCGGGGTGCCTCGTCTGCTATCCGATCGTGCCTCTCGGCTCTTTGGCGCTGCTCACCGGAGTCGGCGGCGCCGCACCTCCCCTAATGACATCTTCGCCGTCCGGGGAGGGTGGACGGCGTCAATGCTCACTGCCTAAGCAGCGAGGGCGTAACTATCGTTGCCAGTTACAGCAATTGCCCGCTTTTTTACGAGGCCTGCGAGCAACCTCGACCTGCGATTCCCGGCTCACGGACCCTGTCGAAACCTGACATCCCCACGAACCGATACGTCCGCCATCTTAGCAGACCCATCGGCCGATGCGAACGCCCGTTCTATGGTCGGCGTCGGCTGGACGCTTAATCACTCGTGTCTTCGCGGGCAATGGGACCCTGCTCGCTTGGACAGATGCTGTCCCGGTGGGCGTAAGCCGAACAATCAGGCTGAGGACGAGGGTGCGAGTCCCGCCTAGAGTTTGATGCGACCGGCCTGCTTGGACTCGCGGTCGAGTTCGCGGCGCATGTCGCGCTCGGCGATCGAGCGGCGCTTGTCGTGCGTCTTCTTGCCGCGAGCCACGCCGATCTCGAGCTTCGCCCGTCCTCCGCGCAGGTAGAGCCGGAGCGGAACGATGGTCAGGCCCTTCGCCGACTGCAGACCGGTCAGCTCCGCGATCTGATCGCGGTGCAAGAGGAGTTTTCGCGTGCGGGTCGGCGGATGATTGTTGCGGTTGCCCTGCGCGTATTCAGCGATATGCGCGCCGATCAGCCAGGCCTCGCCCTTATCGACCCGCGCGTATGCCTCCGCGATATTCACCTTGTGCGCACGGACGCTCTTGATCTCGGTGCCGGTCAGCACGATGCCCGCCTCGAGGGTGTCCTCGATGGCGTAGTCGTGGCGGGCGCGTCGATTGACGGCGATCGTCTCGTCGGGCATGGATCCTGGCTCCGGCTGCATGAAACAGGGGGCATGGAAAGAGCCGGTGTTTCCACCGGCTCAATCCGTCGCTACACCACGCGAAGCCGTGTTAGGCCACTGCCTCGGTGGTGGCGTGCTTGGAACTATCCATTGGCAACACCACCTCCTTTCGTTGTCCGCGATGCTAGCAGATGGCGCGCGCGCCGACAATCCCCACCACCGCCGCAGGATGCACTCCGGCCGAGGGGGCGCCGGCGGGAGTCAGCGCCGCTTCCTCACCGGCGACCGGCTCTCCGTCGAGGAACGACAGGGCGGCGTCGAGCACAGGGTCCTCCTCCGGTGGCGTTTCGGCGGTGCGTGTCGCGTCGATATCGGGCTGAATGCCGTCAGGCGCCACGCTGTTGTGATCGGGGGTGAACCATCGGCTGATCGTGATCCGGACCCCCGCGTCGTTCTCGAGGCGACCCCAGACCTGGACCGTATTCTTGCCGAATGATGGCTCGCCGATGATCGTCGCGCGCCCAGCGTCCTGGAGTGCCGCGGCCACGATCTCCGATGCGGATGCCGAGCCGCCGTTGATGAGCACCGCGACCGGCAGCCCGGGATCGGTCGCCACCCCCTCGCCGGTCGACGGCCATTCGCGCACGTCGTCGCCGGCAGATTCCTGGGTGAAGACGAGGCCGTCATCGATGAACTGGCTGGCGATCTTCTGGGCGGCATCGATGTATCCGCCGGGATTGTCGCGCAGATCGAAGACGATCTGATCGGCCCCCTCCTCGAGCAGGTCGGACAGGGCGGTCTGGAACTGATCGGCGGCCGGTGCCGAGAATCCGTTGAGAGCGATGTAGCCGATGTGGTCGTCGATCATCCGTGCTTCGACCTCCTGGAGCGTGATCTCCGAGCGCGTGATGGTGACGTCGAATGGATCCGCATCGCCACGCTGGAGGGTGAGGGTCACTTCGGTCCCCGACTCGCCACGAATGCGGCCGATCTGAACCTCCATGGTGGTGCCGGCCACCGGTTCACCGTCGACCGACACGACGAAATCGCCGGACTCGACGCCGGCCATCTCTGCCGGGGATTCGGCCAGCGGGGCGACGACCACCAGGCGACAGATCTCGCTCAGCTCCGTGCAGGCGGCGAGGTCCGCGGCATCCTCAACGTTGCGAATGGCCATCTCGGCCCCGATGCCGCTGAACGTGCCGGACAGATCGCCCAAGGCCCGTGAGTACTGCTCAGGCGGCATGTACCCTGAGTAGGGGTCCTCGACGCCGTACTGGAACATGCCTCGGAGGGCGCCCTCGGCCAGCTTGTCGCTGTCGAGATCGTCGACGTACTCGGCCTGAAGTCGGTCGTACGCCTCGCAGAATGCTGCGAAGCCCTCATCGGGAGCGGCGCAGCCGGTGTCACCGCCGCTGCCGCCTGCGAGGTAGCCCCCGACAAAGAGCAGCGTGCCGACGACGGCGGCGAGGGCAAGGGTGATGATCCACGGGACGCTGCCGGCCCGCGAAGCCGGAGATGGTTGCGTAGGGTCATTCATGGGAGACCGAAGTCTAGCGATGCTCCTTCATGGCAGTGGTAGAGCGCCGGTTACGATTCCGTTATGTCAGCGCGCAGCCGAGAGGTATGAGCGCACGCTGATCCACGATCCCAGCGCGCCGACTCCCAGGCCCACGGCGAGCAGGAGGACCGACAGCGTCGTCAGGAACTGCGTGCTCACGGCGGTCGGCATCTGGAAGATCGTCACCATCGCCGGCTGGATCGGATCCCAGACCACCGCCACCAGGACGATGGTGACGATCGCGCCGGCCAGGCCGCAGAGGACCCCCTCCAGGATGAACGGCCAGCGAATGAAGGAGTCCGACGCTCCGACCAGCCGCATGATCTCGATCTCGTTGGCTCGACTGTAAACCGCGATCCGGATGGTATTGATGATCATAAAGAGGACCGTCAGGCCGACGAGGCCGATGCCCACCAGCCCCACCGTGCGGATGACGTTGATGATGCCAAGCAGCGCGTCGTACTCAGTCTGCTTGGTGAGCACGCGATCGACGTCGTCATGTGCGGTGAGCGCTGCGGCCACGTCGCCGGACGCGTCCGCATCGGCCAGGCTGATCTCCAGGCTCGCGAACAAGGTGATCTTGGAATCCGGGTCGCCGAGATCGAGCTCACGGCCGACCTCGATGTACGACTGCCGCAGCCTGGCCATGGCAACGGCCGGTGAGACGTATTCGACCGAGTCCACTCCCGGATAGGCCTCCACCTCCTCGATCAATTGTTCCCGCCCGGCATCCGACAGGCCATCCTCCAGGCGAGCGGTGACTGCGACCTTGCCCTCGATGAACTCGAGCCCGGCGTTGAGCCCGGTGATGACGATGAAGAGGGCGGACAGCAGCACGAGCATGAGGATCACGGTCGCGGTCGCGGCCAGGCTCATCATGGCGTTGCGCCAGAACCCCTGCCAGGCGCGGACGATGCTGAAGCCTATGAAGCGCAGGAAGGGCATCGGTCAGTACTCGCGCTCGTAGGCTGCCGTCGCCTCGTCGCGCACCAGCAGGCCGCCCTCGAGTGCGAGAACCCGACGACGCATGGCGTTGACGATCTCCTGGTTGTGCGTGGCCATCAGCACCGTCGTGCCGAGCTCGTTGATCTGGATCAGGAGCTGGATGATCTCCCAGCTGGTGACCGGGTCGAGGTTCCCGGTCGGTTCATCGGCGATCAAGATGGCTGGGTCGTGAACCAGCGCGCGGGCGATGGCGGTGCGTTGCTGCTCGCCACCCGACAGCTGCGTCGGCAGGTGGTGCGCATGATCGTGAAGGCCAACCAGGTTCAGCAGTTGCGGGACCCGCTGGCGGACGATGGCCCGCGGTGACCCGGTCACGTCGAGCGCGAAGGCCACGTTCTCCCAGACCGTCTTGCTCGGCAACAGGCGGAAGTCCTGGAACACGATCCCGATGCGCCTCCGCAGACCTGGCACCTGGCCCCGGCGCATGCGAAGCAGGTCGTGGCCCGCGACGCGGACGTGGCCGGCCGTCGGAACGCCCTCGCGGATGAGGAGGCGGATGAACGTGCTCTTGCCCGCGCCGGACGGGCCCACCAGGAACACGAAGTCGCCGCTGGCGATCTGCACGTTGACATCGGCCAACGCGACCTTGCCGTTTGGGTAGGTCATGCCGACATCGACCATGCGGATGACCGGTGCGTCGGCCGGCTCGGATCGGGTGCGTCGGCGCAAGAGGGATGTCATTGGTGCAGCACCGATGGTAACCAATGATCGCCGGTCCGTTGCGAGCGGCCTCCGTCGCGGACGTCATCTGGCAGCGCGATCGTGCGTGCTAGCCTGCCCTGGCCCACATCGCCCATGACGACGATCCAGTTCCCCAATGACCCTCGGCGCCCCGCTAGGCGGTAGACGACGAGTCGCCCTCCCCAACCCGTGAACGCAGGTAGCCCTCGATAAAGGTCTCGAGGTCGCCATCCAGCACGGCCGTGGGGTTCGAGGTTTCCACCCCCGTGCGCAGGTCCTTGACCATCGTGTAGGGCTGGAGCACGTAGCTGCGGATCTGGTTGCCCCAGCCAGCCTCGACATGCTCACCGCGCAGGTGAGCCATCTCGGCTTCCCGCTCCTCCTCCTGGCGCTCGATGAGCCTGGCACGCAGCACCGACATGGCGCGGTCGCGGTTCTGGTGCTGACTCCGCTCGCTCTGGACTGCGACGACGATGCCGGTCGGCAGGTGCGTCAGTCGCACGGCGCTATCGGTCTTGTTGACGTGCTGGCCGCCTGCCCCGCTGGCGCGGTACGTGTCCACGCGCAGATCCTTGTCGTCGATTTCGAGTGCCGCGTCCTCGGGGACTTCGGGCATGACCTCGACGAGCGCGAAGGTCGTGTGGCGGCGCTTCTGCGAGTCGAACGGACTGATCCGCACGAGCCGGTGCACCCCGCGCTCGCTGCGCAGCCGGCCGTAGACCCAGCGGCCATCGATGCTGAAGCTCACGCTCTTCAGGCCGACGCCCTCGCCCTCGGTCGCTTCGAGGATCTCGGTCTTGAACCGATGGCGCTCCGCCCAGCGCAGGTACATGCGCAGGAGCATCTCGGCCCAGTCCTGGCTCTCCGTTCCACCGGCTCCGGCATGGATCGACACGATGGCGCCGCGTTCGTCGAACGGCTCGCTCAGCAGGAGCTGCTGCTCGATCCGGTTCCAGTCGGCCTGGAGCGTGGCAAGGTCACGTTCGAGATCGGGTTGCAGGCCCGCGGCCGCAGCGGGGTCGGCCGCCGCCATCTCCGCCATCTCCGCCAGGCCGGATGCGCGGTCGCCGATCGACCGCCAGGTTTCGATCTCCGATCGCAGCTCTTCCGCGCGACGCATGACCGTCTGTGCCTGGACAGGATCGTCCCACAGGGTGGGATCCGCCGAGCGTTCGGTCAGTTCGGCGAGCTCGGCCTCGTTGTTGGCGTGGTCAAAGACGCACCGAGGTTTCGGCCACGAGACGCGCCAGGCGGTGCGCCTCGTCCCTAATTGCGTCCAATGGACGCCACCATCGGAAGCTCGCCCAGGTCCGCCAGCCGGTTTCCCTTGGCGCGCACCTTCGCCGGGTTGACGCACGGGCAATAGCCCTGGCGCGGGCAGACGCCGCAGTTGCCATCGCAGTCGAGCGTCGCGGCATAGGTGCAGCGCATGCAGTCGCGCTCACACATGATGAGGTCTTCGTAGGGAAGGTCTGGGTCTCTGAAGCGGGTGACCGGTGGGAGATGAGCCGCCGTGCTGACGGGGAGCGCTACCGCGGCTCTAGGTGGTGCGGTCAATTGCTTCACGAATCCCTCCACCGAACGGGATCGCGAGGGGGCCTGGATTTGACCTCGCGATGATCGTTCTGCCCATCCTAGCGGGTCAGTCAGATATCGCAACCCCGCGCGGATCGGGCATCATTGCGCCATGCCCGACCCCTTCCTTGTCATCGTCGGAGTGATCGCGATCGCGTGCGTCATTCTCTTCCCGATCCGCCTCTGGCGCCGCCGCCAGCACCGCTACGGAAAGGAGAACGAAGACCTCGATGCGTAGCCGGCTCGATGTATCAAGATCATGTCACCCCAAGCCTTCCTCAGGTCATGCCGTTCAGGAGCCTAGCCTCCCCACGAACAGCGTCAGCTGGTGACTGCTACGTCCCGTGGCACTTCTTGAACTTCTTGCCGGAGCCGCAGTAACAGGGATCGTTGCGACCGATCTTCGGCCCTGATCGCGCCGGGGTCGATCCGTTTCCATCGCCGGCGACTGCGGTGGCGGTCGCAGCACCCGCGGCCGATACGGTCCCACCAACCGCGGCACGCCCCTCGACCACATTGCGGGCCACGGGACGCTGGTGCGTGTGCTGCGCCTGGACGGTGACGCGGAAGATCGTGTGGGTCACGTCGTGCCGGATCGTCGATTTGAGCTCGTCGAACATGCGGTATGCCTCGATCTTGAACTCGTTGAGCGGGTCACGCTGCGAGTAGGCTCGCAGGCCGATTCCACGGCGCATGTCGTCCACGGCGGTCAGGTGCTCGACCCATAGCGAGTCGATGACGCGCAGCAGGACCAAACGCTCGAGCACGCCGATGCTCGTCTCGCCGATCTCGGTACGCTTCTGTTCGTAGCGCTCGCGCACGCGTTCAGTGATCGAGTCGGCCAGGGCGCCGGGCTCGCGCGCGTCGTCGATCAGGCCGAGGTCCGCATCGGTCAGTGAGGGGACCATGGTCACGAGTTGCGTCTTCAGCCCGTCCCGGTTCCACTCGGCCGCGTATTCGGCGGCGGTGTGCGTGCCGACCAGCGAGGCGACCTCGTCATCGAGCATCGCCCCCACCTGCGGCCCCAGGTTCGGTGATCGAAGGATGCGGTCGCGCTCGCGGTAGATCGTCTCGCGCTGGCGGTTGATCACGTCGTCGTACTCGACGACGTGCTTGCGGGTGTCGAAGTTGTAGCCCTCGACGCGTGTCTGCGCGTTCTCGATGGTCTTGCTGACCATCTTGGACTCGAGCGCAGTGTCATCGGTGAAGCCGAGAGTGCGCATGATGGCCTGCACCCGATCGTTGGCGAAGCGGCGCATGAGGTCGTCTTCGAGTGACAGGTAGAAGCGGGACGAACCGGGATCGCCCTGTCGACCAGCTCGACCGCGGAGCTGGTTGTCGATCCGCCGCGCGTCGTGCCGCTCGGTACCCACGATGTGGAGGCCACCGGCTTCGATCACGCGCGCCTTGTCGATGGCGCAGGCGCGCTCGGCCTCGGCCAGCGCATCGGCGAATTGCTCCGGCGTCGCTTCCAGGACGTTCGTTCCGCGCTTGTGGAGGAGTTCCGCCGCGAGCACGTCGGAGTTTCCGCCGAGCAGGATGTCCGTCCCGCGGCCCGCCATGTTCGTGGCGATGGTGACGGCCCCGGTGCGACCCGCCTGGGCCACGACCTCCGCCTCGCGCTCGTGCAGCTTGGCATTAAGGACGTTGTGCTTGATCCCGCGCCGCTTGAGCAGTTCGCCGAGCATCTCACTGACCTCGACGCTGATCGTGCCGACCAGGACCGGACGCCCCTTCTCATGTTCCTCGGCGATCTCATCGATCACCGCATTCCACTTGCCGCCCTGCTTGGCGTAGATGAGATCCGCGTAATCGGCTCGTATCATGTCGCGGTTGGTCGGGACGACGACCACCTCGAGGTTGTAGATCTTGCTGAATTCCTCCGCCTCGGTCTCGGCGGTGCCGGTCATGCCGGACAGCTTGTCGTACATGCGGAAGTAGTTCTGGAAGGTGACCGTCGCGAGCGTCCGCTGCTCGTTCCGAACGGCGACGCCCTCCTTGGCCTCGACGGCCTGGTGGAGTCCCTCCGACCAGCGTCGGCCCGGCATCAGGCGCCCGGTGAACTCGTCGACGATGATCACCTCGCCGTCCTTGACGACGTAGTCGCGGTCGCGCTGGTAAAGGACCTGCGCCTTGAGTGCCTGCTCGAGATGGCGGGCTAGGCTGAAGTCGTCTGCGAACATGTTCTCGACGCCGAGCCACTTCTCCATCTTGTCGGTTCCGGTCTCGCTGATCGCCACCTGCTTGAACTTCTCGTCGACGACGTAGTCCTCCTCCGCGGCCAGGCGTGGCACGAGCTTCGAGAACTGGAGGTACTTGTCGGCCGACTCTTCAGCGTTGCCGCTGATGATGAGCGGCGTCCGAGCCTCGTCGATCAGGATGCTGTCGACCTCGTCGACGATCGCAAAGAAATGAGCACGCTGCACCCGCGCGCCAAGCTCAACGGCGAGGTTGTCGCGCAGCATGTCGAAGCCGAACTCGTTGTTGGTGCCGTAGGTGACGTCGGCCGCGTAGGCCTCCTGGCGGGTGACCGGACGTAGATCCTGGAGCCGCTCGTCGGTGGCCGGGTAGTCGGGGTCGAATACGAATGCGCCCTGGTGCTGGACGCTGCCCACACCCATTCCGAGCCGATGGAAGACGGCGCCGATCCACTGCGCGTCGCGCTTGGCGAGGTAGTCGTTGGGATCCACCACGTGCACGCCACGGCCGACAAGCGCGTTGAGGAAGGCAGCCAGCGGCGCAACGAAGGTCTTGCCTTCGCCGGTGCGCATCTCTGCGATCGAGCCGCGGTGAAGCACCACGCCGCCCATCAGCTGGACGTCGAAATGGCGCTTGCCGAGCGCCCGCACCATCGCCTCGCGGACGGATGCGAATGCCTCCGGCAGCAGCTCATCGAGCGCCTCGTTGATCTGGGCCAGCTCGGCGTTGCGCTGCCGCTTCAGCTCATCGGCCAGGCGCGCCGCGTCGGCACCGGCCAGGGCCGATTCGGCCGCGTCCTCGTCCGGATCTGTCTCACGCAGCTCGATGGGCGTGAGAATCTGGCCGACCCGCTCGCGCAGGCGTTCGCGAAGCTGATCGGTCTTGCCGGCGAGCTCCGCGTCGCTGAGAGCCTGGATCTCAGGCTCGAGCGCGTTGATACGGTCGACAAGCGGCTGGAGGGCGCGGACCTCGCGCTCGTTGGAGTCCCCCAGGCGGGACAGGAACTTGAACATGGGGCGGCGAGTATAGCCCGATCGTTGACGGCTGCCTCCGCGCCTTCCAGAACAAATTGGTTCCAGACCCCGGCTACCGGGATGACCGCCGCCCGCCGCCCGCCGCCCATAGGTCGGGCGCGTACGCACGCAGACCGCCTCAACTGCGCCATAGAGCCCGATACGTGAGACCGGCCGGCGCGTGTAGTCCCGCCAGCGCGCCACACTGCCTCATTCATTGGCGCCCGTGGTCCTTCCGAGAGTCAGCCGGCCTCGACCATCGGCTTGACCTCGCCGATCCAGCGCTCGAGGGTCTCGTCGTCGTACGGTGCCGCCATCTCGGCCAGGAAGGTCGAGAAGCCGATCTCGCGACAGGCGATCATCCGCTCCGCGAGCTGCTCCGCCGTGCCGACCCAGAAGGTGTCGTCGTTGGCAACGTCGCTCATCGGCGTCCGGTTTTGCTCCATCTGGGCTGCCCAGATTCGCCGTGCTCCAGCCTCCGTGTCCCGGATGATCGGCTTGCAGCCTACCGTGCGCTCGATCTCAGCCGGGTCGCGTCCGACGGCCTCGCAATGCGCTCGCAGGACGCCGTCCTTGTGACGGAGCTTCTCGATGCTGCCCATGGCGTTCCATTGATCGGCATATTTCGCAACCGTGCGCAGCGTCTTGCGCTCGCCGGATCCGCCGATCATGATCGGCAGGTGCCGCTGGATCGGCAGCGGCTGATGACGGAGCGCATCGAACCGATAGTGCCCGTCGGGTGACGACGTCACCACTCCACCGTCGAGGAGTGCGCGCATGGCGCCAACGGACTCGTCGAGCCAGTCCAGCCGCCTCCCGACGCTGCTGCCGAATTCGAAACCGTGCGCCGTATGCTCCAGCTCAAACCAGGCGCCGCCGATCCCGAGCGCCGCTCGTCCGTCGCTCAGGTGGTCGAGCGTCGCCGCCAGTTTGGCAACCAATCCGGGACTGCGGAAGGTGTTGGCGCCGACCAGCAGCCCGAGCTGCACGTGCTTCGTGACCTTGGCCCAGGCCGCCAACGACATCCAGCCCTCGAAAATCGGCTGGTAGGGGTCGCCGAAGATGGCGTAGACGTGGTCCCAGGTCCAGAGCGAGTCGTAGCCGAGCGCGTCGACGCGCTCGGCAGTCCGCTCGAAGGATGCCCAGTCGGTGCCCTGGCTCCAGAGCAGAACGCCGAGCTTGATGGGGTCAGTCCTCATGTGCCCGCGCTCACGCGAATGGGCTGCGGCATCGGTTCGTCGTCGGCGGCCTCGTCCCAGAACGTCATCTCCTCGACCAGCCGGACCTCCGAGCTGAAGAGCGCGCCGACGCTCTCGCCGCGATGGATGCGCTTGATCGCCTCGCCGAACAGCGGCGCGACGCTGAGCACGGTAATGCGTGGGTCGTCCGCGCCGGGCGGCAACGGGATCGTGTCGGTGACGATGACCTCGGTCAGCGCGGACTCCGCGATCCGCTCGAGTGCCGAGCCGGAAAAGACGCCGTGGGTGGCGCAGCTGTAGATGGTCTCGGCGCCAGCCGCCTGGAGCGCGCCGACCGCCTCGATCAGCGAGCCGGCGGTGTCGATCTCGTCGTCGATGAGGATCGCCGTCTTGCCACCCACCTCGCCGATGATGTTCATCACCTCGGTGCGGTCCTCGTTGCCGAGACGACGCTTCTCCACGATCGCCAGCGGCGCCGAGAGGAGCTCGGCAAAGTTGCGAGCCTTCTTGGCGAACCCGAGTTCCGACACGACGACGATGTCGTCGAGCTGTTTGGCCTTGATGTGCGCGCAGATCAGGTTGACGGCGGTGAGCTCGTCGACCGGGATGCTGAAGAAGCCCTGGATCTGGCCCTGGTGCAGGTCCATGGTGAGGACCCGATCAGCGCCGGCGACCGTGAGCATGTCCGCGATCAGCCGCGCCGTGATCGGTACGCGCGGCTGGTCCTTCTTGTCCGATCGGCCGTAGCTGTAGTGCGGGATGACCGCCGTGATGCGTCCGGCCGACGCCCGCTTGAAGGCGTCGATCATGATCAGCAGCTCCATGATCGACTGGTTCACCGGGCGGCTGGTGGGCTGCACCAGGAAGACATCCTGCTCACGGACGTTCTCCATCACGCGGACGAAGATGTTCTCGTTCGCGAACTGGAACACCTCGACCTCACCGAGCTGTGTCTTGAGGTATCGGGTGATGCGCTCGGCGAGCGGCTTATTGGCGTTGCCGGCGTAGATACTGAACTCGTCGGCGTACACGTCGATCTCCGCGGGGCGGGTCAGGGTCACCGATTCTAGCCGGTCGGCGCCATCGTCATCGTCTGCGGTACCGTGAGGCCGATGCATCAACCGCCCAGTGCCAGCCGCCCGCAGATGCCCGGCTATGGAATCCTCGGTCCGCAGGAAGGTTCCGGCCTGTTGCCATGGTCGTGGGCAGAGGAACGGCTGATCGCCTCGCATGCGTACTGGCTCTCGACGGTTCGGCCGGATGGTCGTCCGCACGCCATCCCGATCTGGGGCGTTTGGTTTGCCGATGTCGTCTGGTTCAGCAGTGGCCTGCGCTCGCGCCATGTCAGCAACATGCTCACGGATCCGCGCTGCGTCGTAACGACCAGCAATCCGGGCGAGCCGGTGATCGTGGAGGGATCTGCGGAGATCGTCACCGATGCCCTTCTCATCGAGGGCTTTCTGGCGGCGTACAACGGAAAGTACCATGCGTCCCTGGACCTGGCCTTCCAGGATCCTGCGGTGAACGCAACGGTCCGGGTCGTGCCTGTCACGGCCTTCGGCCTGATCGAGTCCGATTTCATCGGCTCCCCGACCCGCTGGAGCTTTATCGACCCCTGACGTGCGCACCGGCGGAGGGATAGTGGCGGCCTTTCTACCGCGGCCGGGAGTGCTGTGAGTTGCAGGAGCCTACTCGGCTTCGGGAAGCTCCTCAAGCGGGCGATTGTCGACGAATACGGTCATCGAAACGATGCGATCGCCGGGGTTGGGCTTCATCACCGTCACGCCGCGTGAGACACGACGGTAGCGGTTGATGCCGCCCACCTGCGTGCGCATGATGTTCCCGAGCTCGGTGATGAGCATCAGCTCCTCGTCCTCGCGTCCCACAAGCCGGATGGCAGAGACCGCGCCGGTATCGGCGTTGAGCGAGTTGGCGATCACGCCGCCGGTGGCGCGGTGCTTGATGGGGAAATCGGCAATATCTGTCCGCTTGCCGTACCCCTGCTCGGTGACCACGAGTAGCTGCTGCTCGAGGTGCTCGATGACCTCCATGCCGATGACTTCGTCGTCCCCTCTGAGGCGTACCGCGGTCACGCCCTGCGTCCCTCGGCCCAGCGGACGCACCTCGGTTTCGCGGAAGCGCGCCGCCTGCCCCTTTCTCGTGGCCACGATGATGTCGTTCTGCCCGTCCGAAAGGCCGACCCATTGGAGCTCGTCGCCGTCGATGAGGTTGATGGCGATCAGGCCGTTGGCCCGGATCTTGGCGTAGTCCTCCAGCGAGGTCTTCTTGATCATCCCCTTGCGGGTGGCCATGACCAGGTAGTGACCGGGCTCGAACTGCGGCAGGCTGATGATCGCGCTGACGTACTCGCGCTGCTCGACCTGCACACCGGGCAGGTTGATGATCGGTAGGCCCTTCGCCTGTCTGGACGCATCGGGCAGCGTGTGCACCTTCGTGATGAAGACGCGACCACGGTTGGTGAAGAACAGGATGTTGTCGTGCGTGTTTGCCACCACCAGGTGGCGCACGGCGTCCTCTTCGCGGGTCAGCATGGCGAGCTTGCCCCGCCCGCCCCGTCGCTGGGAGCGGAACGTGCCGATCGGTTGGCGCTTGATGTACCCGCGCTGGCTGAGGGTGACGACGACATCCTCTGCCAGGACCAGGTCCTCGGCTGTCAGCTCGCGGTTCGCATCGGCCTGGATGCGCGTCTTGCGCTCGTCGCCGTATTTCTTGACGAGCCCCGTCAGCTCGTCCTTGATGACGGTCAGGATCTTTCGGGGATTTGCCAGCAGGTCCTCGAGCTCGCTGATGAGCTGGATGATGGCCCGGTACTCATCCTCGATCTTCTTGCGCTCCAGCGCGGCCAGGCGGCGGAGCTGCATCTCCAGGATGGCGTTGGCCTGCACGTCGGTCAGCCCGAAGCGCGACATCAACGCCGTGCGAGCGGCGTCCACGTCGGCGGCCGCGCGAATGGTCGCGATCACCTCATCGAGATTGTCGAGGGCAACCTTGAGGCCCTCGAGGATGTGCGCTCGTTCCTGAGCGCGCGCAAGGTCGAATTCGGTACGGCGGCGCACGATGTCTCGCCGGTAGGTGATGTAGTGCTCGAGCATCTTCTTGAGACCGAGCGTCTGGGGCTGCCCGTCGACCAGGGCAAGCATGTTGGCGCTGAAGCTGGTCTGTAGCGGGGTGTGCTTGAAGAGCTGCTGCATGATCGTGTGCGGAGACCCGTCGCGCTTGACCTCGACGACGATCCGCATGCCGTCTCTGTCGCTTTCGTCGCGAATGTCGCGCACGTCGGTGATCTTCTTGGATGCAACCAGGTCGGCCATCTTCTCGATCAGCGTGGTCTTATTGACCTGGTACGGCAGCTCGGTGATCACCACGGCCATTCCGCCCCGCGCCTCCTCGAAGGCCACCTGCCCGCGCACGATGATTCGACCGCGGCCGGTGGCATACAGGTGCCGAATCGCGTCGATCCGCTCCTTTTCCCCGCTCAGCGGGTTGCGTTGCTCCTCGTACCTGAAGATCGTGCCACCCGTTGGAAAGTCAGGCCCCGTGACGATCTCGCATAGATCGTCGACGCTCATCTCGGGGTTGTCGATCAGTGCGCGAATTGCGTCGCATATCTCGTTGAGATGGTGTGGCGGGATGTTCGTGGCCATCCCGACGGCGATCCCGGACGAGCCGTTGACGAGCAGGTTCGGCAGCTTCGAGGGAAGCACGGTCGGTTGACGCAGGCGGCCGTCATAGTTGTCGACGAAATCGACGGTCTCCTTGTCGATGTCGGCCAGCATCTCATCGGTGATCGAGGCCATGCGCGCCTCGGTGTAGCGCATGGCCGCTGGTGGATCACCATCCACGGAGCCGAAGTTGCCCTGGCCATCCACAAGTGGATATCGGAGGCTGAAGTCCTGCGCCATACGCACGAGCGTCTCGTACAGCGCCAGGTCGCCGTGGGGGTGGTACTTGGCCATCGTCTCGCCGACCACGCCGGCGCATTTCCGATAGGCGGCTGTTGAGCGCAGGCCCATCTCCTGCATGGTGTACAGAATTCGCCGATGGACCGGCTTCAGGCCGTCGCGCACGTCAGGCAGCGCCCGGGCGACGATCACGCTCATCGCGTAATCGATATAGGCCGTCCGCATCTCGTCTTCGATCGCTACGACCCGAACGTTGCCGACCCTGTCTGAATCCATCTAGACGGCCCTCACGGCGCGAAAGGGATACGCACATACATGGGTTCGCCGCACGGCAATGTCGCGTTTGTCGCCCAAATCACTCACCCGCTGTCCCGGGCGTCAGGCCGTATCGGTCCTTGAGCTCCGCCTTCGCGGTCGGGGAGGCGCCCAGGTAGCGTCCGCGACCCTCGGCGATCAATCGTTCGTCTGCGCCCCGCACCTCGCCAACCACCTCGAAGATGCGGCGACGTCGTTCCGCCACGCGTCCGGTCGCCGTGAGCTGCTCGCCCGGCGTTGCCGGAGACCGATAGCGGATCGACATCTCGGCGGTCACCGCCCATGAGTCGTAGCTGGACGGTGCCCAGGCCATGACCTCGTCCAGCAGCGTGGCGATGATCCCGCCATGGAGCTTATCGCTCCAACCGACGTAGTCATGACCGGCCGTCCACTTGGCCTGCGCGGTTCCCTCGCCGATCTCGATGTGGAGTCGCATGCCGATCGGATTGTCCGCGCCGCACGCGAAGCAGTTATGGTCGGCGAACGCGTAGCGACGACCGTCATCCGCAACGATCGATCGGCTGTCGCCGAGCGCTCCGACCTCGTTCTGCATGACTACCAGCGGTCCTCCCCTTCCTCGGCGACGTAATCGGCGGCACCCCACTCATCGTCTCCCGAGCTCCGAAGGCATTTGTCGGCGATGGCGAGGGCGAATGCATGGCTGACCGCGTAGGAGTCGCGCAGCATGTTGACCGCTTCACGGCGGTCGCCCACCCCGTTCGCTTCCAGGAGCTCGCACCACTCGTCGATCGTGCGTCCGGTCTTGCTGGCCACCTGTCGCAGGTCGGCCACGTGTCGTGATGGCATCGGTTGAGTTGCCTTTCAGTGTCGAAGGTCAGATGTCGAGGTTGCGTACCTTGCGCGCCTCGCCACGGATGAAGTCGCGCCGCGGCTCGACATGCTCGCCCATGAGGGTACTGAACATCTCGTCCGCGGCTTCGGCGGTACCAACCTCGACCCGCAGCAGCGTGCGGGTTTCCGGATTCATGGTCGTGTCCCAGAGCTGATCGGCGTTCATCTCGCCGAGTCCCTTGAAGCGCTGAACGGTCACGTTCTTTGTCTTCCCATCGCGGCTCAGGATCTTGATCGAATCCTCGCGCTCCTTCTCGCTGGTCGCATAGCGGGTCACCTTGCCGGTGCTGACGCGATAGAGCGGCGGTTGGCAGATGTAGAGGTAGCCGTTGTCGATGATCTGCGGCATGTGGCGGTAGAAGAAGGTGAGCAGCAGCGTGCTGATGTGCGCACCGTCGACGTCGGCGTCGCTGAGGAGGCAGATTCGGTGGTAGCGCAGCTTCGCGATGTCGAATGTCTCGCCGATCCCGGCGCCGAGCGCAATGACCAGCGGCCGGATCTTGTCCGAGCTCAGCACGCGGTCAAGGCGCGCTTTTTCGACATTGAGCATCTTGCCGAACATCGGCAGGATCGCCTGGAATCGCCGATCCCGGCCCTGCTTGGCGGAGCCTCCTGCCGAATCACCCTCCACGATGTACAGCTCCGAGCGTGCGGGATCTCGTTCCTGGCAGTCGGCCAGCTTGCCGGGGAGTGCCATCCCCTCCAGCGCGCCCTTGCGGATGACCAGGTCGCGCGCCTTGCGAGCGGCCTCGCGGGCCCTGGCAGCCGTGAGGCACTTCTCGATCATGCGGCGGCCGTCGGCAGGATTCTCCTCGAGGTGCTGCACGATGCCTTCGGTGACCACGTTCTGGACGATGCCCTTCATGTCGGCGTTGCCCAGTTTGCCCTTGGTCTGGCCCTCGAACTGCGGATCGGTCAGCTTCACGCTGATCACCGCGGTAAGGCCCTCCCGCACGTCGTCGCCGGAAAGGTTCGCTTCCTTCTCGCTGAGCGTGCTCGACTTGCGAGCCCACGTATTGAGCGAGCTCGTCAATGCGGCTCGGAACCCCGCGACGTGCGTGCCACCGTCGACGGTGTTGATGTTGTTCGCGAAGGCGATCACGTTCTCCGTGAAGCCATCGTTGTACTGCAGCGCGACCTCGACGCTCGTCGAACCGACCAGGCGCTCGACGTAGATCGGTCGATTGTTCAGCACGTCGCGGCGTCGGTTCAGATGGCGGACGAAGCTCGTCACGCCTCCCTGGAAGAAGAAGTTCTTCTCCGCGTCGGCGCGCTCGTCGCGCAGGCGAATCCAGAGGCGCTTGTTGAGATACGCCGATTCGCGCAGCCGCGTCGAGATCGTCTCCCAGTTGAAATCGAGGGTCTCGAAGATCTCCGGATCCGGTTGGAAGAAGGTCCGGGTGCCGTGGGTTCGCTTCCACGCCGGGTCCAGTCCACGATTCGCTTCGGCCAGGCCGCCCGCCTGTTTCACCGGACCCTGCGGGGCACCACGGACGAACTCCTGGACGTGGAGCTTGCCGTCCCGCAGTACCTCGACTCGCATCTCGGAGCTCAGAGCGTTCACGACGCTGGCGCCTACGCCATGGAGTCCGCCGGACACCTTGTAGCCGCTGCCGCCGAACTTCCCGCCGGCGTGCAGCTCGGTCATGATCACCTCGAGGGCACTCTTCCCCGTTCGGTGACGGTCGACGGGGATGCCGCGGCCGTCGTCGACAACCTCCAGCTTGCCGTCCACGTGAATCGACACGTCGATGCGGGTGGCCTGGTTGGCCATCGCCTCGTCGATACTGTTGTCGACGATCTCCCAGACGAGGTGGTGAAGGCCTCGTGCATCGGTCGAGCCGATATACATGCCGGGGCGCAGCCGGACGGCCTGGAGGCCCTCGAGAACCTCGATATCCTTGGCGGTGTAGCTCGACGTCGCCTTCGTGCTGCGCGTCTTCGGTGCTCGTTCGACGGTCATATGGACGGCAAATCCTCGTGGTCTGTCGAGACCGGTGGCCCGGCGCCGGCAAGCTCGCCGCTGGCGCCGCGGGTGATGATCGAATAGAGCCGGTCAAGCTCCTCGTCCGAATAGAAGTCGATCACCAGGCGGCCGCCGCGCCGCGTGCGCACGATACCCACCTTGGTAGCCAGCAGGCCGCGCAGCTGCGCCTCCAGGTCCTGGAGATCGTGATTGAGCGTGCCAGCTCGCCGAGCCGGAAATTCCTCCCGCTTGCGCCGGACGAGCTCTTCGGTCTGACGAACCGATAACTGTCGCTCGAGCACCACCGCCAGGATGGCGCGCTGAAGCTCGGGGACCGTGATCGCGGCCAGCGCGCGGCCGTGGCCCTCGCTGAGGCGACCATCCATGATCGCCGCGCGCGTCTCCGGCGCGAGCTCCAAGAGGCGCAGGGCATTGCTGATGGCCACGCGGCTCTTGCCCACCTGTCGAGCCACTGCTTCATGGGTCAGGCCGAACCGGTCAATCAGCTCGCGATAGGCAAGCGCCGTTTCGATGGCGTTCAGATCCTCGCGCTGGAGGTTCTCGATGAGTGCCAGCTCGAGCGAAGTCTCCGCCCCATCGACGGCGTGCACGATGGCGGGAAGCGTCTCGAGACCGGCCAGCCGCGCAGCTCGAGCGCGGCGTTCTCCGGCGATCAGCTGGTAGCTGCCGTCAGCGACCTCGCGGACGATGACCGGTTGCAGCACTCCGTGGACGGCGATCGAGGCGGCCAACTCCCGAAGCTGCGCATCATCGAACGTGGCACGGGGCTGATCGGGGTTGGCCGTGATCCGTTGCAGCGAGATCTCGAGAACGCCGCGATCATCGTCGCGTCCCGGAATCAGCGCGTCGAGGCCTCGCCCGAGGCCGAATGCCCGTGACCCTGGCGACAGGCTGCTAGCCACGAGCGACCACCTCGCCGGCCAGCTCACGGTACGCATCGGCGCCGCGTGAGGCCGGATCGTACAGGGCGATCGGCAGCCCGTGACTCGGTGCCTCCGACAGTCGGACGCTGCGCGGAACCACGGTCCGGTAGACGGTGCCATTCATGTGGCGGCGCACCTCTGACGCAACCTGTGCCGACAACCGGGTACGCGCGTCGTACATTGTCAGCAGCACACCGTCGATCTCCAGGCGCGGGTTCAGGTCCTCGCGGACCCTTCGAATCGTATTCACCAGTTGGCTGAGGCCCTCCAGGGCGTAATACTCGGTTTGAATCGGGATCAGAACACCATCCGCCGCGGTGAGCGCATTGAGCGTGAGCAACCCGAGTGACGGCGGGCAGTCGATCAGCACGCGTTCGTAGGCATCATCCAGGTCGGCCAGGCTGGCTGACAATCGGCGTTCGCGAGCGGGGACCCCCACGAGCTCAACCTCCGCCCCGGAAAGCGATGGAGACGAGGGGACGAGGTCCAGCCCCTCCACCGAAGTGCTCATGACCAGGTTTGAGATTGGGAAGCGGTCAACGAGAGCGTCATATGTCGAGTGATCGACGTTTCTACGGTCAATTCCCAGGCCGCTGGTTGCGTTTCCCTGCGGATCAAGGTCGATGACAAGCGTTCGCGTGCCCGAGAGTGCGAGGAAGGCCGCCAGATTGATGACCGTTGTCGTCTTCCCGACGCCGCCCTTCTGGTTTGTGCATGCGATGACCCGGACCACGCGTGCTCCGCTGCGAGTTCAGATGTGCATGAATTCTAACAGTTTCAGCCATCCCAGTCCGCGGTACAGGGAACGAAGCGTGTCCCGATGTTTCACGTGGAACGGGGTAATTTCGGGACTCGGGTTGCGCTGAGCGGGCCCCGTATACTGGCAACGCCTGCTTCCACCGCGCTACCCACGGGGACTTCCTGATCAGCTACCTGAGCCCGCTCTTCGCCGTCGTCATCGGCATCGTCCACGCCGGGCTCGCCCCCGTGATCGTCGTCGGTGGGGTGAAACCCAACCTTGTGCTCGTGGCGGTCGTCATCGTCACCTGCCTGTCGGGATTTCTGCCGGGCATTGTCTGGGCATTTGTCGCCGGGCTGATCGCCAATCTGCTGGTCGGTGAGCCACTCGGCTCGGTGCCGATCGTGCTGCTCATCGTGGCGGCAACGGTTGCCGGGGGCGCGCAGATTTTCGGCGGCCTGGTCTGGATCTACCCGGTCATCGCGGCCATGGGAGCCTCGATCCTCGCCGACGTCGGATCCCTGTTCATCTCCCAACTCGTGACCGACGCGGTAGCGGCATTGCCGCCGTTGAGCATCCTCCTCGCGGCCGCGGTCCTCAACGGTGCCATCGTGGCGCTCCTGCTGTATCCAGCGCGCTGGTTCGTGCGGCGCTATGCGTCGAACGAAGCGATGGCATGGTGAGCTCATGGCGGACCTGAACGATGGCCTCCTCGATCTGCACCGGTCGCGCGCCCGATTCATCGCATTCTCGGTGGCTACGGCGCTTCTGCTGCTGATGCTTGGAGGGCGCCTCTTCCAGCTCCAGGTCATCAGTGGCGACGTCTACGCCGGCAGGGCCGCCGCCGATCGCACGGTCCAGGTCCCCATTCCGGCCGCCCGCGGCCTGATCTTCGACCGCGCCGGACGGTCGGTCGCGGTGAGCGTTCCGTCGTGGACGGTGAAGGTCCGGCCAGCCGATCTTCCCGAGGCCGATCGCCTCCGGGTCCTCGCACGCGTCGCCGAGCTTGCCGGCGCGGATCGAGCCACCCTGCACGCCCGGCTCGATGCGTTCCGCGGCTCGCCGTACGACCTCGTGCCGATCGAGCGTGGCGTGAGCCGCGAGGCCGCTCTCCTCATCGGCGAAGAGGCCGGCACACTGCCGGGCGTTGTGATCACCGTTGAGCCCAT
This sequence comes from Candidatus Limnocylindria bacterium, assembly GCA_038233215.1. GTDB lineage: Bacteria > Chloroflexota > Limnocylindria > QHBO01 > QHBO01 > JACDBZ01. The sequence continues at coordinate 198,204 of JBBSML010000001.1, forward strand.
CCGCCGGTACCTCGACGAGACGGGCACGGCCGGTGGAACGCTCCTCTCGCATGTGATGGGCTACACCGGGCCGGTGAACGCGGATGAGCTGGATGCCCGTGAGGGCGACGGCTACCTTCGCGACGACGTGATCGGCAAAGCGGGAATCGAGGCTTCCTTCGAGGAGGCGCTGCGCGGCACGTATGGTTCGCAGCTCGTCGAGCGCGATGCGTCGGGACGCCAGCTCAGGGTCATCGAGACGACGCGCGAGCCGACCCCCGGGACCAACCTGATGTTGACGATCGATGCGGACGTCCAGCGGCTTGCGACGCAGGCGCTGACCTGGGGGATGGATGTCGCCGATGTCAGCCAGGGCGTGACGGTGGTCATGAACCCGCAGACCGGCGAGATCCTCGCGATGGTTTCCCTGCCGGCGTACGACAACAACAAGTTCGCCGCGGGGATCAGCACGGAGGACTTCAATGTCTACCTGGCCGATGAGAATCGACCCCTCCGCAACCACGCCATCAGCGACATCTACCCGCCGGGATCGACCTACAAGCTCGTCACGGGAATCGCGGCCATGGAGGAGGGCGTGACGACCGCCGACCGAGAATGGCCGACCTTCGGCTGCTACCAGATCCCCGGCGCCCCCGACGGCGAGTGCCTCTATGACTGGAACCGCAAGGGGTTCGGTCCGCTCGACATGGTCGACGCCTTTGCCAAGAGCTCGGACACCTACTTCTACCAGATGGCTGTCGAGACGGGGATCGACCCGCTCGCCGACTGGGCGCGCGAGCTCGGTTTCGGACGGCTCTCGGGCGTGCGGCTCCCCTCCGAGGAGGAGGGCATCATCGCCAGCACCGAATGGGCACGACAGCAGGGCCGGTCGGGGGTCTTCACCGGCGAACTGGCGCAGGCGGGCATCGGCCAGAACGTCATCGCTGTCACGCCGCTCCAGATGCTCAACGCGTACGCGGGCATCGCCAATGGAGGCTCGCTCATGAGGCCGATGATCGTGCGCGGCGAAACGGACTCGAGCGGCGAGCTCATCGAGACGTTCGAGCCCGAAGTGCTGCACGAGATCGCTGCCGATGACGCCACGCTTCAGACGATGCGCATCGGTGCTCGGGAGGTGATCACCTCCGGCCATGCCTACAACATCAGCGATCTCGATCTGCCCGGCGCCCTGTCGGGCAAGACCGGCACGGCCGAGTTCGGCGAGCTCACCGACGAGGGCACGTTGCCCTTCCACTCGTGGTTCGTGGCGTACCTCCCGAGCGCGGAGGGTGCCACCGACGCGGAGCTCGCGATCGTCAGCTTCAACTATTCCGCGGTCGTGCCGGGCAACGTGTCGGCCGAGGTCGTTAAATACTTCCTCCAGCTCTACTACGACCTGGATGAAGATCTCAGGCTCGATCCGAACGACTTCAGCCTTGTGACGGCAAACTAGACCGATGGGTGTTGCGACCGCAACCTTCGTCGAGTCGTTTCGCGGTCGCGACTGGCGTCACTTCGACCTCCAGCTGTTCCTCTACGTCATCCTGCTCATCGGACTCGGCGTGGTCATGGGCTACTCGGCCGGTTTCAACGATGCAGCCACGGCCGCAGGGATGTCCCAGACAGTCAAGACACTGATCTGGGCGTCCATCGGCCTGACGACCTTTTTCGCGGTCGCCAGCGTCGATTACCGCTGGTTGCGGACGCTGGCAGGACCAATCTACCTTGCCGTGCTGGCGCTGCTGTTCCTGACCATGCTCATCGGCACGAACCTGTTCGGGGCCCAGATGTCGGTCACCGTGGCGGGTCTGGACTTCCAGTTCAGCGAGGTGAGCAAGGTGCTCATGATCGCGGTGCTGGGCGCGTATCTATCCGGTCGGCGAGAACGGATCGGACGCTTGTCGACCATTATCGTGGCCGGTGCCCTGATGGCGATCCCCGCCTTTCTCGTGTTCCGCCAGCCTGACCTGGGCACGGCCCTCGTCTTCATCGGTATCTTGGTGGGAATGCTCTTCATGAGCGGCGCGAGCCTGGGGTGGATGGGCCTCATGGCTGCCGCAATCGTCGGAGTGGCGCCGATCGCCATCGGCACCCTCCAGGAGTACCAGCGTCAGCGTCTCTTCTGCTTCCTCGATCCGTCAGCCGACCCGCAGGGAGCCTGCTTCCAGCTCGTCCAGGCGCTGAACGCGGTCGGCTCGGGAGGGTGGCTCGGCCGCGGGCTGACCGTCGGCGGCGAGGGCCAGCGCGGCTATATCCCGGTGCAGTCGACGGACTTCATCTTCACCGTGGTGGCTGAGGATCTCGGCTTCGCAGGGGGTGTCGTGGTGCTCATCTTGTTCGGGCTGCTGGTGTGGAGGATCCTCCTCATCGGCTGGCAGGCGCGCGACGCGTTCGGGATGATGATCGCGGTCGGTCTCGCCAGCATGATCCTGTTTCAGGTCCTGGTGAACATCGGCATGGTCATCGGCGTCATGCCGGTCACAGGCATCCCGCTCCCGTTCGTCACGTATGGCGGTTCGAGTCTGATCAGCCTCATGTTCGGCATGGGAATCCTTCAGTCCATTCGCATGCGGGCCCACAAGCCCACGCTCTGATTCGACCGCGTCCGTTCTCCTCTGGTCCCCGAGCCGAATCGACGGTACGATTCTGTGCGTATGACAAATCGATCAACTGATGCCCCGCCCCGCCAGCGCTGGCAGATTCTCTTCAGCCGTGCCGATCCCGCGCTCCGCATGCGCCAGGCTGACCTGGTGACGGAGCTGGAGCGCGCATTCCGCGAGGCGAATCTCCCGCTTTCCTACACGCACGCGGTCAAGCCGCGGCCGCGCATCAAGCTTGCCGCAAACCTCCCGATCGGGCTGGAGCTGCGAGGCGAGGTGGTCGAGGCATATTTCGATGACCTCGTGCCGCTCGACCAGATCCAGGCCGCCGGTGACCATTTCCCGGACGGCGTGGCGATGCGTGACGCAAAGGAGGTGTGGCACGGCTTCCCATCCGCCTCGTCGCAGTTGCGCGGCGCGGAGTACGAGATCGAGGTCGGCGGAGGTGATGACCTCACGTCGGACGCATTGCGCGGGGCCGTGGTCAGGCTGCTGGCGACCGACGAGCTGAGCGGCAAGCGGCGACGAGGAGAGAGCGAACGGCGCAGTGACGCGGGCGACCGCGACCTGCGCCCGCTCATCGAGGATGTCGAGATCCTCGAGGTGGATGAGAAGGCGCGCACCGCGCGTCTGCGAACGGTGCTGCAACTCGACGCGAGCGGAGCGGGTCGTCCCGAGGATGTCGTTGCGGCGCTGGACCTGCCGCTTCGCGTGCGCAAGGCCATTCGCACGCGGCTCCTCTTCGTTGACACTCCACCGATCGCCCGGTAGACTCTGGCGTCCCGCGGGCTGAGCACTCGGCCCGTTTCGGTGTGCGCCGACACCCGAGTGGATCGCGTTCGGCCACGCTCATGACAGACCCAGGAGAGCCATCTATGTACGCCGTCGTGACGACCGGCGGGAAGCAGTACCGCGTCGAGGCCGGCAGCGAGCTCGTGATCGAGCGGCTGGCGGAAGAGGCCGGTGCGTCCGTTACCTTCGATCGCGTGCTGCTGATCGGCGACGGTGACGCGGTCACCATCGGGACCCCAACCGTCGACGGCGCCAGCGTGAGCGGTACCGTCCTTCGCGAGGAGCTCGGCCCGAAGCTGATCATCTTCAAGTTCAAGCAGAAGGCCACCTATCGTAGGACGAGGGGCCATCGGCAGCACCTGGTGCGCGTGCGGATCGATGAGATCAATGCATCGGGCAAGAAGGCGGCGAAGGCAGACAAGGCAGAGCCAGGGAAAGCAGAGCCCGAGAAGGCGTCCGCATCGGCGACGACGGATGACTCGGCGAAGCCCGCTCGCGCGCGAAAGCCCGCAGCTGCCAAGGCCAAGGCCAAGGCCGATGCGCCGGCGAAGCCTGCCACTCGACGCAGTCCCGCCAAGAAGGCCGAGTCGAAGGAGTAACCCATGGCACACAAGAAGGCCGGCTCGTCCAGCAGGAACGGGCGAGACAGCGCCGGCAAACGACTCGGCGTCAAGCGCGGCGACGGGCAATACGTCCGGTCCGGGACGATTATCGTCCGCCAGCGTGGCAGCACCTTTCATCCGGGCACGAACGTCGGGATGGGACGTGACTACACCCTGTTCGCCACGTCTGATGGCCAGGTTCGATTCACCAACGTCACCCGCAACAAGAAGCGCGTCAGCATTGAAGCTGGCGAGTACCAGTCCGCCTGAGGCGGGCACGGAGCACCATTTCCATGAAGGCTGAGATTCATCCCCAGTTCCACCAGGCGCAGGTCCAGTGCGTGTGTGGCAACGCCTTTGCCGTCGGCTCGACCGTGACCGCGATCAAGGTCGAGGTCTGCAACAAGTGCCACCCGTTCTTCACCGGCACGCAGAACATCGTCGATACGGCTGGCCAGGTCGAGCGATTCCAGAAGCGCCTCGAGCGCTCTCTGCGCTGACCCCCACCCCGGGGCGGCGTCCGGCACGGCCCACCAGGTGGCCGACGCACCTCGCACCCCACCTGTTGTTCCTCATCCCGGAGCTGCTGATTGCGGCCGGTCCGCTCGTGATTGGCGCCATCACCGACGCGTCCGGCCGGCGGCGCTTCCGGATGCCGGACTTCTTCTATGGCGGACAGGCACTGATCGAGGGTGTCATGATGCGCGGCCGGACCACGGTCGCGATGAGCGTGCGTCCGCCCTCGGGCGAGATCCAGACCATCTCCGAGCCATTGCCGGCCGCCCTCGCTGCCGATCGGAAGCTGATCAAGATCCCGTTCCTGCGCGGGATGTTCCTGCTATACGAGACGCTGGTCATCGGCACCCGGATGCTCATGCGGTCCGCGTCCATCGCCGCCTCGGAGGAGGAGGTTCCGCTCGGCAACGGTGCCATCGCGCTGACCGTGCTGTTCAGCCTCAGCTTCGCCATCGGCCTGTTCTTTCTCCTGCCGCTCTTCCTGTCCACGTTCGCGGAGGAAGCGGCCAACTCCGACTTCATCGCCAATGCGGTCGAGGGCCTGATCCGGCTCGTCATCTTCATTGCGTACATCGCGGCCCTCGGCCTCATGCCCGACATCAAGCGCGTCTTCGCCTACCACGGCGCGGAGCACAAGGCCATCAGCGCCTACGAGGCCGATAAGCCACTCACCCCGGACGAGGTCGATGCCTTCGGCACCGCGCACACGCGCTGCGGCACAACGTTCATCCTGATCGTGGTCGTCATCAGCATCTTCTTCTTCAGTCTCGTCCCGCGCGCCGGCGTGCCGCTCCCGCTGCTCTTCCTGTCGAGAATCGTGCTGGTGCCGTTCATCGCCGCCTTCGCGTACGAGCTCGTGCGGTTCGGGGCACGGCACTACGGAAGCCCCATCGTGCGGGCGCTGTACGCACCGGGACTCTGGCTGCAGTCGTTGACCACGCGCCCGCCGGACCGCTCGATGCTCGAGGTCAGCATCGCCAGCCTCGAGTCGTGCCTGGCATCCGATCGCGAGGCCGCGGCAGCCAAGCCAGCCGGGGCATGATCGACCGGCTCTCTGAGCTGGAGGCGCGGTACGACGAGGTTGGCCGTCAGATGTCGATGCCGGAGGCATTGTCCGACCTGGCGGCGCTCGCCAACCTGGGCCGGGAGCTCGCACGGCTAGAGCCGATCGTGGCGACGATGCGCGAATGGCGGTCCGTGGGTGAGGAGCTCGAACGCACGCGAGGCATGGCCGATGATCCCGACGAGGAGATGCGGACCATGGCCCGCGACGAGATCGCCCGCCTCTCAGCGCGCGAGGCACAGCTCACTGAGGCATTGCGCGCGCAGCTCATCCCGCGCGATCCGAATGACGACCGGGACGTGATCGTGGAGGTGCGGGCCGGTGCCGGCGGCGACGAGGCGTCTCTTTTTGCGGCCGACCTTTACCGCATGTATGCCCGTTACGCCGAGCGGCGGCGCTGGAAGGTGGAGATCCTGTCCACGTCGGAGAGCGGGTCCGGTGGCCTCAAAGAGGTGATCGTCGAGGTGCGGGGCGACGGAGCCTATTCCCGGTTGAAATTCGAGTCCGGTGTGCACCGCGTGCAGCGGGTGCCGGTGACGGAGGCCTCGGGACGCATTCACACGTCGACCGCAACGGTATCGGTCCTTCCGGAAGCCGATGAGGTTGAGATCCAGATCGACGAGAAGGATCTGCGGATCGATGTGTATCGGTCGAGCGGTCCCGGTGGTCAGAGCGTGAACACCACCGATTCCGCCGTGCGTATCACGCATCTGCCGACGGGGCTCATGGTCGCCATCCAGGATGAGAAGAGCCAGCACAAGAATCGCGCCAAGGCCATGAGTGTGCTGCGCGCCAGGCTGCTCGAGATCGAACAGGACCGGATGGCCGCCGAGCGTGGCGACGAGCGACGGTCGCAGGTCGGCTCCGGCGAGCGATCGGAGAAGATCCGCACCTACAACGTCCCCGATGATCGGGTCACCGATCATCGCGCCGGCATCACCGTCCACAACCTGCCCGGCCTGCTGGAGGGGGACCTCGACCGGGTCATCGAGCCGCTGATCGAGGCCGATCAGGCACGCCGTCTGGGCGAGCTGGGTGATGATGCCCCGACGTGAGGCGTCGGCGTCATTCGGCACATTCCCATGACCATCGGCGCGGCCATCTCCGACGCCACGCGTCAGCTGCGCGCGAGTGGCTCACCGAGCGCGCGCATCGACGCCGAACTCCTCCTCGCGCACGTGACGGGACATGACCGCGCCTGGGTGTTAGCCCATCCAGAAGCCTCACTCGCAGATGCTGTTGCGTTCGCCGCTGCGCTTGAGCGGAGGGTCACCGGTGATCCGATTGCGTACATCCGCGGATTCAAGGAGTGGCGGTCGCTGCGCATCCGAACCGATGCGCGGGCGCTGATCCCCAGGCCGGAGACCGAGCTGCTTGCCGATGAGGCGGTGATGACGATCGCCGCGCGAATGACGCACGGGACTCCCCCGATCGTCGCCTGGGAGGTGGCAACCGGATCCGGCGCCGTCGCCGTGGCACTCGCGCTCCGCTTCCGCTCGGCGCTGGCCCGGCGGCGACTCCGCCTCATCGCCAGCGACGTCTCGCCCGAAGCGCTCGAGCTCGCCGCGGAAAACCTCGCCATCCACGGCGTCGCCCATCACGTCACGCTGGCATGCGCGAACCTGCTGCACCCCGCCGGCGAATTGCTTCCGCGGCCGGATGTAATCGTCGCGAACCTCCCGTACCTGGCGACCGAGGAGGTCGATGCGAGCGACGCATCGTTGGCCTTTGAGCCGCGACTTGCCCTGGACGGCGGTCCAGATGGTCTTGCGATGCTGCGCCAACTCCTCGAGAGTGTGATGGAGTGCGCGGCAGCGGGCGCTACCGTCCTGCTGGAGATCGGGGCTGGCCAGGCGGATGCCGTCGTAGCGCTGGCGCCCGCGGGCGCATCGGTCTCGGTGATTCGTGACCTTGCGGGGCTCGACCGGGTTGCGCGCGTCGAGCTGCCAGACTGAGACCATGACGGACCGGCTGTCTCCGACGCCCGAGGGGATCTCCCGCGCCGCCGAGCTATTGCGGTCGGGCGCAATCGTCGCCTTCCCGACCGATACGGTCTACGGTGTCGGCGTTGCTGTCTCGCAATGGAAGCGCCTGCCGGACCTCTTCGCTCTGAAACGCCGACCGGTCGAAAAGGCGATACCGATCCTCCTGGCGCACCTGTCGGAGGCGACGGACGTCGGCTGGGAGGCCGATGACCGTGTGCGCGATCTGAGCGACCGTTTTTGGCCCGGTCCGCTGACGCTCATCCTGCCGTTCTGTGCTGGGGCACCGCCGCCGACTGAGGGTGATACGCAAGCGTTCCGCGCCCCCGACCATCCGGTGACGCAGGCGTTGATCCGCTCCGCGGGACCGATCTACGCGACGAGCGCGAACCGGTCCGGTGAGCCGGACACACTCGGCGCCGATGAGGTCCTCATCGCTTTCGCGACACAGCAGGACGAGCTCGCCGCGGTCCTCGACGGTGGCCCGGTCCCCGGGGGCGTGCCATCCACCGTGGTGGATCTCTCGATCACGCCTGCCCGCATCCTGCGGGAGGGGCCGATCACCCGGGCGGAACTCGTCGCACTCCTCGACGTGGATTGACGCTTCGTGTGGTCGTCGCGCCGCGGCCGTCTACACTCACCGCCATGCGCGTCGCGATCGGATCCGACCACGCGGGCT
>JBBSML010000002.1:0-141328 GCA_038233215.1 Candidatus Limnocylindria bacterium
ATCAGCCATCGGTCGGGGGAAACGGAGGACACCACGATCGCCGATCTCGTGGTGGCGCTCAACACCGGCCAGATCAAAACCGGCTCGATCAGCCGTTCGGAGCGGATCGCGAAATACAACCGCCTGTTGCGCATCGAGGAAGAGCTCGGCGATGCGGCCGTCTACGCGGCGTCGGGCGCATTCGTCGTCAACCGCGCGAGCCAGACGAACCCCCCGGATTGAACGGCATGACCGATAGGCGCGACGCGGCGGGCGATCACGTGGCGCGCAATCGATCCTTCTGGGACGACTATTCGGATCGATACCAGGCCGACCACGGCCCGCAGCTCGCGGTGCACGGAGCGGCATGGGGCGTGTGGCAGATCCCCGAGGAGGCATTGCGCATCCTCGGGGACGTTGAGGGGCTCGACGTGCTGGAGCTCGGCTGCGGCGCCGCGCAATGGTCGATCAGTTTGGCACGCCGGGGGGCGCGTCCCATCGGCCTGGACCTGTCGTTACGGCAGCTCGATCACGCGGCGTCGCTCATGGAAGCCGCCGGCGTGGACCTGCCGCTGATCCACGGGAGCGCCGAGGCGGTACCGTTGCCCGCCGCGAGCCTGGACATCATCTTCTGTGATCACGGAGCCATGGTCTTCGCGGACCCTTACGTCACCGTCCCGGAAACCGCTCGTCTGCTGCGGGACGGGGGCCTCCTCGCCTTCAGCATGCACACCCCGATCGCAGAAGTATGCTGGCCAGGCGGCAGCGATGAGCCGGTCGATCGGCTCAGCAACGACTACTTCGGGTTGCACCGTGTCGACCTCGGAGGTGCCGCCCATGCAGAATTTCAGCTGCCATATGGCGAATGGCTCCGGCTCTTCGCGCGCAATTGCTTCGTCGTCGAAGACCTGATCGAGCTTCGGCCGCATCCCGATGCGGTCAGCACCTATTACGGCCAGGCGGCCCACGATTGGGCCCGCCGTTGGCCACTGGAGCACATCTGGAAGGTGCGCCGCCGCCGTTGAGCAACGAGGGCGCCGCACCGGGGTGGAGTCGGTCAGCTTTCGGAGCTGTCGCCCTCGTCGGTGCTCTTGGCGCGACGTCGTGCCGCCGCTGACTCGCGACTGGCACGGGTGACGGCCACCTTGGCCTTGCCGGCCGCGGTTCGGGGTCGATCCGTGGCCTTACCGGCCGCAGCCTTGGAGGCCTTGGCCGCGGTGACCTTCTTGCGCTGCGCGGTCTTGCTGGCGGTGGTGCGCTTCTTGGCCGTGGCTGGAGCACCGGTCTCGGCGCCATCGAGCAGGTGCGCGGCGTTGACCTTGGTCATCAGCCGGCTCTTGCGCCGAGCGGCGTTATTGGGATGAATAATTCCCTTTTCCGCGGCCTTGTCGAGCGCGCTGATTGCCGCGGCAACCGCGATCGGTCCATCACCGGTGGAGCGTCCGAGGGCGATTTCGGACGCCTGCTGGACGAGCGTCTTCGCCTCACTCTGCGTGCGACGATTCACATCGCGGCGGCGGAGGGACTGGCGTACGCGTTTCAGGGCGGAGGGGGTGCGTGCGCCCTTCCAGGTTCGGGCCGTTCTTGCCACGGAGAATCCTCAACTCGAGTTGCTTGCATAGCGATACCCGCTCGTCGGTGCGGCGGAGACGAAAGTATAGCATCGGTAACCGCAGCGGGCAGATGGGGGCTCGACAATCCGAGGGCCAACGGCGACAATCCGGTCACCAACGCCGTTGCGCCTGCCCGCATGACGAGCAGTTGGAAATGAGGAGAAAATTCAAGGGGAGACGTCCGGTGTGCCAGTCGGACGAGGCAGCTGATCGCGCAACGGTCGCGTCCGCTCACGCGTCTCCTGATGACACCATGACAACCATCACGCTCCCCGGCCGGCTCATGCGCCCGGTGGCCACGCGGCCAGCGCGCCGCGCGACCGTCACCGGTTTCGCCATCGGTTTCGCCGCCGCGCTGGTGGCGGGCGTGCTCCTCATTGCTGCCGCCTCAATGGCAATGGCAGTCGTCAACGCACGGCTCATCGGTCTCGGCGTCTCCGTCGGTGGCGTCGAGCTGAGCGGGCTGGGCCGAGAGGCCGCGGCTGAGCGACTGACTGCCCAATTGCCATCGTTGACGACCGGTGAGGCTACATTCGTCGTCGGCGACGAGCAGGCAACGGTGGAGTACGCGGAGATCGGGCGTGGCTACGAGATCGATACGATGCTCGATTCGGCGTTCGGAATCGGCCGCGAAGGAAACCTGCTCTCCGACGGTCTCGCTCGACTGCGGAACCTTGCCCATCCGGTCGCGCTGCCGCTCATCGTTCACGCGTACGACGCCGGTGCGTTGACGCAGGCGTCAATTGGGGTCGCTGATCGCTTCGCCATCACGGCGGTGGATGCCTCGGTCGTGTCGAACGGCGCGACCTATGACGTGACCGAATCCGCGGCGGGGCGGTCCTTCGATCCCGAGGCGATCCAGGCCATGCTCGCGGCGGCAGTCGACAGTACCGATCCCGCGGATGTGCGTCTCGAGTTGGTGCCGACGGCCATTCCGGCGGCGATCCCCACGGCCGTGGCCGAGGCGGCTGCAGAGGCGGCTCGTTCGACCGTCGACGCCCTCGCATTGGAGATTCCCGGTGCGGCTGGGGACGTTGAGCCGTTCAAGGTCTCGCCCCAGACGATTGCATCGTGGGTGAGTTTCGGTCCAGGCTCCGACGGCGCCATTTCGCTGAAGCTGGACGCGGCCGCCGTGACGACGGCGGTCGAGGGTCTCGTGGAGTCGGTGAACCAGGACGCCTTCAACGCGCGGATCAGCGTTGCGGCGGGCGGTGGCCTGGGTGGCATCATCTCGGGCCAGAATGGCCGTGAGCTCGATGTCGAAGGCACCAGGGACGCGGTGCTGGCCGCGCTCGAACGGCGGGGTGGGGGCGCGACCATCGGCTCCCTGGCGCTGGTCGTGAACGTGACCGAGCCTGCGTTGACCACCGCCGCCGCCGAGGCGTCTCTCCCGCAGATGCGGATGATCTCCTCGTGGACGACCGACTACGTTCCGAACGACGGCAACGGCTTCGGAAATAACATCAAGATCGGCGCCCGTGACATCGACGGTCGCAACCTCCTCCCGGGTGAGACATTCAGCTTCTGGGGCAGCATCGGTCCGGTGACCGTCGAGCGGGGGTACCACTATGGCGGTGTGATCATCGGCGGCCGAAGCGTGGCCGGCGGCGCCATCGGCGGCGGGATCTGCTCGACCTCCACGACGATCTTCAATGCCGCGCTGCGGGCCGGCCTCGAGATGGGCGATCGCGCCAATCACTTCTACTACATCGACCGTTACCCCGACGGGCTGGACGCAACCGTGTACATGGATGACTACTTCACCCAGGACATGACGTTCCGCAACGACACAGCGAACCCGATCGTCATTCGCGGAATCGGCGGCAAGGACTTCGTCACCTTCGAGCTGTGGAGTGTCCCGACCGGGCGCTCGGTCGTTCTCAACGACCCGGAGACGAGCAATCATCGAGTCGCGATCGAGACGACCCAGGTGGACGACGACATGGAGCCCGGGACGCGCAAGCGGGTGGAGTATCCGCACGATGGCCACGACGTATCGCGAATGCGGTTGGTGTACGACGCGAAGGGCAATGAGATCCACCGCAACACGTACACAAGCGCCTACCGTGCCGTCAACGGTATCACCCTGATCGGTCCTCCAGTCGATGACGAGGATGAGGAAGATGGCGGTGGCGAGGCTGCGGACCCCTCGCTCGAAGCGTCGCCTTCGCCATCAGCGTCGCCGGCGCCCTAGACGGCTGCCGGTGCGGACGTCCGGTGTCGGCTAGACTTCCGCCCCGTGATCCCCCCGGAGCGCATCCGCAACTTCAGTATCGTCGCGCACATCGACCACGGGAAGTCGACCCTGGCGGATCGCCTGCTCGAGGTGACGCACACCATCGACAAGCGGCTCATGCAGTCGCAGGTCCTCGACTCAATGGACCTCGAGCGTGAGAAAGGCATCACCATCAAGGCGCGCGCGGTGCGGGTGCACTTTGGGGCCGCCGACGGTCACACGTATGCGCTGAACCTGATCGACACGCCGGGCCACGTCGACTTCACCTACGAGGTCAGCCGCTCCCTCCAGGCCTGTGAGGGAGCCATCCTGGTGGTCGATGCCACCCAGGGCATCGAGGCCCAGACGCTCGCCAACGTGCACCTGGCCATGGCGCAGAACCTTACGATCATCCCGGTCATCAACAAGATCGACCTGCCATCGGCCGACCCGGAGATGGTGCTGAACGAGCTAGAGGAGACGCTCGCCATTCCCCGCGAGGAGGTCCTGCTCGCCAGCGCAAAGGAGGGGACCGGCGTGCGCGAGATTCTTGAGGCGATCGTCGAACGCGTGCCGGCCCCGGCCCACAACGCGCGGGCACCGCTGGCCGCGCTGGTCTTCGATAGCCACTATGACCCCTACAAGGGTGTCGTCGCCTATGTCCGCCTCGCGGCCGGAGTGCTCCACGACCACGACAAGGTCCGATTCATGGCGACAGACGCCGAGTCCGATATTCTCGAGATCGGCTACTTCCGACCACAGCCGGTTCCGACGAAGCGGTTGGTGGCCGGGGAGGTCGGCTACGTGGCCACCGGGCTCAAGAGCATCCGAGAGGTCCAGGTCGGCGACACGCTCACCTCGGCCGCGCACGGAGCGACCGAGCAGCTTCCTGGCTACCAGGAGCCGTTGCCACTCGTCTTCGCCGGGATCTATCCATTGCGCGGCGATGATTATCCCGAGCTGCGGGATGCCCTCGACAAGCTTCATCTCAACGATGCCGGGTTCGTCTACGAGCCGGAGTCATCGGTCGCGCTGGGCTTCGGGTTCCGGTGCGGCTTCCTGGGCCTCCTTCACATGGAGATCACCCAAGAGCGTCTGGAACGCGAGTTCGACCTGGACCTCATCGCCTCGGCGCCGAGCGTCGAGTATCACGTCAAGGTCATGCACAAGGCCGATGACGTGGTGATCGATAACCCTGCCCAGATGCCCGGGCCCGGCGACATCGAGCGCATCAGCGAGCCGTGGGTTTCGACCCAGGTCATCACGCCGACCGATTACATCGGGCCGCTGATGGAACTCGCCACCACCCGGCGCGGTGAATTCCAGAACATGGAGTACCTCGATCCGAAGCGCGTCAACATGCACTTCGAGATGCCGCTGGGTGAGCTGATCATCGACTTCTACGACCAGCTCAAAAGCCGATCATCCGGCTACGCCAGCCTGGACTACGCCTACATCGGCTATCGGCCCGGAGACCTGGTCAAGCTCGACGTGCTCGTCAGCGGGGAGCCGGTGGACGCACTCAGCCTCATTGTGCATCGGTCCAATGCCTATCGGTCCGGGAAGGCTTTGGTGGAGAAGCTCAAGGAGCTGATCCCGCGCCAGATGTTCGAAGTGCCGGTCCAGGCCGCCATCGGCTCGCATATCATCAGCCGCGAGACGATCCGGGCGATGCGCAAGAACGTGCTCGCCAAGTGCTACGGCGGCGACATCACGCGCAAGCGCAAGCTGCTCGAGAAGCAGAAGGAAGGGAAGCAGCGCATGAAGCGGATCGGTTCGGTCGAGATTCCGCAAGAGGCCTTCCTCGCCGTGCTGCGCATGAATGACGGCGCCACCTAGATGTCAGGTATATACGTATATACCTTGGCGCTGGCGGAGGTCCCATGAGCTTTTTTGATTCGCTGCGGCTGGCCATCGCGCTCGGGCTGACTCTCTTCCTCGTCCTGCTCCGATTCGACTCCGAACGGATCACGCGCTCGGACTATTTCCGGTATCGAACCCCGTGGATGGGTCCGGTCAGCTACTACATCCTGGTCATCACCTTCGCGATCGGGATCGCCGTCATCCTGCCCTCGGGCCGTGAGCAGCTCTTCCTGATCGGCGGGAACCCCGACAGCGTCCGGACGGCGATGCTGGTCTTCATTGGCATCGCGCTGCTCAATGGCGTCGCACTGGCGTTTCTGCGCTACGGCGGGATCCTCCCCCTCCCCGTCGAACTGCTACCGACTCGCGTGCTGGGCGCAGCCGCCAACGCGCTCAGCGAGGAGCTCCAGTTTCGGTCGATTGTGCTCGGATTGCTGCTCTTCGCCGACGTGCCCACGGGGTGGGCCATCGCGGCGCAGGCACTCCTGTATGGGCTTGTCCATCGGCGCCTGTGGCGCGAGCGGGACTGGTACTTCCTGGCGGGCGCGGTGATTCTCGGCTGGGCGGCCGGAGTGGCCACCGTCGAGACCGGGTCCATCATCCCGGCTGTCGTCGGCCACTTCGCGGTAACTATGTCGCTCTTCGCGTTTGCCGGCGGCCGCCTGCGCCAGCGACCGATCTGAGCCGCGTCGACACGATCGCGCCCCGGTGAGGAATGCGCTCCTCGCACCGCATCACCTCTACATTCATGTGCCGTTCTGCCGGTTGGTGTGCGCGTACTGCGACTTCGTAACCGTCGGCGGACGGGCCGATGACATCCCGCGCTATACCGATGCCCTTCGGGCGGAACTGGCCGCGCGGACGGCTCCCGGAGAGCTGCGCACGATCTACTTCGGGGGCGGCACTCCGTCGCTGCTGAGCGGAGACCAGGTCGGCACGCTGATCACCGCGGCGAGGAACCGATGGAAGCGCGTGGCGCTTGAGGAAATCACGGTCGAGGCGAATCCCAGCGCGCGCGAGGTCCCTGACTGGAAGGGATTCGTGGCAGCTGGCGTGACGCGCATCAGTCTCGGCGTGCAGTCGCTCCGGGATGCCGACCTGCATGCGCTGGCCCGCGGGCATACGGCCGCGGAGGCAAGGAAGGCGTTCGCCGCGGCGCGCGCTGCCGGTATCGGCAATATCAGCATCGATCTCATCTATGGCATACCCGGCCAGTCGCTCGAGGACTGGCGCGACGGCCTGAACCTTGCGATCGAGCTCGCTCCCGACCACCTGAGCTGCTACGCGCTGCAGTTGGTGCTGTCACCGGATGAATGGGCAGCGCCCCCACGCCCGGGTGCCCAGCGCTGGCGAAGCCGGATGGCTGAGCGACAGGACGACGGGCTTGCCAGCGACCAGTATTGGCTCGCGGAAGCGGTGCTGCGGACCGCCGGCTTTGCCCATTACGAGCTGAGCTCGTGGGCGCGGCCCGGGCGCGAGAGCCGCCACAACTCCGCCTATTGGGCGCGCCGCGCCTACACCGGTATCGGCGCGGGAGCGCATTCGTACGATGGCGCCGCGGATCGTTCGTGGAACGTGCGAGAGCTCGACCGGTACCTCGAAGCCGCCAGCTCCGGCGTGCGTCCGATCGACGGCCGCGAGGAGCTTGACGCCGAGACGCGGGCCTTCGAGGCCGTGGCGCTGGGTCTGCGGCGGGTGGAAGGGATCAGCCGCTCCGCATTCCGGGAAGAGTTCGGCGCTGACCCTGTGGATCGGTATGCCATGGCCGTGCTCGAAACGACCGGTGAAGGGCTTCTGGAGCTGGATGGCGACGTGATGCGGCTCACGCCAACCGGACGGCTCATGGCGTCCGAGGTGCTTGTGGCGTTCGTGCCCGAACCCACCCGTCGGCGTTGACAGTGCCTTTCGCTGAGCGGTACCATGCCGCATCACCGTCCGTTAGCACTCTCTAGGGGAGAGTGCTAACGGACCACTCCGGAGGTCGGAAATGACGGAAGAACGTCAACGGTCTCGCGATCGCGGGACACCGATCCGTCCCGCCCCTGAGCTGACGGACCGGCAGCGAACCGTGCTACGCGCTGTCGTGGAGGACTACGTGCTGACCGCGGTGCCGGTCGGGTCCAAATCACTGCTCGGCCGCTACGCGCTCGGCGTTTCTCCGGCCACCGTGCGCAGCGCCATGGCGGAGCTCGAGTTCCTGGGCCTCCTGTCACACCCGCACACCAGTGCCGGACGCGTCCCCTCTGACCTTGGCTACCGGCTCTACGTCGAGTCGCTGATGCGGGAGGCGGAGCTCGACCAGACGGATCGGCTTACGATTCGTCACCAGTTCAGCCAGGTCGAGCTCACGAACAACGAGTGGCTGCGGCTGGCAGCCTCGATCCTGGCCGGGAGCACCCGTTCCGCGGCCGTGGTCACGCCAGCTCGGTCGCGCCGCGCGCGCTTCGGTCATGCTCAGCTTGTCTCCCTCGCCGACGGTACCAGGCTGCTGGTCGTCGTCCTGCTCGATGGCAACGTCGTCCAACGCCGGCTTGATCGCGCCGCGCTCCAGCGAGCGATACCCGACAGCGCGCTCGATCAATCCGAGCTGGACGGCATCGCCGCGGCCCTCAACGCGGAGCTGGCGGGTCTCTCGGCGCCCCAGGTACGACGCCGCGCGGAGAAGCTGCCCGCTTTGGCCGCCCTCATCTCGACGGTTGTCATGTCACTCTTGGAGGAGGCCGATTCCGTCGTCGTCGAGGAAGTGTTCACCGATGGCATCGTCAACGTCCTGGAGCAGCCCGAGTTTGCCCGGGGCGGCAAGCTTCGGCCCATTCTCGAGATCCTGCAGCGCTCCGACTTTCTGGAGCAGCTGGTGCCGGTCTTGACGCGGAGCGGCGGGGTCCATGTGATCATCGGTCGCGAGAACACGAACGACGCGATGCACGAGATCAGTCTCATCTTCGCGCCGTATGGCGCACCGGATCGGGCACTCGGCTTGCTGGGTGTGCTGGGACCGACGCGCATGCGGTACCCGCGCGCGATCCCCACGGTTCGTTACCTGTCCACGCTCATGGACGAGCTCATCAACAGCCAGTACGGCGAGACCCAATGACCGACCATCCCACGAACGGCCGTCCCCGGGTGCGCGCGGCCAAGACTCGCGGAGAAGAGCGCGCCGACGCCATCTCGACTCCGTCCCGGATCGAGCTGGCCGAGCGAATCGAGCAGCTCGAGCGCGAGCTCGCCGACGCGCGAACCAGCGACGCGGAGCACCGCAACAACTGGCATCGCTCGGCGGCCGATTTTGCGAACTACAAGCGACGGACCGATGAGGAGCGCGCCACGCTGACCCAGTTCAGCAACGCGATTCTGATCGGCAAGCTGCTTGGCGTCCTCGACGATTTTGACCGAGCCATCGAGAACCTCCCGGCCGATGGGGACGACCCCTGGATTGAGGGCGTGCGGTTGACGGAGCGCAAGCTGCGCAGCGTCATTGAATCCGAGGGGGTTACGCAGATCGAGGCGCTCGGTCAGCCATTCGACCCCAACCAGCATGAAGCGGTGCTCCACGAGGAGACCGTCGACCATCCCGATAACGAAGTGATCGGCGAGCTGCAGCGCGGATATCGCCTGCACGACCGGATCATCCGGCCGAGCCTCGTCCGAGTGGCGAACAATCCGAAGGAGCACTGAATTACCCATGGGCAAGATCATCGGCATCGACCTGGGCACGACCAACTCGGTCGTGGCCGTCATGGAAGGCGGCGAACCCCAGGTCATCACAAACGCGGAGGGCGGCCGCACCACGCCGTCGGTCGTGGGCTTCCCCAAGAGCGGAGAGCGCCTCGTCGGCCAGGTCGCCAAGCGACAGGCGATCACCAACCCGGAGAACACCGTCTTTTCCATCAAGCGCTTCATGGGCCGTCGCTTCGACGATCCCGAGGTGCAGCGGTCCACCGGCCTCGTGCCGTACGAGGTGATCAAGGACCCGAAGTCGGACGGCATCGTGGTCAAGCTCGGCAACGATAAGCATTTCAGCCCCCCGGAGATCAGCGCCATGATCCTCCAGAAGCTGAAGGCCGATGCCGAGGCCTACCTCGGCGAGAAGGTGACCGAGGCCGTCATCACCGTGCCGGCCTACTTCGACGACACCCAGCGACAGGCGACCAAGGACGCCGGTCGCATTGCCGGTCTGGATGTGAAGCGAATCGTCAACGAGCCGACCGCATCGGCGCTTGCCTACGGGCTTGACAAGCAGAAGGACGAGAAGATCGCCGTTTACGACCTGGGTGGCGGCACGTTCGACATCAGCATCCTCGAACTTTCCGAGGGCGTCTTCGAGGTCCGCTCGACCAACGGCGACACGCACCTCGGTGGTGACGACTTCGACCAGCGGATCATCGATTGGCTGGGCGAGGAGTTTCGCAAGAGCGAGGGGATCGACCTGACCAAGGATCGGATCGCGCTTCAGCGTCTCAAGGAGGCGGCCGAGAAGGCGAAGATCGAGCTGTCCAGCACGACCTCGACCGAGATCAACCTGCCTTTCATCAGCGCCGATGCGTCCGGCCCCAAGCACCTGGTGCTCGGCCTCACCCGAGCGAAGCTGGACGATCTGGTCGCGGACCTCGTCACCAAGACGGCCGATCCGGTCAAGAAGGCGCTTGCCGATGCCGGCATGAAGCCCGAAGACATCGACGAGGTGATCCTGGTTGGTGGCATGACGCGCATGCCGGCCGTCGTCGAGGCGGTCAAGAAGATGTTCGGCGGCAAGGAGCCGCACAAGGGCGTCAACCCCGACGAGGTCGTCGCGGTCGGCGCTGCGATCCAGGCCGGCGTCCTGGCCGGTGAGGTCAAGGACGTCCTCCTGCTGGACGTCACCCCGCTGAGCCTCGGGATCGAGACGATGGGTGGCGTGGCAACCAAGATGATCAACCGCAACACGACCATCCCCACGTCGCACACCCAGATCTTCTCGACCGCGTCCGACAGTCAGCCGTCGGTCGACATCGTCGTGCTCCAGGGTGAGCGTGAGATGGCATCGGACAACAAGAAGCTCGCGACCTTCCGGCTGGATGGCATTCCGCCCGCACCGCGCGGCGTGCCGCAGGTCGAGGTCACCTTCGATATCGACGCCAACGGCATCCTGAACGTGGCCGCCAAGGACAAGGCCACGAACAAGGAGCAGAAGGTGACGATCACCGCGTCCTCGATGCTCGCCAAGGAGGACGTCGACAAGATGGTCCGCGAGGCGGCCGAGCATGCCGAGGAGGATCGCGCCCGTCGCACCGCGACTGAGTCGCGCAACGAGGCCGACGCCCTGGTCTACCAGGGTGAGCGCCTGCTCAAGGACCTCGACGACAAGCTGTCGGACGAGGAGAAGGCGGAGATCAACGCGCGCATCGAGTCCGTGCGTGAGGCGCTCAAGGGCGAGGATGCCGGCGTGGTCGACTCCACGAAGGCTCAGCTGGCCGAGGTCCTCCAGCGGATCGGCACCAAGGCCTACGAGGCGACAGCAAGCCCTGGTGACGGCAACGGGACCGATGGTGCCGGCGACGGAGCTGAAGCCACTGAGGGCAAGGCCGACGCAACTCCCGAGGACGATGGCGAGACCGTCGAGGGCGAGTACAAGGAGGTCTAGCTCCTCCCTCCCCTGAGTATTGCGAGGCCGGGCCGTTGGGCTCGGTTCTCGTGCTTTTCAGCCGTGTGACAACACCAGACTCACATCTCATCCGTCAGGTGGGCGCACGCCGCGTTCCGAACAGAGTCAGGCGTCGCTGGCATGTGAATTCGGCGGCCACCGCTCAATGGGGACACCGTCGCTCTCCCGTGATGAAGCATCGCCCGATAGGTCGGAGGTGCACATCGGGCAGCGTCGCGCCGCGACCGGGATCTCGGAGGCGCATTCGGCGCAGGTCTTGGTTATCGGCGCCTCGGCCTCGGTCGACTGACGGCGGCGCTCGAGGAGGTTCATCGGCTTGACGATGAAGAAAAACAGGGCGGCGCCGACGAGCAGGAAGCTGACGAGCGCGTTCAGGAACTTGCCGTACGTGATGGTCGAGCCGTTGACCGTGACGGCCATGGCGGAGAAGTCGGCCGAGAAGATGATGCCGACCAGTGGCGTCAGCAGATCGGCGACGAGCGAGTTGACGATTGCGGTGAATGCAGCGCCGATGACGATCCCGACCGCGAGGTCGACGACGTTGCCACGCAGAATGAAGTTGCGAAACTCGCCCAGCACCGGTGGAGGATAGACTGCGACCGATGCGGCTCGCGACGTGGAACGTCAATTCGCTCAAGGCCCGCCTCGAGCGGGTGTTGGCGTGGACCGAACGCCACCAGCCCGACGTCCTGTGCATGCAGGAAACGAAGCTCTCCGACTCGCAGGCACCGCTCATGGCGTTCGGCGCTCTCGGCTACGAGTTGGTCCACCACGGTCCCGGCCGCTGGAATGGCGTCGCCATTGCATCGCGGATCGGCATCAGCGACATCGTCGCCGGGATTCCGACGCCGGACGGCTGGACCGATGACGGCGGCCGGTTCCTCGCAGCCACGTGTGGGCCGATGCGGGTGGCGAACATCTATGTCCCGAACGGTCGCGTCGTCGATTCCGAGTTCTATCTCGCGAAGCTCGAGTGGCTGGCGCACCTGTCGGCCTGGCTGAACCAGAACGATCCGGCCACCGAGGTCGCCATCTGCGGTGATTACAACGTCGCGCCCGAGGACATTGACGTCTGGGACGTCAATGCGGTGCATGGCGCCACGCACGTTTCGCCGCGCGAGCGGGCCGCGGTCACGAAGCTCCGCGAGTGGGGGATGATCGATGTCGTTCGCCAGTTTCACCCCGAGCCGGGCTATTTCAGCTGGTGGGACTACCGCGCCGGTAATTTCCACAAGAATTTCGGAATGCGGATCGACCACGTCTACGTCTCTGGGCCGCTCGCGGTGCGGGCGGTTGCCGCGGAGCGCGACCGCGAGGCTCGCAAACCCTCGACGTATCCGGGCATCCCCTCCGACCACGCCCCGCTCATCGTGGATTTCGATTGACTCATCCGGGCCGCCAACGCGCCATCCACCGATCAGAGGGATGTTCGGCGGGACGCGCGTAGCTCATTGACGACGATGTCAACCAGATGCCCCGCCCTTTGACGGTGCGCTGGCATCGATGCAGTCGACGACGGCTTATCCTCCAGCCGCGCCGGAGCCAGGCCTTCGTGCGCAATGAATCAGGAGGTTGACCTGCGGCGTAGGGCGCCGGCGATTTCTCGGCCGGGATTCGTGCGTGGCCACAGGACCTTTCTGGCTCCGACAAAGGACCGATACGCTTCGACCGCATCGCGCAGGGCCTCAGAGAATCCGGGCACTTCCATCGGGGCGAATCCGTCCTGGAACCAGATGCCGAGGATGTTCAGCGTCTTCGCCTTGCGGTCGAGACGTGGCTCGATGCGGCCGACGAACCGGTCGCCGTACAGGATCGGCAGGACGTAGTAACCCCACTTGCGCTTCTTCTCCGGGACGTAGACCTCCCACAGGTAGTCGAAGCTCCACAGCTCGCGGAGCATGCGCCGATCCCAGACGAGCGGATCGAGCGGGGCGAGGAAAGTCACCGCAGGCGCGGGCAGGCTCAATCGGTCGGCGGTTGCGTGAAGCATCGGCTCCTCGGCGGAGATGATGTAGCGGGGACCCTTGAGGCCCTCGACCTCGATCGGCAGCAGTTGGCCGTCCTCGACGAGCTGCGCGGTGCGCGCAACCCGTTCAGGCGCGGATCCGGCGCTGTACATCACCTCTGACTGGGTCCCGACCGGCGTCGTCATGCCGGTCGCGCGGAATCGGCTCAGCAGGCGGCGGCGCATTGCGTCCTCCTCTGGCTCTTTCAGCTCGAGGAGCTCGGCGGGGACGAGCCGTTCCATGAGGTCGTAGTAGCGGCGGTTGCCGTCCCGACGCGCGATGCCGATGCGGCCGCTGACGAAGAGTGCCTCCATCACCGCCCGGCCGGCCCGCGTCGGAGCCCACCACCAGTCGACCGCGTGGCCGTGCTCGCTGAAGGCGGCCGTGGAAAGCGGTCCATCGGTCTTCAGCCGCTGGAGAATGGCTGTTGCGACATCGGCCTGCTCCTTGAGAATGCCGTCGTCGACCCCCGAGCCAAAGCGTTGCCACGTGATGCGGTAGTGCGGCAGTTCGTGCATGGGCACGAGGTTGAGGCTCTTGTTGTACAGCTCGATCAGGCGGCGTTCCGGTCCGTACAGCCACTGCTCGCACCACGCTCGTTGGTAGCCGGCCACCCTCGCGTGGAGAACGAGGTCATGGTTGCGGGAGCCCGGTACCTCGAGCGGGTCGAACTGCAGGCTTCCGAGGCGCTCGACGGTCGCGAGGACCGATGCGGGCTCCGCCGGAAGCGCGCGCGGCGGGGCCAGCAGGTGCCGGGCCACGAGAAACCGGCGAGCGTGATCGGCGGAGATGGTGGCGGGTGACACATGCGGATCGTACCCGCGCCTTCGCTGTCTCGCGGGCTGGCACTCGCGCGCCGTGAGTGCCAATTGGTATGATCCTGCCCGCCATGGCCGTGAAACGTGACTACTACGACGTGCTCGGGGTCCCCCGCGGGGCCGACGATGCCGTGATCAAGCGCGCGTTTCGTCGCCTTGCGCAGCTGCACCACCCCGACGTCGACAGAGGCGACGGCGCGGAGGCTCGCTTCAAGGAGCTCAATGAAGCGTACCGGGTGTTATCGGACCGTCAGCGCCGGTCCGCATACGACATGTTCGGTCACGCCGGTGTGGAGGGAGCTACCGCGGGAGGCTTCGAAGGATTCGGCGGTGGCGGCTTTGGGCCGTTCGGCGATATCTTCGATGCCTTTTTCGGTGGGGCTCCGGCCGGATCGCGGCAACGGACTCGCGTAGTGGCGGGTGCTGACCTGCGATACGACCTGGTCATCGAGTTCGCGGAGGCGGTCTTCGGCGTCACGAAGGAGATCGTGTTCCCGACGTCGGTGACGTGCGCCCATTGCGATGGCGCCGGCGGTGAGCCGGGCACGGAGCCCGAGACGTGTCCCGAATGCAACGGCACCGGCGAGAAGCGACGCGTGGCTCAGACCATCCTGGGCCAGATGGTCAATATCGTGGCCTGCGCGCGATGCCGCGGGGAGGGACGCATCACCGCCAATCCGTGCGCTGTGTGCGGGGGCGACGGCCTGACTCGCGAGGAGCGGACGGTGACCGTCAGCATCCCGGCCGGGATCGACGACGGCCAGCGCATCGCGCTCGAGGGCCAGGGTGAGGCAGGCCCGCGGGGCGGCCCCAACGGCGACCTGTACGTGGCCGTCAAGGTTCGCGAGCATCCGGAGCTCCTTCGGCGCGGGACCGAGCTCTATCACGAGCTGCCGATCACTTTCCCGCAGGCGGCACTCGGCGCAACGCTGTCCGTCCCGACCGTCGAGGACAGCGAGGAGATCGAGATTCCCGCGGGTGCGCAGTCCGGTCACGAGGTCCGTCTGCGAGGCAAGGGCGTGCCCCGTCTGCGAGGTGCGGGTCGCGGCGACCTGCACGTCATCCTCAACGTCGTCGTGCCCACCAGGCTCTCGAAGCAGGAACGCGAGCTGCTCCGGCAGCTGGGCGAGATGAGCGGTCCGGCCGTCATCCCCAGGGGTGGGGGATCGGTCTTTGATCGCCTGCGCGACCTGTTCACCTGATCGGCACGCCGATGCGCTGGCTGGAGCTGAGCGTGGAAGTCGATATCGAGGCTGTCGAGGCGGTCAGCGAGATCCTCGGCCGCATCGGTGACGGCACAGCGGTGCAACCGACGCGCCTGATCCGCGACCCCGGCGATGAGCTCGTGGCCCGCGAGGACACGGCCGCGCCCTACATCATCACCGCACACCTGGCTGATGCCCCCGACGCCGACGATAAGGTCGAGGCGACCGAGCGGGCGCTCTGGCACCTCCAGGCGTTCGGGCTGCGGCCGGTTGGACCACTGCGGGTCCGCACGGTTGACGATACCGACTGGATTGATGCGTGGAAGCAGCATTACGTTGCGCAGCGCATCGGTCGGGTGGTGATCGTGCCGTCCTGGGCCCAGGAGGAGCTCAACGCCGGCGAGGTCGCCGTCACCCTTGATCCCGGGATGGCGTTCGGCACAGGCCTGCACCCCACAACGCGTGGCTGCCTGGAGCTGCTCCAGGAGGTCACGCCGATGGCTGATCGCGTCCTGGATGTCGGCAGCGGCTCCGGCATCCTGGCGCTTGCAGCACTGCGGCTGGGCGCGGCCCATGCGGTGGGAATCGACACGGATCCGTTGGCGGTGATCGCCTCTCGAGAGAATGCCCAACGCAATGGCCTGATCGACCGATTCGAGGCGCGCGAGGGCACGCTCCCGGCGGAGCCTGCGGAACCCTACTCGCTCGTGCTTGCAAATCTCGTTGCCGCGGTCCTCCTGACGTTGGCGCTGCCCCTGGCCCGGCACCTGGCGCCAGGCGGAATCCTGCTGGCCAGCGGCATCATCGAGCCGCGCGCGACGGAGGTGCTGATCGCCATGGACGGAGCCGGCCTGCGAGCGACCGATCGGCGCGACGCCGGCGAGTGGGTTTCGCTGCGTCTCGAGCACCAGGCGTGACGCTGCACCGGTTTTTCGTCGACTCGGACGTTCTGGCGGCGGACCGTTTCGCGTTGCCCTCCCAGATCGAACGACAGGTCCGCAGGGTCCTGCGCCTGGTCGACGGCGATCGCCTCGTGCTCCTGCCGGGCGACGGGACCCAGGCGCTCTGCCTGCTGGACGGCGGCGACTGCGTGGTACAGGAGCGGTCCACGGTCGTGACCGAACCGAGACATCGGCTGACCGTGGTGCAGGCTCTCCTCAAGGGCGACGCGCTCGAGGAGGTTGTGCAGCACGCGACCGAGCTCGGGGTCGCGACGTTTCAGCTGATCGTCACCGAGCGCTGCGTTGCGCGCCAGCTTTCACCGCGCCGCCTCGAGCGGCTGCGCCTGCTCGCACGCGAGGCGGCCGAACAGTCGGAGCGCGGCCTCGTGCCGACGATTGGTGCGCCGCTGAACCTGGCCGAGGCGTTGGCCCCCGGATCGGCCCTGCTCTACGAACGACACGCGGGCGAGACGCTGGGCAGGATTGAGGCTCCCTCCGCCGTCATCATCGGTCCCGAAGGTGGCTTCAGCCTCGCCGAGGTGGCGATGGCGGAGCGGGCCGGCGTGAAGATCGCTGGCCTCGGTCCGCGGATCCTTCGTTCAGAGACGGTCGCCGTGGCGGTGGCGGCACTGATCCTGTCGCGTACCGGCGATTTCGCCTAGGCTCCATGCATGAGCGAACGCGACCCGGACTGTCTCTTCTGCAGGATCGTGTCAGACGAGATCCCATCCGACCGTGTGTATGAGGATGCCGAGATCATCGCCTTCAACGACATCGCGCCGCAGACTCCAACGCATGTGCTCGTGATCCCGCGGCGCCACATCCCGGATGCTCATGCCCTGGCAGTGGGGGACGGGGATCTCCTCGCGAAGCTGTTCCGAGTGATCCGCGACGTTGGCGCCGCCGCCGGGCTGGAGAACGGCTACCGGGTGGTAACGAACGTCGGCCCGGAGTCGGGGCAGACGGTGTTCCATCTCCATTTCCACCTGCTCGGTGGACGTACCATGGGATGGCCACCGGGCTGAGCCGCCGCCGCGTGTCGAGAGGCGCCCAAACTGGCCGCGATTGACCCTCTTGGGCTCCGCTGCTACGCTTCATCGGCTTGCGTGTCCGGCGGGTTGATCCGTCATGCAACCGGCACGAAATTTGAGAGCGGGAATGGAGGCGAGACGTTTGGCAGAAGTCCGCGTGGGCGAGAACGAGACGTTCGAGAGTGCGCTGCGTCGATTCAACAAGAAGATTCAGCAGTCGGGAATCCTGGCTGAGGCACGACGACGTGAGCACTACGAAAAGCCCAGCGTGAAGCGAAAGCGCAAGGAAGCCAAGAAGCGAAAGGTAACCTCGCGCGTCTAGTCAGACGCCAGCCTCACCCCAATCGACATCCGGCGAACAGGGAGGATTCTCCAGACCGATGACGCCGGAGACCGCTACCTCCACGACCCTCTCTGCCCGGATCGAGTCCGCCATGCGCGACGCCATGCGCGCCCGGGATGGTCTCCGCACGCAGACGCTCCGTATGGCGATGGCGGCTGCCCACAACGTGAAGATCGCGCGCGGCGGGAAGCTGACCGACGCTGACGTGCTCGACGTGCTCGCCAGGCAGGTCAAGCAGCGCCGCGAGAGCATTGCCATGTATCGCGATGCCGGCCGCGAGGACAGGGCGGCTGTCGAGGAGGAAGAGGCCGCCATTCTCGCCGAGTTCCTACCACAGCAGCTCACCGATGACGAGGTCACCTCGCTGGTGCGTGATGCCATCACCCAAACCGGGGCTTCATCGCCGTCAGACCTCGGCCGGGTCATGGGCCGCGTGTCGCCGCAGACGACGGGCCGCGCGGACGGTCGGCTGGTGAGCGAGGTCGTCCGCAGGCTGCTGGCCGGCTAGGCATCGTGTTCATTCCCCGCACGCTCAGCGAAAACGGCCACGGACCGAATGCGACGCTCTTGCGCGCGGCGGTCGTTGTCGCCGTTGTCGCCGTCGCGCTCTTCCTCATCCTCTCGGCCAACATCACGCTCGGACAGGAGGACCTGGAGGCCGGCCAGATCGCCGAACGCGACATCCGGGCTCCGCGCGACGCCACCTTCGACTCGATCAGCGAAACCGAAGCGGCGCGCGAGGCTGCGGCGGAGAGCGTCCAGGACGTGCCACAGATGATCAAGCCGCCGGCGGACAACCGCGACGATCAGCTCGACGCATTCGACGTGGTCGACCGTGGTCTGACAAGGATTCTTCAGCTGAGGGAGCGTGGCACGCTGACCGCCGAGGGCGTCAGCATGCGGCTCGCAAGCGACGTACCGGAGATCTCGCCACTTCACCGGATTCTCGTGTCGGAGATGTCGATCCCGCGCTGGGAGGTCCTGGCGGCAGCCGCACGCAGCGCCATCGAGTCCACGCTCGCCTCGTCGATTCGGGAGGACGAGCTCCTCCGCGTGCGCAGCTCGGTCCGCGATCTGATCACCACGGACCTTGCCGAAGACGAGCGGGACCTGGCGGGCGACCTGGCGGCCTCGTTGCTCGAACCGAACGTCGTCATCAATGATGAGCTGACCGAAGACGCGCGAGCCCAGGCACGGGCGGAGGTTGCGCCGGTCACGGTCGAAGTGCTCCGGAACGAGGCGATCATCACCGAGGGTGACAGGCTCACCGTCGGCGACATCGAGAAGCTCGTGGAGCTGGGATTGACGCGGCCCAGCGTTGAGGCCGGAACGGTTGTCGGCAACGCGCTGATCGCAATCGTGGTTGCTTCGTTGCTGGTGGGCTACCTCGTGCGCTTTGAACCGGAGATCTGGTTTCGAAATCGGTCCGTCCTGCTCTTCTTCCTGGCCCTCGTGGTTTCCGCCGTCGCCATCCGGATCGCTGCGGACCGTACGCTGTGGGCGTTTGCCGTGCCGCTTGCGGCGACCGTGCTGCTCATCGGCATCCTGTTGCGCAACTCGGCAGGCGTGGCGATGGCGGGCGCCTTGGCGGTGCTCGCGGGCGTCATGAACCGCGATGCGCTCGAGCCCGCGGTCTACGTCCTGGCCGGCGGCACCGTTGCCCTCCTGACGATCACGCGCGCGGAGCGCCTCAACGCCTTTGTGCGCGTCTTGGTGGCGCTGGCGGTGACCAACATCGCCGTGGTCACCGCTTTCGGCCTCCTTGGTCAACGCGACCTCGAAGGGTTGCTCCAGCTCGCCGGCATCGGCCTGGTGAATGCGTTCCTGTCGGTCATCCTCGCGGTCGGCAGCTTCGCGATCCTGGGGAACGTGTTCGGGATCATGACGGTCTTCCAGCTGTTGGAGCTCGCGAACCCCTCGAACCGGCTTCTGCGTCGCCTGCTGCTCGAGACGCCGGGCACGTACCACCACAGCGTCATGGTCGGGAACCTTGCCGAGCGCGCCGCCGAGACGATCGGCGCTGATCCGCTCCTCGCGCGTGTGGCTGCCTACTACCACGACATTGGCAAGATGAAGAATCCGCTTGCGTTCATCGAGAACCAGGCCGGGGCACACAACATTCACGACGATCTGCACGCGGAGACGAGCGCCCGGATCATCGGCGGCCATATTCGCGACGGAATCGACCTCGGCTACGAGCACGGGTTGCCCGTGCAGGTCATCGGCTACATTCCGCAGCATCACGGGACGAGCGTGATGACCTTCTTCCATCAGAAGGCGCTGCGCGAGGTCGGCGGCCGTGAAGACCTGGTCGATGAGCGCGCCTATCGCTATCCGGGACCCAAGCCGCAGAGCCGGGAGGCGGCCATCATCATGCTCGCCGACGGCGTCGAAGCGTCCGTTCGTTCACTTGATGAAAAGGACGAGCAGAGCATCCGGGGCATGGTCGATCGGATCGTTGACACTCGTGTCGAGGACGGTCAGCTGGACGACTCCGAGCTCACGCTCAAGAACATCAGGCAGATCAAGGATGCCTTCGTGGGCCAGTTGCTCGGCATGTATCACACGCGCATCAAGTACCCCGACAATGTTGTGCCGATGGACCAGCGGCGCGACCAGGCCTGAACCACAATCGGGCCTTGAGTCCCGGGCATTCGGGCGACTAGGATGGTCGAACCATGGGCTGCACGGTCACCTTCCACGACCGCATCGGGGCCGATCGCCTGTCAAACGCGGTCGAGCCACTTGGCGCCGATGCTGCCCTGCTGCTCCTGGAGTCCGCCATCTGCGAGACCGTCCGCCGGGCGTCCGGGGCGGCGGATGCGGAGGTCGAGCTGACCCTGGCGACCGATTCCGAGATGGAGCGCCTCAACTTCGACCACATGGGCGAGCGCGGACCCACCGACGTCCTCTCCTTTCCACTCCACGAGTGGGAGATCAATGGGCGCGAATCGCATCTGGCCGATGACGACGGCGTCTCTCCTCCGGGCCCCCTTCTGCTCGGCGACGTGGTGATCGATATCGACCAGGCGCTCCGACAGGCGGCGGATGGCGATTGGGGCGTCGCGGAGGAGATGGTCCTGCTGGCCATCCACGGCACGCTGCACCTGCTCGGGCACGACCACGCCGAGATCGAGGAGGAGGACCGCATGCGTGCCCTGGAGCACGACGTGCTGGGCGTGCTCCATCGGAGGCATCGGGAGATCGCATGGAAACCCGGCTCCCTGTTCGATCGTGCCGGCCACGCGGTGACGAGGGGCAGCTGACGACCGCCTTTGGGCGTCGCGCGGGGGGTTTGCGCGCCTCACCCACGGCGATGTGCACCGGGTGCACGTAACTGCCACTTTGGCCCGAATCGGGCCGAAATGACTCGTCCGCCGCCGCTCAGCGTCGCTAACTGAACCCGAGCGGCATCTGCGGCAGCAAGCGCGGTGTCACCGGTGCGTTCCGTGACCGGTTCGCGCTGCTCACGGCGCAAGACTCGACACGAAGGCGGTCGAGCAGCGCGTGGCGGGCCCCGGCGGGTGACTGCACTCCCGGCCCCGGCTCAGTTAGCGCCGACCAGCGGCGGTGCGATTCCCGAATCGAGTCAACGCCGTTGTCATGGGCACAGGCTCGCGGCTGGAGGCGGGGGCCGTCTGTGGCGTCCCCCCGTTCGGCGCGAAGATCCAGGCGACGAGGAGGATGCCGAAGCTGATGAGCGCTGCGATGACCATGGAAAAGCTCCTTATCGGTTCGAATCAGGGCTGGTACGCGATTTCGCCGTGCTGGGCGTCATCTGCGTCACGAGCTGACCGGGGTTGCCGTTGAGCAGTCCGTTGAATCCGGCGGCATTGACGGCGGTCGTGGCGAAGATGCCGGTGGCAAGCGCGCCGAATGCGCCAAATCGGCGTGGCGGCCGTCGGCCTGTACTCCGCCGTCGCCACGGGCGCCATCCTCTTCCTCGTGAACCTCCGTCACGCCGATCCGGGTTGCCGGCGACGTTCCGACGCCGTGGACGGCGAAGACGTCGAGCGCGTCGTCGACGCGCGCACGCAGCCGGAGCTGCGCCGCGCCATAGCAGAGCACGCCAACGCCGAGGCCGATGAGGACCGAGGCGGCCGGCGTCACGAACCCCGCGGCCGGCGTGATGGCGACGAGTCCGGCGACTGCCCCGATCGCGGCGCCCAACACCGAGGGCGTCCCGCGGTGCAGCCAGCTGATGGTGACCCAGGTGATGGCGGCCATGGCCGCGGCCGTGTTGGTCGTGACGAAGGCGGTCGCGGCGAGCCCGTTGGCCCCGAGCGCGGATCCGGCATTGAAGCCGAACCAGCCGAACCACAGCAGACCGGCGCCCAGGACGGTCATCGGCACGTCATGCGGCTCCGTGGCTGGATTGATGAGGCCGCTGCGGCGACCGATGAACAGGGCCGCCACGAGCGCTGCGATACCGCTCGAGAGATGCACGACCGTGCCGCCCGCGAAATCGAGCACGCCGAGGCCGAAGAGCCAGCCGTCGGGCGACCAGACCCAGTGTGCGATTGGCGCATAGACGAAGGTCGACCACGCCGCGGCGAAGAGGACGAAGGCCTTGAAGCGCTTGCGCTCGGCGAACGCGCCGCTGATGAGGGCCGGGGTGATGATGGCGAACATCATCTGGAAGGCCATGAAGAGCAGATGGGGGATCGTGGTCGCGTACGCGTCGGAGGGCTCGCCGGTGACGCCCACGAGCGCCAGCCAGTCGAGGCCGCCGATCAGGCCCAGCCCGGTATCCGGCCCGAACGCCAGGCTGTAGCCCCACAGGACCCAGGTCACGCTGACGAGGCCGAGGATGAAGAAGCTGTGCATGATCGTGGACAGCACGTTCTTGCGGCGCACCAGCCCTCCGTAGAAGAGGGCCATGCCCGGCGTCATGAGCATGACGAGCGCCGTGCTCATCAGCAGCCAGGCGGTGTCTCCGGTGTCGATCTCTGCGGCATGGGTGGCTCCTGCGACGGGACGATCCAACTTGTGCAGGAAGCCTAATGGCCGATTACGGACAGATCCAGTCCAATCAGGTTGCCGATGTGTTGCGGTGGTGTGCACTCTGCACAACGACAGGGCGTCACCTGTCGGTCTCGACGGTGAGCGCGTGGATCCCGACAGCTCCGCCCGTGGAGAGGACGAGCAGTCGGTCAGCATCAACCGGGAAGATCGCGTGCCATGTCGTGCCCGGTACCAGTCGCACGGTAGTCGTCGACCACGTGCCGGTAGCCGGGTCGAAGGCCTCGACGCCCGGATATCGGCCGGCCGTGCCGCCCCGCGTATCGGTGCGCCCACCAACGACCCAGATTCGTCCATCCACAGCGGCGGCCGCAATGCCACTGCCGGTGAGCGCGGTGTCCGCCGATCGTTCCCACACGTCGGCAGCGGGGTCGTAGCGGAACGTGGCGAAGCTTGCTTCCCCAGCCGGGCTCCTGCCACCGATCAGGTAGACCTCGTCTTCGATGCTGGCGGCTGCGGCGTGGCTGAGCGGAACGGGCATGGGCGCGCCTGTCGTCCAGGTCTCCGACTCCAGGTCAAAGATCTGAACCACATCATCGGCGTCCGGCCGAGTCCCGCCGAACAGATAGGCCGTCCCGTCGTGATCCGCGACGGCCATGTCGGCCTGCGGCTGCGGCATCGGGTCCGCCGACCGCCATCTGGTCGCCCCGTCATCCAGGACAATCGTCGAGTCAAGGACACGACCTTCAGTCTCGCCACCGAAGACGAACAATGCTCCGCGCTCCGAGGTAACCGCTCCGGCACCAACGCGCGCTTCAGGCAGGTCCGGGAGGTCGGTCCAGGAAAGCCCGTCAAACGAGACGACCGATGTCGTGGCCGCAGTGCCGCGTCGTCCACCGACAAGATAGAGTCGGCCGCCAGAGGTCGCGGACGCCGCATCGGTCCGTACAGCGGGGTGCGGGGTTGGCTGAGGCGTCGGCTGCGCCGTCGAGGCTACGACCGTAGGTCCGGATGTCGTCCCCGATGGGATCACTACCGATCCTCCGGACGGATCCCGCGGACCGGCGAACGCGTTCAAGACGACGATTCCGACGATCAGCGCCACCCCGACGGGAAGACCGATCGGAAGGAGCCACCTGGGGAGCCCGGCCCGTGATGACAGGCGGTCATGGACGCTCCTCGGCTCGAGTCGATAGGACATCTGAGCCGCTTCGCGATGAAGCGCCTCCCGCAGGTTCTGTTCGAAGTGGGAGTGGTCACGCATCGGCATGCGGGCCAAGTTCCTGGTCCTCGTCGAGTTGCACGCGCAGTCTGGCAAGGCCTTCACGCAACTGCGACTTCACCGTGTTTGGGCTGCGATCCAGTACGGCGGCCACGCCCTCCACGGTCAGGTCCGCGTAGTAATGAAGGACGATCGCGGCGCGCATGCGGGGCGGCAGCTCGCTCATCGCATCCAGCAACGCGATGCGGTCGATCGAGGGTCCCTGATCGCCCTGGATTCGGTCCGCGTCCGCTGGAAGGAGTGGGAGCGCTGCGCCGACTCGTCGCCGACGCGTGAGCGCAAGGCGCGTGGCAATGGTCATAAGCCACGCCGGCAGGGCATCCGGGTCGCGAAGCTCGCCGCCGTTTTGCCAAGCCGTGACCATGGTATCGATGACAACCTCCTCGGCATCAGCCTGCGATCCAAGGATCAGGTAAGCGACGTTCTGAATCCGCCGCCCGAAGGTGGACAGCAGCTCGTCAACCACCTCCGAGCGATGCTCGCGGAGTCCTCGTGCCAGCCGTTCGTTCAGCCCTGACCCCTCGTCGCTCCGATTCTCTTTCACCATGCAGGACTACCACTCAAGCCCATACCGGGTGAGTCGGAACGTCCATCACGGGTCAGAGTTGACGACTGGCCGCGAGCTCGGGCGGGGGAGGCGTGCCGTCAAGAATGGCCCGCGCGGCAATCGCTGCGGTCGCGGGCCCGATGCTGATGCCCCACGGACCGTGTCCGGCACACACGAAGAGCCCATCCACATCCTCCACAGGACCGATAAACGGTCGCCCATCGACCGACTGCGGGCGAGCGCACAACCGCCGCCCGACGACCTCCGCGCCCTCGATCTCGGGAAGGAACTCAGCTGCCCGACGCAGCAGCAGCGGCGCGACGCGTGCCGGGTCGGGCTCGGCGGGCAGAAAGGTCGAGCCGAGCGTGCTGATGCCGCCGGCGCTCGCGATGCTGAACAGTGATGGCGGCTCCGCCTCGTCGTCCTCAACGGCGGCACGTGCGGTGGCAGCCGCCGCTCGGTTGATCGAGTCGACCTCGTCCTCCTCCACGATGTGACGCGGTGCCGAAGCGCCAAGGCGCAGCTGGAGCGTGACGCCCCATGTCGCGTGGATCGGCGACCAGGTGCCCGTGGGGTCGATCAACGCGGGTGTCCACGGGCCGGCGGCCACCAGCACCGCGTCGCATGCGAGGTGCGTGCCGTCCTCGAGGAGCGCACCCACGACCGCCGCAGACTCGATCACCGCGCGGGCGGCGGACCCGATCACGATTCGGGCGCCGTGCTCCTCGGCCAATCGCGCCCACGCCTGGGTGGCAGAGGCTGGAGGGATGGGGTAGCCGGTCGCAAGGCGCACAGCCGCCGGTCCGTGACGCAGTGATGGCTCGGCGCTGACCACCTCGTCGGGCGAAAGGAACTCCGGCATGAGTTCAGGGTGGGCCGCCTGCTGTCGCCCGGCCTGCGCAGCCGCAGCATCGGCGTCGCGGTTGAGGAGCAGGAGTCCGGCAGGCTCATCGGCGATCGCGAAGTCGCCCGTCTCGTCGGACAGTGCCCGGTAGCGCGTCAGGCTCTCGTAATGGAGTGGCGCCAGCAGCGGATCGAACGGATGCTGGATGGCCCCCAGGTTGCGGCCGGATGCGCCCGCACCGATGGCGCTGGCCTCAATGAGCGTGACTTGGGCGCCGCGATCGGCCAGGATGGCTGCGGCGGCGCAGCCGACGATGCCTCCGCCAAGGACGACGATCTCCGTTCGCACCCGCCGAGCATAGCGACGCGCCTTCGTCGATTTCGTCGGCCATCGCGCGACCATCGTCCGCGCCTCGGTCCTCCAGAGGGCAAAGGGTTGCATGCCGCACGGCCTGGACGATGAGCTGATCGGTTGGCTGCGTGAGGCGTACGACCGCGCCTGAGGCATGTGGCCGACTACCATCGGCGGCGCAATGAAGGTGATCTGCGGCCTGGGCAATCCGGGCGAGCGTTATCGGCTCACGCGCCACAACGTCGGATTCCGGGTGGTGGATCTGCTGGCGGATCGCTGGGGCCTGACCGGCCAGGGCGGAGTCGAGGCGGGTGCGGGGCTGCTGGAGGTCTACCGGCCGGAGCCGATCGGCAAGGTGCTCATGGTGAAGCCGCTCAAGTACATGAACCTGTCGGGAGGCCCGCTGCGAGCCGCGCTGCGCCAGACGGATGTCGACGTTGCGACGGAGGTGTTGGTGGTGGCCGACGACATCGATCTGCCACTCGGCCGCGTCAGGCTGCGCCGATCCGGGTCGGCGGGTGGCCACAATGGCCTGCGCGACATCATCAGCACCTTCGGCACGAACGAGTTCAACCGGCTGCGCATCGGTGTCGGGCGCGCGGGTGAGGTCATGGACCATGTGCTCACCACCTTCAAGCCCGTTGAGCAGGAGCTCGCCGGCGAGATGGTGGCGATCGGTGCCGACGCCGCCGAACGCTGGCTGCTGCACGGCATTGACGAGGCAATGAATGCCTTCAATGGCGTCGATATCGAGTAGGCACGCTGGGATCCGCTGCGTCCGCGGGCCGCCATTCCTCTCGTGGGTGTACTAGCCAATGAGTGGCCGAATATGCACGGCACGGGACGAATGGCCAGGTAAGGAGCAGTGAGCGTGGCTGAGGCGCCCGTGCGGTGGGTAATTGGCCATTGGTTGGCTGGTACGCCCACCCCATGCATAGGCGGGCGGGCCGGGCGGAATCGGCGGGCGGCGGGCGGCGGGCGGCAAGCCCAAGGGAACCCGTGCGCGCGGGGCTATCCCTGAATGACCGCATGTCCATGGGACCAGCGAGGCCAGGTTGGGACCGTGAGTTCGGCGCGTGACGCCGCATCTTGTCGCTACCATGGCGTCCTCCATGTCGTCTTCACGCGGCGGTGATCGCCGTGTTGCTGCACTCGTTGACGCCCTTCGGCCCCATCTGCCGCAATCGGGTGTCCTTCGTGTGCCAGCGGCCGCGCGTGCGGCGCATCTGGCCGCACGCCGGTCATCGCTCCCGGCGGCCTCCCCCCTCGTGGTCGTCACTCGCACCGACGACGAGGCGCATCGACTGAGCGACGACCTCGCCGCGTGGTTCGGGAGTGCGCATCTGCTCACCCTTCCCGAACGTGCCGCGCTGCCGCTCGAACGCGCTCTTCCCGAGCATGACGAGTCAACCGAGCGGCTCAGCGTTCTCGCCACGCTCGCCACCGTGCAGGGCCTGGTGGTTGTCGCCCCCCTCCTTGCCCTCGTCCAGCGCACGCTGAGTGTGGAGCAGCTGCGTCAGGGCCGCACCAGCCTTCGGGTTGGCGACCGGACGCCGCAGCGCAGCTTGCTCTCCGCCCTGGTAGCGGGAGGCTACGACCCGGTGGTCGAGGTCACCGGTATCGCCGAGTTCGCGCATCGGGGCGGACTGATCGATGTCTGGCCATCTGGTGCCGCTGAGCCCATTCGCATCGAGCTGTTCGGGGACGAGATTGAATCGATCCGCAGCTTCGACCCGATGACCCAGGGCTCGCGACGTCGGCTGACCGACGTCGACCTTCTGCCCGCCTCCGAGTTTCTGCCAGCCGATGGCTGGGAGCGAATCGGTGAGAGCGCCCCGTCACTGACCTCCGAGCAACTCCGGGAGGATGTCGCGCGGCTCGAGCAGGGCGACCTCGGCGAGTCTGCGGAGACGTGGGCGGCGTTGCTCACCTCGGGCCCGGCCGCGAATCACATCCCTGCGACCGCGCACCTCGTCCTCACCGATCCCGCCGAACTGTCAGCGCTTGCCCGCGACCTCGACGCGCAGGCGACGGACCGCCATGCGAGTCTGGTGGCTGCGGCGGAGATCCCCGAGGTCTGGCCGGCGCCGTACGACGCAGTCACGACGCTGGAGCTCATGGCGGCCCGCGCGGCAGAGGAGCTCGAGGAAGGGGATGCGCAGGACGCCGGCTACGGTGCCGCCCCGCCACTGCCGGGTCGGGCAGAGCGAGCCGGTGCCTGGCTCCTGGAGCTCGCGGCCAAGGGTCGCCGGGTCGTCGTCACCACCGATCAGGCAAGCCGCGTCGGCGAGCTATTGGAGGAGGCGGGCCAGCCGGTCGCATCGATGGCGGAGCTGCGCGCGGCGCCGGACCCGGGGACCATTGGGCTGGTCCATGGCTCGCTCTCCGCCGGGCTGAGCCATCCCGCCAGCGGGCTGCTGCTGCTCACGGATCGGGAGCTGTTCGGCGCGACCCGTCTGCGGCGCCTCACCGGCGGCAAGCGGGTGGTGACCCGCGACCTCATCGGCAAGCTGCAGCCGGGCGATCATGTCGTGCACGTCGACCATGGCATCGCGCGCTACGTCGGCATGACCCAGCGCACCTTCGGCGACGATGTGAAGGAGTACCTCCAGCTCGATTTTGCGGGCACGGACAAGATCTTTCTGCCGGCCGACCAGATCGGTCGCATCACGCGCTACTCCGGCGGCCCGGCGCCGGCCCTCAGCAAGCTGGGTGGCACCGAATGGGAGCGTACGAAGACCCGCGTTCGAAGAGCCGTCGGGAACCTGGCCCGGGAGCTGATCGAGATCTACGCCGCGCGTGAATCGGCGCCAGGGTATGCCTTCAGCGCCGATACGACCTGGCAGCGCGAGCTGGAGGAGAGCTTTCCGTACACGGAGACGCCCGATCAGGCGCGCAGCATCGAGGAGGTCAAGGCCGACATGCTCAAGCAGCGGCCGATGGATCGACTGGTCGTGGGCGACGTCGGCTACGGCAAGACCGAGGTCGCGCTGCGGGCAGCCTTCAAGGCGATCCAGGACGGCAAGCAGGTCGCCGTGCTTGTCCCGACCACCGTGCTCGCTCAGCAGCACCTGCACACGTTCGAGCGGCGCCTGGCTGCCTTCCCGATCCGGGTTGGGATGCTCTCTCGCTTCGTCGCGAAGAAGGAGCAGGAGCGAATTGTCGAGGCGGTTTCCGACGGGAGCGTCGACATCCTGATCGGGACGCATCGGATCCTGAGCAAGGACATCAGCTTCGCCGATCTCGGTCTGCTGGTGGTCGACGAGGAGCAGCGCTTCGGCGTGTCACACAAGGAGCGCATCAAGGCCATGCGGAGGGAGGTCGACGTCCTGACGCTCTCCGCCACGCCGATACCGCGAACCCTGCACCTGAGCCTGGTCGGCATCCGCGACCTCAGCGTCATCGAGACCCCACCCGAGGCCCGGTTGCCGATCCAGACGCGGATCGCGGAAGACGACGACGGGCTGGTGCGCGACGCGATCGGCCGCGAGCTCGATCGGGGCGGGCAGGCGTTCTATGTCCACAATCGCGTCGAGACCATCGAGGCGGCGGCGGAGCGCGTGCGACGCCTGGTGCCGGGGGCACGGGTGGCGATCGGCCACGGCCAGATGTCCGAGGGCATGCTCGAGCGCGTCATGCTCGACTTCAGCGATGGACGATTCGACGTCCTCGTGTGCACCACGATCATCGAATCCGGCCTGGATATCCCGAACGCGAACACCATCATCATCGTGCGCGCCGACACCTTCGGCCTGGCCCAGCTCTACCAGTTGCGCGGGCGCGTCGGCCGCTCGGATCGGCGCGCCCACGCCTACCTGATGCATCGGCGCGGCATGCCGCTGACGCAGATCGCCCGCAAGCGGCTGCATGCCATCTTCAGTGCCTCCGACCTGGGTGCGGGCTACCAGATCGCGCTGTCCGACCTCGAAATCCGGGGCGCAGGCAACATTCTCGGCGGCGAGCAGCACGGATTCATGGCCGCGGTCGGTTTCGAGATGTACACGCGGCTGCTGGCGGAGGCGGTCGACATGCTGCGCGGGCGCATGCCGGCCTCCGAACCGTCACCCATTCGGCTGGATCTGCCGGGCTCGGCCTACCTGCCGGATGACTACATCGCAGATTCCGGCGGAAAGCTCGAGGTCTATCGCCGATTCGCGCGGGCTCGCTCGGTAGCCGATGCCGCGGCCCTTCGCGACGAGCTGCGCGACCGATACGGTCCGGTTCCACCGCCGGTGGAGGGCCTCTTCACCGCCGTCGCGGTTCGACTGGCGGCGGAAGCGGCGGGCGTGCCCGAGGTCCGAGCGGAGGAGCACCAGGTGACCTTCAAGTGGGCGCGGTTGCCGGATCGGCGCGAGGTCAGCGTCGCGCTGCAGGTGGCCGGATTCAGGCCGGATAGCGGCTCGAACCAGGTGCGCATCCCGGTTGATGCCGATCGCGATCCCATCGATGTGGCACTCCGGGCGCTATCCGCGCTCACGGGCTAGTCTCCTCGGCTGTCGCGGAGTCGCCGGGCACACCCGGCGACGCGGAGCATTCGGTGAGCACGATCGTCGCGATGATGGCAACGCGCATTCCGTTGAGATCCAATCTGGCGGGCTCGGCTAGGGGAGCCGGTCTGCGGCAGACTTGCCCAGCTCCTCCATGGCCGCCCGAAACGCCGCGGGATCCTCCATGATGGGGCCGAAGGCACCGAGCGAGATGAACGTGCTGCCCTTGAGCACCGCGAGCGGACCCTGCGGGCTGATCAGCACAGCGTCATCGCCGACGCCGTCGATGGTCACTGCTCCTTCGCCATTCTTGGCCGCATCGAAGGTGGCCACGGCTCCTTCGGCGGTGACCACGGACATGGCGTACACGGGAGTGGCATCCGCGCCGTTGTAGATACAGCCGCCGCCGATGCCTGTGGCATCGGTGCTGACCGCCTCGGTGACCTCGACCTCGATGGCGGCGACAACTTCGTCCACCGTGTTCAGGCACCAGTCGGTTCCGCCACCGGTCCCGCCGTTCTCCGCCGGCTCGGAGCTGACCGCCGAATCACTTGCGGCGGCAGACGCGGCTGCGGAGGCCGGCGCATCGGTCTGTGCTGTTCCCGTGGCGGCTGGGGCTCCCGACGAGCAGGCGGTCAGCGTCACCAGGCCGATGCCGGCGACGATGTTCAGGATCGTGTGGTTGCGTGTGTCGGAGAAGAGGGTCATGCGTCGGTACCTCTTGGAGGGGTGGAATGGGTTGGTTCGGTCCGATGCTGGTCGGCGGCGCTCCGACATACAGGGGCATCAGTCACCTGGCTCTCGGTCAGCCGAGGCACGCGGCGCCCCAGGGGGCTCGGACCACGGCTGAAGCCATCGTCCGCTGCGTGGCCCTTCGCACGGTCCGACCGAAGGTCATCGGGTCGAGGAGGTGGTGCCGCTGAGCAGCCAGGCATTGATCGGCTCGCGCTTTCTCTTGACTCCAGCGATGCTCGATCACGGCGCCGCGATTGTCGCACCCACGCCGCGTATACTTACCGCTCCAGTCGACCCGGGACGGGCGCACCCCTCCGGCGCCGAGCTTCGACCGATGCCGCGCGTGCAGCGCGGCGAGGAAAGGGAGGCGACCGTGACGTCCGATTCATTCGCTCACCCAGCAGCCGCTCGCGACACGTTGCGCATCGGCGACCGCTCGTACGATTACTACCGGCTGGATGCCGCCGGTGCCACGAATCTCGAGCGCCTGCCCTACACCGTAAAGGTTCTTCTCGAGAATATGCTGCGCGGCGCGGATGCCCATCCCGACCTCGTGTCGGCGAATGACGTCCGCGCCCTGGCGACGTGGGATCCGGCTCGACCCGCCGAAGCCGAGCTTCCGTTCATGCCGGCGCGCGTCATCCTCCAGGACTTCACCGGCGTCCCGTGCGTCGTCGATCTGGCCGCCATGCGCGATGCGCTGGCCGACATGGGCGGCGACCCGTCCAGGATCAATCCGCTCGTGCCGGCCGACCTGGTCATCGACCATTCGGTGCAGGTCGATGAATTCGGAAGCGACGCCGCGTTTCTCATCAATGTGGAGCGGGAGTACGAGCGCAACGGTGAGCGGTACGCGCTGCTGCGCTGGGCCCAGCAGGCTTTCACCGACTTCCGGGTCGTCCCGCCCGGCACCGGAATCGTGCACCAGGTCAACCTCGAATACCTCGCCGACGTGGTCGCCGAGCGTAACGGCGTGCTCATGCCGGACACGCTGGTCGGCACCGATTCGCACACCACCATGATCAATGGCCTGGGCGTCGTCGGCTGGGGCGTGGGCGGCATCGAGGCGGAGGCCGCGCTCCTTGGGCAGCCCTGCTATCAGCCGATGCCGATCGTGGTCGGATTCCGCCTCGATGGCGACCTGCTTCCCGGCACCACCGCGACCGATCTCGTCCTGTACGTCACCCAGCAGCTCCGCGCGCACGGCGTGGTCGGCAAGTTCGTCGAGTTCTACGGGCCGGGCCTGACGCGCCTGGGGCTGGCGGATCGGGCGACGATCAGTAACATGAGTCCCGAGTTCGGCGCGACCGCCACGCTCTTTCCGGTGGACGACGAGACGCTCCGTTACCTGCGCATGACCGGCCGGCCCGACGAGGTGATCGCCAGGGTCGAGGCGTACACGAAAGCGCAGGGGCTTTTCCGCACCGACGACTCGCCCGAGCCGATCTTCAGCGAGTCGCTCAGCCTGGACCTGTCAACGGTGGTGCCCTCGCTGGCCGGCCCGAAGCGTCCGCAGGACCGCGTGGCGCTGAGCGACATGCGGGATAACTTTCGCGCAGCGTTTCCGATCGGCCTGCACACGCACGGTGAGGGGACACGTCAGGCCCAGGCTGAGCAGGACACAGGTGAGGCGGCGGGCACGGTCGACGAAGCCAGCGATGACTCCTTCCCGGCCTCTGACCCGCCGTCCTATACCCGCGATGCGGACGCGGAGGTGCACGCAGAACCCGCGCCGCCGCGCCAGGAACCGACCATGCCGGCCTCCGACGCCCACTACACCGCCACGGAGGTCACACTCGACGGGAAGCCGCACCGGATCCGCAGTGGATCGGTCGTGATCGCCGCCATCACCTCGTGCACGAATACCAGCAACCCATCGGTCATGGTCGCGGCCGGCCTACTGGCCCGCAATGCGGTCGCGCATGGGTTGATGACCAAGCCGTGGGTGAAGACCTCGCTCGCCCCCGGCTCCCGAGCGGTGACCGACTATCTCAACGCTGCCGGCCTGATGGATCCGCTGGAGACGCTGCGCTTCCACCTGGTCGGCTACGGCTGCACGACCTGCATCGGCAACTCCGGTCCATTGGCGGAGCCGGTGGCAGACGCCATCGAGGCCAACGACATCGCCGGCGTGGCGGTGCTGTCGGGCAACCGCAATTTCGAGGGTCGCATCCACCCACTGGCCCGCGCCAGCTACCTGGCCTCGCCTCCGCTGGTGGTCGCCTTTGCGCTGGCGGGGAGAGTCGACATCGACCTGACCACAGAGCCGATCGGCATCGGATC
Organism: Candidatus Limnocylindria bacterium; assembly: GCA_038233215.1. Classification (GTDB taxonomy): domain Bacteria; phylum Chloroflexota; class Limnocylindria; order QHBO01; family QHBO01; genus JACDBZ01. The sequence goes on from JBBSML010000002.1 coordinate 33,147, forward strand.
CGATGGCGCTCCGGTCATGCTCGCCGACCTGTGGCCGAACCCGCAGGAGGTCTCGAGCGTGGTTCTCAAGGCCGTCAGTGGCGAGATCTTCGCGCGCAACTACGCATCGGTCTTTGAAGGTGACGACCGATGGCGTGATCTCCCGGTACCGGACGGCGACCGCTACGCCTGGGATCCCGCATCGACCTACGTGGCGCGACCGCCGTTCTTCGACGCAGCCGCGCATGCGCCGGGCGATCCAGCGGACATCACCGGTGCGCGAGCGCTCGCCATGCTCGGCGACAGCGTGACGACGGATCACATCTCGCCTGCCGGCTCGATTGCGCGCACGTCTCCGGCGGGCGCATGGCTGATCGAGCATGGAGTCGAACCGCGTGAGTTCAACTCGTTCGGGTCGCGCCGCGGGCACCACGAGGTGATGATGCGCGGCACCTTCGCCAACATTCGGCTGCGTAACGCGTTGACGCCGGACGCGGAGGGCAACGTCACCGAGCACCTGCCGAGCGGCGAGCGGATGAGCATCTTCGATGCGGCCATGCGCTACGCCGACGAGGGAACGCCGCTCATCCTGCTGGCCGGCAAGGAGTACGGGTCTGGCTCGTCGCGCGACTGGGCCGCCAAGGGGCCGATGCTCCACGGCGTTCGCGCGGTCATCGCCGAGTCATTCGAACGGATTCATCGGTCCAACCTGGTCGGCATGGGCATTCTGCCGCTGCAGTACCTACCGGGGGAGAGCGCTTCTTCACTCGGCATCAGCGGCCGAGAGACGTTCGACGTGGTCGGCCTCGCCGATGGCCTGCGACCGCGTCAGGAGCTTGGCCTGGTCGCGCGCGGTGATGATGGGCGCGAGACCCGCTTCCGCGTGATCTCGCGCCTTGACGGTCCGATCGACATCACCTATCTGCGCAACGGCGGCGTTCTGCAGACCGTGCTCCGCCGGCTGGCATCCTCGGACGGCTAACTTCGTGGCTCGCGCGCGAGTCCGCATGAATGTGCTACATTGTTGCACATGGAACGCATCGGCATTCGAGAACTGCGCCAGAACGCGTCGGTGTACGTGCGCCGCGCGGAGGCTGGCGAGACGATCGAGGTCACGGATCGGGGCCGCCCTGTGGCGCGTCTTGCTCCGCTCCCCGCGGCCGAGAGTATCCTCGACCGGTTGATAGCGGAGGGCAAGATGACCCCGGCAAGTGCCGATATCGCATCGCTGGGCCCTCCATTGCCTCCGACGCCAGGTGCCCGGCCTCTGTCAGAGATCGTGGATGAGCTGCGTGAGGACAAGATCTGATCATGACGGCGTACCTCGACTCGTCTGCGGCGGTCAAGCTCGTCGTTCGCGAGATCGAGTCGGCGGCGCTCGGGGCGTGGGTCCGCGATCGACCTCGGCTCGCTTCATCGGCGCTGTTGTGGACGGAGCTGATGCGGGCGGTTCGGCGAGGTGAGCCCCACAGCATCGACCACGCCCGAGCCACAATCGCCCGATTCAACTTGCACGCCGTTGATCCGGAGATTCTCGACCTTGCAGGGCGACTCGATCCGGTCGGTCTCAGGTCGCTTGACGCCATCCATCTCGCGACGGCCCTGCGCATCGCTGGGGAGCTGGAGGCGATCGTGACCTACGACCGCCGCATGATCGATGGTGCGCGGCTGCTCGGGCTTCCGGTAGCCTCTCCGGCGTGAGGGGCTTTCCAAGCCTGAAACCGGCGACCATTCGTCGCTATCTCGAGGCGCTCCGCGCCAAGCAACTCGTGAGTGCCGTCACCGAGCTGACCTATCGGGAGCCGCTGGCAGACTTCCTCCGGACTGCCGCTGAGGAGCTTGGGTTTGGTGCAGTCACGATAAACGCCGAGCTCTCGATGCCACTGGCCGGGAAGCCGGACTTCCAGGTCGCGAACGCGACTGGCGCACCGGCACCGCTCGAGAGTCTGTATTCGTGAGACCTTCCGGAGCGCCGCCGTACTGGGCAGCAGGTACCGAGATCATGTGGCGCTATCGGCGAATTGTGCCGGGGACGACGGCCCTGAGACGCTCCGACCCGTGACGGTCGTCCGAGATGATGAAGCGGGCCTGGTCGCATGGCTGGCGCCCGGGACGCCACTCCTGCGTCCGGTGCTGCCGGATGGCCGCGAGGTGCGATCGGTCCCACCGGTGGAGATGTTCGGTGCCGAGCGGGCGTTGCGCCGTGACCGATGGCAGGGAACCGGGATTCTGAAGATTGCGTCGACCGGGATGCCGTGGTCGGCGTGGTGCTTCTGGAACGACGACTGGTCGTTCCGGGGCTGGTACGTGAATCTCGAGGACGCCCACCTGCGTGACGAGGTCAGCATCGTCAGCCAGGATCACGTATTGGACCTTTGGATCGAAGGCGATCGCCGCGTCCGCTGGAAGGACGAGGATGAGCTGGAGGCGGCGGTGATCGCCGGCCGGTATTCGGCCCCCGATGCGGATCGGTTCCGGGCCGATGCACGGGCGGTCGAAGGGATCGTTCAGCGCTGGGAGCCGCCGTTTTCTGATGGCTGGGAGGATTGGCGACCAAATCCGTCCTGGTCGCTGCCGTCGCTGCCGCTTGAGGCGGGGTGGGATTACGGCCCCGCTGAAGATGAAGTGTGATCGCGTTCGGACATTTGCGTTGAGGACGGGCGTTAGCCGGTAGATGAGCCACGCTCGCGCCGATCCACGCTCGAATCGGGCACGGGCGACTCCCATAGCCGGCTAATGCCCGCGATGACGGCATTTGTCCGAACGCGAGCAGCGGCGCGGTCAGATGGGTCCATTGCCGCCGGCACGCCCGTCGGTCTAGACTCAGCCGGCACTGATTCCGCCCACTGAATCCAGCTCGGAGTGCCCACAGCACCGTGACCGACTCCTCCGTCGACGACCTTCGCGCCCTCATCCGGGAGGTCCCCGATTTCCCGAAGCCGGGGATCCTGTTCTACGACATCACCACACTCCTCAAGGACGCGGATGCGTTCCGCGACGTGATCGACCGCATGGCGGAGCAGGTGGGAGGGACGAAGGTCGACATCGTGGTCGGCATGGAATCGCGCGGCTTCATCTTTTCGGCGCCGCTGGCTTACAAGCTCGGCGCCGGGTTCGTACCGGTCCGCAAGCTCGGCAAGCTGCCGGCGGAGACGATCGAGGTCGAATACGAGCTCGAGTACGGGACGGCGACCCTTGAGATTCACTCGGACGCCATCGCCAAGGGCCAGCGCGTGCTGATCGTGGATGACCTGTTGGCAACCGGTGGCACCGTCATGGGCACCATCGAGCTGGTGCGTCGGCTCGGCGGCGAGATCGCCGGGCTCTCGTTCATGGTCGAGCTCGGCGCGCTGAACGGGCGCGAGCAGCTCGACGAGTTCGAGATCCACGCTCTGCTGACGTACTGAGCATCGCCGGATCGATGGCGGTCGCTGCGTCGTCCCGACCTCGCGCCCGCGCCGTCAGCGACCGCGGTGAGATCGCCGCATTCCTGCGCCGCGATCGGCTCTACGCAGCGTACGCATTGGGCGATCTCGACGGGCCGAATCGCGCGCGGGTGGCGTGGGCACTCGCGCACGATGATGCCGGGCAGCCGACGGCGCTGGCGATGCACCATGAGGGCCTGGTGCCCCAACCGCTCTTCCTGATGGGCGCCCCCGCCGGCTGCCGAGCGATCCTGGATGGCGTCCTCAAGCCACGAGACGCCTACCTCCAGGCGACCGAGCTCCAGGAGGCCGCGCTGCGGGATCTGTACGAGCTCGACTCGCCAATCGTGATGCTGCGCATGGCCGTCGATCGCCACACGTTCACCCCGTTTGCCGGTCCGGCGGATCGACTGACGGCGCTCGACATCGACGATCTGAATCGGCTCTACCAGCTCGGCTACCGCGGTGGCTTCCCGGCGTCGGTGGTGGAGGATGGTGTCTATTACGGCGTTCGCGTGCGGGGACGCTTGGTGAGCGCGGCCGGCACGCATGCGATCAATCCGCGGGAGGAGATCGCCGTCGTCGGTAACGTGATGACGCACGTGGATTACCGCGGTCATGACTTTGCCAAGATGGTCACCAGTGCGGTCACGGCGGATCTCCTTGCCCGAGTCACCGATGTCGCGCTGAATGTTCACGCCGATAACGACCCTGCCGTCGCGGCCTACGCCCGCCTCGGCTACCGTACTCATTGCCAGCTCATCGAGCGGCTCGCCAGGCGGCGCGCCGGAGGATGGGGATTGATGCGACCGATACGAGAGGCGATGCGATTTCCGTGGCCACGCGAACCGAAGTGAATCATGACGTCGCTGATATCGGCCTCGCCGATGTCGGGCGGCTGAGAATTGAGTGGGCCGACCGACAGATGCCGGTCCTCGCCGCAATCCGCGAGCGCTTTGCAGCCGAGCAACCGCTGGCCGGGTGGCGGATCAGCGCCTGCCTGCACGTCACCGCCGAGACGGCGAACCTGGTGCGCGCGCTCGCTGATGGCGGTGCCGACGTCGTGTTGTGCTCATCCAATCCACTCTCGACCCAGGATGACGTGGCGGCGTCCCTGGTCACGCATTACGGAATTCCGGTCTACGCTATCAAGGGTGAGGACCGCGAGTCGTATTACGCCCATATCGGTTCAGCCCTCGACCATCGGCCCCAGATCACGATGGACGACGGGGCCGACCTGGTGAACGAGCTTCACACGAAGCGTACCGAGCTGCTTACCGACGTCATTGGCGGGACGGAGGAGACGACCACCGGCGTCATCCGGCTGCGCGCCATGGCCAACGCCGGCAAGCTGCGCTACCCGGTCGTGGCGGTCAACGAGGCGCTGACCAAGCATCTGTTCGACAATCGCTATGGCACCGGTCAAAGCGCGATCGACGGCATCCTGCGCGCGACGAATATCCTGTTCGCCGGCAAGTCCGTCGTGATCGGTGGTTATGGCTGGGTGGGGCGCGGCATTGCCATGCGCGCGCACGGCATGGGCGCAAACGTCGTCGTATGCGAGGTCGATCCGGTTCGGGCGCTGGAAGCCGCGATGGATGGCTACCGCGTCATGAACGCGACCGCATCGGCCAGTATCGGCGATGTTTTCGTCACCGCCACCGGCAACCTGAATGTCTGGGGGCGGGAGCATTTCCCGCTCATGCCCGACGGTGCGATCCTCGCGAACGCGGGCCACTTCAATGACGAGTTCGAGCTGGACGCGCTCGAGGAGCAGGCGAGTGAGAAGCGAGAAGTACGGCCCTTCACGACCGAGTACCGCATGCCCGACGAGCGGCGCATCTACCTACTGGCCGATGGGCGCCTCGTGAACCTCGGCGCCGCCGAGGGTCACCCAGCCCTGGTCATGGACATGAGCTTCGCGAACCAGGCGCTGGGCCTCGAGTGGCTGCGCGCGAACGTTGATGACCTTGAGCCGATCGTGTACGGCATCCCGGACGAGATTGATCGCGGAGTGGCCGCGCTCAAGCTCGAGAGCATGGGGATCGTGATCGACTCGCTGACGGCCGCACAGAAAGCGTACAGCGAATCGTGGGATTCCGGAACGTAGACCGGTCCAGAAATAAAGGTTCTCCAGATGCGCAAGTCTCACCTTTAGACGCATGATCCGCGCATGGGAATGTCCCGAGGTGAGCACGGCGACCGGGGCGCGGAGCGCGCCCGGGGGGAGACGGTCGCCGCGTTGGCCATCCTTGCCTCGAGCGCATATGCCGAGCACGCCGATGCCCTCCGCAGCCGGCTCGCCGCCTACACCCGTGACTACGCCGCCGCCGAGGACCTGGTCCACGAGACCTTTGTTCGTCTTCTGATCGAGCTGTCCGCAGGCCGCCCGCCACAAAATCTCCGAGGGTGGCTCTTCCGCGTGGGGATCAATCTCGCCGCCAGTCGAGCCCGTCACCACGGGGTTGCCCGGCGAAGGGCGCCTGACCTTGTGCGGCGAGAGTTCGTTCCGTCGCCCGAGGACGAGCTCATCGACCGCGAATCGGCCGCTCTTCTGGCAGGACGGCTGACGGCCCTGCCTCGTGACGTCCGGGCGGCGTTGCTGCTCAGCGCCGATGGCTACTCGGGTGCGGAGATTGCGCGCCGGATCGGCCGGAGCGAGCTCGCAACGCGGTCGTTGATCTGTCGGCATCGCAGGGGATTGCGCGATTCCGTTGCCGCCGCCTGAATTGAGGCGTCGTTCGACAGGGGAGCCTCGATGGGTATGATCATGGCCATGGCCCGCCTGAGCAGCCCGATCTTCGTGGGGCGCGCCTCTGAGCTCGATCGCCTCCGGCATGCATTGCAATTGGCGTCGGTCCATCGGCCGGCCACCCGCCTGGTGGCCGGGGATGCGGGGATCGGCAAGACGCGGCTCATGAACGAGTTCGTGGCCGGCGCCCGGTCGTCCGGTGCTCATATCCTGATCGGCGACTGCCTTCAGCTCGGAGAGACCGGCCTACCGTACGCGCCGTTCGTCGGTGCGCTCAGACCCCTGTTTCAGTCGCTCTCGCCCGAACGCCTGGACGAGGTGATCGGCCCCGGCCGCGCCGAGCTGTCGCACCTCTTCCCCGACCTCGGGACGCCACGCTCACCGAGCGGCCGTCGCGGTGACGGAAGCCCGGGGGCCATCGCCGCGCAGGCGCGGCTGTTCGAGGTCGTCTTCTCAATCCTGAGGCGACTGTCGGACGATGCACCCATGGTCCTGATCCTCGAGGATCTGCATTGGGCCGACTCCTCCACCCGCGACCTCCTGCGCTTCCTCGTCCGCAACGCACGCGAGGCGAGGATGCTCTTCATCGGCACCTACCGATCGGACGAGCTTCATCGGCGCCATCCGCTTCGCCCGCTGCTAGCCGAGCTGCAGCGCCTGGAAAGCGTCGATATCACCGAGCTCAATGCGTTCGGCGCCGATGAGCTGGCCGAGCAGCTTGCCGGGATCACGGGTGAAGCGCCGGACCCGGAGCTCGTGTCGACGGTCCTGTCGCGCTCCGGCGGCAACCCGTTTTTCGTTGAGGAGCTCATGGCGGCCGGTGAAGCGGGGCTGGCGCTGCCTCGCAGCCTGCGCGATACACTCGAGGACCGCGTGCGACAGCTGGAGGGAGAGGCGCAACGCGTGCTCCGCATCGCGTCGGTGGCCGGCGCCAGAGTGGATCACGGCATCCTCGCCGAGGTGGCCGACGTGGACGAACGCGTCATGACCGAGGCGGTGCGCCAGGCGGTCGAGCACCACCTCCTGGTCCCCGCCGCCCCGGAAGAGGATCCCGGCTATCGGTTCCGCCATGCGCTCGTGCAGGAGGTGGTCTACGACGAGCTGCTGCCCAATGAGCGCACGCAGCTGCACGCGGCGTATGCCGCCGTCCTTGGACGGCGGGCAATGAGCGACCCGCACGATCGTGCCGGCCTGGCTGCGCAACTGGCCCACCACTGGCTCCTGGCCCACGATCTCGAGCGGGCGCTGCCGGCAACGGTGGCCGCGGGACGAGCGGCAGCCCAGGCGTTCGCCTACCCCGAGGCACAGGCTTTTCTCGAGCGCAGCCTCGAGCTGTGGGCAAAGGTGGCACCCGAGCGGCTGCCGGCCGGCATCGACCGAACGGTGATCCTCGAAGAGGCCGCGGAGGCCGCCGCGCAGGCTGGGGATCCACGCCGATCGATCGACTTGGTTCGATCTGCGCTCGACGAGACGGACCCCATCGGTGAGCCGATGCGCGCCGGGGTCCTCCAGCATCGACTGGCCTGGTATCTGAACGAGTCTGGCGATTGGCAATCTGGCGTGGTCGCGATGGACCGCGCGGTCGCTCTGATCCCGATCGACCCGCCCACCCACGAGCGCGCGCGCGTCGTGGCGGACCTTGCGCATTCCCTCATGGTTCGCAGTCGATTCAGCGAGTCGATGGCGCTCGCCGAGGCCGCCCTTGCCATCTCCAGGACGGTTGGTGCCACGCTGGCCGAGACTCGGGCGCTGACTGCGCTCGGCCTGGACCTCGCCTGCCGATCTGATCTCGAGCGCGGCATCCCGCTGCTGCGTGATGGATACGAACTCGCCCTGAGGCTGGGTGATCCCCAGGCCATCTTCCTCACCGCGGTTGCCCTCGGTTGGGCGCTCGACGAGGCCGCCAGGCATGAAGAGGCATTCGAGGTGGCTCGATCGGCGCGCGAGCGCCTGCGTGCGATGGGCGGTGAGGCACGGTTCGGCGGACAGCTCGGCTCGAAGATGGGTCGCGCGCTGTTCGATCTGGGTCGCTGGGATGAGGCGGCACGGGTGCTCGACACCACCATCGCCAGTGGCGCGACACGCTACGCGATGCGATGGCTCCTCTCAAACCGGATTCAGCTGTACACCGCTCGCGGTCAGATCGCCCGAGCGCGTCGGGACCTGCTCACCTACGACGCGCTCGGTGAGCGGCTGGTCGGACCCGACCCGGATCTGATCAGCGCTCGCCGCGCCGAGCTCGCCGTCGTGGCCGGCGAGCCGATGGCGGCGCGGGAGATCATCGCGGAGACGCTCGATCGGCTGATCGAACCGGACCTCGATACGGATGCGCGTCGCTTGATCGTGACCGGGCTGCGCGCGGAGTCGGACGAGGCTGATGCGGCGCGCGGAGCGAGTGATCCAAGGCGGGAAGCCGTCGCAATAGCGCGGACCGACGAGCTCGAGGAACAGATGCAGCACCACATCGCGCGGGTGCGCGAGGTGGCATCGCAGCCGGCGGCGGCGATCGAGGCTGATCACCTGCTCGCCAGGGCGCTTGCCTCACGCGCGCGCGGCGAGGTGGACGTCGACGTCTGGGATGCTGCGGTCGCCGCTCGACGAGCCCTCGGGCGTCCGTACGAGCTCGCACGGGCGCTCGCGCATCTCGCGGCCATCGCATTCGTGGCGCGCAAGCGCGAGGACGGTGCCTCGGCGCTCGCGGAGGCGCATGCCATCGCCGTCGAGCTGGGGGCGCGGCCGCTGCGCGAGGCGATCGAGTCACTCGCGCGCCGCGCACGTATCGGCCTGGAGGGCGTCGAAACGGCCGAAGATGCCGCCGGCCGGCTGGGGCTCACCGCGCGCGAACGCGAAGTCCTCTCACTGCTCGCGGACGGCCGCAGCAACCGTCAGATCGGCGACAAGCTGTTCATGGCCGAGAGCACCGCCGGCGTGCACGTCAGCAACATCCTCGGGAAGCTCGGCGTGACTCGCCGAACCGAGGCGGCCGCCATGGCCCATCGCCTGGGACTCTTCAGCTCAGCTGACCGCGCGATCCTTGGGCCGGACGTGAGCCGCCAGCCGGTCGATGAGCAGCCGAACCTCGTCCTCGGTGTTGTAGAACGCGGGTGAGCAGCGCACGATTCCGGGCCGGAAGTCGACGATGATCCCGTCGTCGGCCAGTGCGTCGACGACGGGCTTCGGATCCCCGACCGCGATCGGGACGATCCCGCCGCGTCGTGACGCATCCCGCACGCCCCGCACCTCGAGTCCGGCATCGTCGGCGAGCCCGATCAGGAGCTGCCCGAGATCACGGGTGCGCTCGCCGAGTCGCTCGACGCCGATCTCCCGGACGAGCTCCGCACCTCCACGCGCTATCGCCGCCGATGGGACCGACGGCGTGCCGAGCTCATAGCGCCGACCGTCGGGCGCTAACTCGAGCTCGTCAATCGCGAAGGCGAACTGGTGCGCGCTGCTGAACCAGCCCGTCGTCGTCGGGATGAGCGCCTCGCGGAGGGCCGGCCGCACTCGCATGAATGCCGTTCCCGGTCCACCGAACAGCCATTTCAGCGTTCCCGAGACGTAGATGTCGATCTCCTCACCGGCTTTGTCGCCGGCGAGGTCCGTGGGAATGATGCCGGTGGCCTGGTAGGCGTCCACGAGGATTAGTGCGCCGCGTTCGTGGCAGATCCGCGCGAGCGCTGCCGTATCGTTGCGGGCACCGGTGGTGAAGAAGACCTGACCGAGGGCAACCAGCGCGGTGCGCTCGTCGATTGCCTCGTCAAGGGCATCCAGCTCGACGGTCAATCCGTCGGCCGAGGGGACCACGACCAACTCAACGCCGAGCGTTGCGCGCGCCAGCCATTGATGCCCGATCGTCGGAAAATCGAGCGCTGTCGTCACGACGCGCATGCGCGGCTCGCTTCCCGCGGTGATTCCCGCGGCCGTCAGGCGGTCGAGGCTGGCCCGATCGCCGCGGTGGATCGGGTCCAGCGCCGAGGCGATGACCGCCAGCGCGGTGCTCACGTTCGGAGCGAGCGAGATCTCGTCGCCGGGAGCACCGACGATCGCGCCGAAGTCGTTGCGCAGGCCGTCGAGCTCGCCGAGCCAGCGCCGATACCATGCGCGCGCGCCGAGCTCGTCCCAGTCAGCCAAAAAGGAGTCCAGCCGGCGTCGAGATCGCTCAGACCGTGCGCCGAGCGAACAGGTGTTCAGGTAGACCGACGCGTCCAGCAATGGAAACTCGGAACGGTAGTCGACCAGCTCGGGGTGACGGGCGTCGGACGGTGACATGGGACGGCAAGGATAGCCCCGGCGGCTCACCTATCTGGGTGCGGGTCTGCCGCTCCTGCTGCTGTTTGCGCTCAGTGGCCAGTCGCCGCTCCTCGTGCTCAACGGGGAGATCGTGGCGGTCGAGGTCATCCGCGCGCTGGTGGGCAGCGTCGGCATCGTGGCCGCGGTGCCGCTGACGACCGTGGTCGCCGCCGTGCTGATGGTTCCTGCCGAAGCAGCCGCCGACGCCGCCTGGGGCACGGCGCTACACTCGGCGCGCCCGTTGAGCCAGCCGGAGAGCCGATGCCAGACCTGACCCCGCCCGTCCTGTTCACCTCCGAATCGGTGACCGAGGGACACCCCGACAAGCTGTGCGACGCCGTGGCAGATGCGATCCTGGACGACGTCCTGCGACACGACCCGAACGCGCGCGCCGCGGTGGAAGTCGCCACGACGACGGGCCTGGTCCTGGTCCTGGGCGAGCTGACGACGACTCATTACGTGGACGTGCAGGAGGTCGTGCGCCGGACCGTTCGCGAGGTCGGCTACAACGACAGCCGGCTCGGATTTGACTGGGAGACGTGCGGAACGATGACCGCCATCAAGGAGCAGTCACCCGATATCGCCCTCGGTGTCGATCATGCGCTCGAGGCCCGCGAGGGGCTCGAGGCCGATGAGCTTGGCGCGGGAGACCAGGGAATGATGTTCGGCTATGCATCGGACGAATCGGACGAGCTGATGCCGATGCCGATCCTATTGGCTCATCGCGTGGCACGCCGACTGGCCCAGGTTCGCAAGGACGGAACGCTCCCGTTTCTGCGTCCAGATGGGAAGAGCCAGATCACCGTCGAGTACGACGCCGATGGCCGGCCGCGGCGTGTGCATACCGTGCTGGTCAGCACCCAGCACGATCCAGAGGTCGACCTTGCCGCTCTCACGTCTGCGGTCCGCGAGCAGGTCGTGAATGCCGCGATCCCCGCCGAGCTGCTCGATGACGAGACGCGCCACCTCGTCAACCCGACCGGCCGCTTCGTGATCGGCGGACCGATGGGAGATTCGGGCCTCTCGGGGCGCACGATCATCGTCGATACCTACGGTGGCATGGCACGCCACGGTGGCGGCTCGTTCAGTGGCAAGGACCCGACCAAGGTCGACCGCTCCGGCGCCTACATGGCTCGCTACGTGGCCAAGAACGTCGTCGCAGCCGGGCTGGCGCGCCGTTGCGAGATCCAGCTGGCGTATGCGATCGGCGTCGCGCATCCGCTTGCCATCAATGTACAGACCTACGGAACGGGGACCTGCTCGGAGGCACGGCTGGCCGAGGCGATCCAGCGCTCGTTCGACCTGCGGCCGGGCCCCATCATCCGAGATCTTGACCTGCGCAGACCGATCTACCGCCAGACGGCCGCCTACGGCCACTTTGGCCGCGACGATCTGGACCTGCCATGGGAGCGCGTCGATCGGGTCGATGAGCTTCAGGCCGCCGCGCGCCGCTGAGGGCTGGCGGATGGGCAGCGGCCACACGCATACGCATCCGCGCCCGTCGTGGGGCGAGCCGCGGCCAGGTTGGTTGCGACGGCTTGTGACGCGCGCCAGCGCCGCACTGGCGACCGGCGCGCCCACCGCTCGCCGTGGGCTCCGCGAGCTGCCGCTGGCACTCCGCCGCACCGCGCTGGCGGCGCCCTACCTGGAGGCCGAGCGAGCGAACGATCATCGCCGCGCCGGCGCCGCAGCCGCATCGGCCATGGATCGCGCGCTGTCCGATCATGAGTGGTGGCCGGCCGATGCATGGGCCCACCGGGCGCTCTGGCACTTCGAACAGGCGGGGATGACGCTGCAGGCGACACGGCAGGCCCGCCGGATCGGCGATCTGCGGGTCGCGGCCGGCGACCCGCAGAGCGCGCGCCGCTACTATGCCGAGGCAATTGACGAGGCACGCGACGTCGGCGCGGAGCACGAGCAGGGGCTCGCCGCGCTGGGCCTCGGGCGCGCATTACTGCACCTCGGTGACGTGACGGGCGCCCGCCGCCTGGCCGGAGCATCCGAGACGCTGCTCGAACGTGCGCGGGCGCCGATCGGTGAGGTCGAGGAGGCTCGGCAGCTCCGCGGGGCCGAGCTGGTCGTGGGCAATCGACGGGAGGAGAACGAATGACCGCGCGACGTCAGATGCGGGTTGGAATCATTGGGGCCGGCGTGATGGCCGAGGCGATGATCGCCGGTCTGCTCGCCAATAAGGCCGTGACTCCCGAACAGTTGGCGGCATCGCACCCGCGCAGCGATCGGCGCGACGTGCTCGCCGAGCGGCATGGCATCCATCCGGTCGCCTCCAACGGTGACGTGCTGGGCGATGCCGAGGTCGTTGTCCTGGCGGTGAAGCCACAGATGCTGACCCGGGTGATGCGCGAGCTTCGGGGCCGGATCGGGGCGGAGCAGGTCGTGCTGTCGATCGTGGCCGGCGCGACGTTGCGCACCCTGGTCGACGGTCTTCAGCACGCGGCCGTCGTACGAGCCATGCCGAACACGCCGTCGCAGATCCGTCGTGGCATGACGGTCTGGAGCCCGTCGGATGCTTGCACCGCCAGGCAGCGGGACCTGGCACGGGCGGCCCTCCGTTCGCTCGGCGACGAACGTGAGGTCGCCGATGAATCATTCGTCGCCATGGCCACCGCCCTCTCGGGTTCGGGGCCCACGTACCTGTTCGCGGTCATGGAGGCGCTCATCGATGCCGGAGTCCACATGGGCTTCCCGCGCGAGCTGGCGCACGACCTGGTGGTGGCGACCCTCGTCGGATCGGCCGAGTACGCGCAGCAGTCGGAACTGCACCCCGCTCAGCTGCGCAACGCGGTCACCTCGCCGGGCGGCACCAGCGCCGCGGCCATCTACGAGCTCGAGAAGGGACGCATCCGGACCGTCTTCTCCGATGCCGTGTGGGCCGCGTATCGGCGCACGCTGGAGCTTGGCGAGCGCCTGGAGGCCGAGGTCGACCGCGAATAGCGCTCTGCGGCGCTCGGCCGCGGGTGCCCTCCACGGCTCCGATCCGATTCCTCTCGGGCGATCATCGGCTCGAAGCGTCGATCCGACCTTGCTCTCCGGTGGTGAGAATGCGATAGGAAAGCGCAGCCGGGCGGCGGCCCATCGGGGGTGATCCTCTGGTAGCCTCAGGCCGATGTTTGCGATCGTGATGGCCGGCGGTGCCGGCACCCGACTCTGGCCACTCTCGCGGCGCGAGACACCGAAGCAGCTGCTGCCCCTGACCGGCGACACGAGCCTGCTCCAGCAGACGGTCGCGCGACTCGGTTCCGTCCTGAAACCGCACGACATCTACGTCATCACCAGCCAGGCGCACGTGAGGCCCACGCAGCGCCAGCTGCCCCAGCTTCCCGAGAACAATATTCTGGGAGAGCCGCTCGCGCGCTCGACGGCGGTCGCGGCGGCACTGGCGACGGTCATGGCCCGCCGAGACAGCGACGAGGTGACCATCGTTGTGCCGGCCGACCACTTCGTGTCGGACGAGGACGCCTTCGCCGATGGACTGCGCGAGGCCGCGCGGGTTGCGGAGCGCGGCTACCTGGTCACGCTCGGCGTGGTTCCCACCAATGCGGCCACGGGCTACGGATACATCAAGGCCGGCAAGCGCCTTCACCCCGACGTGACGACGGCGCTCGTCGAGCGCTTTGTCGAGAAGCCAGATGCGACCCGGGCCGCCGAATTTCTGAAGGCGGGCAACCATTACTGGAACGCCGGCATCTTCGTGTGGCGCGTGTATGCCTTCCGGCAGGCGCTCGAGCGCTTCCAACCCGAGCTGGCCGCTGCGCTCGACGAGGTCCAGGCGCTACATCGCACGCCGGGATGGCTGAGCGAGGTGCGAGCCATCCTCGAAACGGTGCCGGCCATCACGATCGACGTCGGCATCGCGGAACCGGCGGCCGCCGAAGGCCGCATGGCGGTTGTGCCGTTGAACGCGGGCTGGTCCGATATCGGCTCATGGTCGGCGCTTCTCGAGGCCCTCTCGGGAGCCAGCGGTGCTGACATGGTCGCCAGCGGTAACCATCTCGATCGTGGCTCGCACCGGGTCCTGGTGCACGGTGGCGATCGCCTGGTCGTTACGGTCGGCCTCGAGGATCTGATCATCGTGGACACTCCCGATGCGCTGCTCGTCTGTCACCGCGACCGTGCCGAAGAGATCAAGCCCGTCCTCGATGAGATCGCTCGCACGGCAGGGGAGCGCTACCTCTGAGCTCGCCGGTCCGACACGCCTGGCTCGCTCGGCTGGTGGGACACGGACTGGCGTGGTACATCCGCCTCGTGGGCGCGACATGCCGGGTCCACGGTCCGACGGTCACCCAGGACCAGGTGGTGCTCGCCTTCTGGCACGAGTACAACCTCGCCGCAGCGATCGCTGCCTGGCGCATGCGGGCTCATCGGCACCACGTCAGCTTCAGCACCCGGACGTTTCGCGGAGAGGCGATGAGCACCATGCTGGCGTCGCTCGGCTCCGGATCCGTGCAGCTGCCGGCTGAAGGCGAGCGATCCGAGGCGGCCCGCCTCTCACTGGAGCTGGCGCGCGTCGGCCGCGATGGCGCCTCGCCGGTCGTCAGCCCGGATGGCCCACTCGGTCCCTACCGGCGGGCCAAGCCGGGCGCGTTGATCGTCGCCCGCGAGGCCGGCGTTCCCCTTCAGCCATGGGCCGTCATGGCCCGCCCGTCCATTCGGCTCAGCAACCGCTGGGATCGGCACATCGTGCCACTGCCGTTCTGCCGCCTCAGGGTCGAACAGGCGGAGCCGATCCTGGTGGGACCTCGCGAGCCACTTCGTCCACTGCTGGCCCGCCTTCAGGCGGCGCTCGAGGCGGTCGCTGCGAGGGCCGATCGGGCCTAGCACCCGCGCCGTTGCGTGGGGCGGGCGTATCCGCGATGCGTGTCCGTTATGCCCGTGGGGCGCATGTCGCGGCGGCATGGGCGCCGGCTCGGACGTCGGAGGGCACGCGAGATCGCTACGATGGACCTTGCACATTCACGATCTGTAGCCGAGTGCCCACCCACAACGTGACGAGAATCAAGTTCGGGACCGATGGCTGGCGCGCCGCCATCGGCGAGGATTACACCTTCCACAACGTTCGTCGCTGCGCACGGGGCGTTGCCGAGTATCTCCAGCAGGCCGGCACGGCCGACCGCGGCGTGGTTGTCTGCCACGATCGGCGGTTCGCGTCCGAGCATTTCGCGCGCGCCTGCATCGAGGTGCTGGCGGCGCACGATATCCGCACCTTCGCACCGTCGGAGGCGGTGCCGACGCAGGTCGGCAGCTTCTTCACCCGCGAGCTGAACGCCGGTGCCGGCATCGTCATCACCGCCAGCCACAACCCGTGGACCGACAACGGCTTCAAGGTCAAGGCCGATACCGGCGGCGCTGCCGCGCCGGAGATGCTGGCTGCCATGGAGGCGACCATGGATACCCATCCGGAGGACGAGCTGCCGCCGCGACGGGACCACGTCGACGCGGTCAGCGCCGGGCTGGTGGAGACCTTCGACGCCTTCCCGAAATTCCGCGACCAGCTTGCCGGCATCGTGGACATCGAGCGGATCCGCTCGGCGGACAAGCGGGTCCTGGTGGATGCGCTCTACGGTTCCGGCTCCGGCTGGATGACGCGGCTGCTGGGGGATGGACGGCTCACC
Source organism: Candidatus Limnocylindria bacterium (assembly GCA_038233215.1). Taxonomy (GTDB): domain Bacteria; phylum Chloroflexota; class Limnocylindria; order QHBO01; family QHBO01; genus JACDBZ01. The sequence goes on from JBBSML010000002.1 coordinate 49,223, forward strand.
GTGCGAGAGATGCACACCGAACGCAACCCGTATTTTGGAGGCGTGAACCCCGAGCCGATTCGCCCCAACGTCGACGAGTGGCTGGAGGAGATCCCACGCTGGCGCGCGGACATCGGGATCGCATTCGACGGCGATGCCGACCGGGTCGGGATGGCGACCGAGGGTGGCGTCTTCGTGAATCAGCTCCAGGTCTACGGGCTCCTCTACTGGTACCTGCTCGAGGTGCGCGGACAGATCGGGCCGGCGGTCTACACGGTCACGACGACGAGCATGGCCAAACGGCTGGCCGAGATCTACGGCACCCAGGCCCATGAGACCGGAGTCGGCTTCAAGTTCGTCGGACCGAAGATGATCGAGACCGACGCCGTGATCGGTGGCGAGGAGTCGGGTGGGTTTGGCTTCGGGATGCACATCCCCGAGCGCGACGGCATCGCGTCGGGCCTTTTCCTGCTGGACCTGTGGCTGAGCAGGGACAAGCAGGCGTCCGAGGTGCTCGCCGAGCTGCAAGCTCTGGCCGGACCGAGCCACTACAACCGGATCGACATCCGTTTCGCGCGCGAAGGCTACGACGGTGTCAAGACCGATACGCTCGCGCGGCTCGCGGACGAGGCGCCGACGGCCCTGGCCGGGCAGGACGTCGTGGAACGCATGGCGCTCGACACGAACGATGGCTTCAAGTTTTATCGAGCCGATGGCTCATGGCTGCTGATCCGCTTCAGCGGCACTGAGGCGCTTCTGCGCGTGTATGTCGAGGCGCGCTCCCCAGATGACGTCGAGTCGCTGCTCGCCGAGGGCAGACGCCTGGCAGGCGCCGCCTGATGGACGCTCGCGACTACTTCGGCTACAAGAATCCCGACGAGGAGCCCGGGCGGCCTGACCCCGCCGATGACGGGGAAGGGACTGGTCCGCCGACGTTCGAGGAAGCCGTCACCCTTGACAACGCCGCGAGTCTCCGGCGGATCGATCCGGACAACATGCTCGGCCGGGTCGCGGAGCTGCCGCGGCAGTTGGCGCAGGCACGCCGAGTCGCTGCCGCGGTGTCCCTGGGCGAGCGTCACACCGATGTTGACGCGATCGTCGTCCTGGCGATGGGTGGCTCTGCCATCGGCGCGGAGCTGGTCGCCGCGGCGGCCGGGGATCGCCTGCGGGTTCCGCTGATCGTGCACCGCGACTACGGCCTGCCGGCCGGAATTGGGGACCGAACGCTGGTCGTGGCGGCCAGCCACTCGGGCGAGACCGCGGAGACGCTCTCGGGCTTCGCGGCGGCTCGCGAACGCAACCTGCCGCTGGCGGTCATCACGACCGGCGGCCGCCTGGCGACCGCCGCCGCCGCCCTGCCGTTGTTGCGCTACAAGCTCGGTGGGCAGCCGCGCGCGGCCATCGGGTTCGGAGTCGGTCTGGTTCACGAGCTGCTGTCCGGTGCTGGTCTGATCACCGATGCCGACCCGATGGGCCCGGTCGTCGCGGCGCTCGAGGAGCTGTTGGAGCGCACAGCGCCGTCCGTCGAAACGGCCGCCAACCCCGCCAAGCAGCTGGCCTGGTCGATGTTCGGCCGCATCCCGATCATCTACGGCCATGGAACGATGGCGGCCGTGGCGCATCGGTGGAAAACTCAGCTCAACGAGAACGCCAAGGCCTGGTCTTTATGGGAGCCGATGCCCGAGGCCAACCACAACGCCATCGAGGGCAGCCTCAACCCCCGCGAGCTCAGCGACGCCCTCTACGTCCTTCAGCTGCGCGATCGGGCGGAGCCCGCGGAGATCGCGCAGCGCTACCTGGTGGTCGAGGAACTCCTGGGTGAGCGGGCCACGAATCGGAGCGAGGTCTGGGGAGATGGGCCGTCGGCCCTGGCAAGGGTTCTCACCACTGTCGCCTATGGCGATCTGGTCAGCGTGTATCTCGCGATTCTCTACCAGACCGATCCCACCCCGGTTACACTGCTCGCGATGCTCAAGGAGCGGCTCGCCAGGGCCAACGAACCGGACCCGACGGGCTCCTCACAGTAGGGTGCCGGCCACCGGCGCCATGGAGGTAACCGCGAACGTGCATTCGAGCATGATCGGCAAGGTCGAGAAGGCCATGCGCTACGCCCACGAGCCGGATCGCGTGAAGCTTTCGGCCGTCCGCGCCAGCTTCGCCGGTGACAACGGCACCCATACCGTTACCCTCGACTCCGATGCGTGGCACTGCGACTGTCACCTGTTCGAAACCGCCGGCGGTTGTACCCATACCCTGGCCGTTCAGAAGATGCTCGATCCGATGCTCACCGACGCCGCACGTGAAACGGCTCTCTACCGGCATGCCGAGAGCCGCGATGAGGAGGCCGTTCCGGCCTAGGTCCGGGCTTCGCCGGCGGGCTTCGTGTTGGCTGGGCTCGCACCGCCTTCTTGATGAACCTGTTCATCAGCCGCGCCGCCGCCGTCATCGGATGGCCCGCCTACGCCATCGGACGGCTGATGCGGGGCATCGTCTGGTTTGCGCCGCGAGGAATCCCATGGGCGCTGATCATCGCCGGCCTGCTGTCCATCGGCGCGTGGCGCTCGCTCGATGCCGCACACGCTGCCATCGCCATGCAGCCGAGCCCGACGCCGGTGGGTCTGGTCGAGGTCGTCGACAGCGATAGCACCGGTTGGGTCGGTACGTCGTCGATCGTGCGCGGACCGTTTCTCGACTCGAGATCGTACGGGGCCGCGGTTCAGCGCTGGTACTACCTGCTTCTCGACCCCCGAGATGAGACGGTCGCGATGGTCGCCCGTTCCGCGCAGCGGCTCGAGGAACGTCGAACGCGAACAATCGTGGCGCGCGTCGAGGTCGATCCGCCTTTGGTCGCAGCGACAAGCGCCGGATTCGCCGTGGGAACGCTCAGCGTCGATCCCGAACGACACCTGGTGGAGGTCGTGGACAGGCGGCCGAGTCGGTTGACCGGTGACGTGATCGCAACGCCGAACGGGCACGGTCTTGACCAGGGTGAGGTGATCCTGCGTGGCTCATTCGATGCCGGCCGGCCGGCAGCCGACGGTGACGGTTGGGAGTATCTCGTGACGCAGGGCGGCCGAGCCGTCATCGTGCGGTCGCCGTACGCGCCCGACGCGCTGCCTGTCGACGTGTGGGGGGTTGCAGCCACCGATCGCGTGCGCACGGAGCAGGCGACCGCCGTACCCGAGCTCCAGGCGGCGCTCGGCGATCGGCGACTGCCTGAACGCCGGTTGCTCGCCGAGGGCGTTGGGCCGCCCCTGGCGGAAGTCTCGTTCCTTTCGTCCATGCTCATGTTCGCGTTGGCGACCATCCTCACCATCGGTTGGCTGATCGGTTATCCGGTCTTTCGCCGTGAGCACGCGGGCGAACGCATCTCAACGTGGACGCTCCGACCGGGCGACGAGATTTCGGCGCAGCTCCACGGGAATGATCGCCGTGGTGTCGCGCGGATCATCGTGGATGGCGGCCCGGCGCGGATCGCGCGCCTGGCACGTGATGAGCTCCAGCGCCGATCCTGGCAGTTTGCGCTTCCCGGCGCCGCGGTCGTGGCTTCCGCGTCGGACGATTCGGCTTCGACGGCGGGCGTCCTGACCATCTCGTCGGGCGAGGGTCCGATTCTCTTCCCACTCGACCCTGGACCGGCGGACCTGCGGATCGCCGCGGGCACGCTGGTCCACGCCGGCCACACCGCCCCGACGCTGCGCATCCGGTCAACCGGACTCGATCTCCTGGCTGCGTTCTCATCGACCATCGACCGTGATCGAGCCATCGTGGCGATCGACCCGGCACGACTGGGCGCAGAGCTCGACGGGCAACCGGGCGCCGGCAGGAGTCCGCGGCGGGCGCCGGTGTTCGCAGCTGCGCAGATGCCGTTGCGCGCCGCGGCGATCGTCTTCGGGGCGGTTGGTGCCTTGGTTCTGGTCGGCGCGGTCATCGGCCTGATGAACTACATTGCCGGCGGGTCGGATCCATTCGCCGCCCTTGCCCAGTTGGCCGTCGCGTTGTGCCTCGGAGCGGTGGGGCGTGGCGTGTGGTTGCGTCGCGACTGGGCACAGGGGGCCGGGTTCACGGTCGGTTGGGTGGGCGCGGCCGTGTCCGCCTTCCTGATCGCGGCGGCCCCCCAGTGCGGGCTGTGGCTGGCACCCAACCTGGCCGCATGCCAGGCCATGGGGCCGGTTGGCAGTGTTGCGGCATTCGGCGCCGCCATCGGTCTCGGGTACGCCGCGGTGGCCATCCGCAGCCACGCGTCCGCCTTCGTTCGCTGATTGGCGGCCTCTGTTAGGATCGCTCGACCAACTGAAGAGACGCCGACGGGTGCCGTGGCCGCAAGGACCACGGGTCAATGGAGAAGCCGGTGAGAAGCCGGCGCAGTCCCGCTACTGTATTCGCGCCGCCGTCCCACCCTCGCGGGTGAGGCGAGCGAGCTCGGGAGTCAGGTCGCCAGCCCGATCGCGATGTCGCTCGCCCTCGCGTGAAAGGGAAGCCATCACCATGACTCACCGCCTCAGCGTCCCGATCGTTCTCCTCCTGCTCCTGCTTGCGGCCTGCGCGCCCTCGCCGTCATCCAGCACTGCCGCTCCGCCGAGCTCACAGCCGTCGTCCGTCGCGGCCGCGTTTCCGTTGACCCTGACCGATGACGTCGGCCGCGAGGTCACCCTCGAAGCCGAGCCGCAACGCATCGTGTCCCTCGCCCCGTCGAACACCGAGATCGTGTGTGCCATCGATGCGTGCGACCGCCTCGTCGGCGTGACCGACTTCGACGATTACCCCGCCGACGTGGTGGAGGTCGACAAGGTCGTGACGATGGCCCAGGTCGATGTCGAGGCGGTCGTTGCCACGGAGCCGGATCTCGTTTTGGCCGCCGGCAACGAGCTGACGCCGACCGCGGTCATCGAGCAGCTGGCCGATCTGGGCGTGCCGGTGATGGTGCTCTATCCCCAGTCGCTTGACGATGTCAGCGCAAGCATCGAGCTGGTCGGGATGGCTGTCGGCCGCCATGGCGAGGCGGCGGCGCTGGTCGGGGAGATGGCGACCCGCGTCGGGGCCGTCGAGGAGGCGGTTGCTGATCTGGAGCGACCTCGGACGTTCTACGAGGTGAGCGTCTTCGAGGGCACTATCTACACGGCGGGCGAACGCTCGTTCCTGGCCAGCCTGATCGAGACGGCGGGCGGCGAGCCAGTCACCGGCGATGCGTTGTCCACCTCGATCGAGCTCGAGGAGCTCGTCGCCGCCGACCCGGAGCTGATCCTGCTCGGAGACGCGACCTACGACCCGACCATCACGCCGGAGACGGTGGCGCAACGCCAGGGTTGGGAGACGATGACTGCGGTCGATGACGGGCGCGTGGTGGTCGTCAGCGAGGATGTCGTGATCACGCGGCCCGGCCCTCGTATTGTCGACGGCCTGGAGGCTCTCGCTCGGGCCATCCACCCTGACGCGTTCGCCGCCGCGCCCTAGGGTCATGCGCGCCGGAGTCGCCCCCCGCCCCATCGTCCGCGGCCCTGCGCTCACCCGCGCAGCGCTGGTGCTCGGCGGGGGCGGCGCGATGCTGTTCGTGGCACTCATCGCCGGGATCGGGCTCGGAAGCGTGGCGATTGCGCCGGACGACGTGCTGCGCGTGCTGGGACATCGGTTGCTCGGAATCGGCGCCACGGCGGGTGTAGGCGACAGCATCGAGACGATCGTGCTCGACCTCCGGCTGCCGCGGGTCCTGGGGGCGATGCTGGTCGGAGCGGGCCTTGCCTGCGCGGGCACCGTATTCCAGGCGGTCCTGCGCAACCCGCTGGCCGACCCGTACATCATCGGCACCGCGGCCGGCGCTTCGCTCGGGGCAACGATCGGGATCGTGCTGCCGCTCCTCCTTCCCGGGCTGGCGATCGGCGCCGGGAGTGCCTGGCTCGGCCTGGGCATCGTCCAGGGCCTCGCGTTTGTCGGGGGCGTCGGGGCCGTGCTGCTCGTCCTCACGATCGCACGCAGCGGTGGCAGGCTGCCCTCCGTCACGCTGCTCCTCACCGGGTATGCCGTCTCATCGCTCCTGGCCGCCGGCGTCGCCCTGCTCATGGTCGCCTCCGGCCGGGCGCTGGCGGCCATCTTTTCCTGGCTGATGGGCTCGCTTGCGGCCGTCGGCTGGGTCGATCTCGTCATCGCCGCCCCCGTGGTATTCGGTGTCTTTTTCCTGCTCCTCGCTCGTTGGCGCACCCTGAACCTGCTCCTGCTCGGTGACGGCCCGGCGGCGCACCTGGGGCTCGATGTCGGTCGCGAGAAGCTGGGGCTGACCCTGCTGGCCACACTCGTCACGTCAGCGGCCGTAGCCATCTCGGGCACTATCGGGTTCGTCGGGCTCGTGGTGCCGCACCTGGTCCGGTTGGCCGTCGGGCCTGACCATCGCCTGCTTCTGCCGGCCAGCGCAGTGTTCGGGGCATCGCTTCTCGTGACGGCCGACCTGGGTGCGCGTCTGGCAGGAGGCATCCCGGTCGGCGTCGTGACCGCCTTCGTCGGTGCCCCCTTCTTCCTGTGGCTGCTGCGGCGCTCGCGTCGGGTAAGCGAGTCGCTGTCGTGATGAGCCCCGTCGTCGAGATCCGCGGGCTCGAGGTGTCGTACACAGACGCGCGGGCCCGCCGCGTCGTCCTGCGTGGGCTGCACCTGGTGGTCACGCAGGGCGAGTTCCTGGCGCTCGTTGGTCCCAACGGGAGCGGCAAGACGACCCTGCTGCGCGCGATCGCCGGGACGCTGCCGCTTGACGGTGGGCGCGTGGCCCTGTTCGGCACGGAACTCGACAGATGGAGCCGCGTCGCCCTCGCCCGACGGGTTGCCGTCCTCCCGCAGTCGCTCGCCCTGCCCGACGGGTTTCGCGTCGCGGAGATCGTGGAGATGGGACGCGCCCCGCACGCGACGCGCTGGTTCGGCTCCTCGGGGGAGGACGCGACGGCCGTGGAGCGTGCGCTCGCCGACGCGGATGCCCTCGACCTGGCGGAGCGGCAGGCGGATGAGCTTTCCGGCGGAGAGCGCCAGCGGGTCCTGGTGGCGATGGCCCTGGCCCAGGAGCCCGAGCTCCTGCTCCTCGACGAACCGACGTTGCACCTCGATATCGCACACCAGGCGGCGCTGCTTGCGACGGTTGCCCGGCTTCGCGCCCGTCGGGGGCTCACGGTGATCGCGGTGCTCCACGACCTCAACCTGGTGGCCGCCCACGCGCCGCGAGTCGCCGTGCTGGGCTCAGGCCGCGTGGTATCCGATGGCAGGCCGGCATCGGTCCTGCGTCCTGACCTTGTTCGCGAGATCTTCGGCGTCGTGGTCGACGAGGCTCACACCGCGGATGGCCGCCGATTCCTGGTACCGCACATCAGCGCCGTGGAGCGAATTGAACCTTCTCTCCACCCTCACAGTATCAACAGGTAGCACCGCATCGGTGGAATGCGGTTGGCGCTGCCCGTGGGGACGCGCATTCCGAGCTTGCTTCGCCCAGTTGATCAACAACCTGTCAAGGAGGTGGACAAGCGGATATACTCCACTGCCCGTTGGGCTCTCGCCTCGGTATCAGGCCGTGCGCGACCCCGATCACCGTTCTACCCCATCACTGGAGGGATTAATGAGACGGACCAAGTGGAACGCGTTAGCGTTTCTCTTCTCCGGCGCGCTCATCCTGGCTGCGTGCGGTACGCAGACCCCGGGTGATTCCGTCGAAGAGACCGATGCACCTGCTTCGCAGGAGCCGGCTTCGCAGGAGCCTGGAACATCGGCTGCACCAACCGAGTCGGAAGGGGCTCAGGGCACCGGCACGATCACGTACGCGATCGACGGTGGATTGACGACCCTGTCCAACGCACTCAGCGACGTGCCGACCGGCGAGGCATTCGGCTTCCTCGGCGCTGCGCTGTATCAGTACGACGCAACGCTGACCCCCGTTCCGGATCTCGCCGCGGACCTGTGCGAAGTCAGCGAGGACGACATCGTCTGGACCTGCACGCTCACCGAGGCGCAGTTCCACAACGGCGATCCGGTGACCGCCGCCGACGTGGCGTTCACATACGAAATCGCCAAGAGCGCGAATTGCCGGTTCAATCCGTCAATCTGCCTGTCGCCGTTCCTCGAGTCAGTGGAAGCGGTCGATGAGATGACCGTCGAGTTCACGCTGCTCGAGGCCTACGCGCCGTTTGCCACGGTCATCCTGCCGGGTATCGCCATCGACTCGGAGGCCGTCGTCACGGATGCCTTTGACGAATTCGTCGGCGCTGCCGAGGGTGCGGATCCGGCCGAGGTGACCGCCGCTTCGGACGCAATCACCGCCGCCACCGTGGCGCCGGAAGGTGAGGAAGAGACCTTCGAGGCCGATCCTGCCGAGTGCGAGACCGCAGCCACCGACGCGGAAGCGGCACTCGAGAGCGGCGAGGTCGAGCTTCCGAGTCGTGACACGTTCAACACCGGCGGCGAGGATGGCACTGAGTTCGATCCGTGCGCCTACGCCACCGCGCTGGGCGACCTGCTTACCCAGCTCACCACCGCGCTTGAGGAGGAGGGCATCGACGCGATCGCCGCGGTCTATCCGCTCCTCTCGTTCAACAGCGAGCCGGTCCAGGCCGGTCCGTACATGTGCGACCCCGGCTGCCTATCCCCGGGCGAGAACCTGACCCTCACCGCCTTCCCGGACTATCACGGCGGCGCTCCGGAAACGGAGACCATCGTGATGCCGATCATCACCGACGAGATCCAGATCGGTAACGCCATCCAGGCGGGCCAGGTCGACTGGCACTACTCGATCCCGTCGGACGTGTACTCCGCCCTCGAGGGCGACGAGAACCTGAAGTTCGCCGAGTATCCGGACTTCGGGTACTTCAGCCTCCAGTACAACCTGCGCGAGGGCCAGCTTTTCGCTGATCTTGGCGCTCGCAAGGCGGTGCAGTACTGCATCGACAAGGTCGCGACGGTCGAGGCGGCCACGGATGGCCAGGGCATCGCGGTCGAGGCGGACATCCCGCCCGCATCGTGGGCCTTCAACCCGGATCTTGAGACCGTGGACCGCGACGTCGCGACCGCCATTGGCTTCCTGGAAGACGCCGGGTGGACCGTCGAAGTCGACGGCGACGGCAACGCGACCGGACCCGCGACGCGCGGTGACGAGACCTTCAGCACGCAGATCTACGTGCGAGCCGGCCAGCCCGAGCGCATCCGCTTCATGCAGCTGCTGCGCGACCAGGTCATCGACTGCGGCATGGAGATTGAGGTCATCGAAGGTGACTTCGCGACCGTGCTGCTTCCGCTCCTGACCTTCCCGCACATTCCGCCGAATGCGGATGGCCCATACGACGCCTACTTCGGTGGGTGGAGTACCGGTCTTGATCCCGATCCGTTCGCACTGTTCCATTCGAGCCAGTGCACCACGGAAGAGGATCCTGAGCTGTACAACTATGTCTGCTTCCAGAACGACGCGGCAGATGAGCTGATCGATCAGGGCCTGGTCGTGAGTGACCAGGAGGAGCGAGCAGCCATCTACCAGGAGTTCGAGCAGATCGTGTACGACGAGCAGCCGTACCTGTTTGCATGGTCCGATACCGCCCGCGAGGCGATCAACGTGAACATGCAGAGCACGGCTGGTGAGCTCGAGCTCAGCTCCCCGCTGTGGGATTGGCAGGTCGAGACACTGTTCATCTCCGAGTAGCCGGCCCAGCCGGACACTCGAACGCGATCTGAACGCTGGCCGCTGGTGGCACCCCCGGGTGCCACCAGCGGCACACCTTCCACCCATGGGCCCACAATGGGCTCCCGTCTGGCACAATCTCGTTCACGCTCACCCACATAAGGCAGCCGAGCGGGCTGGTAACCTCGGATACAGGGAGCAGGGGCGCATCGATCATGGCCACGTATATTCTTCGCCGAACACTTCAGTCCATCCCCATCCTGTTCGGGGTGGCGCTCGTGAGCTTCGCCATCATCCAGCTGGCGCCCGGCAGCCCGATTGACCGGTTCCGCACGCCCAACGTCCGCCCCGAGACGCTCGAGAATCTCATCCGCCTGTACGGCCTCGACAAGCCGGTGCACGAGCAGTTCGTCAGCTGGTTCACCGCGTTCGTCCAGTTCTGGCGCACCGAGGCCTGGGGCTACAGCCTGGTCGATGGGCGGTCCGTGCGGGACACGATCGTCGACCGCATGCCCGCAACACTCCTGCTGGGCGGGACCGCACTGCTGGTGACCATCATCCTCGCGGTTCCGATCGGCATTCTCGCCGCCGTGCGCCAGTACAGCTGGGCCGACAAGGCGATCACCACCTTCGCGACCGTCGGCTACGCCATTCCATCATTTCTCCTGGGCCTGTATATCGCCTATCTCGGAACCGTGGTCTTCCGCGGCGCGTTCCCCAGCTTCGGCATGGTCAGCCTCCCCGGATCGGAGGGTCGAGGAACTCCCCTCGACATTGCCTGGCACATGGTGCTTCCCGTCACCTCGCTCGCGATCCAACAGATCGCCGGTTGGAGCCGATATGTGCGCGCCAAGATGCTCGAAGTGCTCAACCAGGACTACGTTCGCACGGCGAAGGCCAAGGGCCTCAGCGCGACCAAGGTCACCTACAAGCATGCCCTGCGCAATGCCTTGATCCCGGTGATCACCCTGTTCGGACTGACCCTGCCCGGCCTGCTCGCCGGTGCGGTCATCACCGAGTCGATCTTCAGCTGGCCGGGACTCGGCCTTCTCGGATTGACCGCCGTCCAGAACCGGGATTACCCGATGGTGCTCGCCTTCGTGATGGTCGGCGGCTTCGGCGTGGTGCTCGGAAATCTCCTCGCCGACGTCCTGTATGGCGTGGTCGACCCCCGCATCAAGTACTGAGAGGACGTCAGCGATGGTCACCGACACGACCGCGGCCGAGAATGAACGGCGCCGAGCCGAGGAGGCGGAGGCCGAGTCGGCTGACATCGACCGCACGCCGGTGCGGACCTACTGGCAGCTGGTCCGCCAGCGTTTCATGAAGCACCGGCTTGCCGTTTTCGCCGTTATCGTGCTCATCGTGCTGGCCACATATGCTCTCGTCGTCCCCGTGATCACGGGCGACGCCTGGCGGCAGACGCATCTCTTCCGTGACGATGCCCCGCCGGAGCTGTTCGACGGGGACGGCGAGTTCACGTTCGCCATTCTCGGGTACAACGAGATCGGCCAGAACCTCTTCGCCCGACTCGGCAAGGCCACGCAGACCTCGTTGACCATCGGCCTGGCCGCGGTCGTCATCATCGTGGTGATCGGCATCTTCATCGGCTCGATTGCCGGCTACGTCGGAGGCTGGCTCGACAACGTGCTGATGCGCTTTGTCGACATCATGCTCAGCCTGCCCGGTCTCTTCGTGATCTTGATGATCACCGCATTCTTCGGGCAGGGCAACGTCTGGGTCATCGTCCTGGCCATCGGGTTAACCGGTTGGACGACGGCCGCGCGCCTCGTCCGGGCCGAGTTCCTGAGCCTGCGAGACGTTGACTACGTGCAGGCGGCCCGGGCGCTCGGAGCGTCACCGCAGCGGATCATCCTGCGCCATATGCTGCCGCCCGCCATGGCACCCATCGTCGTCGCGGCAACCCTCGGTATCGCCGATTCGGTCGTCGTCGAGTCCGCGCTCAGCTTCCTGGGCTTCGGCATCGGCGGCGAGGGCGCAAGCCTGGGCACCATGCTTCAGAACGCGCAGAACTACTTCTTCTCCGGGCCGCTCAAGGTCCTCTATCCCGGGCTGACCTTGATTCTCATCGTGCTGTCGGCCAGCTTCCTCGGTGACGGGCTGCGCGACGCCCTCGATCCGCGTCAGCGGGTCGACAAGTGACCGTCTCCGAGCGGCACGTCGGGCCACTGCTCGAGGTCAAGGGGATCAAGACCCATTTCTTCACCCAGGACGGAGTGGTGAAGGCGGTCGACGACATCACATTCGCGATCGGCCATGGGCAGACGCTGGGCGTGGTGGGTGAGTCGGGCTGCGGCAAGAGCATCACCAGCCTCAGCGTCATGCGCCTGATCGAGCGGCCGGGGCAGATCGTGGCGGGGGAGGTCCTCCTCAACGGCGAGAATTTGCTCGCCAAGAACGATGCCGACATGCGCGACATTCGCGGCGACCAGGTCAGCATGATCTTCCAGGAGCCGATGACGTCGCTGAACCCGGTCTTCACATGCGGCGACCAGATCGCGGAGGCGGTGCAGCAGCACACGGCCGTCAGTCGGCGCGAGGCCTGGGACCGATCGATCGAAATGCTGCGCGTGGTCGGCATCCCGGACGCGAAGCGCCGCGCCGGCGAGCACCCGCATCAGATGTCTGGCGGCATGCGCCAGCGCGTCATGATCGCCATGGCCCTCTCGACCGATCCCGACCTGCTCATCGCCGATGAGCCCACGACCGCTCTCGATGTCACCATCCAGGCCCAGATCCTGGAGGTCATGCGCGACCTGCGTGAGAAGAACAGGATGGCGATCATGCTCATCACGCACGACCTCGGCGTGGTGGCCGAGATGGCCGACGAGGTGGTGGTCATGTACGCCGGGAAGGTCGTCGAGCGCGCCGACGTGCGGACCGTGTTCGGATCGCCACACCATCCCTACACGCAGGGCCTGCTGCGCTCGATTCCTCGGCTGGATGAGCGACGCGAGCGTCTCGAGGTGATCAAGGGCACCGTGCCGTCGCCCCTCAACCTTCCGAGCGGCTGCCTCTTCAAGCGGCGATGCCCGCATCGCATGCGTGTCTGTGACGTCGCGCCGCCCTACCAGGAGCTTGGGCCCAACCACTACAGCCGATGCTGGCTGACCCCGGCCGGTGAGCCGCCGGCGGTCGGCGCCGAGGCACAGGGGCCAGAGGCGGAGCAGGCGGCCGAGGCGCTCACGGTGGAACCGAGATGATCGAGGATCGGACCGCCGCGACCACACCGGCAAGCCAAGGCGGCTCGGTGAGCGGCGGCCAGACGAGCGAAGAGCGCATGACCGCCCGAGGAGGGTCGAGCCGCGGGCCGCTGCTGGAGGTCAACGACCTCGTCAAGCACTTCGACATCCGTGGCGGACTGCTCGGCATCAGCAAGCTGGGAGCCGTGCGTGCCGTCGATGGCGTCAGCTTCAGCGTGAACGAGGGCGAGACGCTCGGCCTCGTGGGCGAGTCGGGATGCGGCAAGACGACACTCGGCAAGGTCATCCTGCGGCTCATCCCGCCGACGTCAGGCAAGGTCACCTTCGAGGGCACGTCCCTCTTCGATCTTGGCGCTCGCGAGATGAAGGCCGCCCGACGTGACATCCAGGTCGTGTTCCAGGACCCGTACGCCAGCCTCAATCCGCGCATGAGCGTGGGCGAGGTCGTCGGCGAGGGCCTCTACGTGCACGGCATGACGAACAAGAAGGAGCGCGAGGCTGCGGTTCGCGACCTGCTCAAGCGGGTGGGGCTCAATCAACAGCACATCCACCGCTACCCACACGAGTTCAGCGGTGGTCAGCGCCAGCGGATCGGCATTGCGCGGGCCCTGGCATTGCGTCCGAAGTTCATCGTGTGCGACGAGCCGGTCAGCGCCCTCGACGTCTCGATCCAGTCGCAGGTGCTCAACCTGCTGTCCGACCTCCAGGACGAGTTCCAGCTGACCTACCTGTTCATCGCCCACAACCTGGCCGTGGTGAAGCATCTCTCGACCCGGGTCGGGGTCATGTACCTCGGCAAGCTCGTGGAGCTCTCGGATGCGGATGAGCTGTACCGCAGCCCGGGGCACCCGTACACCAAGGCCCTGCTGTCGGCCATCCCGGTGCCGGATCCAACGATCCGACGCGAGCGGATCGTGCTCAAGGGCGATCTGCCATCCCCGGCCAACCCACCGTCGGGTTGCCGATTCCATACCAGGTGCCCGATGGCGCAGGAGATCTGCAAAGTCGAGGAGCCGCTGCTGCGCGACATCGGCGGTGGCCATCTGAGCGCATGCCACTTTGCCGAAGAGGTGACACCGCTCGAGGTGCGCAAGCCGGCAGGCGCTTCGGCCTAGCTCTCGGCTCCGCTGGGTCGGGGACCCTCGTCCGTCTCGCGGTCCGTCATCTTCAGCTCAACCTGCTCGCTGCCGTCAGGGCGTCGCGTCCGGGTCACGTGAATGTGCGGGTGGGTCTCATCCCCGACCTGCTCCCTGGCGACACTCACCATGACGTGCTCGTCGACGTCGGAGAGGCGCTCGGTCTCGGGAAGCGCGGCGTTCGGGACGGTGCGGAAGACCGCGTAGCTGATGAAGACCCACAGCACCGCGATGACCGGAATGCCGAAGAGCGCGCCCCACACGCCCGCCACCTGGGCACCGAGCAGGAGTCCGACCAGGACGAGGATCGGGTGCAGGCCCAGGGCGCCGCGCATCAGCCGCGGCTGGAGCCAGTTGACGATCACCGTCTGAACCACGAACAGGATGATCGTGACCGGGATCGCGGCGCTCCCGGCAAAGAGGACGGCGCCCGCGACCGGTGGGAGGAGCGCGAGCGGCGGCCCAAAGAACGGGATCAGCATGGCGAGCGCGCTGATCGTGCCCCACAGGAACAGGTACGGAATACCGAACAGGGTGCCGACGATCGCGACCAGCAGCGCCTGCATCACCGCCAGGATCAGCTGCGCTCGAAGGAAGCCACCGAAGGCGCGGCCGATGCTGCGCTCGAACAGATCAGCCTCGTCCCGGTAGCGACGTGGCACCGCGGCCCGCAGGCGCGGCAGAATGCGTTCGGAGTCCATGAGCATGTACAGCGAGATGACGATGATGAGCAACAACGAGCCCAGGGTGGCGATCGTCACGCCGGCGATCGCCTGCGCCTGCTCGACAATATCGCTGCCGACCTGTTCCAGGCCGGTAACGGCGCCGGCATAGAGCTCGGTCAGATCGATTTGCAGACGGCCGAACTGAAGCCCCCGCTCCCAGTCCGCCAGCACCCGGAGGATGTCGCGCTCCGTATCGGGATAGTTTCGGGCGAGGTCGGCTACCTGCTGGGTGATCGCAGCGCCCGTATAAAAGACGACGAATCCGAACACGACCAGCGCAAGGAGGTAGCTGCCCACGACGATCACCGGGCGCGGAAGATTGATGCGCTCCTCGAGTCCGGCCACCAGGCTGGACATTACAAAAGCGAGCAGCCAGGCGAGGACCAGGATGAGCAGGATGGTGCCGAGGCCACCGAGCAGCTCGAGCACGCGTTCGGTGACCAGGAAGCCGAAATAGACGCTGCCCAGGGCGAGGACGAGCACGAGCCACCACCGCTCGCGAGGACCGATGCCCGAGACCGGACCGGTCACCTCACTGAGCCCGGCGTGGGCCGATGCCCACCGCTCGGCGGACCTCGGCCGTCGTCGCCTCCAGGATGGGACGTACCTTCGCCCGCCCGGCCGCCAGCGTTTCCTCCACGACCGCGGCATCGGCCGCCAGGCGGACACGCTCCTCGCGCATTGGCCTGAAGAACTCGATGATCCGTTCGGCGAGGAGCTGCTTGGTGTCCACGCAGCCGGTGCGTGCCGTGCGTTCGCCGTCCTGGATCTGGAGGTAGTCCTCCCCGAAGAAGCGATGCAGCTGACAGACGTTGCAGACCTGTGGCCGCCCCGGGTCCGTGCGCTTGATGCGCTGCGGATCGGTGACCATGCCCATCACCAGGCGCCTGATCTCGTCGGGCTCGGCGAATATCGGGATCGTGTTTCTGGCGCTCTTGCTCATCTTGGTGGCACCGTCCGTGCCGAGAACGACCGGCACCTCGGTGAAGACCGGCTCCGGCTCGGGAAAGATCGGGCCGTATCGGCGATTGAAGGCCCGCACGATCTCGCGCGATAACTCCAGGTGCGCTGCCTGGTCCTTGCCCACCGGGACACGCGTCGCCTTGTAGATGACGATGTCCGCCGCCTGGAGCACCGGGTAGTCGAGCAGTCCCATGCTGTTCTCGATGCCCTGCTGGCGCTTTTCCTTGTAGGTCGGCGTGCGCTCGACCCAGGCGACCGGCACGACCGTGTTGAAGATCCAGGCGAGCTCGGCGTGCTCGGACAGGTCGGATTGACGGATCAGCGCACAGCGTTTCGGATCGAGGCCGACGGCGAGCAGGTCGAGCACCATCTCGTGCGTCAGGCGGCGGAGCTCGGCCCCATCATGGACGGTTGTCAGGGCGTGATAGTCGACGATCGCATAGATGGTCTCGAACGCATCCTGCATGGCCACGTAGTTGACCTGCGCCCCGAGATAGTTCCCGAGGTGCGAGGCCCCCGACGGCTGGATGCCACTGAAGACTCGCTCGCGCAGCGGGCGTGGCGAGGCATCTTGAGCATCGAGGGTCTGGCGCATTTCGACCGCGAGTGTACCGTACCCAAGTGGTCATTCCGTGCCTCCGAGACGGTATGGTGGGGTCATGACCCAGTGGCAGCGCGCGGATCGGCCGCGGCGACGGATCGGCCGTGGCGTAGAGGCGCATGCCACGATCGGCTCGACGAACGACCGTGCCCGCGAGCTGCTCGACGAGCCGCATGCCGAGGGTCGAGCGATCGTCGCCGAGGAGCAGACGGCCGGTCGCGGTCGTCGCGGTCGGACGTGGCTCTCGCCCACGGGACGGAACCTGATGTTGAGCGTTGCCGTTCGGCCGCGGCTCGCCGCCGGCGACGTCTGGCAGCTCGGGGCGGCCGCCGCGCTCGGCGTGCGCGGAGGGTGCGCTGCATTCGCGGCGCTGGCGTTGAAGTGGCCGAACGATCTTGTCTCTCTCGACGGTGCGAAGGTGGCGGGCCTGCTCATCGAGACCACGATCGAAGGAGACCGCATCAGCGCGGCGATCATCGGTGTCGGGATCAACGTCAATTGGCCGCGCCTCGAAATGCCGAGTGGGATCGCCGTGGGAGCCACCTCGCTTGGGGAGATCGCCGGCGTGGTGATCGACCGCGCGGACCTGCTGGCTGACGTCCTTGACGCGCTCGACGCGGAGCTGGTGGCGATCGAGGCGGGGCACTCCCCCTTGCCGCGGTATCGCGAGGCGTGTGTGACGCTGGGAACGACCGTCGGCGTCGAGACCGCGACCGGGCGCATCGAAGGAGTGGCCGTCGAGGTCGACGACGTCGGCGCCCTGGTGATCGAGACCACTGCCGGTCGCGTCTCCCTGACGAGCGGAGAGGTGGTTCGCCTGCGTGCCGCTGCGCCGACATGAGCACTGATCGATTGTCCGACGACGCCCCTCTCGTCGACCGCGACCTCGAGGACGTTCGTGCCGCACAGGTGGATCGTGCGGCCTTCGGCATCCTGTATCGCCGGTACCTGGATCCGGTGTACGGCTACTGCTTCTACCTGCTCGGCGACCACCATGACGCTGAAGACGCCACCGAGCGCACCTTTCTCGCGGCGCTGGGCGCCATCGACCGCTTCCGCGATGAAGGGGCGACCTTTCGCTCCTGGCTCTTTCGAATTGCGCACAACCAGCTCGCGAACGCACTGCGAACGCGGAGCCGCCAGCGGACCGACCCACGTGACCTTGTCCGGGAGCCGGCGACCGACGGCGATCCGGCTCGGCTCGCGACGCTCGCCGACGACGCGCGCCGGCTGCGAGCGGCGCTCGGGTCGCTGCCGGAGGATCGACGGCAAGTTGTGGTGTTGCGGTTCGTTGATGGGCTCACGGCCCGCGAGATCGGAGTCGTCCTCCGCCGTAGCGAGGGAGCCGTCCGTGTGCTTCAACACCGAGCCCTGCGCGACCTCGCCACGCTGCTGGGAACATCCCGCTCGGACTGACACCAAGCCCGATAGTGGTTCTGTCGGCCCGCTGTGATCACGGCCAGCGAGATAGCCGTGTAACGTTGCGCACTTCGCGGTGTTAGCAGGAGCGTGATGAGCAAGGCCCCGTCCGCCGTCGAGCGCCTCGACCGCGCGGTCGCCAGCATCCTCGACGGACATTCCGCACGGATCGCCGCGGCGGACGGTGGTGTCGACGCTCATGAGCGCCCGCTTGTCGAGCTGGCGAGCCACCTTCGAATGAGGCTCGTCGCGCCTCCAGCCGCCGCACGGTTCGAGGCGCGTCTCGGCATGCGCCTGGCCGCAGAGCCCGCAGGCGATCCATTGGCCTGGGCGCTCCGGCACCCCGGCCGACTGATCGTCACCGGCGCGGTCGGATCGGCGGTCGGCGTCGGAGTCACCGCGTATGCCGTCTGGCGCAATAGCCGCCGCGCCTCGGGCGCGCATCGGCTCCTGCATCGATAGCACGACGAGAGGGAGTCGATTGCCGATCAAGTTCCCGTTCAGCCGTCGTGCAGCGCCGTCGGATGCCTGGACGAAGTGTCCAACCTGCGACGCGCAGGTCTTCAACAAGCAGCTGGAGCGCAACCAGCGTCTGTGCCCGTCGTGCGGACATCACTTTCGGATGTCGGTGGGGGAGCGCATCGACCTCCTGCTGGATCCCGGAAGCTTTGAGGAGCGCGATGCGGGCCTCGAGTCGGTCGACAGGCTCGGATTCCACGACGACCGCGCATACACCGATCGCCTGGAGGCGTCCCGGCTCAAGACCGGTCTGCGTGACGCCGTCGTGTGGGGCATCGGTGCTGTCGAAGGCCATCGCGTGGCGATCGGCATCTTCGACTTTCGATTCATGGGGGGCAGCATGGGCAGCGTGGTCGGGGAGAAGCTCGCGCGCTGCTTCGAGACGGCGCTTGCCGATAGGATCCCGGCCATCGTGGTCAGCGCATCGGGCGGAGCGCGGATGCAGGAGGGCACGCTGGCCTTGATGCAGCTGGCCAAGACGACCGCTCCCCTCGTGCGGCTTGATGAAGCCGGCGTCCCGTTCATCACCGTGCTCACCGACCCGACGACCGGCGGCGTCCTGGCCAGCTTTGCCAGCCTGGGCGATGTGATCCTGGCCGAGCCGAGGGCGCTCATCGGGTTCGCCGGAGCACGGGTCGCGTCCGACACGGTCGGTGAAGAGATGCCGGAGGGGTTTCAGAGTGCTGAATTTCTGCTTGCGCATGGCTTCATTGACGCTGTCGTACCGCGTGCGGAACTGCGTGCGAGCCTGTCACGACTGCTGCGCGTCCTCCCGGTGGCGGCCGTCGATGCAGGCGAACCCGTTTCTGCCGATCGCGCCCGGGGACCACTCGGTGCCATCTCGGGGCTGGCCGAACGCCTGGGAGGCGCGGTGAGCGAGACCATCGGTATCGATGTGGAAAGCCCTGCCGACGGCAACGGGACGGGGCCATCGTCCGCGTCGCCCTCCGAGCGGGAGGAGGCGAGATGAGCGATGCGCCATTGATGGAACACCTTACGGCGCCGACCCCGGCCGCGACCGAGGAAGCGTGGCGTCGCGTGCAACTGGCGCGTCACCCGCAACGGCCGCGCACGCTTGACCTGCTGCCTCTGATCTTCGAGGGCTTCTTCGAGCTCCACGGCGACCGGGCCTTCGGTGACGATCCGGCCATTGTCGGCGGCCCCGCGACGCTGGATGGCGTGGCCGTCATGGTCATCGGCCATCAGAAGGGGATCGACACCGAGTCCAACATCCTGCGCAACTTCGGGTCACCGCACCCCGAGGGCTTTCGCAAGGCGCAGCGACTCATGCGGCTCGCCGACAAGCTGGGAATGCCGGTCGTCACCTTCCTCGACACCGCCGGCGCGTTCCCCGGTCCCGCCGCCGAGGAGCGGGGGCAGGCGGAGGCGATCGCGTCGAGCGTCAAGCTCATGACCGGCCTCCAGGTGCCGATCGTGGTCATTATCCTGGGGGAGGGCGGCTCGGGAGGAGCCCTCGCAATCGGCGTCGGTGACGTGGTCCTGGCTCTGGAGAATGCCGTGTATTCGGTCATCAGTCCGGAAGGCTGCGCATCAATCCTGTGGCGTTCCCGGGACGAGGCTCGATCCGCCGCCGCCGCGATGCGGATGACCGCTCAGGACCAGGTCGATCTCGGCGTTGTCGACGGCATCATCGCGGAGCCGGGCGATGGTGCGCACACCGACCACGGGGCGACTGCGCGGGCGCTGAAGGCTGCCATCGTCTCCGCGTTGCGCCGACTCTCCGGACGCGAGACCACCGAGCTGCTCGCGAGCCGCTATGCTCGGCTTCGCGGCATGGGGTCGTACCTGGAGACCGGGACGGTGAGCCCCGGACGGCCGAAGGTCCCGTCCCTGCGCCGTCGGATCGGGCGGATCCTTCACCTGCCGAGTGTCCCGCGACGGCCGCGTTGGAGCGAGATCTGGCCGAGCGATGACGCTGATGATGAGAGCGAGAGGGGCGCATGACTGACGCGGAGCGCGCGCTTGACGCCGTCGCACGAGCGGCTAACGAGCTGGTCCCACCGTTGAGCGAGCGCCTGGAACGGCACGGTCTCGACGAGATCGAGGTGTCGTCCGGGCCGCTTCGGCTGCGGGTGGCCCGCACCGCTCGATTGACCCTCGCCGCGGGGCAGTCGGACCGGTCGATCGCGGCACTGACTGCGCCAGGCGCTGTGACGCCAGGATCGGCTGCCTCGGTGGGAGTCGGCTCGCCCGCGGTCGGCTTCTTCGTCTACGCCGACGGACTTGGACCGGGTCTCGCGGTCGAGAAGGGCGACTCCCTCGGCCAGGTCGAGATGCTGGGGATCCGGCACGACGTCCGGGCACCCCGCCGCGGCACGGTGCGACATCTGGTCGCCGAGACCGGCGAGGCGGTCGAGTACGGCCAGGTCGTGCTGGAGCTGGACGCGGAGATGGCCCGGTGAGCTTCGCGTTGCTGTTCAGTCCGCAGGGCTCGCAGGCGGTGGGCATGGGCCGCGATCTGGCGGAACGGTCGGCCGCGGCGCGCGCGACGTTCGACGAGGCCGATCTCGTGCTCGGCTGGTCGGTCAGCGAGACGTGCTGGGATGGCCCGCCCGATCGGCTCGACGACACGCGTCAGACGCAGGCATGTCTGCTCACGACATCAATCGCAGCGCATCGGGCCCTTCGCGAGCAGGTCGACATGGAGCCTGATGTCGTGGCCGGGCACTCCGTGGGCGAGTACGCCGCCCTCGTCGCGGCCGGCGTCCTCGACTTCGGGGCGTCGCTGCGTCTCGTGTCGCGCCGCGCGCAGCTGATGGCAGCGGTCGACGCGCACGGCGGCATGGCGGCGGTGATCGGGCTCGAACGCGACACGGTCGAAGCAGTGGTGGCGAGCATCGGACGACCGACCGAGCTGGTCGTCGCCAATGACAACGCTCCCGGCCAGGTTGTGATCTCGGGGCGACGGGAGGCGCTCGACGCGGCCATGGAGCCGATGCGCGCGGCCGGCGCCAAGCGAGTGCTGCGCCTGCCGGTGTCGGGTGCATTCCATTCGCCGCTGATGACCGACGTCGCCGACGGCCTGGCGTCGGCATTCGAGGGCGAGGACTGGCATGACGCGCGCATCCCGGTCATCAGCAACGTGACCGCCGAGCCGCTGACGGACTCGGACCGAATCCGCGCGCTGCTGGCCGAGCAGGTCCGGTCGCCGGTGGAATGGGTCCGATCCATCCGGCGTATGAGCGCCGACGGGGTCGACCTCGCCATCGAGTGCGGGCCCGGGAGCGCGCTCACCGGCATGGTCAGGCGCATCGTGCCCGACATGCGGACCGCGAACGTCAGCGATGCGATGAGCCTGGGGGCCACGGCGGCGCTCCTGCGCTCCGGCCTGCCGATGTCAGTATCGGTCTGAGCATGGTCACCAAGATCCTGATCGCCAATCGCGGCGAGATTGCGGTTCGCATCTTGCGCGCGTGCCGCGACCTCGGCCTGCCGGCGGTGGTCGCGTACAGCGAGGCGGATCGTGACACGCTCGCGGTGCGGTTCGCCGACGAGTCCATCTGCATCGGCCCCGCGGAGGCGCGAAAGAGCTATCTCAACCAGCCGGCCGTCATCAGCGCCGCCATGATCACCGGTTGCGATGCGGTTCATCCCGGCTACGGCTTCCTTTCCGAGGACGCGACATTCGCAGAAGCGTGTGTGGCCCACGACCTGACGTTCATCGGTCCGCGGCCCGAAGTCCTCGAGCGCTTCGCCAGCAAGTACGCGGTGCGGCGCATGCTGGCCGCCAACGGCCTCCCCACCGTACCAGGTAGCCGGGGGATCGTGACCGATGTGTCCGATGCGCTGGAGCAGGCCGCAGCGGCGGGGTACCCGGTCCTGCTGAAGCCATCGGCGGGCGGTGGGGGACGAGGCATGCGTCTCGTGCGCTCGCCGCGCGAGATGGAGCAGTCACTGCCCCTGGCCCGGTCCGAGGCGCAGGCCGCATTCGGCGATGACTCCATCTACTTCGAGAAGTGGATCGAGGAGTCGCGGCACGTGGAGGTCCAGGTGCTCATCGACCGACACGGGAAGGGTGTGCACCTGGGTGAGCGCGACTGCTCCATTCAGCGTCGCCACCAGAAGATCATCGAGGAAGGGCCATCCCCGGCGATGGATGAAGCGGCCCGCGAGCGGCTTCGCGACCTTGCCATCCGGAGCGTCATCGCCGCCGGGTACGAGAGCGCCGGCACGCTCGAGTTCCTGCTCGACGCGCAGGGCAACTTCTATTTCATCGAGATCAATTGCCGGATTCAGGTCGAGCACCCGGTCACCGAGATGCTGACCGGTATCGACCTCATCGGGGAGCAGATTCGCATTGCCTCGGACGAACCCCTCAGCCTGCGACAAGAAGAAATCACGTTCCGCGGCCACGCCATCGAGTTCCGCATCAACGCGGAGGACCCGAGCGACAACTTCTCCCCGCAGACCGGCCAAGTCGAAACGCTCAACCTGCCGGGAGGTCCCGGCGTCAGGGTCGACACGCACCTGTATGCCGGCTACGAGATCCCGCCCTATTACGATAGCCTTCTTGCCAAGCTGATCGTGTGGGGGGAGACGCGCGAGGTCGCGCTGGCCCGATCACGCCGGGCCCTCGCCGAATTCGAGGTCGGCGGCGTGAAGACGAACCTCTCCTTCCACCGTGGGATCATCGACAACGACGCCTTCCTCGATGCGCGCGTGAGCACCAATATGGTGGATCGCGTCGGCGCCAGCGCGTTCGTGAGCACCTGAGGACCAACCGATGACGACCCAGTCCGCAATTGCTTTCCCACCGATGCTGCCCCTCGAGGCGGCCGACATCGTGCGGATCATTCCGCACCGCCATCCGTTCCTGTTCGTCGACCGCGTCGTGGAGCTGGAACCCGGGCGACGCGCGGTCGGCCTCAAGGCCGTGACATCCATTGAGCCACAGTTCGCCGGCCACTTTCCGGAGCGCCCCATCATGCCGGGTGTCCTGATGGTGGAGGCGTTGGCACAGACCGCCGGTGTGGCGATCATGACGCTCGAGGCGTACCGGGGAAAGCTGGGCCTTTTTGCCGGAATCGATGACTGTCGCTTTCGTCGCATGGTGATCCCGGGGGATACGCTCCGCATGGAGGTGACCGTGGAGAAGCTGCGGGGAATCTTCGCCCGCGTTCGCGGCGTTGCCAGCGTGGAAGGCGAAGTGGCCGTCGAGGCCACGCTCACCATCGTGATCCCGCGCGACCTGACGATGAGCGGAGGGCCGACCGATGCGTGACGGTGAACGTCGCGTCGTCGTGACCGGGATGGGTGCCCTGACTCCGATCGGAAATGACGTGCCGGCCTTCTGGGACGGCCTTGTCAACGGACGCAGCGGTATCAGCCGCATCACGAGCTTCGATCCCGCGAAGGTCGCCTGCAAGGTGGCAGGGGAGATCAAGGACTTCGACGCCGATACGGTGATGCCGAAGAAGGAAGTGCGCCGGCACGACCGCTATGTCCACTACGCGTGGGCCGCGGCTGCTGAAGCGATGCGCGACGCCGGGCTGCCTACCCCGATCGAGGAGGACGCGCTTGCCTGGCGAACCGGCTGCATCATTGGCTCGGGGATCGGCGGCATCAACACCATGATTCGTGACGTGACCGAGGCCGCGCTCCACGGCGTCGAGCGCATCGGGCCCTTCCTGGTCACGGCGCTCATTCCTGACATGGCCGCCGGCTACGTCGCCATCTACGCGAATGCGCGCGGGCCGAACTACGCGACCGTCAGTGCCTGTTCCAGCTCGAATCACGCCATCGGGGACTCGATGAACATCATTCGCCGCGGGGAGGCTGACCTCATGATCGCCGGTGGTGCCGAGGCGGGCATCGGCGAGATCCCCGTCGCCGCCTTCAGCGCCATGCGTGCGCTCTCCACGAAGCGCAATGACGACCCGGAGCGTGCCTCGCGGCCATTCGACGCTCAGCGCGACGGCTTCGTGATGGGCGACGGCGCGGGCGTGTTGGTCCTCGAGGCGCTCGATCATGCGCTATCGCGGGGCGCCACCATCCACGCCGAGGTGGTCGGCTACGGCGCGACCGACGACGCCTCACACATCACGCTTCCCGCTCCCGGGGGACGCGGTGCGGTCGAGAGCATGCGGGTCGCGATCGCCGACGCGGGGCTGACGACCGAGGATGTCGACTACATCAACGCGCACGGCACGAGCACGCCCCCGAATGATCGATCCGAGACGGCGGCGATCAAGACCCTGTTCGGCGAAGGGGCGTACCGCGTACCGATCTCGAGCACCAAGTCGATGACCGGTCACCTGATGGGAGCCGGTGGCGGGGTCGAGGCGATCGCGACGATCCAGGCCATCAAGACCGGCATCGTCCCGCCGACCATCAACCTTGAGCATCCCGATCCCGAATGCGACCTCGACTACGTGCCAATCGAGGCGCGCGAGATCGACGTGACGGTCGGAATCAGCAACAGCTTCGGATTCGGCGGGCATAACGCCACGCTCGTCTTTTGCCGGTATGACGCCTGATGGCCAATCGTGACCCCATCCTGGAAGCCGTCGATCTGCTCGTGCCCGCATTCGAGCAGGCCGGACTCGATGAGCTCGAGGTCGAAGCGGGAGACCTGCGCGTGCGACTCTCGCGTGCACGGCCGACAAGCGCCGCGGCCGTGGCGCCGCCGGCAGCCGTTTCCGTGCCGCCGCCCGCATCGGCCAATGACGGGCTTACTCCGTTCGGCGAGCCGTCGCCGGGCATGCGCTTCGTGAACGCGCCGCTGACCGGTGTCTGGTATGCCGCGCCATCGCCAGGAGCGCGCGCCTACGTGGCCGAGGGCGATGAGATCAATGGTGGCCAGGTGGTCGGCCTGATCGAGGCCATGAAGCTATTCAACGAGATCAAGTCTGACGCGGCAGGTACGGTCATCCGCATTCTTGCCGAGAGCGGCACGCTCGTGAAGCGAAAGCAACCGATTCTTGAGATCGACCCCCGATGACCGCACGATCATTCGTCTGCGGAGGAATTCCACGATGACCACCAACGCACTGATTACCGGGTGGGGGATGTATGCGCCGTCGCGGGTGATGACCAACGACGAGCTCTCGACCATGGTCGAGACCTCGGATGAATGGATCGTCAGCCGGACCGGCATCCGCGAGCGACGCGTCGCGGCTGACGATGAAACCACCGCCACGCTCAGCGTGCTCGCGTCTCGCGACGCGCTGGCGGTCGCCGGCATGGATGCCTCCGAGCTCGATCTCGTCATCCTCGGCACCTGTTCGCCGGACTACTACATGCCTGCCACAGCAGTGCTCGTGGCGCACCAACTGGGCGCGACGCGGGCGGCCGGCTTCGACGTGATGGCCGCCTGCTCCGGCTTCATCTTCTCGCTGGCGACGGCCACCGCCTACGTGCGCAGCGGCATGTACCGCAACGTTTTGGTGATCGGCGTGGAGCTGCTCAGCCGCTTCCTCGATTACACCGACCGAAACACCTGCGTGCTATTCGGCGATGGAGCCGGGGCAGTGATCGTCTCCGCGTCCGACGAGCCCGGCGGTCTCCTGGGTCTCGACATGTACAGCGACGGCAGCGGCGCCCAGGGGATCATATTCCCGGCCGGCGGATCCGCATGCCCGACCACCCCACAGACGGTGGCCGAGGGCGGCCACTTCGTGCACATGGCGGGCAAGGAGGTCTACCGTTACGCGGTTCGCCAGCTCGCCGAGTCGTCGCAGTCGGCGCTGCGCCACGCGGGCCTGGCCGTCGACGAGGTGGATCAGTTCCTGTTCCACCAGGCAAACCTGCGCATCATCGAAAGCGTTCAGAACGCCGTGAACATTCCCGCGGAGAAGACCTACCTGAACATCGAGCGCTACGGCAATACGAGTGCCGCATCGGTGCCGATGGCGCTGGTCGAGGCACTGGCGGAAGACCGCATCAAGCCCGGCGACAAGCTCCTGATGGCTGCCTTTGGCGCCGGCTACACCGCCGGTGCCGCGGTGGTGGAGTGGACCGCCGACCCGGCGCGGCGCAGTCTGGCGCCCGGGGCGCAGACCCGCCTCGGTCCGCTTCAGCCAGAACCCGTCGGCGCCTGATCGGAGATCGATGTTCGAGCTGACCAGTAGAGTCGCGCTCGTCACCGGCGGCAGCCGTGGCCTTGGGAGAGCGATCGCGCTCGCGTTCGCGCGCCAGGGGGCCGATGTGGCGGTCAACTACCGCGGTAATGCCGATGCCGCGGAGGCGGTCGTCGCCGAGCTGTCCGCGCTCGGGCGACGGTCCGTCGCCATCCAGGGCGACACGAGCCAAGGTCGCGAGGCCTGCGAAACCATCGTGAAGGCCGCCATCGGTGCCCTCGGCGCAATCGACATCCTGGTCAACAACGCCGGCATCACCCGCGACAACCTGCTCATGCGCATGGACGCCGACGAATGGGATGCTGTCATCAGCACGAACCTGTCGGGGCCGTTCTGGATGACGCGCGCCGTTGCCCGCCCGATGGTGAAGGCGCGTCGGGGACGCATCATCAACATGAGCTCAGCCGCCGGCCGGATGGGGAATGCCGGCCAGGCGAACTACGCGGCGGCCAAGGCAGGGCTGATCGGTCTCACCAAGACGACCGCGCGAGAGCTTGCGAGCCGCGGAATCACCTGCAATGCCATAGCCCCCGGCTTGATCGAGACCGATCTGACGGCCGACCTGCCCGCAGCCGCGACCGAGGCGCTCAGGGCGATGACCCCCCTGGGCTACGTGGGCAGCATTGACGACGTGGCGGCGGCGGCCGTCTATCTCGCTTCCGACGAGGCACGCTACGTCACCGGACAGGTGCTCGGCGTCGACGGTGGCATCGTGATGGGCTCGTGAGACGCCGGACGGCATGCGACCACGGCAGGCTGCTTGCAACGATCGAAGATGATGGAATCGCAGCAAGCGATTCCGGCCCCTGAGAGGAGAACCGATGCTCACCCTGCGCTCCATCCTGCGCCCGACTCGCATCGTCGACGCCCACTGCGACATTCCCTGTGGCGTCTACGACCCCGAACAGGCTCGCATAGAGGCCGAGTCGTGCCTGAAGATCATCGAGAAGTACGAGCAGAACACTGACGAGCACTTCCGCGCGCGCTGCATCAACATCAAGGAGGAGCGCGCCGAGCTCGTGAAGCATCATCTCGACGTGCTGTGGCACGACTACTTCAAGCCTGAGCACGTCGAGAAGTACCCGGACCTGCACGAGACGTTCTGGAAGGCGACCAAGCAGGCATCCAAGGTCAAGCAGTCGCTCGACGCCGGCGCGGCCAAAGAGCTGCTCTCCATGATCGACACGATCGACGAGATGTGGAAGGCGACCGGTGGTCCTGGGGCGACCCGAGTGAACGGCCGGCCCTCCTAACCGATGTCGGCGGGGCGCGGCACCAGGCTGCTCCTCGTCCTCTTCCTCGTCGCGCTGGGCGCGTCGCTCGGCCGCCGCCGGCTCGACGTGGTCGAGGTTCGCGGCCGCTCCATGTCGCCTACCCTCCTGCCCGGCGACCGATTGATTGCGGTGCGCGCACCGGGCCGCAGGGGCGACGTGGTCCTGGCGCCCGATCCGCGTGACCCTGGCCGGGAGCTCATCAAGCGCGTGACGGCCGTGACCGACTCGGGCGTTATCCTGCGCGGCGACAATCCTGCCGCGAGCACTGATGCCCGCATCTTCGGGGCGCTGTCGCCGGCGGAGGTGCGCTGGCGCGTTGTTGCGCGCTACTGGCCCCCCGGACGCTTCGGGGTAGTGTTGCGGGCGCAGATCGTGGACCCCTGGCGCAAGGCGCGGAGCGCATGACCCGCGACGGACGATGTGCGAGAAATCGCAGACCACCCGTACAATGAACGGCCGATGAGCACGACCATCCCGATTCGCGCGAACGCGCGAAGCGACCTCACGACTGGCAGGCACCAGCACCTGGGCAGCCTGCTGGGTCGCGTGTGGGCGGTGGACGCCGTGGGCGTCGAGGAGCGAGCGGCGTCGCTTGCCAAGCGCAGCATCAAGAAGGACGCGAAGCTGTGGGCGCTCGACATGGCGATCCGGATGATGGATCTGACCACGCTCGAGGGCAAGGACACGCCGGGGAAAGTTCGCGCGCTGGCAGGCAAGGCCCGGCGCCCCGATCCCACTGACCCCTCGATACCGTCGGTCGCCGCGCTCTGTGTCTACCCGAACATGATCCCGACCGCCGTGGAGGCGCTCGCCGGATCCGGTGTGAAGATTGCGTCGGTGGCGACCTACTTTCCGTCTGGTCAGGCACCGCTCGAGGTCAAGCTGGCCGATGTCCGTGCAGCGGTCGAGATGGGGGCCGATGAGATCGATATGGTGATCGACCGCGGCGCGTTCCTGTCCGGCGATTACGCATCGGTCTATGACGAGATCGTGGCGGTCAAGGAGGCGTGCGGCGAGGCCCATCTGAAGGTGATCCTGGAGACCGGCGAGCTCGAGACGTACGACAACGCGCGCCGCGCATCGGTGCTCGCCATGGCCGCCGGTGCCGACTTCATCAAGACCAGCACCGGCAAGGTCAATCCGGCCTCGACGCTGCCCGTGTCGCTGGTGATGATGGAGGCGATCCGCGATTTTCACGGCCAGACGGGACGGGTGGTGGGCATGAAGTCCGCGGGCGGGATTCGAACCTCGAAGGAGGCGATTTCATATCTCGTGGTGCTGTATGAGACGCTCGGGCCGGCGTGGATGTCTCCCGACTTCTTCCGGTTTGGTGCCTCCAGCCTCCTCAATGACGTTCTCATGCAGATCCGCAAGGAGCGCACCGGTCGCTACTCCGGCGGCGATTACTTCACGCTCGACTGAGCCGATGAACGTCGCGCCCGCCACCGTCTCCATCTGGTCCGATCTCGGCTGTCCCTGGTCGCACGTGGTCGTCTGGCGTCTGCATGACGCACGCCGACGGCTCGGCCTCGAGGGCAGGGTCGCGTTCGATCATCACGTGTTTCCGCTCGAACTGTTCAACAATGAGCCCACCCCGCGTCCGCTGCTGGAGGCCGAATGGCTCGCCGCCTCTGAGATCGCACCCCGCGCAGGGTGGCAGGCCTGGTCGGCGCCCGAGCACACATGGCCGGTGACGATGTTGCCGCCGATGGAGGCGGTCCAGGCAGCCAAGCTCCAATCACTGGTGGCCTCGGAGGAGCTCGATCGCAGCCTGCGTCGCGCGTTCTGGGGTGAGAGCCGCTGCATCAGCATGCGCCACGTCATCCTGGAGCTGGCCAACGAGTGTGACTCCGTCGACGTCGACGCGTTGACCGCTGCGATCGACGACGGTCGCGCGCGCCGCGCGCTCTTCGACGATTGGGCGGTCGCCCGCGGTGACGAGGTGCGCGGCTCCGCTCACCTGTTCACGCCGGACGGGACGCATGCACAGAATCCGGGCATCACCATCGCATGGCAGGAGGATGACGGCCCGGCCGGCGGCGTCGCCACCATCGAGGCCGACGACCCGTCCGCGATCGATCGTCTGCTGCGGACGGCGGTCGGTTGACCTCTTGACATCGACATCGAGGTGATTCGATCGGCAGATCTCACGGTGGTGGTCAGCGCGGCGTTTCATCAAGCGTGCACCTCCCGCCGTTCGAGACGCTGATCGACGCCCACGCCCACGAGCTGCACCGGTTCCTGGTGGGCTGCGTCGGGTCGACCGAGGCGGAGGATTGCCTTCAGGAGACCTTCATGTCGGCGATGCGTGCCTATCCCAGACTTCAGCATAGCGACAACCTCCGGGCGTGGCTGTACACGATCGCGCAGCGCAAGGCGACCGATGTCATCCGTCGCATGGCACGCCGCCCGACGCGTGAGCTGAACGGGGTCGACTCGGTCGCGCCCTCGGCGCCGGAGCCGGTCGACGATGGCCTATGGCGACGAGTGCGGGCGCTCCCGGTCAAGCAACGCACGGCGGTGACGCATCGGTTCGTGCTCGACCTCGCATACGCCGAGATCGGCACGCGGATGGGTATCAGCGAGGAGGCCGCGCGTCAGAACGTGAGCGCTGCCCTGCGCCGGCTGCGGCGGGAGGTGACGTCATGACCGACGATCTCGAGCGTCGCCTGGGTGCCGCTGCACCGGCAATGCCGCTTGATCTGCGTGCGCTGCGTGCCGCTCTGGCGCGACGTGCCGCGGCAGACGGGTTGCTCGACGTTGCGTACAGCGCGTACGACTCGCCGCTGGGCTCGTTGATGGTCGCGGTGACGCCTTACGGGCTCCTGCGCCTGTCGTACGCGGACGATGCGGCCGATACACGGCTCGAGGAGATCGCCGACCGAGTGTCGCCTCGCATTCTTTACGATCCGGTCCGCACCGACGCCGTACGCCGTCAGCTCGACGATTACTTCGCGGGCACCCGCCGCGACTTTGATGTGCCGATCGACTGGCGGCTGGTTCGTGGGTTCGCTGGCAACGTGCTACGAGCCACGGCGGGCATTCGGTACGGTGCCGTGAGCACGTATCGCCAGATCGCCACCGTTGCCGGCTCCCCGAACGCGTATCGGGCTGCGGGAAACGCACTCGGTTCGAACCCGATCCCGATCGTGGTGCCGTGCCACCGGGTGCTCCACGCCGGCGGGGGATTGGGCGGCTACACCGGGGGTCTGGATCGCAAGCGCTTCCTGCTGCGCCTCGAGGGCGTCCTGGAGGCGTAGTCCACGGAACCGATGCGCCCTGCCCCGCGTCCGGCACGTCGAACAGACCCAGTACTGCACCAGCCGGAGACTCAATCCATGCGCATTCGTTTCGTCCTCACCTCGGTCGCCCTTCTGACGCTCGTCGCCTGCAGCTCCGGGCAGATGTCTGGCGCCGGTTCCGGTGACGAACCACCGGTTGCGGGGAACCCGGCCGCCGGCACGCTCACGACCAGCGACGCACCGGTCGATCTCCTGCCACTCACGGTGCGCGACGCGCTCGACGCCGGCGACGCGGCGGTGCTGGTCTCCGGGTCACTGTTTGTCGATAGCGAAGGCGGGGTTCTCCTGTGCGAAGCGATCGCGGAGTCATTCCCACCCCAATGCGGCGGGGAGCGGCTGCGCGTCGTCGGGCTGGATCTCGAGGCACTTGATCTCCACGAGGCGAACGGCGTGCGCTGGATGGAATCGATCGACTTGGCCGGCACGGTGAACTGAAGAGCCCGCCGCCCGCGTTCATGCTCCAGAGGTTCCGATGGCTGGAGTGCGATAATCACGCACGATGACCCTTACCAAGACCCCTGAAGCACGCCCCGCACCGAACTCGTGGGGCCTTGCCGGCGGAGAGAACCCGTGGGAGTACGCTCCCGCTCCCGAGGCCACCGACCACATCCGCATCGAGCCCGAGTACGGGCTCTTCATCGGCAACCAGTTTGACCCGTCAAAGCCACGCAAGACCTTCACCGTCATCAACCCGGCCACCGAGGAGCCGCTGGCCAAGGTCGCTCATGCGAGCAAGGCGGACGTCGACCGTGCGGTCGGCGCGGCGCACGAGGCGCATCGGTCCGGCTGGTCAAAGCTTCCGGGTCGAGAGCGCGCGAAGTACCTGTATCGGATCGCGCGGATCATGCAGGAGCGCTCCCGGGAGTTCGCCGTCGTGGAATCCATGAACTCCGGCAAACCCATCAAGGAGAGTCGCGACGTCGACGTGCCGCTCGCCGCGGCGCATTTTTTCTATTACGCCGGCTGGGCCGACAAGCTCGAGTACGCATTCCCGAACCGCGATCCGCGCTCGCTGGGCGTGGCCGCGCAGGTCATTCCCTGGAACTTTCCGCTCCTCATGCTGGCGTGGAAGATCGCGCCGGCGCTGGCGGCAGGCACTACCGTGGTGCTCACGCCTGCCTCGACCCCCCCACTGACGGCCTATCTGTTCGCCGATGTCGTCCGCCAGGCCGACCTGCCGCCGGGCGTGGTGAACATCATCACCGGCCCCGGCGAGATCGGGATGGAGCTCGTTACCCATCCTGACGTCAGCAAGGTTGCGTTCACCGGCTCCACCACGGTCGGGAAGATGATCGCCCGCGCTCTTGCCGGAACCGGGAAGAAGGTGACCCTCGAGCTTGGCGGCAAGGCCGCGAACATCGTTTTCGATGATGCGCCGCTCGACCAGGCCATCGAGGGAATCGTCAACGGCATCTACTTCAACCAGGGCGAGGTCTGCTGCGCCGGCAGCCGTCTCTTCGTCCAGGAGAGCGTCCACGAAGCCCTGATCGAGAAGCTCAAGGCGCGCCTGGGAACGCTGCGGGTGGGCGACCCGCTCGACAAGAACACCGACGTGGGCGCCATCAACTCGGCCGGCCAGCTGGCCAAGGTGCAGGAGCTGGTGGAGTCGGGGATTGCGGAGGGCGCGGAAATCTTCCAGCCCGACTGCGAGCTCCCGACTCGCGGATTCTTCTTCCGGCCCACCCTATTCACGGGCGTGTCCATGTCGCATCGGATCGCGCAGGAGGAAATCTTCGGCCCCGTCCTCTCGGTGCTCACCTTCCGCACGCCCGAGGAGGCCATCGAGAAGGCCAACAACACGCCGTACGGCCTCAGCGCGGGCGTGTGGACGGAGAAGGGGAGCCGCATCTTCAAGATGGTCAACGCCATGCGCGCGGGCGTGGTGTGGGCGAACACGTTCAACAGATTCGACCCCACGTCGCCATTCGGAGGCTACAAGGAGTCTGGCTACGGACGGGAGGGCGGCATCCACGGGTTGGGCGCGTACCTCGACCTATCCGGCGACGGACAGAACGGCCGATGAGCGTCGTCTCCATCCCACGAGTCGCTGGGATGACACGCGATCCCTGGCGGTCGGTGCGTCTGGCGCTCCTCGTCGAGCGGTCGGAGACGGAGCAACGGGGCTGATGGCAACGCGCACGAGGACCGCACGCAAGCGGAGCGCCTCGGTGCTCGAGCAGCGGGTCGCGCAGCCGCTGGCGACCACGAATGGGGCTCTGGCTCGCGGCGGCGATCGCATCGGCGTGCGCAAGACGTACAAGCTGTACATCGGAGGCGCGTTCCCGCGCACCGAATCGGGACGGGCCTACGAGATCTTCGCAGCAAGAGGCGAGCTGCTTGCCAATGCCAGCCGCGGTACCCGCAAGGATATTCGCGATGCCGTTCGGTCGGCGCGCAAGGCGTTCCCGGGATGGGCGGCCAAGACCGCCTACAACCGTTCGCAGATTCTGTACCGCATCGCCGAGTTGATGGAAGGGCGACGTGACCAGTTCGTGGCCGAGGTCATGGCCGCCGAGGGTATCTCGCGCGCGAGGGCCACACGAGCGGTGGACGCGGCCGTCGACCGATGGGTCTGGTATGCCGGCTGGGCCGACAAGTACCCGCAGATGATCGGCACCGTGAACCCGGTCGCCGGCTCGTATTTCAACTTCAGCGTTCCTGAGCCGACCGGCGTGGTCGGGATGATCGCGCCGGAGGGATCGAGCCTCCTCGGTCTGGTGAGCCGGCTGGCCCCGATCATCGTGAGCGGCAACGCCGCGGTCGTCATCGCATCGGAGACGCGCCCGCTACCGGCCGTGACGCTCACCGAAGTGCTGGCCACCTCTGACGTGCCGGGCGGTGTCGTCAACCTCATCACCGGCCTGCGTGGGGAGCTGGTCGGTCACCTGGCCGGGCACATGGACGTCAACGCGCTCGATGCCTTCGGCGCGGCGACGGACGAGGCGGCGAAGCTCGAGGAGATCGCGGTCGAGAACGTGAAGCGCTTCGTCCGACCGCCGCCAGCCGGCCTGGATCGCTATGACTGGCGGTCTGAGCGCGCGCAGTCGCCGTACTTGATCGGCGAATACGTGGAGATCAAGACGGTCTGGCACCCGATCGGGGCGTAGGCGTCGCTTGGCCGGATTCGGCGGATATTTCCATGCCGCCCTGGCCTGAAGTGAACGTCGGCGCAGGCACCACGCTCAAGCCAGACTGAAATTTCGGCCGATTCCGGCGTAGCGTGGGCTTCGGGCCGGGCCCCGCCGAAATATCGGATGCCGCGACGCTCACGGGCTGCGCGAGGTCGTCGTTCAGGCCATCTCCGAACTGATATCTCGGCGAAAGCCGGCTTGGGAAGGTACGACTGGTCACTCGGTCGGGGCATGAAACGGTCGCCGACCTAGAATTGGCCGATGCCTCGGCCACGGAGCGTGTCGCGCAGCGACGGCACGACGATCACCAATGGGGAGCTGGCGCGGATCTTCAATGAGATCGGCGACATGCTCGAGATCCTCGGCGAGGTCGTGTTCAAGGCGGTGGCCTATCGGCGAGTGGCCGACGCGGTCGAGCGATATCCCGACGACGTCGCGGTCCTCTTCCGGCGCGGCGAGCCACCGACGCTTCCGGGGGCCGGGGCGGCGCTGAGCGCGAAGCTCGCCGAGCTGGCCGAAACCGGGCAGCTTGCGTACTACGATCGTCTCCGGGTCCAGGTGCCCGACGGCCTGCTCGACATGCTTCGCGTGCCGGGGGTTGGCCCGAAAACCGTCCGGTTGGTCCATCAGACCCTGGGCATCGACTCGCTCGATGGCCTGCGCGCCGCAGCGGAGACGGGCGGACTGCGGGATGTGAAGGGTTTCTCCGCTCGCACGGAGCAGAACATCCTCGAGGGCATCTCGCGTATCGAGCGTCGCAGCACTCGCCTACTCATTCACGACGCCGATGCGCTGATCGCCGACCTTGTGGCGCGGCTGCGCGACGTGCGTGGCGTGCACCGCATCGAGGTTGCGGGCTCGCTTCGGCGCCGGCGACCGACCATCGGCGACCTTGACCTCCTCGCTGCCGTCGACGAGCCAGCGGCGCTCATCGGGGCACTCGACGGGCTCCCCGAGGTCGAGAAGGTGCTCTCCGCGGGCAGCGACAAGACGAGCATCGTGCTGCGGGATGGTCCGCAGGTCGACCTCATGGTCTGCTCTCCGGCCGCCTGGGGCACACACCTGCTGCATTTCACCGGCAACCGGGATCACAACATCGCGCTGCGCGGCATGGCGCTCGACATGGGTTGGTCGCTCTCGGAGAAGGGGTTCAAGGTCATCGAGACCGGTGAGCTGCTGCTCGCCGCGGATGAGACCGAGGCCTATGAGCGCCTTGATCTGCCGTGGATGGCGCCGGAGCTGCGAAATGGAGACGGCGAGATCGAGGCCGCGCGCGCCGGCGGCCTGCCGACGCTCGTCACCCACGCGGAGATTCGAGGCGACACTCACACCCATTCGAACTGGACCGATGGGGTCGACACCATCGAGGTCATGGCGCGTGCGGCGCGCGACATCGGTCACGAGTACATCGTGCTCACCGATCATTCGCCATCGCTCGGTGTCGCGCGCGGGCTATCTCCCGAACGCGTCGAGGAGCAGCGCGTCGAGATTGCGCGGATCAATGTCGAGCTCGCGCCCTTTCGCATCCTGCACGGCACCGAGCTCGAGATTCGGGCGGACGCCAGCCTCGACTATCCCGACGAGCTGCTGGCTCGGTTCGACGTGGTCATCGCCAGCATTCATACCGGACGCGGCCAGTCCAGCGAACAGCTGACGGCTCGTGCCCTCGCGGCGATCGAACATCCCCACGTGGACGTCCTGGCGCATCCATCCGGGCGCATCGTGAACCGACGCGATCCGCTGCCGCTTGATTGGTCGCGCGTCTTCGAGGCGGCGGCGCGTACCGGCACCGCACTCGAGATCAATGGCAGCCCGCGCTTGGATCTGGACGACGCTCTGGCACGGGCCGCGGGCCGGGCCGGCGCCCGGCTGACCGTGGCCTCGGACGCGCATCGGACCGAGGAGCTTGCTCAGCAGCGATACGCGGTCGACCTCGCACGGCGCGCATGGCTCAGCGCCGACCAGGTGTTGGCGACTCGCACGGCAGATCAGCTGCTGGAGTCACTCGCGTGATCAGCCGGCTTTTCAGCGACCGGCGACGACTCTCGATCCTGCGACGGATCGACAAGCCTCCGGCGGTCGCGCTGGCGATTGCGCAGGCGGTCGTGGCGGCCGCAGGGTGGTTTGCCGAACCGGTCTGGCTGGCGGTCGCGGTTGCCGGGCAGCTGCTGATCGGCGGGATCGTGGCGATCCGCATCATCGGCCCGGCGCGATCGGAGCTTGGCCTTGCTCGCTATGCAATCCCCGCGACGGCAGGGATCGCCGCCACGCTGTTCGGTCGCCTCGTCCCAGGCGGACTGAGCCTGCTGCTGGTACCCATCGTGGCGGTGCTTCTCTGGTCGGTCACCTACCTTGAACTGCATCTCGAGCGCGGGACTGGCGGACGAACGATCGGAAACCTTCTGCTGGTGGGCATCCTCTTCTCCGGCGTGGCTGGCATCCTCGTGCTGTTCGGCGCGCGAGCATGGCCATCGCCGCTCATCCTGGTTGCCGTCATGAGCATGCCATTGGCGCTCCGCGCATCGGAGGCTCGCGGCACGATGGGTGTCGAGGGCGTCGGCCAGGCGCTCCTTCAGGTTCTCGCCGTCGTCCAGGTCGGAGCGGGCGCGGTCCTCCTCAACGTGCCGTTCCCGATCATGGCCGCCCTCATGGCGCTCACGTTTCACGCGTGGAGCGGGGCGGCGGAAATGCTCAGCGGGAGTGCCTCGGGCCGAAGCGTGGGGGTTGAGTTTGGGTCGCTGCTGGTCTTCGGGCTCCTGGTTGGCATGATCCTGCACAGGGTCTGAGCGGAGGCCGCGCGGGTCGCGTTGACACCCTCCGAGGCCGGTGGTACAAGAGGGCGCTTTCGGCCGGCCTTGGTCGTGACCCTTGCTATCGGAGACGTTCGCAACGCTCATGGCCCTTGGAGAAGCTGACACGACCGCGCGACAACGACGGCAGCTCGCCGAGGCAGCGATCGCACATGCGACGCGCGGCGAATGGGAGGAGGCGGTCGTTGCAAACCGGCAGCTCCTCGACCTCGGGCCCGACATCGACGCCTGCAACCGGCTCGGCAAGGCTCTCGCCGAGCTGGGCCGGCACGCTGAGGCACTGACCGCCTACGAACAGGCGCTCGAGCGGGATGCGACGAACCGAATCGCACAGCGCAACATCGAACGGCTGCGCGTGCTGATGGCCGCAAAACGACCGACAACGAATGGGAAGAGTCGCCCGGAGAAGGCGCCTGTCACCCTCTTCATCGAGGAGACCGGCAAGACCGGCCGGGCGAGGCTCATCAACCTCGCCGCCCCACGGGTGCTGGCGCCGCTCTCTCCCGGGGACGCCATCAGTCTGGAAGTCGAGGGTGACGAGCTGGTGGCCAGCGTCGCCTCAACCACCATCGGAAGCGTGGAACCGCGGATCGCCACCCGTCTTCTGAAGCTGATCGCGGCCGGAAACCGCTACGACGCTGCCATCACCACCGTGCATGAGGCCGGAGGCGAAGTCGTCGTGATGGTCCGCGAGGTCTTCAGCCACCCCAATAACTTCGGGAGAGTGTCGTTTCCGACGCAGGGGCAGAGCGGTGCTGGCGTC
Source organism: Candidatus Limnocylindria bacterium (assembly GCA_038233215.1). Taxonomy (GTDB): domain Bacteria; phylum Chloroflexota; class Limnocylindria; order QHBO01; family QHBO01; genus JACDBZ01. Next base: position 86,799 of record JBBSML010000002.1, read on the forward strand.
AGACCGTACATCAAGGGCACTCCACTTCGGTACGATGACGATGACGAGGTCGAAGAGGCCGATGAGGACTCCGAGGAGGTCGAAGAGCTCGACACGACGCTCCCCGAGTACTCGACCGAGCCCGAGCTCGAAGAGGAGCCTGTAGAAGAGCCATAGGATGAGCGAGGCGGAACGAAGGGGACTCAGCCACGTCATCCTGCCGCGACGCCTCCCCGGCTTCGCTCTCCTCGACCGGTATCGTCCCGCCCCCGCCGACAATGAGCTCGATGCCGTGCTCGCTGCGCTCGCCGGTCCGGGTGACACCGTCCTCGATCCGTGGGCCGGGACGGGATGGACGGCCCGCCGCACCGTGGCGGCCGGGATGCGTGCCGTGGCCGCAGATCCCGGTCCGCTTGCCCAACTGGCCGCGATTGGCCTGTTGGCGGCCCCACAGCCCGCCGTGCTGGATGCGGCGTTTGCACAGCTCGCCGCATCGCGACGAGTCGACATCCCGCTGCGGCAGCACATCGAGGAGCTGTATGCCACTCGCTGCCCGGCATGCCGCAGCCCCGTGGTGGCCGATCAGTTCATCTGGCCCCGAGACGGAGATGCGCCGGGACGCAAGTTGTATCGCTGCGCGACCTGCGACGCGGATCGCTCCGGACCGGAAGAGCGATCCGCCGCGGTCGACGAAGGCGATCTCGCCAAGCTCGGGATCGAGGGCGCAGCTCCTCCACCCCCGACCGACGCCGCGCCGCAAACGTCGGTCGAGGAGCTCGACGGAGCGCAGGTGGACGAGCTCGATCTGACGATCGGTGAGGCCGGAGGCCCGCCGCCGGCGCCGCACCTGGTCGATCCACCGACCTCGATCGGAGAGCGGCCGCGATACGCGTCGACGGTCCGTCCTGATCCGCTTCCGATCGCCGCCACGGGCGGAGCCCGACGGAGTCCGGCCCACCAGGAGCTGCGAGCCCGCTTCCCGGTCCTCGACGGCAGAGACGATCTGGTGGAAGAGCTGCTGGATCTGTACACGCCACGCAATCTCTACGCCCTGCATGCCATTCTGTCCAAGATCGAGAGCGAGCTGCGCAGCGCGCCGGTCGTCGCGGTCATGAAGCTCGCGCTCGCGGCGTGCCTGTTGCCGGCCAGCCGCCTGAATGGCTACCCGGGGCGCGTCGCCTCTCTGCGCATCAGTGGCGGCCACGTGCGGCAGCCGGCGAGTCGTCATGGGCGAGAAGTGAACGTCTGGCGCGCATTCGAAGACGCCTATGGGGAGGTCCGGTCCGCGATCGCTGCCTTGGGAGACCGGCATGCGACCACGTTCGCGGCCGACTTCACCGAACTGGGCGGCGTCACCGCCGCGAACGTGCTCTGGCTGCGCGCTCGTGCATCGGTGGTCGGTCAATACCTGCCGGCCGATGGCGTCGACCTCATCCTGTCGGCACCGGCTCCGAGCCCGCCGCTTGATGAGCTTGCACTCGAGTACCTGGTCACCTCGATGGTTCTCGGTCGCGAGGCAGCTGAGACCCTTCGATTGGAACCGATCTTCGGGTCGGGAGGTCACCCCGACGGCGCGGAGCCCACGGCACTGCGCCACGGCATGATCTCGGCGGCCGGCGCGTTGAAGCCCGGTGGCTGGTGCGTCCTCCTGCTCGAGGATCCCGACCCGGAACGCCTACTGTCGGTCGTCCTGGCCGGCGCGGCCGCGGAGCTTGACCTGCGCGGCGTAATTCACCGGGAGTCACGGCGCTCCGGGGATGCGATCACGCTTCAATTTCGACGCCGATCTGAGGAAGATCGGCTGCGACAGGCGGTCAACCCGGGGCCGTTGCGTCTCGGGGCCGACGGGGGCCATCTGACGTACCCGGAGCTTGCCGCCGCCATCGAACGTGCGGTCACGGCGCTGCTGCGGGATCGCGGCGAGCCGGCGGCACTCATGAGGGTCGTGGCGGCGGTCGTGTCCGAATTGGGCTCGTCCGGGATCCTGCCTCGGATGGTCGCGGGGCGCACCGGGAGCGGCTCCGAGGCGCCGGATCGGCTGGAGTTCGGAGCGCCCCACATGGTCGCCACGCTGATTCGCGAGGAGCTGTGGCGCGATGATCACCCGACCCTGGTCCGGATCGGCGATGCGGCGGATCAGCACTGGTGGCTGCGCCATCCGGACCTTGCCGAGCGGCCCCTTGCGGACCGGGTCGAATGGGCGGCGTGGTCCATCCTGTCGACGGCGGGGAGGATCGACGGAGGGGGCTTCTTCGATCGGATCTACCGACTCTTCCCCGGCCTCCAGGCGCCGGACGAGGAGCTGGTGCGTGCCTGCCTGGGCTCGTACGCCTCCCCGGGCGAGCGGGGCTCGCTGGCGACAGAGGACGTCCTTGGCCATCGGACCGAGGATCATGCGCGCATTCTCGCCACGCTTGTCGACTACGGCCATCGACTGGGCCTGCGGACCTGGATCGCGGCTCGGGAGCAGGACCGGGTGGTCGAGGGCCGTCCGCTCATGAGCAGACTGACCGACGAGGAGCGACGTGTCTACCTGCCTCTCGTCCTGCGCGCGCCAGCCGACGTGCTGGGCCAGGTCGACGCCCTGTGGTACGTGCGCGGTCGACTCACGTTCCTGTTCGAAGTCGAATGGACGGCGATGGTCGGCGACGCGGTGCTGCGTCGCGGGTTGGAGATTCCGCCGGGGAAGGATCAGGCTCGCTTCCTCGTCATCCCGGCGGAGCGCGGCGAGCTGTTGCGCCTGAAGATCGAGCGGTCGCCCTGGCTGCGCGAGGAACTCGAGCGCCAGAATTGGCACATTCTGAAATGGCAACATCTCGAGACGCTGGTCGACCGGCAGGGTGCCCGCTTGGAGTGGCTGGAACCGGTGCTCGGACTCGATCCGCTCATCGAGCGGGGAGGCGAGCAACTCACCATGTTCGGCGAATGAACGCCTGCTTGCTCGACAAGTGAGCGACGCGTACACTCCCACGCGGGAGTGCCGTGGTTCCCCCCTGCGGCACTCCCGGATACGAGCGGATCAGGCTCAGCTGCCCGAGCCCGAGCCCGCCTTGCGAGGTCCCCGGCGCCCCATGGTGCGTCGCACCACCGCCATGACCTCGTCGATGTATGGCTGGCCGCGCCCCGTCTCCAGAGCGTGTGCCAGGCAGCCGTCAATGTGGTCTTCGAGCACCAGCAACGCCACCCCATCGGCCGCGGCGGTGAGCGCCTCTACCTGTTGGAGGATATCCAGACAGTAGGTCTCTTCCTCCACGAGTCGCTGGATGCCGCGGGCCTGTCCTTCGATTCGACGCAGGCGCCGCAGAAGGTCCTGCGTGTCCTTGGTGTAACTGTGGCGGAAATCGGCGCCACGATGCTCCGTCGTCATACTGTGGGGCAGTATGGGCGGCCGGCCCGGACGGGTCAATCGAGCGATCGGCTCAATCGCGGTAGGATGCATCGCATGAGCCTTCTTGAACGCCACGAGCTGATTGCGCATCTTGAGCGAGCGCTGGTGGTGATCAGCCATCCCGATGACGGGGAGTTCGGGGCGGCGGCCACGATCGCTCACCTGACCGGGTCGGGGGTCAGGGTCGACTATGTCGTCACGACCGACGGCAGCAAGGGCACCGAGGATCCATCCGTGACCCCGGAGCAGCTGTCGACGACGCGGGTGGCCGAACAGCGCGCCGCCGCCGACATCCTGGGGGTCAGCGACATCGTTCATCTTGGCTACCCGGATGGCTATCTGACCCCGTCGCTGGACCTGCGACGCGACATTGTCCGCCAGATTCGACGCGTTCGACCGGACCTCGTGATCACGCAGAACCCGCAGCGACGTCTCGACCATAACCCGTTCATCGGCCACCCCGATCATCTCGCCACCGGCGAAGCGACGCTGGCGGCGGTCTACCCAGCGGCGCGCGATCACCTCAACTTCCCCGAGCTATGGCGAGACGAGAAGCTGGAGCCGTGGAAGGTGCGGCAGGTCCTCCTTACCGGGGTCGAGGAGCCGAACCTGTGGCTCGACATCTCTGGCACCTTCGACATCGGCATCCGCGCCATCCTGGCCCACGAGAGCCAGGTCGATCCGGAGACGGTGGGAGACCGCATGCGCGAGCGGGCGCGGCTGGTGGGCGAGCCGCAGGGGATCGGCCTGGCGCAGGCGTTCGCCTCCATCATCCTGGAATGACACGGCGGCGCGGCGGCGGAGGCGGTGGTGGTGGCTGGGCCGGTGGCTTCGGGGGATCAGACCCGGACCTGACCCGGCGACCGGGCACGGGGGCCAAGACGCTTCGCCTGATTGCCGGCTTTTTCCGTCCATACCGGGCCCGCCTGGGCCTGATTGCCCTGCTCATCCTCGTCACGGTCAGCGTCGGCGTCGTCAACCCGATCCTGCTCAAGCTGATCATCGACAACCTGCTGCCCGGGGGTGCGCAGGACCTCGGGCTGCTGTATGTCCAGGCCGGCCTGATGATCGTGCTGCCTATCATCACGAGCGCCCTCGGCGTGTGGCAGGCGTATCTGTCGAACGTGGTCGGCCAGCGCGTCATGAACGACCTGCGCCTGGCGCTCTACACGCACCTCCAGTGGATGCCGCTCCGCTTCTTCACCGAGACGCGCACGGGCGAGATCCAGAGCCGCATCAGCAACGATGTCGGCGGCGTGCAGTCGGTGGTGACCGATACGGCCTCGTCGCTGCTCGCCAACTTCGCCACGGTGGCGACCACCATCGTCGCGATGTGGATCCTCGACTGGCGGCTGACCGTGCTAAGCCTGGGTCTCCTGCCGTTCTTTGCGTACATCACCTATCGCGTCGGGAAGGTGCGGCGCGTGGTCAGCACGCTCACGCAGCGCTCGATGGCCGAGATGAGCGCCATTACCGAGGAATCGCTCAGCGTGTCCGGCATCCTGCTGTCGAAGACGTTCGGGCAGCAGGACGCGAGCATCGAGCGCTTCCGGGCCGAGTCCCAGCGCCTCGGCGATCTCCAGGTGCGCGGCCAGATGATCGGCCGCTGGTTCTTTGCCCTTATCGGCACCTTCTTCAGCATCATGCCGGCCTTCGTGTACCTGCTGGCGGGGTCGCTCATCATCGGCGGCGACACGAACGTCTCGATCGGGACGATCGTGGCCTTCACCACGCTCCAGTCGCGTCTCTTCTTCCCGCTCGGTCAGCTCCTGAATGTCCAGGTCGAGATCCAGGGTGCACTCGCGCTGTTCGACCGCATCTTCGAGTACCTCGAGATGGACCATGAGATCACCGATGCGCCAGAGGCGGCCGAGCTCGATCCGGCCACGATGCGAGGCCAGGTGCGCTTCGACGACGTCTCATTCCGCTACCCCGTCGCGGAGGCGCAGCTCGAGCTGGCTTCCGAGACAGCCGAGGCCGAGGCCGAGGGTCGGGCAGTGCCGACCGCCGTGCAGCCATTTTCGTTGAACGAGATCAGCTTCAGCGCGGAGCCCGGTCAGCTCGTCGCGCTGGTGGGTCCTTCAGGGGGCGGCAAGACGACGTCAACCTATCTCATCCCGCGGCTCTACGATGTCGATCGCGGTGCGGTGCTGATCGATGGCGTCGACGTGCGCGGCATCAAGCTCGAGTCGCTGGGCCGGGTCATCGGCTTCGTGACGCAGGAGACCTACCTGTTCCATGACACCGTGCTCGCCAACCTGCGCTACGCCAAGCCCGATGCGACCATGGAGGAGATCGAGGAAGCCGGCCGCGCGGCCGCCATTCACGAGCGCATCATGGAACTGCCGGACGGCTACGACACCGTGGTGGGGGAGCGTGGTTACAAGCTCTCCGGCGGAGAGAAACAGCGGGTTGCCATCGCACGTGTCCTGCTCAAAGATCCTCGCATCCTGATCCTGGACGAGGCCACCAGCGCCCTCGACACCGTCAGTGAGCGGCTCATCCAGGCCGCGTTGCAACGCCTCATGGAAGGGCGGACCACCATCGCGATCGCGCATCGCCTCTCGACGATCCTGCGCGCCGACCAGATCCTTGTGGTCAGCCGCGGCCGTATCGTCGAGCGCGGCACGCATCCGGAGCTCCTGCGCCAGGAGGGCCTCTATGCGAAGCTCTCCTCCGAGCAGTTCGGAGTTGCCCCGGCTCGCTGAACATTCCCCGCTCCGCGGGTCAAACATGCGATGCAGCCAGACTGACAACGTGGTTGATGTCCCCGCAACCGCACACCGTACAGGTCTTCAATGCTTCCCTTCCAGATCGCTCGCCGCTTCCTGTGGCGCGCAAAGCTTCAGTCTGTGCTGATCATCCTGGGGATCGGCGTGGGCATCGGGACCCAGGTCTTTGTCGGCTCGTTGATCGCCAGTCTGCAGGCGTCCCTGATAGACACGACGGTCGGCACCAGTGCCCACGTGACATTGGAACCTGCCGTGGACGGCGAACGGATCGCCTATACCGATGACATCGTCTCGCGCCTGGCCAACGACGACGCGATCGTTGCGATTGCCCCGCAGCAACGCGTCTCGGTGCTGGCGGTGAGCGACGGCGGAAGCGACCCACTGATCGTGCGAGTCGCCGATGCCGAGGCGCGCAACGGCATCTACGGCCTTGACGAGCGGATCGTCGAGGGTGCCGCCGATCCGGGAGACGCTGAGATCGTGATCGGCCTCGACTATGCCGAGGAGGCCGGCCTCGCGCTGGGCTCGGAGATCAGGCTCGTGGACGACAGCGGCGAAGAGGTGCGGGCCGCGGTCTCCGGCATCTTCGATCTCGGCGTGGCCGCCGTGAATATGGGCACCGCCTTCGCGAGCCCCGAGCTGCTGGACCTTCCCATGGATGCTTTCGACGTGGTCGAGATCCAGGTCGCTGACGTGTTCACCTCAGACATGGTGGCGGCGCGGCTCGCCGACATGGAAGGCATCACCACGGTGGATTGGCAGGAGCAGAACAGGGAGCTGCTGACAGGGCTGCAATCGCAGAGCGTCAGCTCGATCATGATTCAGGTCTTCGTGGTCATCGCCGTCGGCCTCGGCATCGCTTCGACGCTCGCGATCGCCGCTGTGCAGAAGACGCGGCAGATCGGAATCCTCAAAGCCCTTGGCCTGAGCGACCGGCGCAGCGGAGCCGTCTTCCTGTGGCAGGCAGCCCTGCTCGGCGTCATGGGCACGGCGCTTGGGCTTGCCGTGGGTTGGGGATTGATCGCGGGGTTCGACGCCGCCGCGGCCGGATCCGAGGCGCTGTTCCCGGTCGAGGTGGATCCGGCCTTTGCAGCCACGAGCGCCGCGATCGGGCTCGGTATCGCGCTGCTCAGCGCGCTGATTCCCTACCGAAGCACCTCTCGCCTGGACCCGATCGAGGTGATCCAGAATGGCTGACATGGTAGTGGCCACGGACTTGGCGCGACGCTACGGCGACGGCGACACGGCCACCCTGGCACTGCGCAGCGCGACATTCGGCATCGGCCTCGGCGAGTATCTCGCCATTATCGGCCGCTCGGGATCCGGGAAGTCGACGCTCCTCAATCTGCTCGGCCTGCTCGATCGGCCGACCGATGGGCGCCTGGAGCTGCTGGGCGAGCGGGTGGATCACCTCGACGACCGGCGTCGCGCTGCCATGCGCAATCGGCATATCGGCTTCATCTTCCAATTCCATCACCTGCTGCCCGAGTTCAGCGTGCGAGAGAACCTCCTGATGCCTGCGCGCATCGCCGGGCATCGCGCGGATGGATCTATTGACTCCTGGGCCGATGAGCTGCTCGTGCTGCTCGGCCTCGAGCTCCTTGCCGCCAAGCCGGCCGACAAACTCTCCGGTGGGCAGAAGCAGCGGGTGGCGATCGGTCGAGCCCTAATGAACCGCCCCGAGCTCGTCCTTGCCGATGAGCCGACCGGCAACCTCGACTCCGAGAGCGCGGCAGCCGTGAACGGACTCTTTCGGCGCGTCCACCAGGAGACCGGCACGGCCTTCGTGATCGTGACCCACGACCCGGGCGTGGCGGAGTCCGCCGATCGCATCATCGAGGTGCGCGATGGAACGATCGCTCGTGACACGGCAGCCGCCGCTTGACGTCCCTGGCTCCGCAGAGTCGAGTACACGACGTGCCACACTGACCATATGCCCAATCGCCTGATCGACGAGACGAGCCCGTATCTGCTCCAGCACGCCCACAACCCGGTGGACTGGCATCCGTGGGGCCCGGAGGCGCTCGATAAGGCACGCACGCTGGATCGGCCGATCTTTCTCTCGATCGGGTATTCAGCCTGTCATTGGTGCCACGTCATGGAGCGCGAGAGCTTCGAGCACCCTGACACCGCCGCGCTCATGAACGAGCACTTCGTGTCGATCAAGGTCGATCGCGAGGAACGCCCCGACCTCGACGATGTCTACATGGCGGCCGTGCAGGCCATGACCGGCTCCGGTGGCTGGCCGATGAGCGTCTTCCTGACGCCCGACCAGCGGCCCTTCTTCGGCGGCACCTACTTTCCGCCCGAGGATCGGCACGGGATGGCCGGCTTCCCGCGCGTCCTCGCCTCGGTCGCGGACGCATATCACATGCGCCGCGCGGAAGTCGACCAGCAGGCCAACGCGCTGGCCGGTCATCTTCAGGCGCAACTGGCCGCCCCGTCTGGAGACCGCGACCCCGAGCACCGCCAGATCGAAGCGGCCACTGCGCGGCTCGCCGCCACCTTCGACGCGACGCACGGCGGATTCGGTAGCGCGCCGAAGTTCCCGGCGCCGATGACCCTTGAATTTCTCCTGCGCACGTGGCGCCGCACCGGGGACGACGCGGTGCTGGAAATGGTGACCCGAACCCTCGACGCCATGGCCGACGGCGGCATCAACGACCAGCTCGCTGGCGGCTTCGCGCGATACAGCACCGACGCGCAGTGGCTGGTGCCGCACTTCGAGAAGATGCTGTACGACAACGCGCTGCTGGCCCACGCCTACCTGGAGGGCTATCGCGCGACGGGCATGGACCGATACGCGCGCGTCGCGCGCGAGACGCTCGACTTCATGCTCGCCGAGCTTCTGACCGATGACGGAGGCTTTGCCGCCGCATTGGACGCCGATAGCGAGGGCGTGGAGGGGCGCTTCTACGTCTGGTCCTCCGAAGAGTTCATGTCGGTCTTCACCGTTGCAGGCCTGGATGGTGGCGAACGTCGCTTACTGGCCGATTACTGGGGGCTTACCGCGGCCGGCAACTGGGAGGGCACGAACATCCTGCATCGGCCACGCTGGGCCCCCGACTCGCCGCCCGAAGTCGTGTCGCGCGGGCGTGAGGCCCTGTTGGCAGCCCGCGCGATGCGAGTCAGGCCGGCCAGGGACGACAAGCAGATCGCCGCCTGGAACGGGCTCGCCCTCCGCGCCCTGGCTCATGCCGCGCTTGTGCTGGCGGAGCCACGCTACGCCGACGCGACCCGCGACCTGCTGGCGTTCGTCACGGCCACCCTCGTGCGTGACGAAGACCGCCTGTGGCGCACGGCGCGCGGCGGTCGCGCGCACACGCCGGCCTTCGCCGAGGACTACTTCGCCGTGGCCGACGGGCTGTTGAGTGCCCATGCCGCTCTCGGAGACGCGGACCCGCTGCTGCTGGCGCGTCGGCTCGCCGACACCGCCCTGCGTGACTTCTGGGATGACGATGGCGGCATGTTCTTCGACACGTCGGCCGAGCACGACCGCACCGTGGCACGGCCGCGGGGCCTGTTCGACAACGCCACGCCGTCGGCGAACAGCATGGCCGCCGATGTCCTCCAGCGATTGGCGCTGCTCATCGGCGAGGAGGACTTCGACCGGCGTGCTCGCTCCATCCTGCGCGCGGTCGCGCCGGCGCTCGACCGCCAGCCGAGCGCCTTCGGCAGGATGCTCAGCGCCGCAGACCGCATGCTTGGCGAGCCGATCGACGTGGTGGTTGCCGCGCCGCGGACGGACCGCGAGGCTCAATCACTGCGCGAGGCTGCCGCCGCGCCGTACGTGCCGGATCTCGTGCAGACGTCGGTTGCCCCCGACGACGCGCACGCGGACTGGCCGCTGTTCGTCGCGAAGACGGCCCGCGATGGCATTCCCACGGCGTACGCCTGCCGCGGCTACACGTGCGAAGAGCCGACGACCGATCCGGATCGGCTGCGCGAGCAGGTCGCCGGGTTGGGTGGTCGGGCGGCCCAAGACACCGATCGTCGAAAGACCTAGCGATGGACCATGAAGCAGCCGGAGGGCGCGGAGCGCTCTGGGCTTGGTTTGGCGCTCGTGGCTGCCGTGACGCTCCTCAATATCGGGACCGTGATGTTCATCGACGTCCCAGCAGACCGAATCTATCGATATTCCATGACTCTCCTTGCGCTGCTCCAGTTCGGGCTGATGCTCGCCGCGGTGGGAATGATCGCCCGTGCCGGCGGGCTGCGCGAGGATGGTCATCGCCGTGGTCGCCCCGATTGTCGAGGAGCTGACATATCGAGGTCTGGGCTTCAGGCTGCTCGCGCGCTTCGGGCGGGGTGCGGCGATCACGCTTACGGCAATGGTCTTCGCCGCCAGCCACGGCCATGTCGCGGTCCTGCCCACGAGCTTCGCCTTCGGGCTTGGCCTCGGGTACCTGCGCAGCCACACATCCAGCGTCTATCCCGGAATGGGAGTCCACGTCCTCATCAACGCGATGGGCGTCTCGGCGATTGCTCTGGGCCCTAGCGCGGCCACCGGGAGAGATCGCCGATGCCCTGGCTCCGTTCACCCCAGGACGCGTCAGCCAACCAGGTAGGACAGATGCACCGTCCGCTGCGGGTTGTCGCCATTGGGATCGAGCAGTGCGATCGACTGCCAGGTGCCGAGCGTCATCCGCCCGCCCACGACCGGAACGGTGAGTGACGGGGACACGAGGAGCGGCAGGACGTGATCGGCGCCGTGGCCGGGACTGCCGTGGCGGTGGCTCCATCGCTCATCGTGGGGAAGCAGCCGCTCGAGGGCGGCAAGCAGATCAGCGTCGGAGCCGGCTCCGAGCTCGACAACCACCACGCTTGCCGTCGCGTGCGGGACGAACACCGTCAGCAGGCCATCGCCACCCTCGGCGACATCGGCCAGGAAGGCCGAACATTCGTCGGTCAGGTCGGTCAGCGACGCAACGCTCCCGGTTGCGATCGACAGCTCTCGCGCCCTCATCGGCGCGGCCGCGGATGCCGCCATGTGCGGTACGTGCATGTATCCACCAACTTCGGCCTCTCTGTGCCTCGCATCGACCGATTCCGACCCATAAGCTGCATCTGCCGCACATCCTCGGCCCAAACGGCCCCACCCTCATAGATACGTGCGCCAGGCGCGCGCGACGGTGAAGTCCACCAGATTCGCCAACGCTATCAGGGTGCGGCGTAGCTGTGCTCGCCGATGAAGAACAGCCCGGCGCCGATGTAGGTGAACAGCACGCCGGCGAAGCCGAGCACGATCAGCCAGGGCGCGAGGCGCTCCCATCGGTCCCGTCGTCCGGCGATGTGCAGGTAGGCGCCGAAGACGAGCCAGGTGGCGGCCGCTGCCAGCTCCTTGGGATCGTTGCTCCAATAGGTGCGCCAGGCGAGGTGGGCCCAGACCGACCCGAGCGCGATGGCGATCGTCAGGATCGGAAAGGCAATCAGGACCGCTCGATGCGCGATGGCCCGGGCGGCGCTGGCCGGCGGCAGAAGCGGGATGCGGTCGCCGCTTCGCGCCTGGCCGATCTCGGCCGCCGCAGCCACGAACGCGACGCCGCTGACGGCATAGGCGAGCACGGCGCTGCCGACGTGGATGGTCAGCAACAGCGGCTGTTGAAGGGCGGGGACGAGGGGATCGACCCGGTCGTCGAGGCCGAGTGCGAAGATCACCAGCCCTGCTGCGAGGAGTGCGGTCAGCGGTGCCAGGCCCTCGAGTGAGTTGGCGCGTCCCATCACGAGATGGGTCCCGATCACGGCCGCCGCGAAGGCGAGACTGAACTCGTGAAGGTTCGACCACGGCGCATGCCCGATGAGAATCGTGCGCACCGCCAGGGCACCGAGCAGCAGGGCGAAGGCGACCAGCAGTCCGGCACCGGCGCCTCTTCGCAGGATGGCGGAGGTCTTGGCGACGGCCGGCGACGCGGATCCGATCGCCGCGAGTGGCTGGCGTCCGACGCCGGCCAGGATGGCGCCGAATCCGGCGGCCGCCGAAGCCAGCAGTACGGCAAGCGCGGTGATCAGCACGATGGAGATGAGGGTGGTCATCGATCGACCCGGTAGTGGTCGCCGACGGGGTTCAACCGGTCAGCTCAGGAGGGCTGTATCCGCGACACCGGTCCGAGTGCCGCATCGGTAGCAGGAAGCCATGCTCGCCGAGAGCGTTGCGCCGCAGTTCGTGCAGTCCACCGAAAGGTCGCGTTCGCAGCTGGTGCAGAAGCGCGCGCCAGCAGAAAACACGAGCTGGTCGAAATGGCAGTACGGGACCCCGCGTGGATGTTCGACCGCCTCGGCACCGGTGGATGACGGCAGCGCGACGACCGTCTGATCCGCGGGCCCGTCGTTGATCCCGACCTGGCTCACCCGGAGGTAGCCGATGATGAGCCAGAGCACGTACAGGCCCAGCGCCCCGAGGAGGACGAGCGGGAAGAAGAGCCCCAGGCGGTCGCCCCAGCCGGTGGCGAGCCAATTGGCAACGTCTCGGATCAGGTCCATGGCGGGGCGATTCTAGCATCCGCTACACTCCGCCGACCACCCGGAACGAACCAACGCCGATGCAACGACCGCGACTCGACCCTCGCTCGCCGCTGACCGAGCTTCACGTGCATCTCGGAGCCGCCGTCACACCGGCGATCATGTGGGGCATCGCCCACGCCCAGGGCATCAAGCTGCCGACGAAGGATTTCTGGGCATTCCGCGACCTCATCACCGTGGGTCGCAGGCGTCGCTCGTTCGATGCCTATCTTGACCTCTTCCATTGGACAGAGCTCATTCAATCGAGCCCGATCGCCGTCGAGCGCAGCGTCTACGAGGTCATCGGCGGCGCGTATCGCAAGAATAACGTGACCGGACTGGAGCTCCGCTTCAATCCGATGAAGCGCAACCGCGGCGGCGAGCAGGACCTTGACCACATCATCGCGGCCGCCGTGCGCGGGATGGACCGGGCCATCCTCGAGTACCCCCAGGTCCGCGCCGGCCTGGTCCTCTGCCTGGATCGATCCTTCTCTCCGACGCTGAATGAGATCATCGCGTCGAAGGCGATCAGCTGGCGCAGCCGCGGGGTGGTGGCCATCGATATCGCAGGTCCGGTGTCCGCTGGCTTCCGGTTTGCCGACTATGCGGACATCTATGCGGAGTGCCGCCGTGCCGGCCTGGGTCTCACGGTCCACGCCGGCGAAACGGGCGGCGCCGAGGAGGTTCGGGAAGCCCTTGAGGCGCTCGAGCCGGATCGCATCGGCCACGGGGTGCGGAGTGCAGAGGATCCGCACGTGCTCGGCATGCTGCGGGAGCGCGGCACCGTGCTCGAGGTCTGTCCCAGCTCGAACCTGAACACCGGCGTGCTCGCGAGCATCAGCGAGGTTCGACGCGTCGTGCGGACGCTCGTCGACAGCGGCGTCGCGTTCACGGTCAGCACGGACGGGCCGGAGATGCTTCGTACGTATCTTCGCGATGAGCTCAACCTGCTGCTGCGCCACGACATCCTCTCGATGGACGAGGTGCTGCGCGCCATTGAGGTCGGGGTCAGTGCGAGCTTCCTGGACCGGGCACCCACGATCGAGCGATCATTCGGGCGTCGCGCCGAGAGGGACTTGACCGATGCGGGGATCCCCGTCGAAATGGGCATCTAGAACCGTATACTGCCGGCCGTGTCCTCGATCTGGCGCCCGGTACGCGAGCGTGCTCCCGCGCGGAGCCTGATGGTCGTCGTGGCCCATCCCGGCGACGAGGCGTTCGGCTTCGGAGGTGCGATTGCCAGTGCCGCGGCTGCGGGTGCCTACGTGGTCGTCGTCTGCGTCACGCGCGGCTGGTTCGACGCCCGCCTGACCTCCGGCTCGCCGGCCGCCGGCGGGAAGAATCGTGACGTCAAGCTGGGGGCCATCAACTGGCGGAACATCGACACCGTGCGTGAGGATGAGCTGCGTCGCTCGGTGGCACTCCTCGGCGTGCGGGTGGTCCGGATGCTCGATTACGCCGAAGGCGATCTCGACCGCGAAAATTTCGACAACCTGGTCGGCAGGATCGTTGAGCCGATCAGGATGCACCGGCCCGAGGTGATCCTCTCGTTCGGTCCCGATGGCGCCACCGGTGACACGGACCACGTGGTGCTCTCGCGGGCCGTCCGTGCCGCCTACGATCGGGCTGCGGAGCCGCTCGCCTACGAGGATGACCTCGAGGAGGACCAGGTCGCCTGGCGCGCGGCCAAGCTGTATGAGCTGGTCGTGCCGCAGAGCTCCGTGGCGTCGCTGGCAGGGCCGATGCCGGCTGAACGGTACGGATCGGCGGTGGAGGCGACCGTTGCCCTCCAGATTGGCGACCTTGCGCAGCTCAAGCTGGCCGCCATCAGCCGCCACGTCTCGCAGACTGGCTCGGCGGGACCGTTCCACGATTGGGGCTCCGATCGCCTTGACGCCTGGCTCGGCACGGAACACTACCGTCTGGCCGCATCGGCCCTGCCCCTGCCGGTGGGTGGCGAGGTCTCGCTCTTTGACGGCCTGCCATAGGGGCAGGAGCCTGCGAGACCCGGCGCATGCTCGGTCTATTACTCGTCGCTCCCTGAGCGAGCGAACGGACCATCGGATGGGTCCGCTCGCGCCCGAAAGGCCGCCTTGATTGCTACTTCGCTCGCTGAGCGTGCGACGAGGGGTCTTGACGCGCTCGATACCGGTGTGTGAAGCAATTCGGCGGCTCTGTTAGGCTCAGGCAGCCGCGCCGGCCCCCGATCATCAGGAGAGTCCCGAGCCACCCATGTCCACGCAGCTGACGAACGACAACATCCTCGCGGCGCTCGGTACCGTGAAGGATCCCGAGATTGGACGCGACCTTGTCTCACTCGGAATGGTGAAGACCGTGACAATCGACGGGAGCGTCGTTGATCTGACCGTCGAGCTCACGACGCCGGCGTGCCCGCTGAAGGCGACCATCGAGAGCGATATCGTGGATGCGCTCACGCCGCTCGGCGCGAGCGTGGTGCGGGTCGACTGGGCGAGCAACGTGAAGCGCACGTTCGGTGGTCCGGCGGCGGATCTCATCCCGGGCGTTCGGAACACAATCGCGGTCGCGTCCGGCAAGGGAGGCGTCGGCAAGTCGACCGTGGCGGTCAACCTGGCGGTCAGCCTGGCGCGCGACGGAGCGAAGGTCGGACTGCTCGACGCCGATATCACCGGACCCAACGTGCCGATCATGATGGGCACGCAGGGCGCGCACGTCACCGGCACCGGAGGCAAGCCGAACCCGGTCGTCGCGCACGGCGTGCAGATGATGAGCATCCAGTACTTTCTCCAGGCCGATGCGCCGGTTATCTGGCGCGGACCCCTGATCCACAGCGCCATCGCGCAGTTTCTGCGTGACGTCGAATGGGGCGAGCTCGACTACCTCGTCATCGACTTGCCACCGGGGACCGGGGACGCGGCACTGAGCCTGAGCCAGCTCATCCCGCTGACCGGCGCGGTGATCGTCACCACCCCGCAGGAGGTGAGCCTGCTCGACGCGCGCAAGGCGGTCGGCATGTTCAACAAGGTCAACGTGCGGACGCTGGGCGTCATTGAGAACATGAGCGGCTTCGTCTGCCCGCACTGCAGCGAAGAGCACGACATCTTCGGATCGGGCGGCGGCGAGAAGATCGCCCGGGAGCTGGAGCTCGAGGTGCTCGGTCGCATTCCCCTCGAGCCCGGTGTGCGAGCCGGCGGCGACGCTGGCGTGCCGATCACATCGGCGCAGTATCCCGGCGGTGAGACTTCCGCGGCGGCACTCGCCCTGCGGGCGGTCGCGCGCACGGTGGCCGGCCGCGTCAGCGTCCTCGCCGCCCCCGTCGCGGTGGGCAGCGGCTCCATCTGACACCGTGACGGTCGCGGGCCGGCTTGGCGGCGGCCCCGGATCGGGTCCGCGTTCAGCGGCTTCGGGGTACGCGACCACCGCGGCATGGGCCGCCTCGGCGCTGGTTCTCGGGCTCATCACCCTGAGTGCACTTCGGGCGAGCATCGCGTCGTTTGGCGCCATGCTCAGCGACTTCGGCGGGTCATCCGGAGGCATCGGGCTCGGCATGGCCGGGGGCTACGTGCTCGCCAGCCTCGGGCTCATCGGTCTTGCCCGGCGGGCCGCCGCGAACAACAGGACTGCTGGCCTCGGCCTGCCGCTCGCGATCGTGGTGCTTGCGATCCTGGTGCGCGTCACGCTCGCGGTCATCGCCGATGCGCCGCTTGTCGGGGAGAACCGCATCATCCACGAGCAGGCGCTCGGGGTCATGGATGGCCTCTGCTGCTTCAGCCATCGGCCGTTGGGGTACCCGGTCGCCCTGGCTAGCGCGTACGCGGTGTTCGGGGTTGGATCCAGCGCGATCGAGATTCTGAATATCTGTTTCGCGGCGCTGACCGCATGGCTCGTCTGGGATATCAGTCGGGCGACGTGGGGACGTCCGGTCGCCGCCATCGCGGCCACGACCTACGCGATCATCCCGTCGCAGGTGCTCATGGCCCTCGTTCCGCTCACCGAGCCGATGTACACCATGCTGGTGGCCGGGGCCGTTCGTGCTGGCATTGCGCTTGAGCGCCGGCCGATGCTGATGGCGGCGGTCGCCTGCGCCGGGCCGCTGGCCGCCAGCCAGTACGTGCGCGCAACGGCCGCATCCCTGGTGGCCCCGATCGCCCTGCTGCCGTGGCTGGTTGGATGGACGTGGCGCCGCACTGTCCTGCGATCGGCGCTGATTGCCGTAGTGTTCCTCGTCCTGCTCCTGCCGGTCGTCTCATTCAACATTCGTGCGCATGGGGATCTGTCCATCTCGACGTCGGCGTACGGTGGATGGAGCCTGTACGTCGGGGCCAACCCCGAGCATGGCGGCGCGTGGAACGCCGAGGACGCAGCGCGCCTCGCCGGCTTTCCAGGATCGTCGTGGTGGGAGCGCAGCGAATACGCCGGCAGCCTTGCGCTTGACCGTGTTCTTCAGGATCCACCGGCCTCGATTCAGCTGGTGGCACGCAAGTTCGACACGCTCTGGGGCGACGAGAGGTACGCCGCGGAATACGCTCTGTCGAGCGGGGCGGTCACCCGCGCGACCCACAGCGTCTGGCTCGCCAGCCAGCTGTTCTGGACGCCACTCGTCGCACTGGCCACGCTCGGCATGCTTGCCGGTCGGCGACAGCCTCGGCCGGCGGCACTCCTGATCGGAATGACGGTCACCGTCGTCGCAGTCAGCCACCTGGTGCTCGAGGTGCACGGCCGCTACCACGCCACCTTGGTACCGCTCCTCTGCGTCCTGGCGGCCGTTGGTGTCGAGGCGCTCGCGACGTGGTGGCGGGCGCGCGGCGTAGCGGACAACCCCTGAAGGGGCGTACGGAAGTTCTCCATCGGGGGTATTGCGGGCGTACGGGCCGATGACGAACATGGCGCGCATGCGGATTGCCGTCATTGCCGACATCCATGCCAACCTGCCTGCGCTGCGAGCCGTGATGGACGACATTGCGCGCATCGATGCGGATGCGATCTACTGCGTGGGCGACGTGGTCGGACGGGGCCCGCACCCGAACGAAACGGTCGAGCTGCTGCGCGGCCTCGAGATCCCGACGATCCAGGGCAACTGGGACGAGGCGGTCGGAATGGACCGCGAGCAGACCGGCGCCGCCTGGACCTCGAACGCGGCAGAGGCGGCCGGCATCGCGTCGATGCGGTGGACCACGGAGACGATGAAGGAGGAGCATCGCTCCTGGCTGCGCCTGTTGCCGAAGACGCTGCGCCTCAACATCGCGGATCGGTCGGTGCAGTTCTTCCATGGGTCGCCGCTGCGCGAAAACGAATACCTGTGGTCGGACCGTCCCTCGCGCGTCCTGGCGCGAATCGCCCGCGACGAGGCGGACGACCTGTTCTGCTTCGGCCATACGCATGAGGCGTTTCACCGGGTCGTTGGCCAGGCGCATTTCGTGGCCTGCGGCTCGGTCGGGTGCGGCACCAGCGACGACGCGCGTGCGCGGTATGCGGTCATCTACATCGGTGACCCGGACATGGCCATCGGTTTCCGCTCGGTCGACTACGACCACAACTCGGTGGTTCGAGATCTCGCCGCCGCCGGCCTTTCGATCGATCTGCTTCGCATTCCGCCGACCCCGCATCCGCACATGGCGAGCGAGGCTCGCGCCACCACCTAGCGAGAGGAGGTCGTTACGTGGCCTTCGATTCCCTCTCGTATGGCTGTCCGACAGCGGCCGGTGCCACACTGCGGCCGACGACTCCGGCGAGCACGATGATCGTGATCAGGTAGGGGAGCGCCTGGTAAAACTCGTTCGGGATGCCCTCCAGCAGCTGGCCAAGCTGGACGAGCTCGTCGGTGGGCGGGCGAATGCTGACGGCGCGTCCAATGGCGCCCGCTGACGTGAAGAGCAGTGCCGCGCCGAGTGCCCCGATCGGCGTCCAGCGTCCGAAGATCACCGCCGCCAGCGCGATGAAGCCCCGACCGGCGGTCATGCCGTTCTGGAACGACGAGGTCGCCTCCAGGGTCAGGAATGCACCGGCCAGGCCGGCGAAGATGCCGCCGATGACGACGTTCCGGTAGCGCAGGCGGATGACGTCGATGCCCACTGTCTCGGCAGCCTTCGGATGTTCGCCGACTGCCCGCGTGCGAAGGCCCCATCGGGAGCGGAACAGGAGAATCTGGAGGGTGATCACGAACACGATCACGCTCATGGCGATTGGTCCCTGGTCGAGGAACATGTCGAGGATCCAGCCGATCACCGGGATATCGGTGATCTCCGGTGGCGGGTTGAATGACGAGAAGGTACCGGCGCCGACGCGCGGGTTCGGCGTGACCACCAATCGGTTCAGGTAACCCGTCAGCCCCAGCGCAGCCACGTTGATGATGACGCCGCTGATGATCTGATCGGCGCGAATCGTGATGCTCAGCCAGGCATGCAGGAGCGAGAGTGCCATGGCGGTGAGCACGGCGGCGATCACGCCGATCAGCAGCGGAGCCGTGGTGTTGAAGAGCTCCAGCTCGAACACGGGCAGATACGGTTCGCTGAAGCCGGCGGCGACGAAGCCGGCAAACGCGGCCGCCAGCATCATTCCCTCGATGCCGATGTTCACCACGCCGGAGCGCTCGTTCATGATGCCGCACAGCGCGCCGAGCGCTATCGGCGTTGCCAGCGCCAGGATGATCGGCGCGATGTTCGGGACCGTCTGAATGAGGTACGCGATCAGCTGGAAGATGAGGCCGATGATCGGGATGCCGTAGAGAACGTCCATCAGCGCGGCGCCTGCTCACCGTACGAACGGCTGACGGTCTGGAGCTCGTCGACACCGGTTCCCGCGACGCGCAGGCGGAACAGCCGTCGGACGAGGATATCTGCTGCCAGGAAGAGCAGGATGATGCCCTGCAGCACGTCGATGATCTCGACCGGAATGCCCGCGTCGAGCTGCATCTCGGGGGCGCCGGCCCGCATCGCCCCGAACAGGATCGCCGAGAACAGGATCCCGACCGGATGGGCGCGCCCGAGCAGGGCGACGCTGATCGAATCGAAGCCCACGCTCGTGCCGTAGGAGGTGTTGATGAATCCTGTCACGCCCAGGATCTCGACAACGCCCGCCAGCCCTGCCAGGAGTCCGCAGGCCGCCATGGTCGTCATCGTCACGACGGCCGGCCGCATGCCGGCGTACCGCGCGGCACTCGGGTTGGCACCGACCGTCCGGAGCTCGAATCCGAAGGTCGTGCGCGCCAGGATCCACCACACGATCGGGACGGTGAGGAGCGCCAGCAGCACACCGATGTGCAGGTTACGGGTGCCGGGAACGTCCACCAGGGCAGCGTTGCCGATCGGGCCGGTACGCGCGAAGGCGAAGCCCTCGGCTCCGAGCGGGCCCGCCACGAGATACGCGATGATGGCCGCTGCGATGAAGTTGAGCATGATGGTCGTGACGACTTCATGCGCGCCGGTGAACGCCTTCAGCATTCCCGGGATGAAGCCGTAGGCGGCGCCGACCGCCGCGCCCGCCAGAACGGCCGCGGTCATCGCGATAGGGGTCGGCAGCTCTGCGACCGATGCGCCGACATAGGCTGCTCCAAGGGCTCCCATCAGGAACTGGCCCTGCGCGCCGATGTTGAACAGGCCGGCCTTGAAGCCGAGGCCGACCGCCAGGCCGCCCAGGATGAGCGGGGCCGCGGCCACCATCGTGTCCACGATCGGATTCAGGCCACCGAACGCTCCGAACATGAGCGATGAATATGCGATCCACGGCAGCAGGGGATCGAAGTCCCGGCCGGTGAGGAGGCTCGAACCCAGGATGAAGATCGATCCGACAACGAACGCGAGGAGCACCGCGGCGATCGGTACTGCGCTGACCTGGATGATCCGCCCCCACAGCGATTTCGACTGCGGGGGCGGGATGCGTGCCTGCGGGGCAGCTGCGTCAGGTCCAGCCGGAATCTGTTCCAGCTCTCGCTGATCGGAGTTGCCGGCATCGGTCACGATGCGACCTCCGCGGTCTCGGCAGGCCGTTCATCGCGGCCGCCGGTCGCCATCAGCAGCCCGATCTCCTCGCGGTCAGCGGCGCGCCCGTCGCGCTCAGCGACAATCTGGCCGCGGTACATGACAAGGATGCGATCTGAGAGCTCCATCACCTCGTCCAACTCGGCAGAGACCAGCAGGATGGCCGACCCCGCGTCACGTTTCGCGATCGCCTGGCGGTGAATGAACTCGATGCTGCCCACGTCGAGCCCACGCGTTGGCTGGTCCAGGATGAGCACCCGGGTATCTCCGCTGAACTCGCGCGCAACGACCACCTTCTGCTGGTTTCCGCCCGATAGCGTGCCGGCCGGTACCTCGCGAGACGGAGTCCGGATGTCGAACTCGTCGATGCGGGCATCGGCCCAACGGTCTACTGCCTCCTCGTCCCGGATGATCCCCCGCGCGAACGGTGGGCGGTTGTAGTCATTCAGGCACAGGTTGTCATCGATCGGGAAGCTCAGGATGATGCCGTAGCGGTGGCGATCACCCGGCACGAAGGCCAGGCCGTTATCCATCAGCGATCGCACGCTCGCTCGCGTCAGATCGTGGCCTCCGTACGCGAATCTGCCAGCGGCTGCTTTTCGCAGCCCGGTCAGGGCCCCGACCAGCTCATCCTGGCCGTTGCCGGCCACGCCCGCGATGCCCACGATCTCGCCGCCGCGCACCGAGAAGGAGACAGAGCGAACGGCCTCCTGCCCCCGGTCGTCGTTCACACGCAGTGCATCCACCTCCAGGACGACATCTCCGGGGCTCGACTCCCCACGGTCCACCGTGAGGCTGACGTCACGGCCGACCATCAGATTGGCAAGCTCGTCCTCGTTCGTCTCGGCCGGCTGTCGCGTGCCGACGACGCGCCCTCGCCTGATGACGGTGATGCGATCCGCGATCTCGAGCACCTCGTACAGCTTGTGGCTGATGAAGATGATCGAGGTGCCGAACTCGCGAGTGAGCTGGCGAAGGACCGCGAAGATCTCGCGAGTTTCCTGCGGCGTCAGCACGGCCGTGGGCTCGTCTAGGACGAGAATGTTCGCATTGCGGTACAGCGCCTTGAGGATTTCGACGCGCTGCTGCGACCCGACCGACAGCGACCCGACCGTGGCATCCGGATCGATATCGAACCCGAATGTGCGACCGAGTTGGCGGATGCGCGCGTGCGCCGCGCGCCGATCGACGAACACGGGATTCGCCATCGGCTCCTCGCCGAGGAGGATATTCTCGGCGACGCTGAGCACTGGCACCAGCATGAAATGCTGGTGGACCATGCTGATCCCGCGGCGGATGGCGTCGGACGGACCCGCGATCGCGGCAGGCTTGCCGCCGATCAGGATCTGTCCCTCGTCCGGCGAGGCGAGGCCGTAGAGGATGTTCATGAGCGTGGATTTGCCCGCGCCGTTTTCACCGAGCAGCGCGTGAATCTCTCCGGGGCGCACGTCGAGGTCGATGCCATCGTTGGCGACGACGCCCGGATAGCGTTTGGTGATGCCTCGCATCTCAAGGACAGGTGCGAGAGCTGCCTCGGTCATCGGTGTGCTCAGGCTCGTGGGGACGATGGATTGGCGGAGCGTACCGAGAAGTGAACGAGCGAGGCGGGCCTGGCGCCAGGGTCAGGCCCGCCTCGAAACCATGTTCAGGTCATCCGCCGAAGCAAGGCGTGTCCCCGGCGCATGGGTCGATCGAGCCGTCCGCCAATCCGTCGAAGGCCTCGTCGACAGCCTCCTGGACCGACGGGTCGAGCTCACCCTCGAAGTCGTGGAACGGCGAGATACCCACGCCGGGCGGATCGGCCGCCGCGTTGTGGAACACGTTGCCGGCTTCCGCGGACTCGTCAGCGACGCGCTCGATCGCCGCCTGGACTGACTCCTTCAGCTTCTTCTCGGCGCTGGTGACGATGCACTCGCCAAGGTCGGGAAGGCTGATGTACTGGTCTACATCGACGCCGATGCCGAACACCTCAGCATCACAGGCGGCCTCCAGGACGCCCTGCCCGGTCAGGCCGGCGACCTGGAACAGGACGTCGGCGTCGGCCTCGATCATCTGCTCGCCGATCGACTTGCCCGTCGTCGGGTCGTTGAAGGCGGTGCTGATGTCGGTGCTCGCGTACTCAATCAGGACCTCGATGTCCGGATTGACGCTCGCGGCGCCGTTTGCATAGCCGGAGATGTAATTGACCACCGGCGGGACGCTGTCGATGCCACCGACGGCACCGATGACACCGGTCTCGCTGATGTTGGCAGCCACGATGCCCGCCAGGTAGCCCGCCTGCGCCTCGTTGTAGAGCAGGCCCATGTAGTTTTCAGGGATCGGATCAGCGCCGATGAACTGGTCGACGCCGATGAACCATGTCTCCGGGTTCTCTTCCGCCGCGGCCAGGGTCGCATCGCCGATGGCAAATCCGACGGTCACGATGACGTCGAAGTCACGGTCGACGAAGGTCTGAATGTTCTGCGCGTAGTCCGCGGGGGCCTCCGTCACGATCACCTCGGCGGTGCCGCCGACGGAGGTCGCGCCTGCGATACCGCCGCACCATGACGCCTCATTGAACGACTTGTCCTCGAGCTGCCCGACGTCGGTCACCACGCCGATCATGAGCGCGTCGCCCGATTCGGGCTCGCCGCATGCGTCGAGGCCGGCCACCGGCTCCTCGCTGGCCGCCGCGCTCTCGGATGGCTCCGCCGATTCCGGAGCCATCGACTCCGGGGCGGTGGATTCGGCTGTTGATTCGGTCGCGCTCTCGGATGGGCTCTCGCCACCTCCCGAGCAGGCGGCCAGGATGAGCACCAGGACAGCCAGCACGACCATCAGCGAGCTCCGATGTTTCCGCATCTATTCCTCCACACCATTTCGGTGCGTACTGCCGCATGGATCGCGGCGCCTCCGGTGCGCTCGGGCAATGGGCGCCTGGCGCAGAATCTGCGGCATCATACTTCCTTGCCGATCCTTCGCTCAAGGTCCGACCGCGCCGCGACGCCCGTATCATCCGGCCTCATGAGCCAGCTGCCCGATCGCGTCCGCCTCGTCATCTTCGATCTTGACGGCGTCGTGTATCGCGGCCATGAGCCGATCGAGGGCGCCAGTGAGCTCGTGGCTACGCTTCGTGCGGCTGGCGCCGCGGTGCGGTTTGCGACGAACAACTCGATGGTCGCACGTACCGGCTACGTCGAGCGCCTGGCCGGGATGGGGATCGGAAGTGAAGCGCCCGAGATCGTTACCTCGACATCCGCCACCATCGAGCACCTGGCGCGCCACGCCCCGGACGTGAGATCGGTGCTGGCCATCGGCGCGGAGGGCATGAGGGCCGAGCTGCGGGCCGCGGGCCTGGAGGTCGTCATGGCCGGCGACGCGACGTGGGCGGGTCACGATGGCGGCCAACTGGCGCGCGGGTTCGACGCGGTCATCGTCGGGCTCGACCCCGAGGTGGACTATCGGAGAATCGCGGTCGCAATGCGCGCCGTGGTCGATGGCGCGCTGCTGATCGCGACGAACGCGGATACCCGCTATCCGACGGCCGCCGGATTCCTCCCGGGCGCGGGCTCCATCGTGGCCGCGCTGGCAATGGCGACCGGCGCGACGCCCCTGGTGATCGGCAAGCCGACGCCCGCGATGTTCCTCGCGATCCTGGAGGCAACGGGAGTGGCTGGCAGTGAGACGGTCGTCATCGGCGACAACCCTGACGCCGACATCGTGGGAGCCCATCGGGCGGGCTGTTCGGCCATCCTGGTGCTGACCGGAGTGGCCGATGCAACCCTTGCCGACACGCTGGATGGCGAGCGGCGGCCCGACGCGGTTGCCGAGGACCCCGCCGCGGTATTGCGCCTGCTCGGGCCGCTCCTCAGCTGATGTCGGCCTCCAGGCGCCACGATTCCCACGCCAGCGCGGCGACGGCGCGCATCGGCGCGAGGACCAGCGGTGGCGCGAAAGCACGCGCGAAGCCGTTGAGCGCGATCGCGGCGAGCTCGTCCCTGGTCAACGACAGGGCGGTGGCGGTCCGCGCCAGCTCGTCCGTCAGCGAGGTGCCGGTCACCGTCCGACTGTCGGACGAAATGGTCACGCTCACCCCGGCGCGGTGCAGCGCCGCAACCGGATGGCTCGCGAGGTCGGCGACGATGCCGGCCTGGACATTGGAGGTTGGACACAGGTCCAGGGTGATGTCGCGTGCGCGCAGCAGCTGGATGAGGGACTCGTCTTCGCTGGCGCTGACGCCATGGGCGACGCGTCCGATGCCGAACTCGAGGACCTCGCGCACCCGATGCGCTCCCGGCGCCTCGCCGGCATGCGCCGTCAGTGACAGCCCACCGGCACGGGCTGCGTTGAACGCGGCGGCGTGCGGCGGGGCCGGCCAGGCGACCTCCGGTCCCGCCAGATCGAAGCCCACGATCGGTGGGCCGAATGAGGCGGCGGTGATTGCCAGCTCGACGTTCGCTGCCGGCGGATGCGATCGCATGGCAGTCACGATCAGCCCGATGAGTGGGGTGGCCGGTCCGTGCGCCTGCGCCGCGCTTGAGATCCCCGACGCAACGGCCTCCAGTACGGCGGACACGGAGAGCCCGCGTCGCAGATGGAGGCGAGGGGCCCATCGAATCTCCGCGTATCGGACGCCGTCCTCCATGAGGTCCTCGACCAGCTCCGCTGTCACGCGAGCCAGCGCCTCGCCGGTCTGGAGCAGCTCGATCGGCAGGTCGAAAAACGCGAGAAGCTCGGCCTGGTTCGAGCACTGCTCAGGCCCCACCATTCGCCGGCGGACATCCTCGAGATCGAGCGCCAGCCCGATCGAGCCTGCCAGCTCCATCGCGGTCGCGGGACGGACCGATCCGTCCAGGTGCTGGTGGAGCTCGGCCTTGGGGAGAGGGCGCAGCACGTCGGCGGAGACCATCTGCGCATGATATCCACCCGCGTCACTGCGGCTGTGCTGGCCGTGGTTGGCGTTTCGTTCCTACTCGGTCCGGGTGCCCGGGACCCGGCCGCCACCATCGGCGCCGAGCGGCTGATTCGCGGCCGCGCCGCCGCCGCGATGGTGGCGCTCGATCAGCTCCGAGCTTCGGTTGAGCCCGGCCTCGACGCCGCGCGTGCGGCTTCAGCGGGCGTCCTCAGCGGCGACGACCCGCCGAGCCAAGGGATCGAGGATGCTGCCGCGCTCATCGCCGACGCCGAGGAGGCCGTGGCGCCGGCGCGTCGGGCGGTGAGCTCGCTCGCATCGGCGCGAGCCGCCTGGCACCCGGGGACTTCGCCGCCGCCGCAGCCGGTCGCCGCCGGAGAGCTGACCTCCATCGCCACGCAGCTGCGCGCAAGCGCCCAGGTGGCCGACGCGTTCGCAGATATGCGGGTGCGCGGAACCGGCCTGCCCGCGGTGCTCGAGCAGGCGCTTCGCGCACTCGACGCGGGGACATTCTCAGAAGCCTCCGAGCACGTCGCGCGGGCTCGCGACGCCCATGCAGCGATTGTTGCCTGGAAGACCGATCTGCCCACGCTGCCGATATGGATCGCAACCACGGATGCGATGATCAGCGCCGTGGAACAGATCGTGGAAGCAACCCGCGACGGCGATGATGCGATGGCTCTCGAGGCAGCCGAGGCGTTCGGAGCCATCTCGGACGACGCTGCGACGGCGGATCGCGCCCTGCGCATTGCGCTGAGCGAGGGAGGGTCGGCGCTGACGGCAGCTCCGCTCGAGCGGCTGGCGGCCACCATCGGCGCCATCGAGGACTCGCGTGCTGCGGTGGCCGCCATCGGGGAGGAGGTCGCTCGGTGAGCCCCGAATCGTCGCCGGACCCGATGATCGGGCGGACGCTTGTCGATCGGTACCGCATCGACCAGCCCGTTGCCCGCGGCGGCATGGCCCGCGTGTATCGGGCTCGGGATCAGCGGCTCGAGCGCGATGTGGCGGTCAAGGTGCTGTCCCATCCGTACGCCGATGATCCCGCGTTCACCGATCGCTTCCTGGCGGAAGCGCGTGCGGTCGCTTCGCTCTCGCATCCGAGCATCGTTCATGTCTATGACTCCGGGAGCGACGGTGAGGCCCACTTCATCGTGATGGAGCTCCTCGATCGGCACCGATCGCTGCGCCAGTCGATCGACGAAGGTGGCCCGATGCCGCGCGAAGACGTCGTTCGCATCGGGCGCGAGCTGCTTGCCGGCCTGCGCGCGGTTCATGACCGCGGTCTCGTCCACTGCGACGTCAAGTCCGGCAACGTGATGCTCGGACCAGGCCCGGCAAAGCTGATCGATTTCGGGATTGCGCGCCCGCCGCACGAAGCGCTCGAGGAAAACATGAGCATCGGATCGCTGCAGTTCATGTCGCCTGAGCAGCTGCACGGCGAGGCGCTGACCCCGGCGAGCGACCTGTTCAGCCTGGGCGTCGTGCTGTACGAGGCGCTGGCCGCCCGGATGCCGTACGAGGGTCGCAACCCCGAGGAGATCAGTGCGGCACACCGTGCGCAGGCGGTGCGTCCACCCTCATCGCTGGTGCCGGGGGTACCCGGGCGTCTCGACGATGCGATCCTTCAGGCGTTGCGGCGCGAGCCCGCCTCTCGCTTCAACAGCGCCGAGGCCATGTCGCGTGCCCTCGATGCGGCCGACGCCGATCTGAGCAGCGCCGACATGGATGAGACGCGCGTCGTCGCCGTCCCTGGCCATCCGCCCCGTGGGCCCTCGGATGAGCGCGGCTACGTCCCGCCCCCAGCCCCGAGGCCGTCGCAGCGGCGAGCCCCGTCGCGCGCACCCCCTCGGCGCCCGGCCTCCGCGCCCTCGCGCGACCGCGGCATCCTCCCCATGCTCGGAACGCTCTTCATCCTGGGCGCCGTGGCACTCGTGGTGATGCTCGTCATCCTCCCGCTCCTCGATCTCGGGGAAACCGGCG
This sequence comes from Candidatus Limnocylindria bacterium, assembly GCA_038233215.1. Classification (GTDB taxonomy): domain Bacteria; phylum Chloroflexota; class Limnocylindria; order QHBO01; family QHBO01; genus JACDBZ01. The sequence goes on from JBBSML010000002.1 coordinate 114,222, forward strand.
ATGCCTCGCCGCAGCCGTCGCCGTCGGAGTCGGCCCAGGCAACCGCGCCCCCAGGCACCGTGCTGATTCCCCAGACGGTCGGGCTTCCCACGGCGGATGCGATCCAGCTTGCACGGGATGCCGGCCTCAACTGGCGCCTCGAATGCGCCGAGGATCCAGACCAGCCCGAGGGGATCATCCGCCAGGAACCACCGCCGGGGACACCGGTCGCCCCGGGCAGCCGTTTCACGATGTTCTCGGCTCGGTTCTTCGCCGACTGCACGTGACGGGACCTATACTCCGCCGGTCCCTGTCATCCCATCAAGGAGCCGATCGAGCTATGCGCCTGCGCGCGACCAGCACCCCGCCAGCCACCACCCAGACGGATGTCCTCGCCGTCCCCATCTACCGCGAGGACGCGGAGATGGGTGCGGACCTCGCCGAGCTGGACGCGGCCTCCGGCGGCGTTATCAGCGCGGCAATCGCGTGGGGTGAATTCAACCCGCTTGAGCATGCATTTGCCTTGATTGCCGGTGGTGACCTGGCTGCCGGTCGGCTCCTGTTGCTCAACGCGGGTGGCCGCGGCCGTGGTGCGTGGCGCGCCCGCCGCCTGGCGATGGTCGCGACGAGGCAGCTGAATGGACGCGGGGCCTCGACCCTTGCCCTGTGGCTGCGGGATGGCGAGGGCGACGACGCGTGGGCCGCCGCCGCCGCCGGTGCGGTCGCCGGGACCTACCGCGCCACCGCGATCTACGGCCGGGTCCGTGACACCGACGCCATGAAGCGATCCGTGACCGAGCTGCTGTGCATCGGCGCCGGCTCGCAGGATGCGCTCGACCGAGGCGCCGAGATCGGCGAGGGCATGGCGTTCGGCCGCGACCTCGCCAACCGATCCGCCAACGACCTTTCGCCGGAGCGCATGGCCGATGTGGCTCGCGAGCTGAGCGCCGAGGGCTGCTCGGTGGAGATTCTCGAGCCTGGGCAGATGGCGGCGCTCGGCATGGGGCTGCTGCTCGGCGTCGGGCAGGGGGCAGCCCATCCGCCTCGGCTCATCGCCGTCAAGCTCCCAGGCTGGGAGAAGGCTGGGGACGGAGATCGCCTGGCAATCGTCGGCAAGGGCGTGTGCTTCGACTCCGGCGGCATCAGCATCAAACCGTCCGAGAACATGGGAGATATGAAGCACGACAAATCCGGCGCCGCCGCCGTGATCGCGGTGGCGCGAACGGTCGCCCGCCTGGCCCCGGATACGCCCCTCATGGTGGTTGCGCCGATGGTCGAGAACATGCCGGGCGGCAATGCCCAACGGCCCGGCGATGTCGTCAAGGCCATGAACGGGATGACCGTGGAGGTCACCAATACCGATGCCGAGGGGCGATTGATCCTGGCCGATGCCATGACCTGGGCCGAGCGGGAGGGCGCGACGCACATCGTCGACGTCGCCACCCTGACGGGTGCGCAGGCCGTCGCCTTTGGGGATCAGATCAGCGCCTTCTTTGCTCGCCCGCGCGACTGGGGTGACCGGATCGCCTCCGCCGCCGAGCAGGCGGGTGAGTGGTTCTGGGAGATGCCCCTCGCCGTCGAGTACCGAGCCAGCTACGACTCTCCACACGCGGACATCGTGAACTCGGGTGGCCGCGACGGGTCACTCATCAAGAGCGCGGTGTTTCTCTCGGAGTTCGTGACCGTGCCGTGGGTCCATCTCGACATTGCCGGGACGGCCTACCTCAGTGCCGAAAAGCCGTATGGTCCAAAGGGGGCCACCGGCGCTGCCGTCGCTGCGATGGTCCAGCTGGCGCTGGCCTTCGGCGACGATGGCGTGAACCAGGAGCGGCCCCGGCCATGAGGACCGGGGCCCAGGATGTCTAGCGGTCGCCGTCTACGGCGTCGCGGACATTGTCCTTCGTCTCGCCCCACTTGTTCTGGACGTTTCCCTCGGTCTGGTCCATCTTGCCCTCGGCCTCTGTCGAGTGGTCGTCCGTGGCGTCGCCCCATTCTTCCTTGATCTTGCCTCCAGCCTCCTTGAGGGGGCCTTCGACGCGGTCCTTGTCCACGATGTGATCCTCCCGTGTGGTGCCGACAACCTGCCGGCGATGAGCCGTTCCTCGCAGACAGCGTGCCAACAGGTGCTGGTCACCGCGGTGGACGATCGGCCTATGGCAGACGGTGGCGCGCCTCGTAGGATGGGCGGCGCCGCCGCGCACCGGGCTCGGCGAGTTGATGGAGGCTGAAGCGCAATCGTGGAGCCGGCGATCATCGCCATCGGGGGGATCTTCGCACTCGGTGGTGCCCTGGCCGAGCGGCTGGCGAGCGTCTGGCCCGCGGACGAAGCGCAACGACGGCCGCTCGGCTACCGCACCGTGCTGCTCGCCGTCGCGAGTGGCGCGACCGGAGCGGTCGTTGCTTCCCGCTCACAGCTTCCGTGGTGGGCAACCGGCGTGTATCTCGCGCTGTTGGCGCTGCTCTTGGTCCTGACCGCCACCGACCTCGAGCAGCGGCGCTTGCCGCACCTCGTCCTGGACCCGCTCATCTTGCTGAGCGTGCTCTTCGTACCGTTCAATCCCGGCGTGGACCCGCTGATGGCCGTGGTCGGCGCCGCGGCTGCGGTGGCTTTCCTGGGGGGCCTGGCGCTGGTCGTGCGCGGGGGCCTGGCGCTCGGAGACCTGTACCTGGTGGCGCCCATCGGCCTCATGCTGGGTTGGCCGGCCATCTTCAGCTCGCTGTTCGCTGCAGCGTTCCTGTCGGCCGGGGCGAGCCTGGTCCTGCTTGCGACTCGTCGCGTGGGCATGCGCAGCTACATCCCGTTCGGCCCGTTCCTGGTGGCGGGCGCAGTGCTCGTGCTGCTGCTCGATGATCGGCTCCTCCGGGTCGTTCGCTGAGCAGGAGGCCGCCGGGGAAGGTGCCCACTCGACCCGGCACGCTCGTGCTGGTACCCTTCGAGCGATGCATCCGGCTCTCCAGCGTCGGCGCCGTCACTTGATGATGACGCGCCGCACCACGCGCCGCGGCGGGCGGCGACGTGGCCTCGCGACGTTCCTGCTCGTCACGCTCGGCGTCTTCGGGATGATGTTCGCGGGCTCGATTCTCGGCACCGCAGGCGGCATGTTGGCGGCGTACAACTACTTTGCCTCTGACCTGCCCGACCCGCGGCTGCTCGACGGGATCGAGCCCCAGCAGTCGACATATGTGTACGACCGCACCGGCGAGCAGCTTCTGGCGCGCTTCGAGTGTCAGAACCGCGAGGCGGTCAGCTTCGCGACCCTTCCCGACGTGATCTGGCAGGCGACCGTGGCCAGCGAGGACCGGTCGTTCTGGGAAAATAGTGGGGTTGATTTCCAGGGCATCGTGCGGGCCGCGCTCGCCAACCTCGAGGCCGGGGAGATTGTCCAGGGCGCTTCCACCATCACGCAGCAGGTGATCGACTACGCGCGCGTGCTCGCCGCGGAGGGCGAGACGACCCAGCCGGATTCGAGTGGCTCGCCGGAGGCGAGCCTCGGAGCGATCGACCCCGACGCGCTCGACCCGGAGCCCGAGGCGGCGGAGTCAGGTGTCTGCCAGCCCCCGGAGCCGAGCAACTCGACCGACATCGAGGACAAGATCCGCGAGAACATCCTGGCGATGCAGGTCACCACCGCTTACCCCGGACGCGGGGGCAAGGAGCGGATCCTCGAGACCTACCTCAACCTCATTTATTACGGCAACGGCTCGTACGGCATCAAGGCCGCCGCCGCCAACTACTTCGGGCTGTCGAACATCGAGGACATGAGCATTGCGCAGGCTGCGTTCCTGGCCGCGTTGCCGCAGGCGCCCTCGTACCTGGATCCGTACCAGAACCCGAACGGCGAGGCTGGCACCGAGGAGGCAGCCGGAGATGCGATCCGCGAGCGCGACCTCGTCCTTGGCGCCATGCAGCAGGAAGGCTACATCAGCGCGCGGGAGGCCCGCGTGGCAAGGAACACCTCGTGGCTCGCGATGGAGCCGAATCGGCTGACGAGCATTCTGCGCGAGCCGCACTTCAGCTTCCGGGTGCGCAAGGAGGCCGAGCGCATCCTCGCCACGCTGCCGAACGTGACCGATCCGGAACTCGCGGTGCTGACCGGCGGCTACCGCATCCAGACGACGCTCGACCTCCCGCTGCAGCAGGAAGCAAAGCGGCTCGTAACGGAGCACGTCAACTCGCTGAACATGCCGCCGGACAGCCCGGACTGTCCCCGAGAGCACTGCGCCGAGTTCAATGTCAACAACGGCGCCATGGTCGCGATCGACTCCGCCACCGGCGAGATCGTGGCCTACGTCGGCAGTGTCGACTACTTCAATCGCGAGGCTCCCGAGGTGCAGGGGCAGTTCGATGTGGCAGGCCTCGGCCGCCGGCAGCCCGGATCGGCATTCAAGCCGATCACGTATGCATCGGCCTTCCAGTCGCGTGATGCGACGGTATCGACGATGTTCGTGGATGCCATCACCGAGTTCGGCACGACCGAGGAGACCTCCTACCGCCCGACCAACGCCGATATCCAGGAGCACGGCCCGGTATTGGCGCTCGATGCGCTGCGCTACTCGCTGAACATCCCGTCCGTTCAGATGCAGTACCTGGTCGGCGCGCAGACGACCGCGAACTTCGCCGAGAAGTTGGGCATCGCGAGCGCGGAGTACATCATGGGTCGGGACCCGGGCCTGTCGCTCGCGCTTGGCTCGGTCGATCTCAACCTCACGAATATGACGCAGGCGTACACAACCTTCGCCCAGCAGGGCGAGCTGAATCCGGCGACGACCATCATCGAGATCCGCGATCGGGACAACCGGGTCATCTACACCCGCGAGGACAACGGTCCGACGGTCACCAACCCGATGACCGCCGCCGAGGCGTACCTGCCGCACTTCATCCTGGAGGGGAACACGGACCCCGAGCGGAACCTCTTCTGGGGCAAGCGGGCGCAGCTCCTGACCGCCGACGGCGACCGCCGTCCGGCCGGGTTCAAGACCGGAACCACGAACGACTTCCGCGACGTGTCGGGCTTCGGCTACGTCCCCGGCAGCCTGACGACGGGCGTGTGGATGGGCAACAACAACCAGGAGTCGCTCTCGAACGAGATCGAGGGCGGTCTCTTCAGCGCTGATGGACCGCTCCTCCTGTGGGAGGAGTTCATGGACCTCGCCATCAACAATCCGTGGGATTGGAACGGTGGAGAGCCGGTGCCCCAGACGAAATTCGAGGCGCCCCAGGGGATCGTCGAGGAAGAGATCTGTCGCTTCAGCGGGATGGCAGAAACTGACGACTGTGGCGAGACGATCGAGCTGCCCTTCCTCGAGGGAACCGTGCCTCCGCTCGACAACGTTCATCCGAGAAACTGTCTGGACCTCGAGCTGTATCTCGAGAAGGCCACGCCCGAGCGGCCGGAGAACTGGATCGAGGCGGCCGAGACGTGGGCAAATCGCGTCGTGAGCAAGCGAACCTCCGCGCGAGGTGATCCCGCCGACTACCAGGACGATGAGCGGGTGCGGTTCAAGATCAGCCCGATCTATGGCGAGGACAGGCTTCCAAAGGTGTGCGGTAAGCGCATCACTCGGCCGGAGCCCTCTTTCGGCCCGTCCAGACCTCCGGCGTCGTCAGGGCCTACCGCGGCCCCGACACCCGCCGCGGCCCCGACACCTACCGCCGCCCCGACACCCACACCGATTCCCACGTCTGCGCCGCTGCCATCCGGTCCCGGACGCGGAGGCGGTGGTGGTGGCGGCGGCCCACCCACGCCGCCTCCGGGCGACGAGTGAGCAACGGCGCCTAGAATCCACCCGTGTCCAGCTCGGTCCTGACCCTCATCCTCGCCGGTGGCGAGGGGGAGCGGCTCAGCATTCTTTCTCAGGTGCGGGCAAAGCCCGGCGTGCCATTTGGCGGGAAGTATCGGATCATCGACTTCGCGCTGAGCAATGCGGTGAATTCCGGCCTGACCGACGTCGGGATCCTGACGCAATACGCGCCGCGATCGTTGATCGACCATATCGGCGTCGGGCGACCCTGGGACCTTGACCGCAGCCGCGGCGGCGTCGCGCTCCTGCAGCCGTTCATCGGCCGCGGACGCGCGCGCGACTGGTACCGGGGCACCGCCGACGCCGTCCTCCAGAACCTGGACTTCATCTCCGATCGAGACCCGGAGCTGGTCCTGATCCTGGCGGGCGACCATGTGTACAAGATGGATTACCGGCCGTTCATCGAGATGCACCGAGCCAGGCGCGCTGACGTCACCTGCGCGGTGCGCACGGTGCCGATCGATGAAGCGCATCGGTTCGGCATCCTCGACGTGGCGGAAGAAGGACGTGTCACGGCCTTCATCGAGAAGCCTCCCGACCCACCGTCGAACCTGGTCAGCATGGGCGTCTACGTCTTTTCCTGGCCGCTCCTGCGCGGCCTGCTGAGCAGCGAGCGGGTCGATTTCGGACGCGACATTCTGCCTACCATGGTGAGCGACGGCAGCCGCGTATTCGCGTACGAATTCGGTGGCTATTGGCAGGACGTCGGGACGGTGGAGAGCTACTGGCAGACGAGCCTGGACCTGCTCAATGACGACCCGGGCATCGAGTTGAACGACCTGGGATGGCTCATCTACACGCGCAGCGAGGAGCGGCCACCGGCTCGCGTCGGTCCCGGCGCGACCGTGTCGCGCTCGATGATCAGCCACGGGTGCGTGATCGACGGGACGGTGGAGCGCAGCGTCCTGTCGCCCGGCGTCCGGGTGGCTGCCGGCGCTGTCGTGCGCGACTCGATCGTCATGTTCGACGCGGTCATCGAGGCGAACGCAACCCTCGACCGTGCCATCCTCGACAAGGAGTGTCACATCGGTGCCGGGGCGCGGGTCGGGGTCGGGGACGATCTGCGCCCCAACCGGGATGAACCGGAGCGGCTCTACGCCGGCATCACGCTCATCGGCAAGAAGGCGAGCGTCCCGCGTGGCGTCGAGATCGGGCGCAACTGTCGGATCGACCCGGGAACGATGGATCGCGACTTTCATCGTCGCCGCCGCATCCGGTCGGGAGAAACGGTCATCGCCGGTGCTCCGCACCGGTGAACCCGGAGGGGTCGGTCGACGCGTGGCTCGAGTCGCTCGGGCTCGAGGTCGTGGCCTCGGCCGGGGCGCCACATGATCCCGCGTTCAGTCGCGACATCGTGGTCGACGGGGATCGGCGCTTCGACCTTCGCATCACCGTCGCGTGGGTCAGCGGAGTCGGATGCTCCCTGTGGGCATACTATGGGCTCGAGGCGATGGAAATCCCCAAGCGAATCTATGCTCGGATGCTGCGTGCCAACTTCGACTACCCCTTCGTGAAGTTCGCGATGACCGATGATGATCGACCGATGCTGATGACCGAGCTGCCGGCCGCCGGCCTCGACCGTGACGAGCTGGGTCGCGGGGTCACGCGTCTGACCATCGTCGCGGATCGGCTTTTGGAGGAGACCGCGACCGCGATCGCCGACCGCGGGCTGCTACCGGACTGGAGCGACCGCCGAACGCGGAATCAGCCCCTGATGGATGCATACCGCGCCGATGTCGTCTCCGCGATGCCCGAGTGGGAGCCACCACCGCCGAGAGTCCGTCGGCGCGGGCTCATCGCTCGACTGATGGGCCGTCCGTGATGCGGCGTGCGGGAACGACGCTCGCGCTCGTCGCCGTTTCTCTCATCGCCACCGCCCTTCCCGGCGGGCCGGTGGGATGGGCGGCCGCCGCCGACTACGAGCTCGAGACATCCGTCATCTATGACGTTCGGCCCGACGACGGCGAGGTCGGCGTCGACGTCCGGGTCACGTTTACCAATACGACACCGGATCCATCCGGCCAGTTCAGCGTGTTCGACGAGGTCGTGTTCGCCATTCACGACGATGCCACGGCGGTCACCGCCTCCGACGAGGAAGGCGGTCTCGATGTATCGGTCGAGGTCGCAGACGACGTCAACGTGGCCACCGTCGCGCTGCGCGATGACCTGCGCTTCGAGGACAGCATCGAGCTGGAGCTCGGCTACACCCTCGTCGACAGCGACGATCCGCAGATGCGCATCCGGCCCTCCGTGATCGTCTTTCCGGCATGGGGCTTCGGCACCAGCAGCGAGGTCAACGTCACGATTCCGAACGGATACGAGGTGCGGGTCGACGGAGACGAGCTCTTGGAGGCGGAGGACAGCCTGGCCAGCGGGCCGATCGAGAGCCCGGGAGAATGGCTCGCGCTTGTCACCGCCACTCGGCCGGTGGAATATGCGACCTTCGACGCCGCCGTCCCGCTGGTTGGTGGCACGGCCGACCTCCAGGTGCGCTCATTCGCCGACGACGAAGCATGGGGCGAGCGCACGGTGGCGTTGGTCGAGCGTGCGCTGCCACTGCTCGAGGAAGAGATCGGCCTGCCGTATCCGCGTCTCGGCGGGCTCGTCCTGATCGAATCGGTGGCGACCGACGCATCGGGCTTTGCGGAGACATCGGGTGCCGGCGCCGAGTTCCTCGTCGCGTTCGACCAGCCGCCGTTCACCGCTCTCCACCAGGTCGCGCACGTCTGGCTCTCGTCGGAACTCATCGAGGCGCGATGGATCCGGGAAGGTCTGGCGAGCGACATCGCGGGCCGCATCGCCGGGGAGCTGGAGGTTGCCCCGCCGTACGATCCTGCGGTCGAGATGGACGAACGCGCTGACGCGGCGTTCCCCCTCGACGCGTGGGACGCGTCAACGGATGCGGAAGCTGAGAGGTACGCGCACGCAGCCTCCTGGGCGCTCATCTCGGAGCTCACCGCAGCCATCGGCCCCGAGGCGATGCGGACGGTGCTCGGACGCGTATCGGCCTCCATCGGACCGTATGCGGAGACGGAGATCGATCCGGAGCCGCCGGCCGACGGTGGAGCCCCCCGGGTGCCGCTGACCAGTCGGACCTTCATGGATCATCTCGAGACCGTCAGCGACGCCGACCTTGCGGAACGCTTCGAAGCGTTGGTCCTGACCGATGCCGAGGTTGCGCTGTTGCCGCTGCGGGCCGAGGCCCGCGACGCATTCGATGAGCTGCACGACGCGGCCAATGACTGGGGAGCGCCGGACCCGATTCGGGCGTCGATGACGGATTGGCGCTTCGACCAGGCGCTGATCCAGATGGGGGAGGCGGCCGCGTGGCTGGAAGGGCGTGACGCGCTGCTCGAGGACATGCAGGCGGCAGGGCTGTCGGCCCCTGACCGGCTCCAGCTGGCCTATCGCTCCTTCGGCGGGGGAGCCGAGGCCCAGGCCGAGCTTGACGCCCAGCGCGCGGTGGTCGATGCCTACGCCGCCACCGCGGCCGATCTGAACAGTCCGCGCAGCTTTCTGGAACGGGTCGGCCTGATCGGCGGTCCAGATCCGTCCGACCAGCTGCGGCTTGCGAACGGCCGATTCGCCGATGGTGATCTGCGCGGGTCTGTTGAAGGAATCAGCGAGGCACAGCGGATCCTGGCTTCGGCGGAAAGCGGCGGCATGGTCCGCCTCGTCAGCGCGGCCTTCGTGGTGCTCGTCCTGGCCGTTCTGGCGGTGCTCCTGTTCCGCCGCCGGGCGACCTACACTGCAGCGCCATGACGACCGAGCGCCCGCCGCACTTCCTGCCCGCCGCCGACGTGCTCTCGGGAGAAACCGCCGACGCGTACTTCGATCGCGCCAGGACGATCCTCGCCGCCGAGCACCTCGACCCGGTGGTGACCATGGAGATCTTTTCGCGTGGCGACGGCGTGTTGTGCGGCGCGGAGGAGTCGATCGCCTACCTGCGCGAGATCTTTGCCGAGGTGAATGGCCATGCCGTGCCGGTCGTGGAATCGCTCCACGACGGTGACCGATTCGCCTCGAAAGAGGTCGTGATGCGCGTCAACGCGCGCTACTCGGCCTTCGGCCTGTACGAGACCGCCATTCTCGGGATCCTGGCCTCGGGGTCCGGATGGGCGAGTGCCGCCCGTCGCATCGTTGACGCGGCGGCGCCGATCCCGGTCATCGGCTTCGGGGCTCGCCATGTCCACCCGAGCGTCGCCGACCAGATGGACTACGCCAGCGTGGTCGGTGGCTGCATCGGGGCATCCACCCCGGCAGGGGCGCGCCTGGCGGGGCTGTCCCCGACGGGAACGATGCCGCATGCACTCGTGCTCATCTTCGGCGATACGGTGCGTGCCGCAGAGGCCTTCGATCGCCACATCGATCTCGACGTGCCGCGCATCGTCCTGGTCGACACGTTCAAGGATGAGGCGGAGGAGTCGCTGCGCGTGGCGGAGGCACTCGGCGACCGTCTGTGGGGCGTGCGGCTCGATACACCATCAGAGCGCGGGCGTGTCACGCCAGAGCTGGTGAAGGAGGTGCGGGCGCGGTTGGACCTCGCCGGTCACCCGAACGTGAAGATCGTGGTCTCCGGCGGAATCGACGTGGAGCGCATCGGCGCCTTCAGGAGTGCCGGGGCACCGGTGGACTCGTTCGCCGTCGGCAGCGCCATCAGCAAGGCCAGTCCGATCGATTTCACGGGTGACCTCAAGGAGATCGATGGCCGGCCAGTTGCCAAGCGCGGCCGCATTCCCGGCCGCACCGAGAATCCCCGGTTGGATCGGATCGACCTTCGGCGCCAGGAGTGAGCCATGCAGCCCGATGCGCGCGATGAGCGCGAGTCCGCGTATGAGCTCTTTCAGCGCGGCTCGCAGATGCTGGCGGACCGCCATCCGGGTGCTGCGGCCGTCGTTCTGGAACGGGCGCTTGCGCTCGAGCCGGGCAAGGCGTCGATCCTCGAAGCGCTCGGTCAGGCCTACTACAACCAGGGTGCTCACGGTCTTGCGGCCGATCGTTTTGCCGCCATCGTCGACGCGGATCCGGTGGCGCATTATGCCCACTTCGGCCTGGGACTGTCCCGATCCCGGTTGGGGGACGTGATGGCCGCGCGGCGGCATCTCCGCATGGCGGTCCTGCTGAAGCCGGAAAACGAGGCCTACCAGCGCGCGCTCGCGCGCCTCGGCGACGTCGCCTAGCTCACGCCGCCTTTCGTCCCCGACGGCGCTGCTCGCGCGCCAGCCGCGCCTGGAGGAGCCCGAGCACGGCCGCCTCTTCCGGCCGCAACGCATGGGCACCCCGGCCGGCACCTCGGGCGCGGATCGAGAGCGCGTCGATCAGCGTGCCGTCGAGGTAGGAATTGATCACCTCGGGGTGGACGTAACAGGCCCGGCTCACTGCCGGCGTGTTTCCCAACTGGCCGGCCACCTTCTCGATGGCGCCGACGATGGCCTTCTTGCGCCCGACCTCGTCATCGATCTCGAGGAAGTCCTGGAGCGCCAGGGAGGCGGCGACGGTGCCTGCCCAGGTACGGAAGTCCTTGGCGGTGAAGTCCTCGCCGCTGATCTCGCGCAGGTAATCGTTGATCTCCCCCGACTCGATCGACCGGCGCTGCCCGTCATCGTCGATGTACTGGAACAGCTCCTGCCCGGGCATCTCCTGGCACTGCTTCACCAGTCGGGCCAGGCGCCGATCCTGCAGCGGCACGACATGCTCCTTCCCCGACTTTCCCTTGAAGCTGAACTCGATGCGCGGACCGTCGCGCTTGACGTGGCGGCCCCGAAGCGTCGAGAGGCCAAAGCTGCCGTTGTCGCGTGCGTACTCCTCGTTGCCGACACGGATGAGGGTCGCCTCCAGCAGCCGAACGACCAATGCGAGCACCTTGTCCCGCGGAAAGCCTCGGCGACGAAGGTCGCGATCCGTCCGGCGCCGGATCTTCGGCAGAGTCCTGGCGAACTCGATCAGGCGTCCGTATTTCGCTTCGTCGCGAACCTCGCGCCAGCGCGGGTGGTAGCGATACTGCTTCCGTCCACGCGCATCGCGACCCGTCGCCTGGATGTGGCCATGCTTGATGGGGCTGATCCACACATCGGTCCAGGCTGGCGGGATGGCCAGGCGCTTGAACCACGCAATTCGGTTCTGGTCGTCGATCCGGCCCCCGTCAGCACCGATATAGCTGAATGCCCTGCCCGCACGCTTGCGGCCGATGCCGGGCATCGTATCGTTCACGTAGCGCAGGCCCGCTTCCTCTGCGGAGAGCTGGGGATCGTCACTCTCGAGTGTCATTGCGAGGGCTCGACAGGCAACCGTCGTGCCAGCCAGCCAACCGCGGCGATCGTCTTGGCGTCCATGATGCGCCCGTCGTCGACGGCGCTGAGGGCATCGTCGAGCCTCATCCACGAGGCCTCCAGCAGCTCATCCGGGTCGCTCTCGCCGTCGGCGGCCGTGAGGCCGGTGGCAAGGTACAGGTGCATCAGCTCATCGCAGAAGCCAGGTGCGGTGTAGAAGCGCGGTCCCTCCACCCAGGTCGCTCCCGCCACGCCGACCTCCTCGGCCAGCTCGCGACGGGCGGTCTCAACTGGCGGCTCGTCCGGTTCCAGCGTCCCGGCCGGAATCTCGAGCAACACCTTGCCCGCCGCGTGACGCCATTGGCGCACCATGGCCAGCCGATTGCCGTCCCAGGCCAGGATGCCGACCGCTCCGGGGTGCTCTACGATCTCGCGCGTCGTCCTATGCCCGTCGCCACGTTCCACTTCATCGACGCGGACACGAATACGCCGGCCGGTCCACGGGTGCGTGCTGCTCCGTGTTCGTTCCTCCATCGCCATCCATCCTACGCGTGTCCGCGGCGGCGCAGGCGCTTCACGACGGCCCGTGCTCGATGTGTGAGAGGAATCAGCATGGGTCCGCCCTTACCGGGCGGGCCGCCGGGCGGCTCGACGGAATCCCGGCTAGCATGCGAGACATCCAATGAGCGAAGCGATCAGCAACATCTTGCGCCGTCCATTGCGGACGGCGCTCACCATCCTCGGGATCGTCATCGGCGTCTTCGCGCTCACCGTGATGGGCGCGCTGGCCGAGAAGCTCAACGTGCTGGTGGACGGCGGCGACGAGTACTTCCGCACGCGCATCTTCGTCTTCGACGAAGGCGCCGCATCGGGCTTTCAGGCGAGCTCGCGACCGGTGACGCGTGACCTGGCCGAGCGGATCCAGGAACTTCCAGGCGTCGACCGCGCCACGCCGGTGCTGCAGACGCTGCTGAATCCCGGGGAGGCCGGCGGTTTCGACCTGCCCGAGCTGCTGACGGGAATCGAGCCCGAGACGTGGTATGACGAGGCGATCGAGCTGCGCGTCGATGCGGGCAGGTTGCTGGAGCCGGATGAGGCGGACGTCACCGTCATCGGTGCCGATCTTGCCGAACGCTACGACCTGCGGGTCGGTGACACGTTCACCATGCGCGAGAACGAGTTCGAAGTGATCGGGGTGCTCGAGCGCACGCTCACCTTCCCCGACAAGATCGCGTACGTGCCGCTCGCCGACGCGCAGCAGATTTACGTCGCATCGGTGCCCGACGCCTTCGAGGAACGGACCGATGCGCTGGCGACCCAGATCGAGGTTTTCCCCGACGACCTCAGTGCGGCCGATGCGATCGCGGCAGCCATCACCGAGGAGATCGATGGCGTCCGTGCCGTCACCCCGGCCGAGGTTGCCGACCAGATCGGGCAAGCGAGCATCGTGTTCAATCTGATCATCGTCGGCGCCAGCGTGATCGCCGTCATCGTGGGAGGCCTGTCCGTCATCAACACCATGGTCATGACCGTGTCCGAGCGCGTGCGCGAGATCGGCATCAAAAAGGCGGTCGGCGCGCCGACCGGGGCCATCCTGCGCGAGTTCGTGGTTGAGGCAACATTGCTCGGGGCCATCGGCGGCATCGTGGGGCTCGGCCTCGGTGCGCTGCTGGTGGTGGTCCTCAATGCACAGACGGCCGGGTCCGGCACGAGCGTCTTCCTGCTGACACCGATGCTGCTGGTGCGCTCATTCCTGTTCGCGACCATTCTCGGCACGCTGGCGGGCATCTACCCGGCGTTCCGGGCGGCACGGCTCGACCCGGTCACCGCGCTGCGGAGCACGTGATGCGCATCCTCGACACATCGAGGCGGGTTGGACGAACGCGCCGGTGAGTGACGTGATCCTATCGGCGACTGGCCTCACCAAGGTCTATCGCCGCGGCGCCAGCGAGGTGCGCGCCGTGGATGGCATCACGTTCAGCGTGCGCGGCGGCGAGTTCATGGCCATCATGGGTCGATCCGGATCGGGCAAGACCACGCTCCTCGACCTGCTCGGCTGTCTGCTGCGTCCCAGCGGGGGTGAGCTCGAAATCGATGGGCGCAGCGTCATCGGCGCGTCGGACGGCGAGCTCGTGACGATCCGGCGCGAGCGGATCGGCTTCGTATTCCAGGAGTTCAACCTGATCCCGACGCTGACCGCCATCGAGAACGTCATGCTGCCGCTGCGCTACGGTCCGCGCCACCCCAACGGTAGGCAGGAGGCCGCGGACCTGCTGGAGCTCGTCGGACTCGGGAACCGTGCGTCGCATCGGCCCAGCGAGCTGTCGGGCGGGGAGCAGCAGCGGGTCGCCATCGCCCGCGCCCTCATCAACCAGCCGGCCGTGATTCTGGCCGATGAGCCGACCGGAGAACTCGACTCGACCACTGCGGAAACGCTGATGACCACGCTGCGCGGTCTGAATGGGGACCGAGGCGTGACGATCATCATCGTCACCCACGATGCGGGCATCGCCGGAGCGACGGACCGCGTCGTCCGCCTCTCTGACGGTAAGGTCGTCGCGGATGAGGATCGTGGTGGGCGTGGCTTCGCGCGCGCCCTGTCCGGCGAGCCGATGGGGAACCACAACGGGAATGGAAACGGAGCAGGTGGCGTCTGGGCGCGTCTGGGCGATCTGCTGGAGCGGGCACGCGCTCGATGATCGAGGCGATTGGACTCACCAAGCACTTCAAGGCGTTGACGGCAGTCCATGACCTGTCGTTCACCGTTGGCGACGGCGAGATCTTCGGCATTCTCGGGCCGAACGGTGCTGGTAAGACGACGTCGGTGCGCATGCTGGCGGGGTTGATCGGTCCCTCGGACGGCTCGGCGCGGATCAACGGTCTCGAGCTCGGGCAGGACTCGCAGCGCATTCGGGCCACGACCGGCGTGCTGACCGAGGCGCCCGGACTGCACGACAAGCTCACCGCCCGCCAGAACCTCGGTTATTACGGCCGGCTCTACGGGTTGCGCGGAGGGGGGCTCCGTCGCGCGGTCGACCGATACCTCGGCATCGTCGGCATGCTCGACTCGGCTGATCGGCGCGTTGGCGGCTTCAGCAAGGGGATGCGTCAGAAGGTGGCCATCGCGCGAGCGCTCCTCCACGAACCCGACGTCGTCTATCTCGATGAGCCGACGAGTGCGCTCGATCCATCGGCGGCAAAGATGGTGCGCGATTTCGTCGCCACGCTGCGTGACGCGGGACGTTCGATCGTGGTGTGCACGCACAACCTCGACGAGGCAGAGCGGCTCTGTGACCGCATCGGCATCATGCGCGGAACGCTGCTGCTGGTGGACACGCCGGCGAACCTGCGGCGCCAGGGTCGGTCGGCATCAGTGCGGGTCGACCTGGTCGGCGCACGCGGACCGAGCTCGTTCCTCGACATGCTCGCCGAGCTTCCGTTCGTGGATGGGGCGCAGGTCGTTGACGGCTCGCTGCTCGTCGAGGTGAGGGATCCGCGCGGCGACACCCCGGATCTGGCGGGGGCACTTGTGAACGCCGGTGCCCGCATCACCGGCATCACCGAGGAGGCCGCGACCCTGGAGCAGGTGTACCTGAACCTTGTCGGCGAGGCGGCAACGCGCGACACGCGAATCGTGGAGGCAGCCTGATGCGTCCGCACATGATTGGGGCGGTCCTCGGCAAGGAGGTGCGCGACCTGTTCGCGAATCAGGTGCTGCTCGGTGCGGTGGTCTTTCCGGCTCTCGTCTTCGCCGCCATTCCCACGGGCATTGTCGCGTTCATCGAGTTCAACGAGCTCGATCCGGCACAGATGGGGCAGATCGAGCAGTACATCGGCCAATTCCCGGGCCTGCCGCCGAAGCTCGCGGCGCAGGGGTTTATCGTGCTCAACTTCATGGCCTACTTCCTCCTCATTCCGGCCATGGTGCCGATGGCGATCGCCACGCAATCCGTCATCGGCGAGAAAACGGCACGTTCGCTGGAGCCGCAGCTGGCGACGCCGATGGAGGTCAGTGAGCTGCTCATCGGCAAGGCGCTCTCGTCGGCCGCGCCGGCCGTACTGGCCACCTGGGGCGTCTTCCTGCTCTACGGATTTGTCAACGGCGCCATCGCGGATCCGCGTCTCACCAACCTCATCTTCAGCGACGTGTGGAAGGTCGCGATGCTGACGCTGGTGCCGTTGATCTGCCTGTTGAGCGTGCTGCTCGGGATCATCGTGTCGTCACGGGTGACCGATGCGCGGACCGCGCAGCAGATCGGTGGCTTCATCGTGCTCCCCGTCATCGGCGTAGCGGTCGCCGGCTTCTTCAGCGGCCAGGCGTCCTTCTCGATGCAACAGGTACTGCTCGGCGACCTCGTGGTCGCGCTCCTGGTCGGGGTCGCGCTCGTCATCGGCAACTGGATCTTCGACCGCGAGGCGATCCTGACGCGATTCGGTTGACCCGCCGGGGTCGGACAGCCTTGCGCCGATAGAACTGAGGCCCTTACGGCGTTCGGTCCTCGATCTCCCAGGCGTGGTCCAGGACATGCCAGGCCGCGCGACGGACGCTGTATCGAGGCGCCCACCGCTTGCGGGTCCGGCTCGGGTCGGTCGGAGGGGTGCCCGTGACTACGCGTACCAGCGCATCGGCGAACGTGGAGCGCAGCAGCGCCATCGGCTGCCCGGCGCTCTCGTTCGCCGAGGCGGGTGCCCGTGATCCGAGCTTCCCAAGGTACGCGACCTCTGCCTGGCGGACGTGAGCGATGATCGTATCCAGGTCGCGGCCCCCACGTCGCGGTCCCTTTGTCAGCTCGACGTCAGCGGCGCGCTCGGTGGCCGTGTCGAACGTGGTCCAGGATGCTCGAAGCAGGGCCAACAATCCGTTCAGGGTTGCCGGCGATACCGGTCCATCCTCGAGGGCGGACGGCTTGCCCGGGGCGCCGAACTCCGTGACGCCACCTCCCCTCATCCGGTCGACGACCTCCATGTCCGTTCGTGTGGCGGGAGGAGCGAAGGAGGCAGACGCGCGCTTCGCGACGGCTGCGTATCGGGGCGCGCAGTGAAGCAGTGCCTCGAGTGCCTCATCCTCTGTCGTTCCACCGCGCGACCAGCCGGGCCAGTCGAGCGCGCTGGCGAACGTGCGTTTGGGTGCGACCTCGAGGATGACGCGGATGCCCACGGGCGAGGAGGTCAGGCCCCGTGATGCTCGCGGCGATGTAGGCGTCCAATGAGCGCCCGCATGATCGGAACGGCGATCTCCGGGTGCTCCTCGAGCAGCGCGGTGAATTCCCAGGCCGGAAAGAGAAGGCACTCGGTCTCTGTTGCGGCGACCACGGAGGCCGACCGCGGCTCCTCTTCGATCAGTGCGAGCTCACCGAAGAAATCGCCGGCCTTCACGGCTCCGAGTCGTTCGCCCCCGCGCTCGACACGTCCCTCGCCGCTCAGGATGATGTAGAGCGCGGTCCCGTTGGAGCCCTCGCGCACGATCTCCTGCTCAGCATCGTAGGTGCGGCGCTTCCCCGTCTCGGCGAGACGGCGACGAATACGGCTGCTGAGTCCCGCCAGAAGCGGGACGGATGCCAGTTGCTGCTCGAGCTCCACCGGCTTGATCCTCCGTGCGCTGTGTGGCCATTGGCGTGAGAGTCGCATCCTACCGCGCATCTACCCGTTCTGGCGCGGTCCGGCTGCGTCCAGGAGATCGGCGCGAGCGAGCGAGCGCTCCCGGCGACGGAGCTGGAGGGTTCGAATCTCGGAGGGTCCGAGGTCGAGTCGGATGGCACCGTTCGCATCCAGTGCCATCGCCCCGCCGGCTCCGCCACGCAGGTCCGCCTCCCTTGCCTCGCTGATCTGCGCCGTCAACACGGCTGTTCGCCGGTCAGCGGCGAGGTTCACGACCCTTGCCTCGATCCAGCCGTCATCCCGGCGCCGCAGGCCCGACAGCACCACCGCGTCTCCGTCCAGCCGCATGCCGTCGCAGTCGGCCAGCTCCGGCGGCCATGGCGCCTCGTCCCCGCCAGCGCCATGCGCAACCAGGAAGGGATGGCGATAGCGCTCGGCCGCGGCCGTCACATGGCCCTTGAGCCAATCGCCGGCGTGCGGATACAATCCGAAATCGAAGCGCCAGCGCCCGCGCATCTGCGCGTTCGGAATCGCGAGCTCGGGGCCTGCCGGGTCCTCGCGGTACGGGTTGTCATTGCGACTGATGAGGCCAATCGACCGAAGCACGGTGATGGAAAGCTCGCGATCCGTCGGAACGTGCGCCGAATCGGTCAGCTCGTACTCCGCGAGGTGGGCGAGCAGAATGGCAATGCCCCCGGCGTCGACCCAGCCATGAGCTGGGTAGGTTGCGACCGGTTCTTCGTGGTAGCCGCTCTCGCCGAACATCCCGCGCTCAACCACCGCGAACTGGCCTTCGGCGTGAGATGTATCCGCACGATGGGGGAGTGGTGCATGGAATCGCACGCGATGGTCGTCCGATTGGTTGTCGAACGTGAGGCCGATCCTGACGAACGGCTCATCGGCCCGCAGCTCGATCTCCATCGTGACGTCGGTCGGCTGCACGTCGGTCGTGCGCGCCGATCCGTCCGGCACCACGCGACGCGGCCAGTCATACCGGCGAGTGACGGTCAGGCCACCGCGCACCGGGCCGAACAGGGTGGCCTCCACCGCGACTGACGATGGCTCGTCCACGAACACGTCGGATGCCGGCGGCCCGTAGTTATATGAGTCACCGAAGTCCCCGCCGTCCACCAGGCGGCCGACTCTGTCCGACACGATGCCACCGGTCGTCTCGAGCCGGAACGTTCCATCGTCGTATACCGTGACCGTCAGGAGGCCGTTGGTCATCGCCCGGTCGCCAGGTCCCATGCGGATCGCGTTGATTGGCGTGCCCCGGCCCTCGACCGCGCGGACTGCCGTCCAACCCAGCGCCGGCGCCGGGACCGATGCTGCCAGCGTCCGCCTGGCACGCGCGACGATCCTGACCCGCCACGTCTCATCGGGCTTGGCGCGCATGGTGGCGATGACGGCGGCTCGCAGGTCGTCCACGTCCAGCCATGCTGGATCGGGATCCGTGTCGACCTCGAGCGTGATCGTGCTCCCCTCGACGTGGTATCCGTTCCAGGCATGGTCGAACACCTCCCGGCCGTGGAAGCGACGGAACAGGTCATCGACTGCATCGCCGCGCAACGTGATGTCGAGCAGGATCGCCTCTTTGCGGCTCAGCTCCTGGGTGGCGACCCGGTTACCGTCCGGGAGCTCGAGGGCGACCGATTCCCATGTCTCGGGGATGCGCAGCTCGGCCTCGACCACGCCGCTTCGGGCGGTCGGGGAAGGGTTGACGATGGTGACGGCACCGCGCGGCACGTCGCCCGCGATCGCGGCGGTGACGCGCCGGGCGAGCGTGGCGCCGATCTGCTCGGCCTCCGCAAACCGGACAAGGACTTGGCTGACGACCGCATCGACGCTGCAGCCGCAGATCGAGTCGTGCGCGCTGTTTTCGACGACCTTGCGCCACGCCAGCGCCAGGAACGGAGCGGGCCACGTTCCCTCGGCGACGTGGAGCGCGCTCAGCGGCTCCGCGTAGTGCTCAAGGAGCGTTTCGGCGCGACCGGCCGCCTGCTTGATATCGATCCGTGCGCTCGCGACGCCCATGAGCACGTTGGCCCGCGCACCCGACCGCATCTCCCCGCGCCAGCATGGGTCGTCCGGCGTCAGGGCCGGCGATTGCGCCAGGAACTGTGACAGCGTGCTGATCCGCATGTTCGTCGCGTCGTGAACTTCGTTCAGCCGGCTCACCAGCGCCGCGAGCTCGGTGACCGGCGCCGTGTGGTCGGTGCCGTACATGGCGAGCACCGGGTCGTCCCCGAACCAGGGCCGCGCCCACCCACCGAATCGCGCCGCCGCAGCATCGAGGCGATCGGGGTCAGCGAACATGCCCGCGGCATTCCCGTAGCCCGAAGGCATGTACTCGGCACGCACCCACGACCCGTCTGGACTCTCCCAGCGGAACGCGTGGCGATCGATGGCGGCCGGCACTCCGCGCCATACGACCGCGTCGGCCAGGCCCGCGCGACGCAGGATCTGCGGCATCTGGGCCACGTGGCCGAACATGTCCGGCAGGTAGCCGACGTGCATCGGCTCACCGAAGTCCGTCGCGCGCGCCCATCCCATCTCGAGGTTGCGGACCAGCGTTTCGCCGCTGACGAGGAACTCGTCCATCAGGATCTGCCAGGGACCGATGGCCAGCCTGCCGCTGGCGACGTGCCGTCTCAGGCGTTCGAATTGTTCCGGCCTGATCTCGAGGTAATCATCGATGGTGGCCAGCTGGCCGTCGAGCGTGAAGGCGAAGTCGGGATCCGCCTCGAGCATGTCCAGGACGCGGTCGACAAGGTCGACCAGCTGCATCCGGAAGCTCTGAAAGGGGCGGTACCACTCTCGATCCCAGTGCGTATGGGCGACGAGGTGGATGGTCGACCGGGGCACGGCTGCGTCAAGGGGCATATCTGCGGAGCCTACCCGGTCTCGCGCGCTCACGGCGTGCGACGAATGACGTAGGAGCCTTCAGGCCTGCTACTGGACGTCCGCGACAACAGGGTAGTGGTCGCTGAGATCGCCGGATTCGCGCAGCACCCGACAGCCCTTGACCGATGCGCCTCGTGCCAGCACCTGGTCGATGCGCAGGCCATCATCGGTCGAGACACGAGCCGCGTCGCCTGCCGGAACCGCGAAGGCATCGGTCCAGCCTGCGAACGGGACGAGTTCCCGAGCCTCGACGGCCGCGTTGAGGTCTCCGAGCAATAAAGCGGGGGAGTCATCTGCAAATGCTGCCACGCTCGCCTGCGCCTGGAGCAGGCGTTCATCCGAGCCGATGTGGCTGAAATGCGTGGACCCGACGGTGAGGCCCTTCAGATCGGTCAGGAGCATGCAGCGTGGCTCGCGGACGGAGGCCGGAGCATTGACATAGGGCATTCCGGCGGCAGCGTGGTCGACGCCGTGCGGCTCGATCAAAGCGTCCATGGGCGCCTCAGGCAGCGCCAGGGTGCGCGCGTCCCGGACTGGTTCGCGGGAAAGGAGAGCATTGCCGAAACATCCCACGCCGGTCACGGCATCTCCATCCCTCACGTGGAACGTGCGCACGGCGCCGAACCGAACCTCCATCCCGAGGTGGCGAGCGAGGTCACCGGCATTGTCAATCAGGGCGCCGTCTCGCGACAGGAGCGCCACCTCCTGGAGCGCGATGATCTCGGCGTCCGTGGAGGCGAGGAAGACGCCGATGGCTCGGATGCGCTCGGCGTCGATGCGCGACCACCATCGGTCAGGGAACGGTCCCGGGCCGATGGCGGCGCGAATATTCCATGTGACGACGCGCCGCGTCGCCACGCTACTTCACGGAGCCCGCGAGCAGGCCCTGGACGAAGTAACGCTGGAGACTGAAGAACACGATCAGCGGCACCGCCATGATCAGGAACGAGGCGGCAGCCAGGAGGTGCCACTCCGTGCCGAACGTGCCGAGTAGGCTGTTCACCTGGGTGGTCATCGGCAGACCGCCGGGGCGCGGCGCGAACACCAGTGCCATGAGCAGGTCGTTCCAGGTCCACAGGAACTGGAAGATGGCGAAGCTGGCCAGCGCCGGAACCGAGAGCGGCAGCACGATCATGCGGAAGATCTTCACGTTGCCCGCGCCGTCGATGCGCGCCGCTTCGATCAGGTCACGTGGCAGGGTAATGAAGAAATTGCGTAGCAGGAAGATCCCGAACGGCAGCGCGAAAGCCGTATGTGCCACCCAGAGACCGATGAACGTGCCGAAGATGCCCAGCGACGCGAACAGCTCCACGAGCGGGATGAGGGTCATCTGCAGCGGGACGAGCAGCAGGCCCACCACGACCAGGAAGAGCGTGTCCCGGAACGGAAAGTCGATCCACGCGAAGCCGAACGCAGCCAGTGCCGCCAGGACGACCGGGAAGATCGTCGCCGGGACGGTGATCGAGATGCTGTTGATGAACGCTTCAAGCATGCCCTGCGAGCCGAGCACGGTGGCATAGTTGTCGAGCGTGAAGTCCCACCGCCCGCCGAAGACCTCCCACCAGCCGGTGGTGAAGATCTCGGATGCCGGGCGGAACGACGTGATGAGCAAGCCGATGGTCGGCAGCAGCCAGATCAGGCCCACGATCGCGAGGGCAATATGGATAGGCGACTTGGTTACGATCCGGCTCAGTCGCTCGCTGAAGGTCCGTGGCGGCCGCTCGCCTCCCACGCTCTCGCCGACCGTCATGCGACCACCCTTTCGCTGCGGAAGCGCCGAATATTGAAGACCATGACCGGGATGAGGACCAGGAGCATGACCACGGCAACCGTCGCGCTGTAGTCGAAGTTTCGTGCGCTGAACTGCTGGTACATCTGCACGCCGATCACGTTGCTGGCGTTGCCTGGTCCGCCCTCCGTCATGACGTACACGAGATCGAAGAGCTTGACGACGTTGATGGTGAGCGTCACTGCGATCACAGAGATCGGAAGGGACAGCATCGGGATGATGATCCGCCGGAAGATCTGCCCCTCGGTTGCGCCATCCACGCGGGCCGCCTCCAGGATCTCACTGCTGATGCCCTTGAGGGCCGCGGACAGGATGACGACCGCGAAGCCCGCCGACCCCCAGACGCCTGCCACGATGAGCGCGGTGTTGACGAAGCCGGCGCTGCCCAGCCACGAGATCGGCCCGACGTTGGCGACGCCGAGGATCGCGTTCAGCAGGCCGGTGTCGGCGTCCGGTGAGTAGACGAACCGCCAGATGACGCCCAGCGCGGTGGCTGCGATGGCCATCGGTAGGAAGACGATGGCCTTGACGATGCGCTCGTAGCGCACGCGCGTCGCCATGACCGCCACGATCAGGCCGATGACGATGCAGCCGCCAGTGTAGAAGATGAGCCACAGGATATTGTTGAACAGCGCGCCGCTTGGTGGAAACGAGAAGCGGATGAAGCGCGGGTCGGCTGTGAGCAGCTGGATGTAGTTACCGAAGCCGTTCTCGAAGCTCAGGAAGATGGTCTGGATGGCCGGATAGACCATGAAGACCGTGAGTAGAAGGACGGCCGGGCCGATGAAGATGAGCGCGGTCGGGCTCACCCCTCGCAGGAATTTCGGCGACTGAGATCGAGCGGCATCCCTTGTGGACGTCGTCGGCGTCGCTGTCGCGGTGCTCATCCACGAACCTCCTCGTGCACGATTGGCGAGGGGCGGTGAATTGCTCCACCGCCCCTCGGCCGATTACCGGTCGATCAGCCTCCGGCTTCCGTGAAGGCCTGCTCGACTCCGACCTGGAGCTCCTCCAGCGCGGCATCGAGGCCGTCCGGATTGTTCAAGGCCGTCTGAAGAGTCGCGCCAAGGTCCGGTGACCCGGCCGGTAGGAGATCGGACCCGTCGAAGCGCACGGCCTCGGCGTTTGCGACCTGCTCCGCCTCCCTGCTGGCCAGATCATTCGGGTACACACCCGGGTCGACACCGATGATCGGCGAGATGATCGTGCCCTGCTCGGCCCACACGGCGCCGGCCTCAGGGCTCACCATGTAGGTCAGGAACTCCGCGACATCGGAGTCGTTGGTGAACGCGGCGATGACGTCACCACCGATGGTCACCGGTGTTCCGTTATCGCCGACCGCCGGGAAGTCGAAGAAGTCGATATCGGTCCCGATCTCGAGATCGGGGTTGGTCTGGCCGGTTGCGATGCCACCGACGAAGCCGCCCTCGTAGAAGAGCCAGGCCTCGTTGTCGGGGCTGAAGGTCTGACCGATGGCATCGGTGAACACGGTGCCGAGTGCACCGTCCACGCCGCCGACCAGGTTCTCCTCGTTAAGGATCTTCGTCATCTCGGTGATGCTGTCCTTGACTGACTGATCGGTGAAGGGAAGCTCGCCGCCGAACAACTGATCGTACATCTCGACGCCGTGCTGGCGAATGTAGATCGTCTCGAACCAGTCGGTCAGGTTCCAGGTGTCAGCGCAGCCGCAGGCCCACGCCGGGCCGTCGTATGCCTCGCCCAGGGCAATCATGTCGTCGTAGGTTTCGGGGATCTCGATGCCGAGGTCCTCGAAGCTACTGGGGTGGTACCAAACCGTGCTCTTCGAGTTGAGCTTGACCATGGGCGCATACAGGACGTCGTCGACCGTGCCGATGTCGAGGATGCCCGGTGCGTACCGGTCCTCGAGATCCGCGCGAGCGATGCCCAGATCCTCGAGCGGGATCAGGAGACCGTCTTGGGCGAAGCTCTGCATGAAGCCGATGCCGGGCATGATCGCCACGTCGGGCGGGTCGCCGCCGGCCGCGCGGGTGCTCAGCACACCGGCATAGTCGTCGCGAACGGACTCGTATTCGGCGACGATACCGGTCTCCTCTTCGAATGCGTCGAGGACGGCCTGGAAGGCGTCACCCTCGGCGCCGCCCCACAGGGAGGTCACGCTGATGGTGCCATCGCCGTCGGCGCCGGAGCTGCCACCGTCATCGCTCCCGCCGGGAGCTGCGCTTCCGCCGGGCGCTGCGCTTCCTCCGGTGCCGGGGTCATCGCCCGCTGGGCACGCGGTCAGCACCAGCATGACGATCATGAATGGTGCTATCAGTCGAAACTTGGACATCCGATTCCTCCACCTGATGTTGATGTTGCGTGGGCGCTGCCACGATCCTTGGTGTTGTGGGAACGCCTGCCTTCTCTACTGCTGTCGCATCGATCGGGTTCGATCCACGCTCGGCTAGCCGACGAGCGTCTTCTCCGACTCGGGATCGAAGATATGGAGCTTGTCCATGGGCACCGCCAGGTCCACGTTGTCGCCGACGACGACGTTCCGGTCGGAGGGAAGGAGGGCGACGATCTCGCTGCCCTCGGCCTGGGCGTGGATGAGCTCTTCGTTGCCAAGATACTCGACCACGTCCACGTTGGCCGGGAAACGCACGGCGCTTCCGTCCTGCCCATTCGCCAGCTCGATGTGCTCGGGCCGGAAGCCGATGAGGACCTGCGCGCCGTCCGGGCGCGACTCCGCGGCGCGAGCCTGCTCCCCGGTGAGCTCCAGCTTGGCTCCGCCGAACATGAGGTCCTTACCCTCGGTCTGCGTGGTGGCGAAGTTCATGGAGGGTGAGCCGATGAACCCGGCGACGAAGATGTTCACCGGGTGGTCGTACAGCTCCTGTGGCGAGCCAACCTGCTGGAGGAGGCCGTCCTTCATGACGCAGATGCGGTCGCCCATCGTCATCGCCTCGACCTGGTCGTGGGTGACGTAGACCGTGGTCGTGCCGAGGCGCTGATGCAGGCGGGCGATCTCGGCCCGCGTCTGAACGCGCAGCTTGGCGTCGAGGTTGCTGAGCGGCTCATCCATGAGGAAGACCGACGGCTCGCGTACGATGGCGCGGCCGAGCGCGACGCGCTGGCGCTGCCCACCCGAGAGTGCCTTCGGCTTGCGGTCCAGGAATCGCTCGAGGCCCAGGATGCCTGCGGCCTCCTTGACCCTCTTGTCGATATCGGCCTTCTTCATCTTGCGCAGCTTCAGCCCGAAGGCGAGGTTGTCGAAGACCGTCATGTGCGGGTAGAGCGCGTAGCTCTGGAAAACCATGGCGATATCGCGGTCCTTGGGAGCAACGTTGTTGACCACCCGATCGCCGATCAGGAGCTTTCCGTCGCTGATGTCCTCGAGCCCGGCCACGCAGCGCAGGGCAGTTGTCTTTCCGCAGCCTGATGGCCCGACAAGGACGAGGAACTCGCCGTCCTTGACCTCCAGGTTCAGGTCGTTGACGGCGATGACGTCATCGCCGTACTTCTTGTACATGTGGTCGAAGGTGACGGTCGCCATCGAAGAACTCACTCCTGTCAATCAACGGCAGGCCGTAGGCGGCCTGATGGCCCATGCTCGGGAGGGCATCATAGTACCCAGCGCAACCCATAACCCAATCAGTTGAATCGCACGGGCACCAGATCATGAAATTCATCCGCCGTGAGGCGAAGCGACTCGCCGTCCTGCTCGCCTTCGCGGCCATCGTCCGCCAGGCGCGTGACGCTCTGCGTTGGCTGCGTACCAGTGCGATCCGCAGGCGCCGCATCGGGCGGGAGACCTTGCCATCGCTGGCCGACGATCACCCGTCGGCCGGCACTGCCCCCCGACGTCGGGTCGGGCTGCGCAGCGTTCCGCTGGACCGGATCGTGGGGACCATGCGAGATCCGTCGCAGAACACCGCCGATTTCCTGCCACTGCCTCGTCTGCGCGGCCAGAATTGGCGAGGCCGTTGGCAACGCATCACCGGAGCAATGGATCGGCTTGCCATGCTGCCGCCGGTCGAGCTGGTGCAGGTCGGCGACGACTACTACGTGGTGGACGGCCACAATCGCATCGCGGCGGCCCTCCGGGCTGACGGGATCGAGGTCGACGCCGACATCACCCAGCTGCTGATTCCCGGCTTCACGCGACCCGGCCAGGCGACGCTCGATGCCAGCTCGCTGATCGGGGCCGATGAGGTCCGACAGGCCGGCCGGGGCCGGCAGTCCAGGATGGTCGTGCAGCGCGGCGCGACGGACGAAGTCTCGCGCCGCGATCTCGCCGGGGACCGCGGCGAGCATCGATGACGGACCGTCTCACTGTGCGCTGGCCCGATCCGCTTCCGTTCGTCGGCCGCGCCGGGCGGCCGCTCCGCCTGTTGGCGGTCTCGGACGAGCCCGATCTGTCACTCGATTCGGCCATCACGCGTCAACGAATCGGGCCGGTCGACCTCATCGTTGGTGCAGGGGATCTCGAGCCCGATTACCTCTCATTCGTCGCCGATGCGTTCCATGCCCCCCTTCGTTACATCCGCGGCAATCACGACGTCGGTCCCGCGTGGAGTGACACGCGCCGGGCGCTGCTGCCCGAGCCGATGCGGGACGGCCGCGTCGTGGAGGAGCTCGGTCTGCGGCTGGTGGGCTTCTCGGGTTCGCCGATCTACAACGAGCGCGGCATGCAGGTCTCGGCCATGGGCATGTGGAGCAAGGTCATCGGCTCGTGGAGGGCTGCGCGGCGAGCCCGTCCGGTTCTCCTCCTCACGCATGCGCCGCCGCGCGACGTGAATGAT
>JBBSML010000003.1:0-132711 GCA_038233215.1 Candidatus Limnocylindria bacterium
ATGAACACCGGCACCGCGGCTGTCGGTGGAGCCAATGGCACCAGAAAGCCGACCGGACCCGAGATCAGCATGCCGAGGATGATCGTCGGCCCCACGCCAATCCGCGGCGGCAAGCGGCTGGCCAGCCAAATGCCGGCGAAGAGCCCCAATGAGCCGATCGCGAAGATGAGGCCGATGACCTGCGGCGATAGACCGATCTCCCGAACCGCATACACGAGGAAGAGCGCGTTGATCGCCGCGAAGAAGAAGTTGAACGTTGCGGTGCAGGCGGCGATGGCGCGGAGATATCGGTGTCCCAGCACGAACCTGAGGCCTTCGCCGATCTCCGCAACCAGGACGCGGACACGCCCTTCGCCCGCAACGCCTTCCTTGCGATCGATGCTCGGCTCAGGTCTGCGGATGGCGGCAACCAGCCCTCCCGACACGACGAAGGTGACCGCATCGACGAGGACGGCAGCCGGTGCGCCGATGAGGCCGATGAGGAGCCCGGCAACCCCGGGTCCACCCACCTGCGCGGAGGATCGGCTCACCTCGATCATCGAATTCGCCCCCACCAGCCTATCCCGGCCGGCGAGCGCCGGGACGTAGGCGTCATAGGCCACGTCGAAGAACACGGTGAGGCTTCCGAACAGCAGTCCGACCACGAAGAGCTGGGCCATGCTCAGCACGCCGAGGACGTAGGCGATCGGTACCGAGACGAGCAGCAGCCCGCGCACGACATCCGTGACGATCAGCACCGGCCTGCGCCGCATCCGGTCCACCCAGGCGCCCGCCAACAAGCCGATCAGGAGAAACGGGAAGCTCATCGACGCATTCAACGCGCCGATCTGGAAGGCCGATGCGTTGAGCGTCTCGATGGCGGTCAGAGGGATCGCGAGCCCGCTCACCTGGCTGCCAAAGACGCTCACCGTCGTCGAGAGCCAGAACAGGCGCCAATCGGGGTCGCGCCATAGGCGGGGAGATGACGCATCGACCATCAGTCCAGGAGGATCATGCGGCGGTAATCGGCTCAGCCCATCGAGCATGCTGAACTCGGAATGAATGTGGAGGTGGACCAAGTCGCCGGAGCTCGGGGCAAGAGTCGCTGGTCACCTCTTGATGGTAGCCATGTTCAGTGCATTGCCGATGCGACGCTCTGCATGGACCGTCGCCGCCCGCCTCGCTGATCTCATCGAAGGCACGCGCGTATGACGCCAGGGCGCCGACGTCAAGTACGCAGGATCGCAAGAGCCGCCGGTATCCGGGTCAGCCGCGTCGCCGACGTTGCCCTGCCTGCCGCGTGTCGTCAGCATGAGTGTCGTGATCGGTCAGGTTGAGCTCGATCCATTGCACGAACCGGGATGCCGAATAGTGGGCGCCGTCGCCCTCGTCATCCCATTCGTCAGCCCACGCGCGCAGCCGCCCCAGGTCGATCACGTCGCGGTCACGGAGCTGTACCACCATCGGCGCCGATTCTAGCGGGCGTGGGCGGCCGCGACGCGATGGGAGCGACCGGCCCGTAAACCCGGTCGCTCCCATCATCCGGCGGGAGTGGAGCGTTGGAGTACCAGTCGCACCCACTCCACCCCCGCTGCTCATTACGCCGGGCCGACTCGCACGAAGCCCGCCGGCCGAAGCACGACCGCCTCTGCACGCATCTCGCACCTGATCACGATCTGATTCAGGCGATAGTCGGCGTACATCGTCCCGAGCACGTCCCGCGGCTGACTGTCGTGCAGCGTGATCGACGCGCTGCCGGTGCGGAAGATCCGAGCGCTCCGACGGAAGTCGCCGACGAGGGCCTTGCCGGCCGCCGTCGAGTTGGTGACAACGACGCTGAGCCCGTACAGCTTGCGCTGCATGGCCTCGGTTGCCGCAGGGAAGTTGTCATTACTGGCGAACTGCGTGGCCGCCGACGACTCGATGGCCTGCCAGTCTGTCGGGTTGACGACGATCGCGGTCGGCTCCAGGTCGGCGGCCTGGAGCGTGGTGATCGCGGTCCGAATGTTGGCAAGGTTGAGCGTGGTCGACCCAGCCGTGGCCGCAGTGCGGATGTTCGCCACGGTCCGAGCGTCGAGAGCCTTGTTGAGGCCGTACTGGAGCTCCTGGTTCAGGAAGCTCTGCAGCATGGGCGCATCTTCGATCATGTACCTGTCGATCGGCTCGCTGACGTGGGCGATGACCACCGTCTTGGAGTCGATGCGTTCGAGGGTGTAGGTGCTCTCGGGCTTCAGCGCACCAGTGGCCACGACGGCCGCATTGTTCGTGCGTGCAGACTGGCGAAGGTAGCTGAACACTCCCGCCGGGGCGTCCTCGGTCGGCACGAGCTGAAACACGAAACTCGCTTGTCGGGGATCGGTGACGGGCTCCGCGGCGAGCGGCACGGTTACCGGCACGCTGCCCGAATCGAGCAGCGCCTTTGTGCTGCTCGCCTCACGCGCCTGCGTGAACTCGCGGCCCCAGTCCAGGACGGCTTTGTATGACGAGCGCATCCCCTGGGGGGTCGTGAAGCCGGACGAGCCGAACGTCGAGCCGCCGATCGGGCCATCCTCGTTGATGATGCGGCCAGCAGACTTGCGGCCGCCGGCATGGCGAACGCTCCAGCTCTCGAAGCCGTCAACGGCGTCGACTAGGCTGCCAGCCGACTTCATGGTGCCGAACAGCTCATGCACGGCGTCGGGATCGGCGTCGATCACGAGCCCGAGCGCTTCCTTGGTCGCGGTGTCGAAATCGCTTGTCTGGGACTTGGTGAGTGGACGGTCGCCAGCGGCATCCACGATGCGGCGCATGGTGGCGACTTTGGTATTGAATGGAGTATTCACGCTAGAGGTACCTCGGTGTATGACACGTCGAAAACGACTGGCAAACACCGGGACCGCGCATCTGCAGGCCCGCCCCGACGCTCTGGTCGAGGGCCACGAGTGAGGCGGGTGCCACTCCGTGCACACCGTCTCCAGCGGGTTGAGTGTAGCACTCTGGAAAACAGAGCGGCACGTCAGTTGAGGCGAACATCGGCAGGCTCCGGGTACATCTGCGCTTCGAGCAGCACGTCGCCCGCGATTCGGAGCGTGATCATCGGCGGCTTGCCTTCGACCTGGACCTCGTAATCTCCGCGCTCCAGGGCGTCTAGGACGCGCTGGGCGGCCTCGGGCGTCTGACCGGCAATGGCATCGGCGAGGGCACGGTCGAAGTTGGAGCCGAGTCGGGCGAGTTCGGACGGACGGTTCATGCGACGCTCCTGGGCATCGTGATCTTCGCGTCTTCCTCGCAGGTCATGCCCGGATGCCACTGGCGGTGACAGGCTGGACATTCGGTGCAGAGGCAGGTGGCGTGGTGCTCGCGGCCCTTCGGGGTCCCGCAGTCGCGACAGCGGGGCGATGACGAGAGAGGGTGTAGCTCCTCGCCGTAGGTGATCGGCTTCTCGTCGCCTTCGAGGTATTCACAGCCACGGCGGCTGGCATAGGGGCGTTCGCAGTAGTCGCAGCGCGGAACGGTGGTGGTGGTCATCGGGGATAGAGCTCCTTATCTGAACGGGTCTTGACGGCGTGGCAGCTCCGACAGGCGGAGCAGGCATTGGCCCAGGTGGATCTGCCACCGGCTCGCAGCGGGATTCGGTGGTCAACATCGGCGGCCACGAGCTGGCAGCCGGGTAGGTGGAGCTCGCAGTACGGCGTCAGTCGCCGCTTGCGTTCGCTGAGGCGGCGCCAGCTCGACGTATAGCCTCTAGCGGTGGACGAGCCGCGGCTGATGTTGCGGGCGGACTCGTGCTGCGGGCAGCGGGTGCGCGGTGTCGCCTCTCCACAAACGAGGCAAGGCTTCAACATCGGACGGCCCGAGTTTCCTCGTATGTGTGCACGCCGCTGGCCGCGGGTCGCGGGATCTCACGGCTCCAGAGATCGCAGGGGGTATCGCTTGGTACCGAACCGGGGAAACCCTGCCGCGTGCGCGTAGGGCTGGCCGCGGGTCGTTGAGCGGTGAGGTTGGAGGGATTCGACTGGGGTATGCCGATTTCCCGAAAACGTCCCAGATCCGTACACATGGCGTCAGCACTGGCCGGCGGTCGCGGCGGGCCAGCACTGGAAGGATTCGATGGGGTATCCGCGCGCAACTTAAATCTCGCGGGAAGCTGGCCGCGAGTCTCAGCGGTGACAGGTTGTGGAGATCCGATGTCCCTATGTCCCTTCGACCTGCTCATTGGCTTGCTCATCGGGCCACGTCGGTCGTCAACTGCGTGTCTATCAACCCCTGAGTACCCGGCACACTTGGCACACCCGGCACAGGAACTCGATCTTGTGTGCCGTGTGTGTCGGGTGTGCCGGGTAGATCGGGGTAAGTGGGGAGATAGCGGAGCCAGGCATCCGCGAAGTCGTCGACGACGTAACCACGCTGTGTCTCGGTGCCGACCCGCTTGTGCTTCGGCTTGATGCCGAACGGTCGGAGCAGCTTCGCGAGATAGGTGCTGCTGAGTGCCCGGCCACGGAGGTCGCCCCACGGCGATTCGTCGAACTTGACGAGCTCGTCGATGAGGTTCGTCGTCTTGAGCCATGGCTCAGTGGAGGTCGTGAAGATGACCCGCGTATCAGCCAGCAGACGGATGCCGTAGTCCTGCTCGTCGGTGGTATCGGTTCCGACGTGGAGCGCGATGGCGGCCTTGCGGGCCTGCTCCGGCCACTGACCGCCGGCAGCATCTGCGATGGCGAGCAGCGGCTCCCAACTGTCCTGCTGACGATCGCCGAGCTCGTCGGGGAGCGCTTCATCGGGGAGGTGGAGTGCCTCGATGGTCCGAACGTGGGCGGCAAGGGCATCGCGGAGCGGAGCGCCGAGCTCGCGCGCCTTGCGCTCGCGTAGGCGCTCGATGCGCTCAGCCTTGGAGCGACGCTGCATGACGACGGGGATGGCGCGCGTCGCGACCGTGTCCGGCACGCTGCCGAGGCCGGCGATGGCCTTCGGAGTGAAGACCTCGAAACTGTCCAGGTCATTGCGCGCCTGGTTCCACCGAGAGACCGTCACGCCGCGTCTGTTGCCGGCATTCAAGAAGGCACGCAAGCCCTCGAACTGGTTCGACTTGTCCTTGAAGACCGCGTCGACCTCGTCGAGGAGCAGGGTCGGATGGTCGCGATGAGTGCGCCGGTACAGGACGGCTTCGGATGGCCGCATGTCCTTCCATGGACGCTGCACGAGGTGCTCGATGGTCTCGATGAGCCTCGTCTTGCCTGACTGCGGCGCCGCCGAGCGGATCCACAAGATGGGGCTCGTCTCGCCCCGGTCGTAGACGTGCGTATGTGCGACCCACAGCGCGACCGCGATCGGCTGGGCGGCGTCGCTGAAGGACACGAAGCGCCGGAGGTGAGCGAGCACGGCGTCGAGCGCCTCGGCGAGGCTGCCGTCGATCGGCTCAGCCTGACCGTACGGCTCGGCACTGGTCACCAGCTCGCGGATGCGGGGCGGGAACGCGTTGGCGGCATCACCCTTGGGCGGAGCGTCGGGCCAGTCGACGATGCGCAGGCTCGACACGAACGGCGCGAGGCGCTGAGCGACGCGCTCCATATGCGCCCGACCACCATCGTCAGCGTCCGGCCACAACACGACGTCACAGCCGATGAGCGCCGACAGTGCCCCGTCGCCGGGGGTGCTGGATGAGCCGCACACGGTCCCGACCGAGGCGAGGCCGGCTGTCCGTACAGCGTCCGCGGCCTTCTCCCCTTCCGTAACGACGATGGGCTCGTCGACGCGCCAGGTGCTCGCGAGCTCGCTGCCGTAGAGCGGCAGCTCGGACATCGGGGTGCCGTTCAAGCCGGCCTTACCGTCCGGGCGTCGCCAGACGAACGTCTTGCCGTCCGGCGTCTCGACCCGCTCATGGATGGCGACGACCTGGCCGTCTGTGTCCTTGATCTCCCAGTGCAGGGAGGGACGCGACCGGCGGACCAGTCGCGCCCCGTTCGACTTCGGCTCAAGGAACAGGTCCTTCAGCGACCAGCTGATGGCCGCCACGATGGACTCGGTCTCGCAGCCGGCGAAGCAGTGCGCCAGGATCTTCCCGTCCGCCTGCTTTGCGCTCAGCGAGTTCTCGCGGTCTTCATGCGCGCGACAGCGCATGACGAAACCATCGCCGGAGCGTCGGACGTTGTCGTGAAGCGCGAGGAACTCGCTGAGCGCTGCCATCGCTAGAACGGGATTTCGTCGACGTCTGCGCGCGTGATCGTCCCGCCGGGGATGATGGGATGCGCGTTAGTGACACTGTCGTACCCGTTCTGGTTCGGCTCGACTTCGAGCTCGCAGACCTTGCCGATGAGGGCGTCGAGGTCGACCTCCTCATCGAGCTCGACGCTGCGACCGAGCATGGACTCGACCAGCACGCGTGCGATCGAACCGCTGCCGGTTTTTGTCGAGGTTCGGCGGCCGATCGTCTTGCCACGGCCGTCGGGGTCTTCGACCTCGAACGACCAGTCGATGTAGGGGCCGAACTTCCCCCCTTCACCTTCGGTGATGTCGACGAGCGTGGCCGGGTAGCGGCCAGGGGGCAGCGCCTGGGGGGCGCTGAACTTCATGGTTGTCATTTTCTGTCCGTTCCTTGCGTGATCGGCTACCGTGGGGGTTGTCCGTTCGACGAATCGCGTTTGCCGGGTAGCAGCGGCGGGCGCGATTCGTCTGTGTGGCGCGCTATTCGATAGGCGCCGCTCCGTTGAGGAAGCGCCCCAGCTCCGCCTTGGGGATGCGGATGCTCTTGCCGATGCGGGCGCTGAAGACGTCGCCCCGCTGCACGGCCAGGTACATCGCATTCCGACCAACGCGCGCAATGCGTGCAGCCTCCTCAACCGTCAGCACGTCGGGAGCGTCGACGAGGTTCACGAGATGACCTTCTGGCGCCGTTGACCCTGTTGGGTCATGAGCGCGACCAACAGCCGACCGTAAGCGACGCCTGGTTCGCCTTGTGGGATTCGCTGCCGGTTCTCCCAGCGCAGCACGGTGGTCGGCGACACGCCGACGGCCTTGGCGACCTCGCCGAGCGAAAGTCCCGCTGCTATGCGAATCGACCTAGCGGCGCCGCTGCCGACGAGGGCTCGGATGCCAGACAACTCCGTAAGCACTTCGATCTCCATGGACCGATGGTGATGATTCGGGAATGTACCGTCAACCCATTCCCTAATCACTCAATCGGCGTATTTCGGGTATGTCGTTGACAGATCATTCCCGAATCGTCACCATGCCCGCATGGGCTATTTCTATTTCGAAGAGCCGCAGGACATCGACCTCTTATGGCCAGATCCCGAGCGAGGGCCGTGGGGCGTGAAGCTCTGGTTCGGCTGGCTCGAAGGCCGGTGGGAGTGCGTCGGCTTGGAGCTGCGGTCTCAGGCCCACACCAATGACAACGAAGGGTCGGCGTGGGGCCGCCTACGCGATGCGGAAGCGTTATTCCCCACCAGGCTCACGACTGCCACTCTGCGCGAGTTTGCGCTCGGTCAGATCGTCGATGAGGCGCGGTCAGAGTTCCGTGACTTTTACCGGATGGTCGCCGACGGCGTCCCGGTGTTGCGTTCAGGGACGAGGCCCGATGACGATGCGCGGGCGCGCGAGCAGGTCGAGAAGAACGTCAAGGCGACGTCGTGGGAGTCCGCGACACCCCGTAGGGGACGCAAGGGCTACGGCCCGCAGCACTTCGTCAACGTCGCCACCGTGTACCGCGATGCCCTCGCCGTGTCGGATGCCCCGACGAAAGCTGTGGCCGATCACTTCTCGGTCACGAAGTCCGCAGCCGCAAAGTGGGTCGCGCGGGCGCGCACCATGCGCTTGTTGCCACCAGCAAGAAAGGGATACCCAGGATGAGACAGGGTCGAGTGTTCCGACGCTGCACCAAGTGCGGCATGCGCGTTCAGGAGCGGCGTTGTTCCTGCGGCTCCGACCGCTCGACGTGGAGCTACATCGTTGACGTCGCGCCCCCCGGCGCACCGCGTGAACAGCGGCGCGCTGGAGGGTTCGCCACCAAGGCTCAAGCCGTCGAGGCGATGCACGCGCTCCAGTCGTCGGCGGCGACGTCTGGGCGCTTTGTCGAGCCGTCGCGCCAGACGGTCGGCCAGTACCTCCAGACGTGGCTCCAATCGGTCCGTCCGCCGGCCGTCCGCGGCGGGACGTGGCGGGGATACGAACTGAACGTGAGACGTCACCTAGTTCCCCGACTCGGGTCGCTCCCGCTCCAGCAGTTGAACCGCGCCGCCGTCAAAGCGGCTTACCAGGACATCGCCGAGCAAGGCTCGCCGAGCGCCGGACCGCTGAACGCGAAGACGGTCCACAACGTCCACTTGACGCTGCGCAAGGCGCTCCACGACGCCGTCGAGGACCGGATGCTGTCGCACAATCCCGCGGATGGTGCGCACCGTCTGCACCGCGACCGTCCCGAGATGAAGACGTGGTCGGCCGACCAGTTGTCGTCGTTTCTCACAGCGGTCGCGGACGACGAACGGTTCCCGTTGTGGCGACTGGCCGCGACGACTGGGATGCGCCGCGGGGAGCTGCTCGGCTTACGCTGGCACGACGTCGACCTCGACGGCGGTCGCGTCCAGGTCGTTCAGCAGCGCGTCCGCGGGGACAGCGGATTCACCTACGGCCCGCCGAAGACCTCGAAGGGTCGACGATCAATCGCGCTGGACCCAGCGACGGTCGGCGCACTGGCGACGCATCGCAAGGCGCAGGCGGTCATCCGTCCGCGGTTCGGTCCATACGATGAGGACGCCGACCTCGTCTTCGCGCGGGCCGACGGCTCCCCGATGGACCCCGACTCAATGAGCGGCCGGTTCGAGCGTCTGGTCCGCAAGTTCCGACTGCCGATCATCCGACTCCATGATCTTAGGCATACCCACGCCACCCTCGCGCTGGCAGCCGGCATCCATCCGAAGGTGGTGCAGGAGCGGCTCGGCCACAGCAGCGTGATCATGACACTCGACCTGTATTCGCACGCGGTGCCAGGCATGCAGGCCGATGCGGCCTCGAGGATCGCGGCGCTCATCGACGAGGCCGTCAGTCTGTGACCATTCCGTGACCATTCGGTCCGCCAGACGCGACGAGAGCCCCCGGATGGGGGCTCTTTCGTGCTCAAAGTGTGGCGTGCCCGAGAGGACTCGAACCTCCGACCTTTAGGTCCGCAACCTAACGCTCTATCCACTGAGCTACGGGCACACGCGCTGGCGGAGAGGGAGGGATTCGAACCCTCGGAAGAGGTTTACCCCCTTCAACGGTTTAGCAAACCGCCGCACTAGGCCACTATGCGACCTCTCCGAACGGCGCCGATGATAGCATGGGGGCTCGCCATCAACGGACCCGTCCCTGGCTGTTCGTTGCTTCCTGTACCCATCCGTAGCGTGTCCGAGATGCCTGCAACCCGCCTCCCGATTATCGGCTATCCCCTGACCGACACGCCGCTCGAAGGCGTCCTTCGCGCTGCCATCGGCGACATTGGGGCGCGGCTGGAGATCGAGCAATGGGAGCGTCGACCCCATCAGCTCGCTGACGCGCTCCGTGAGATTCGGGAAGACGACGCCTTCGCCGGCGTGCTCCTTGCCTCGCCACACAAGGAGAAGGCTCCCCCACTCTCCGATGCGCTCTCCGAAGACGCGCGCATCAGCGGAGCGGTCAATGTCTTCGTGCGGGATGAGCGGCGTCTCCGAGGCCACAACACGGACGCGGATGGCATCCGAGCGGGGCTGATCTCGATCCTGCCGAAGGTGCGCGGGAAGTGGCCGCGCAACGCCGTCGTGCTCGGCGCCGGCGGCGGCGCGCGGGCCGTCGTGGCCGTCCTCATCGGAGCAGGATTCCAGCATGTCGCCGTGCTGAACCGTCACCTCCACAAGGCCGAGGCGCTCGTGGCACATTTCTCGCGTACCGCCCGAAACATGGAGCTTCGTGCGCGACCGTGGCACGACGCGATCATCGAGGCGGAGCTGGCGCGTGCCGAACTGCTCGTGAATGCCAGCGGCATCGGGGCGGATGGTGACGACTCGCCGATCGCCGCTGACCTGCTGCCTCCCGACCGCTATCTCCTCGACCTCGTCCTCAACCGTGCGTCGACGCCGCTCATGGACGCGACGAGGGCACAGGGAGGCACTGCGGTAAACGGCCAGGCGGCGTTCCTGAGGGCAAGCTCGGAATCGATCAATCTGCTGACCGGGAAGCACCCCGCGGCCTCACTCCTTCATTCAGCTCTGGCGGCGGAGCTCGGCCTGCCCGCTGAGGCGCTCGC
Source organism: Candidatus Limnocylindria bacterium (assembly GCA_038233215.1). Classification (GTDB taxonomy): domain Bacteria; phylum Chloroflexota; class Limnocylindria; order QHBO01; family QHBO01; genus JACDBZ01. Next base: position 10,211 of record JBBSML010000003.1, read on the forward strand.
GGCAGTTGATGACTGACGCAATGATGCGCCGGACCCGCGCGACCGTTCCTTCTGCGAGCGTGGTGTGAACGACGATCGTCGTGCGGACGCTCAACTGGCCGATCGTATCCGGATCGGCGACACGGAGGCGCTCGGTGAGCTGTATGACCGCTATGCGGGCACAGCGACCGCCACGGCCCTTCGTGTCGTCGGAAGCCGGGAGGAAGCAGAGGATGTCGTGCACGACGCGTTCGTCGCAGTCTGGCGCAAGATCGACCGCTTCGACGCGGAGCGGGGAGCATTGCGCGCGTGGCTCATGACAGTGGTTCGCAATCGAGCCATCGATCGGGTGCGCGCGCGACGCGTCAGCATCGACGTGGATGACGCGGATGAGCGATCGCTTCTGCGAACCGGTCCGAACCCGACGATGGAGGATGCGCTCTCCCGTGCATCTGCCGCGGACCTGCGGGCTGCCATGGCGTCGCTGCCCGATGACCAACGCCGTGCGCTCGAGCTCGCCTACTTCGAGGGCTACACGTACCGCGAGGTCGCGGACCTCACCGGCGTACCCGCGGGAACCGCCAACGGGAGGCTGCGCCTGGCCCTGGGGAAGCTGCGCGAGGCGTTGACCGGGACGACGGCCGCACCCCTGCACTTCGTTGACGCGTCGCTGCGCAAGGATCTGAGCCGATGACCATCCAGCTCGACATTGATTGCCAGACCTTCGACGAAGTCGCTCCGGCGTACGGCCTGGGCGCCGCGGAGGGGCGTGAGATCGACGCGATCGAGCAGCACCTGGATTTCTGCACGGAGCCGCATGACGAGGCGCGCGAGCTGATCGCGGCCGCATCGCTGATCCCGGCTACGCTCGAGCCCGCCGTTCCCTCGGCCGCCCTCCGCGGTCGATTGATGGCGACGATCGCCGAGACGCCGCAGGAGCATCGGTCGACGGCCGTTTCACCCGGGCGACGAACCGCGGTGATCGAACCGATGACGACGCCCCGACGCCCCTGGTGGCAGTTCGGCGCCATGCCATCTGCCGTTGCCGCCGTCGGGCTGGCCGCCGCGGTCGGCCTGGGAGCGTGGGGAATCACCCTGAACGGCCAGCTGTCCGATCGCGATGCGGCCCTGCGCGCCGTGGCATCGGCCGACGCGGCCTACGTCGCCGAGGGCGACGCCGGTCGCGGTTGGGTCATCCAGAACGGCAACGAGGCACTGTTCCTGGCCGACGGGCTCGCCGAGCTCGCAGCCGGTCAGCTGTATGAGCTGTGGCTGATGGACGCCGCTGGCAATCCCGTCGCGGTCGGGACACTGGACAACACGGATGGTGTCGCCGTCGTGACGCTCGAACAGGACCTCGACGACGCCGCCACCTTCGCGGTGACGGTCGAGACAGAGCGGGTCGATCGGCCGACGAGTGACCCGGTCATGGTTGCCGCACTCGGGGCCTGACCCCGGCGCCTCACCCTACCGCCGCTGAGCGGCGCTATCTGCTCCAGGACGAATAGCGTCTGCCACACCTGCCCACCGCATCGGACTGGCGAGCGCCGCTGAGCGGTGGAACCACCGCGCGTCAGGTCCGCGGGCTGAGCATTCGCCGGAGGCGGTAGGGGTCATGGAAAGGGCCCCGGCCCGCCGAAGCGGAACCGGGACCCTTCACGCGGAGGGAACCGCATCTAATGGACGCGCGCGGAGACCTCGCGAGTGCGTCGGGTCAGGTCAGCGTGGACAGCGCGGCAACAGCAAACCCAATGGGGCCGAGCGAGTCTCGCGCATATGGCTCATGTGACGTGTACGCAGCGGCGGGCATCCTGCATGTGTCGAGCTTGCGTAGACTCGCTCGACCGATGTTCTACACGCACGGCTGGGTTCACGTGATCGCCGGCTGCATGTTCTGCGGCAAGACCGACGAGATGCTTCGCCTGCTGCGGCGCTTTTCGATCGCGGGCCGGCGCGTCCTGCTCGTCAAGCCACGGCTGGACACGCGGACCGATCGCGTCACCGTCATCTCGCGGTCGGGGGCCCAGCATCACGCCATCACGGTCGACGCGTCCACCGAGATCGAGGCGGCGGTCACCGAAGCCGATATCGTGGCCATCGAGGAAGGACAGTTCTTCGACGACCGGCTGCCCGACGTCGTGGAGCGCCTGGCTCGGCTCGGTAAGCAGGTCGTGGTCACCGGCCTCGACCGAGACTTCCGCGGTGTTCCATTCGGAACCATGCCGCGGCTCCTGGCGCTCGCCGATCAGGTGACGAAGCTGACCGCCATCTGCATGGTCTGCGGCGAGCCGGCGACGCGAACGCAGCGGCTCATCGACGGCATGGCCGCAGGGGCCGATTCACCGCTCATCGTGATCGGCGGGATGGGCGACGAGACGTACGAGGCCCGCTGCCGTATCCACCACGAGGTTCCGGGTCTCGAGCCCTGATCGGATCCTCCGCCCGCGCAACCGGGTGCCTCTACCTCCGAGGGACAGGCCTCCATTGCATCAGACGGCGCATCTCGACCGGAACTCGCGGTCGATGTCATGGGGATGTGCACGGGCGTCGCACGGGCACGGGTCGTTAGAACTCCGCGGCCATGGCACTCGCACTGGTCGTTCGCGCGATCAGGAGGGTATGGCGACACAGAGCAATTCGAGCGACTAAGGGCTGCAGGGTCTCCTGGGTACCGATCTGACGGTCAGCGGGCTCGACCCTCGCTGGTACCCCTTGTTGCTCAGTGCTGCCGCCGCAGGTGTCCTTCATTGACGGCCCGTATCGCCAGCGTGCCTGTCAGATAGGGCTGTCAGGAGCCGCCGCCATCCCGACTTTGCCGAACGACCTGCTAGCGGATCGGTCGGACGTTTCGGGCTTCGCGGCGGCTCCCCGAGGAAGGCTACGAAGGACCGGCTACCAGCCGATTACGTGTTCCGAACGACGTCGTCGCCTTCAATATCGAACTCTTCGCGTCGCACCGTGTCAGTGACACGCTCCGTGTCGGTCTTGGCGGTCTTGCCGAGCTCCAATTCCTCGACGACGCGGGCTTCCTTGCCGGTCCGCACCCGCTCTTCGTAGACTGGCATATCAACCGATGCATCGGTCAACGCCTCATCCGTCGTAGGGCGATCGACGGCTCGGCGGGTGATCGTGACTTCCTCGCGCGTGACCGGCACGTCGACCGACTGCTCCTCGGCGACGACCCGCTTGCCGACCCGGACGTTGCCAGCTTGTTCGGTGTGCTTGTCGACGGTCAGGCGCTCCTCGCTGCGTTCGAGCACAACGCGGTCCTTGTCGTCAGCGCCGCGCCCGGTATCCGTATAGCCCCGATCGGTCTCAGCGTGGCCGGAATAGTATCCGCCGATCTCAGTGCGGTAGTCGTCGTCACGGTATCGAAGCTCATCGAACTCCGGCGCGTTTTCAATCTGAGTCTTGGTCAGATCGACCCAGACTCGGCGATCCGCAGCGTCCACCCGCTGGATCGCGCCGCCGGGGAGCACGACCTTCTTGCCGAAGATCCATGGGCCCGTGTCCACCACAACGTAGCTCTTGCCCGCGTCGTAGGTCGCCTCATCGACAGTGCCGATCGAGCCGTCGGTGGCCTCAATGTCGAACCCCGTCATGTCGACGGTGCCCCACGAGTCGGAGTCGCGGTATGTCCACAAATCCGTACTATCACTATTCGTTCGCGTGCTCTGTTTCTTACGAGCCATATGAACCGTTCCTTCCCGCTTGCGCGGAGGCTGTCGAGCCTTCCGCTTCCTAATGTGCCGACGTGCCTCTTGGTTCCTGTTCGGCCGCCGAGCGTCCAAGCCGGCATCTTCGGCACCATAGCCGTCGGAGCCGCTCGATTCCATTACGGGAACCCGCAGTCTTTGGTGCCAGCGAGAGGATCTGGCCGCAGATTTCGGCCAGGCGATCCCAGGCGACGCAGGGGTGGTACTCGGTCCGCTCGCCGTTGCCGCCGCGATACTCGTTTGTCGCGACCGAACAGGTCGCCAATAGCGCAGTTTGACGGAATGCTCCTGGTGGCCCGATGGCCGTGGACGGAGCCGCGACGCGCAATGGGACGACAATTCGACGGCCGACACTACATCCCGCGCGGCAGGCCGTTACCATTTGCCGATGTCGGTGGAAACGGCAAAGCAGCTCATCGTCGCTTGGCGAGCCGTCCCACTGGCTCACATCCCGCGGAACGATCGCGCGACGCCTTGTCTCGGGGCCGACCTACGTTCCGTGGTCCAGGAACGCCGCGACCTCGTCGAAGCCGCACCACTTCTTCATGGTCACCGTGGGGCCTTCGCCAGGGCCGGAATCGATAGCGACCTCATTAATTGTCGTAGACCGCAGTGACTTCGGAGAAGATTTCGTCGGCCGTCATGACCCGTAACAGCTGCGCTTCCGTGATGCGGTGCGTCCACTCTTCGCGAAGTGGAGTGAGGTGGTGCCGCAGGTGAGCGACGAGCTCCTGCAGCAGCGAGCGGTCGGGGTCACGGTCCCTTGCAACGCCCTCGACGGCGCTGATGCCCTTCTCCATGGCGTGATTCGTTCTCTCTCTCGGCCAAGTCCGCCCGATTGATCTGGACTGGTGGCAGCTTCTTCGAGTCTACTCCCAGAGCCTGCGGCGGCGCGGAGCGCGAGCGCCCTCGCAGCCGATTCAGGAGCACGGGGAGCGCGCGGTAGGCGCGCGTGCGATCGACGGCCAGTGCGCTGAGCAAGATCACGATGGCGGGAACAATCCACGCGTCCACTCCGACTCCGATGCCTCAGCCACCAGCCAGGGAGTCTTCAGCAGCCGGCAAGTCCGGGCTGATCCGCAGGAGCCGCGTGAGGCGATCAAGGATCTCGGCATCTTGCACCTGAGTGTCGGCGGTGCATTCAGCGAGGCTTGGCTCCGTTCCCGGCGTGAATGGTCCGAATCCAGCGACGACGGAGCCGTCGGTGCTCAATTCGAGAAGGTACGGTTGAACCCGGTAAACGACGCGCGTAGCGGATGGGTGCATGGATGTACTCCAACATTGCGTGTGGTTCTGGATGCGGTGTCGCGGAACTGCCTCAGGCGTGTGACTCATAGGCCGCGTCACCTTCCGGCGGCATGGTAGAAGCGTTCTCCACCGGGGTCTCCAGCGTCGAGCCGTTCTGAGTCAACACCGCCATGGCGGACGCGGCGGCGGCCTCGAGATCCGACCCACGGCCAATCACGTCGAGGGTGATGCCGTCGCTGTCCACTGACGCACACACCTCCCATGTCATCAGGTCGCCGGGGCCGACGATCACGCGTGGCTGCAGCGAGTCGGCAACGTCCATCTCCCCGAGTCGCTTCATGTTCGGTCCTAGCTGCATGTCGAGGCCTCCCGTCTGCCGAGGAGTGTTTGAATCGATTCGATTACTTCGTGGACCTCGAAGGGCAATTCGAGAATCGCGACGTCACCGGCGACCTCGAGTTCTGGCTGCACCTCGCTCAGCGCCGGGATATCAGTACTGCATAAGACGACTGGCATGTGCTCGCGTCCTGAAGTACGCCAGAGCTCCCGCACGATCTCCCAACCGCGGCGACCATCGTCCCAACCGCGGCGACCATCGTCGCCGTGCCGCAGGTCGATCATCAGGAGGTCTGGCTCGGACCGACGGATCCGCTGCAGAAGGTCGTCCTGGACGCTCTCGATCAGAGTGATCACGTAGCGGTGGCCTCGCAGGATTTCGCCCATGACGTCCAGCAGCGCCGGGTCGTCATTCACGACCGTCAAACGAGCCATTTCCCCTTACCTTTCGCGATGCCGGCTCCCCAATCGACAGCACGATGGCAACTAGGCGTTTCATCGTCTTGTTGCTCCTAAATGGAACGGCACGTGTTGCCGCTAGGGCTTGAGCGCTCTGACATCGACCCTACGCCGACCCCATCAGTCATTCCATTACGGGAAACCGCAGTGTCTCGGCGTGAGTGACGCGGCGACATAGGGGTTCGGCTTCGCCAAGGCGACGCTCGAGGAGGTGCGGCAGGGACCGGCGGCGCTTATGATCGAGGGCGATATCGGGGCCGGAAACACGACGTTGTGGCGCGCCACCGTTGTTGCCGCCCGGGAGATCGGGTACCGAGGTGTCCGAGGTCCAACCCGTCGATCGGAAGAGTCGCTGGCCTATGCGGCACTCGGCGATCTTCACGAAGGAGTGGTGGACGATCCGGATCTGCGCCTCCCCAGCCCTCAGCACCGAGCGCTTAGTGTCACCGTGCTGTTGGCCGAGCCCGATGACGGACCGCCCGATCAGCGCGCCGTATCAATGGCAACGCTGAGTGCCCTTCGCAGATTGTCGGAGCGGTCACCGGTGCTCGTGGCCGTCGATGACCTCCATTGGATGGACGGCCCGTCTGCGCGGGTGCTGGAGTTCTTGTCCGGCGTCATCCCGGATCTCCAGCGCGAAGCCGCGACGAAGATGGAGGCGGTGGGCTGAAAGGCCGTGAATGTCCACGTGGCTGTCAAACCGTTCGCCCGTTCGGTTCCTACACCTCGTCGCGGAGGACATCGGACGGGCGCTTTCGTGCTCAGATTGGCGGAGGGGGTGGGATTCGAACCCACGGTGGGCTTGCACCCACGTCGGTTTTCAAGACCGATGCATTCGTCCACTCTGCCACCCCTCCGCGCGGCCGACATGGTATCGCGTTGGGGTCTCATGCTGATCATTTACGGACCGATGGACTCGCGGCCGCCGAGGTACGGCCGCAGCACGTCGGGGATATCTACGCTGCCATCGGGCTGCTGATTGGTCTCGATGATGGCGGCCACCGTGCGCGGAAGTGCGAGCGCAGATCCGTTGAGCGTGTGGAGGAGCTCGGGCCGGGCGCTCTTCCCGGGCCGATATCGGATCGCCATGCGTCGGGCCTGGTAGTCGCGGAAGTTGCTCACGCTGCTGACCTCGAGCCAGCGCTCGACTCCTGGTGCCCAGACCTCGAGATCGTATTTGCGGGCTTGGACGAAGCCCATCTCCCGGGTGCTCATGAGCACGACCCGGTAGGCCAGGCCGAGCCTCTGAAGGAGAGACTCGGCGCGCTCGGTGAGCCACTCGAGCTCCGCGTTGGAATCTTCCGGCCGAACGAGGCTGACCATCTCGACCTTGTCGAACTGGTGGACGCGGAGGATGCCCCTGGTGTCTCGGCCGGCCGCCCCAGCCTCGCGCCGGAATGAGGCTGAGTAGGCCGCGTAGCGAACCGGGAGCGCGGCAGCTTCGAGAATCTCGTCGCGATGAAGGTTGGTGACGGGGACCTCCGCGGTCGGGATGAGGTAGAGGTCGTCGCGCGTCACGACGTACATCTGGTCCTCCTTGTCCGGAATCTGACCCGTGCCGCGGACCGAATCGGCGTTGACGAGCACCGGTGGCCAGACCTCGGTCATTCCGGTCTCACGCGTGTGGACGTCAAGGAACCAGCTGATGAGCGCGCGCTGGAGGTTCGACCCGGCGCCGAGGTAGACGGGCCAGCCCGAACCGGTGATCTTGGCGCCCCGCGCGGTATCGATCATGCCGAGTGCTTCGGCGAGCTCCCAGTGCGGGCGGCGCTCGTCGCGTGGCAGCGGATGGCCCCAGGTGCGGACGATGACATTCGCCTCCTCGCCGCCGACCGGGACATCCGAATCGGCCGGATTCGGGATGCGCAACATGGCGTCGTCCAGTTCCGACTGGACCGTGGTGAGCTCGGCGTCGATGCTCGTCACTCGCTCCGCGACGTCGGTGGAGGCGCGCTTGAGCTCGGCAACATCGGTCCCTTCCGGATCGCTGCCGCTGCGAATTGCCTCGCCGATGCGCTTGCTCGCGGCGTTGCGCTCCGCCTTGAGGGCATCGCCATTGGCCAGCAGGTCGCGGCGGCGCTCGTCCAGGGCCAGCGCCCGGTCCACGACCCCGGCGTCCTCACCCTTGTCCACGGTCGCGCGGCGCAGGAGATCGGCATCATCGCGCAGCCGCTGGAGCCCGACGCTCATGCCGATGCCTCGCGCAGGCGAGCGATCACGAATCGCAGATCGAGAGCCGCCAGCAGCCAGCCGGCGCGTGGTCCCGATGCGCGTCCGAGGAACGCGAGGTAGAGCGCGGCAAACGCCCGTCCGGCCGGGAGGTCGAGATCCTTCGCGACGGCAAAGATTGCGGCCTGCGCCGACTCGCCGTCCCACTCCCCCGCCTCGAGGGCCGGAGCAAGGGCGGCCAGGTAGACGCGCTGCGCGGCATCCAGCTCGGATACGGCCGATGGCAGGGCGTCGCGTTGCACCGCGAGGCGCGCGCGTTCGGGGGCATAGGCCTCGAGCCACGCACGTGCAGCGCCACGACGTCCCTCGAGCCCCGTGCGTTCGCGCTCGGTCAGTGGCGCGCCCTTCTCCGCCGTCACCCGTTCCACGAGGTCCACGCCGGGGATCTGCTCGAGCAACGCCAGGTGACTGAATGCCGGGCGATAGGCGGCGGCCTCGGACGCAACATCCGCGTCCGGCTCGACGAGGCTGAAGCCAAATAGCCGCTCGTGATCGGCCGGAAGCTCGCCGCGCACCTCCCGACCAGTGGTTGCGGCGGCAAGGCGGTCGGACTCGTCGAACAGGCGCGGGATCGCATCGGTCCCATGGGGGTCGAACTCGATGGCCGTATTCGGCTTCGGGCGCAGGAAGAGAAGTCGCAGCTGCTCGGACGGGATGACGTCGGCGATCCGCGCCGCGGACGCGCCGAGTCCCTTCGAGGTCGACATCTTCCTGCCGCCGATGTTGAGGAACTCGTACGGCACGTTTCGCGGCGGCTCATTGCCGAAGACCTCGCGGGCGATCGCGTCCGATCGATCCCTCGAGCCGCCCGCGGTCGAAAGGTCCTTGCCGGCGGGCTCGATCGTCACGCCGAACAGGTCCCACTTGGCTGCCCAGTCAACGTTGTAGGGCATCTTGCCGCGACCACCAAACGGAGAGGTCTCTCCGGCATGGCCGCATCCCTTGGCCCACTCGCGCAGGTCCGGCCGACACTCGTATGACACGCGTTCGCCGTCCCAGCCGGTGACGATCGTGGTCCCGATCCGCCCGCAGTTGTCGCAGATCACCATCAGCGGGTGCCACTCCTCGGGATGACGGACCTTCGCCACGCGCACGTAGATCTCACGGATCGTTGCGGCGGCATCGAGGGCGCTCCGAATGTATCGGTCCATGGCGCCCGAGCCATAGATCTCGCTCATCCAGTAATAGACGTCGGGGCGGATGCCCAGGCCGTCGAAGGTGTCGATGAAGACCTGCCCGAAGTGGCGCGCGTACGAGTGGTGACAGTCGCCCGCGGGATCGGGGACCTTCGAGAGCGGCACGCCCATGAACTGCTCGATCGCATCCGGGGTGAGGAGCGCCTGCGCATCCATCGGATCGAGGTCGTCGACGCCGTAGCGCAGCTCGACCGGCACGCCCGCATCGCGCAGGGCGCGGGCGATGGTATCGACCACCACCGGGCCGCGCAGGCTGCCCACGTGGACGGTGCCGGAGGGAGTCTTCGAGTCGTTGACGACCTGCGGGCCGGTCGCCGACGCGGCGAGCTCGTCAGCCCAGAACACGGTCGCCCGTCAGCCGATGCGAACGAGTTTGTATTCGATCGGTCCGGCCGGTGCCTGGACCACGACCGTTTCGCCCTTCTTGTGGCCCATCAGCGCGGCGCCGACCGGCGACTCGTTGCTGATGCGGCCATCCCGCGGGGCGGCCTCCGCGGAGCCGACGATGGTGAAGGTCTCCTCGCCATCGTCACCCTTGATGACGACCTTCGAGCCGATGCCCACGCTGTCGCCGTTCACCTTCTCGATGACGGCTGCGTTGCGCAGCTGGAGCTCCAGGGTGGCGATGCGCCCTTCCAGGAATGATTGCTCCTGCTTGGCGTCCTCGTATTCCGCATTCTCGGAGAGGTCCCCGTCCAGCTTGGCTTCGTGGATGCGTGCCGCGACGCGCGGGCGATCCACGGTGATGAGCTCGTGAAGCTCGACCTTGAGCTTGGCGAGTCCCTCAGCGGTGAGGTAGACAGGCTTGGTATTCATGCTGCGCCCCCTCTTCCTCCTGCGGATCCCTTAGAGCGAGAGTCGGCTCATCGTGGGTTCGACGAGGCCAGGAGTCCGCTGTCCGATAACAAAAAACGCTCCAGGCCCGCCGAATGTGGCGCATCTCCTGAAGCTGGCCGTACCCGATGGGCCAGGCGCCCCCGGCGGTGCCGGCGGCCGCGCGATTGTAGGCGCGGCGCGTGCTCAAGTCAAAGCCCACGGGCGGGCGGCAGTTGCCGATCAGCGCTGGAAGCTACGAGACGACAGGGCGATGGGCACGGCTCAGCGACCGACCACCACCAGCACCACGATAACAAGCGCGAATCCGACCCGGTACAGGCTGAAGATCGTCAATGAGCGGCGACGCAGCCAGGCGAGGAGAAAGCCGATGGCCAGCAGTCCCGAGAGCGCGGCAACGACGAAGCCGACACCGATGGCGAGCCACTCGTTCCCGGTGTGCGGCTCGGTCAGCAGCCTGCGGGAGCCGTAGAGTCCAGCCCCGAACGTGACCGGCGTCGCAAGAAGGAAGCTGAACCTGGCAGCCGCCTCGCGCGTCAGTCCGAGCGCGCGTCCGGCGGTGATCGTGGCCCCCGATCGGCTGATCCCCGGGAGCAGCGCCAGCGCCTGGCTCACACCGATGGTGAGTGCCGTCGACGTCGTCAGATCCGCCATCTCACGGCGGTGACCGCCGAACCGGTCCGCCAGCCACAGGGCGGCGGCGCCGACCACGAGGAAGGCGGCGATCGCCAACCGTGCCCCGTCGCTGTCGCCGTGGAACGTCTCCTCGATGAATCTCTCCAGCGCGAAGCCGATGATCGCCGCCGGAATCGTGGCGATGATCAGTAGCCAGGCGATGCGTCGATCCGGATCTTCCCCGACGCGCCGCTCCCGCACGCTCGCCAGCCACGCACTGATGTAACGAATCCAGTCGCGGGCGAAGTAGATCAGGAGCGCGACCAGGGTCCCGAGGTGGAGGAAGACATCGAACGCGAGGCTCCCGACGAGCCCATCGGTCTGCCAGCCAGCGATCCACGGCGCAAGCTCGAGGTGCGCCGATGAGCTGATCGGAATGAACTCGGTCAGGCCCTGCAGGAGCCCGACGAGCGCGGCCTGGATGACGAGGTCCATTCGTATTCCTCTGAGCTCGGGAATAGTTACGCATATACCCGGAGCCAGTTGGGTGCTATCGAATGAAGAGCGGCGCCAGGACCAGGCTGATGGTGGCCAGCAGCTTCACCAGGACGTGCAGCGACGGACCGGCCGTGTCCTTGAACGGGTCGCCCACGGTGTCGCCGACGACGGCGGCCGCGTGCGCATCCGATCCCTTGGCGAGCACGTTGCCATCGGCGTCCTTCAGGTTGCCGGCCTCGATGTACTTCTTCGCGTTGTCCCATGCTCCGCCGCCGTTATTGAGCACGGTGGCGAGCAGCACTCCGGAGATCGTTCCCACCATGAGCAGGCCGGCGACGGCCTCCTGGCGAAGAAGGAGGCCGACCACGATCGGCGTGGCAACCGCCACGGCCCCGGGCAGGATCATCTGGCGCAGCGCCGCACGCGTGGTGATGTCCACCACCCGTGCATAGTCGGGACGCTGGGTGTAATCCATGATCCCCGGCATCTCGCGAAACTGCCGGCGCACCTCCACGATGATCGCCTGCGCGGCGGTCCCGACCGCCCGGATCGCGAGGCTGCTGAAGAAGTACACGAGCGTCGCGCCGATGAGCGCGGCGATGAACACGTGGACGTCGGCCAGGTTGACCGACTCGATGAGCGGCCCGCCCCGACGCTCCTGGATCAGGTTGACCTTGTCGATGTACGCACTGAACAGAAGGAACGCTGCCAGCGAGGCCGATGCGATCGCATAGCCCTTGGTCAGCGCCTTCGTGGTGTTGCCCACCTCGTCCAGGCGGTCGGTGATCTCGCGGGCCTTCGCATCGGCCTTGCTGAACTGGGCGATGCCGCCGGCGTTGTCGGTGATCGGCCCGAACGTGTCCATGGCGAGGATGTAGGCCGTCGTCATGAGCATGCCCATGGTCGCGACGGCGGTGCCGAAGATGCCGCCGATCCCGGACCGCACACCTTCGACCCCGGCCAGCCCCTGTTCGCCGAGCAGATAGCTCGCGAAGAGAGCAATCGAGATCGTGATGGCGGTTACCGCGGTCGTCTCGAAGCCGACGGCCGTGCCGCTGATGATGTTCGTCGCCGGACCGGTCTTGCTGGCCTCAGCGATCTCGCGAACGGGCCGGAACGATCCGGCGGTGTAGTACTGCGTGATGTAGACGAACGCGACGCTGGTCGCCAGGCCAACGACGCCCGCGAAGAAGAACCATACCCACGACGGCAGGCCGCCCGCGCCGATCTGGCCGATCGTCTGCATCATCTGCGACGTGACCAACGCCAGGGCACCGACCGAGAGGATGGTCGTGACCCAGTAGCCGCGGTTGAGAATGTTCATCGGGTTTTCGTCCTCGCGACCCCGAACGAAGAACATGGCCACCATGGTCGCCAGCAGCCCGAAGGCGCGCACCACGAGCGGGAAGAAGATCCACGCCTCTGGATTCGGCCAGCCGAGATCGGTGGCGATGCGCCACACGGCCACGCCGAGAATCATGGCACCGATGTTCTCGGCAGCCGTGGATTCGAAGAGGTCGGCACCACGCCCGGCGCAGTCCCCCACGTTGTCACCGACGAGGTCGGCGACAACGGCCGCGTTACGGGGATCGTCCTCCGGAATCCCGGCCTCGACCTTGCCGACCAGGTCGGCGCCCACGTCGGCCGCCTTGGTATAGATGCCGCCGCCGAGCTGCGCGAACAGCGCCACGAAACTGGCGCCGAACCCGAACCCGACGATGAGGAAGGGAGCATCCTCCGGATTCGTGAAGCCGCCGAATGCCGCGAAGATCCCGTAGACCCCGAGCAGGCTCAGGGCGACGACCAGGAACCCGGAGACGGCGCCTCCACGCATCGCAACCTGCACCGCCCGGACCAGGCTGTACTGGGCCGCCGCCGCCGTTCGCACGTTCGCCTTGACGCTGATGAACATGCCGATGATGCCGGCCGCCATCGAACACGCCGCACCGACGAGAAAGGCGAGTCCGGTCCGGATCCCAAGGTCAAGGCCGTAGATATCCGTCTCGGCGACGTCCTGGCCCTCGACCAGCGTGATCACGAGACCGATGACCACGGTGCCGCCGATGGCCAGCACGCCGATGGTCTGGTACTGGCGTCGGATGAAGGCGACGGCGCCCTCGAAGATCGTGCCGGCGATGTCCTCCATCGCGGGTGTGCCGGTGTCGGCCCGCAGGACATCCCAGGCGAGATACATGGCAAAGGCGATTGCGGCGATACCGGCGAACGGGATCACCCACAGAATGGGCTGGAACTCCATGAATCCTCCGAGTTCGGCCCGGCGGCCCCGGTCAATCGGGCTCGCTCACGACCGTGGGTTTAACGCACACGAAACGCCGGCGGGAGGATCAGGTGGTCACGTTCCCGCCAGCGATGGCGGGCGGATTCTAGCACGGTCCAGACTCAAGAATCGCTCAGGGCAACCATCGTGGCTGCCAGCCATCGTTGGCAAGGATGGCGCGATCGCCATCCGCCAGCGTGATCCGCTCGATAGCTCCTTCGTTGGCCGGCTCGTCGTCCGCAGAGCGCAGGACGACGACCACCATCGAGTCCTCGCCGGGAGCAAAGGCGACACCACCGATCGGCTCACCGGCGAGGGTCCGTGGCACGCTTCCTCGCTCGCTCACGTCGTCGGTGAGGAGCAACGATCCATCCCCTCGCACGTACGCGATCCGACCGTCCGGGGCCACGGCCGCCACTGTTGCGCCCTGACCGAAGGCGGTCTCCTCCACGACCGCGCGCGAACGCTCGAGCACGCCCACCGAAACGTCCTGAGCGGGTTCCAGCGGGGTCACCGGCGCGATGAGCGGGCGCAGGTCTTCCCCGCCCGTGGTCGACCTCCCGACGAGCAGGATCGCCGACCCGTCAGGCAGCCAGCGGGGCGGCGCCTGGGCGTCAAAGCTGACCCGTACCACCGCGTCGCTCTCCAGGTCCACGATCCCCACGGTATCGCCGGGATCCACGAACGCCAGCGCGTCGCCGTCGGGGGCATAGCGCGGGGCGCGCACCCCATTGGGTGCCTCGTCCGACTCGTCCGAAGCGATCGGGCCGGACGAGGCCGTCACCTCGCTAGGGAGCTCGACGGGCATTGGATCGCCGGGGATCGGCATCTCCCAGATGCCGAGGCCGCGTCCCGTCTCGGCATCGGCGCGAGCGAAGGCGATGCGCAGGCCGTTCGGCGCGTACGTGGGGTCGAACTCGAGATCGCCCTCCTCGGTGAGCACGCGTCGATCCGTGCCATCGGCGTCGACCATGACCAGGCGACGCCCGTCGCCGACCACGAATGAGTTGCCATCGGGCGACACTGCGTAATCCAGGATCGGCGTCAGCTCCGTCGACAGCTGATGCGCGGCGGTGCCATCGACATTCATGGCCCACAGGTTCGGGACGCCAGCGCGATCGGAGAGGAAGGTGATTTGATTCGAGAGCGTCGTGTGCGGCGCACCGGTGGTGAAGCTCCATGAAACGGCCTCGGCCAGCCCGCCGCCCGAGCGATCGGCGATGCCCGCCGCCAGGACGACCGCGAATGTCGTGTTCGCGGGGAGCGGGCCGGACGGCGAGAAACGCAGCACCCGGGCTTCCGCCGGTCCTGCCGGCTCGTTCCCGAGCTCATCGACCAGCTCGATCGAGCCGCCAACCACGGGGCTGATGATCAGCGGCTCATCGGGAAGCGAACTGGGATCGATCGCGCGAGGAAAGAAGACCGCGATCGGTGCAGTAGGGGCAATGCCGTCGGTCCCATCGGCAGGGACCAGCAACGAAACATCAAGGCCTCCGGCGATGGTCCGGAAGCTGAGCCGGATCGGTCCACCGAGGGCAACACCCGAGATCTCCGCAGCCTCCTCGCCGATCTCGATCCGGTAGTCGGCCCCCGGTCGCAGGGGTACGATGGGCACGATCTCGAGAAGCTGGCCGCTCCAGCGAAGCTCGTGCGCGAACATGGGTCGCAGCCGGAGCGCGGCCCCCACAGATGCCGTATCCATCAACGTCGA
Organism: Candidatus Limnocylindria bacterium; assembly: GCA_038233215.1. Taxonomy (GTDB): domain Bacteria; phylum Chloroflexota; class Limnocylindria; order QHBO01; family QHBO01; genus JACDBZ01. Next base: position 25,310 of record JBBSML010000003.1, read on the forward strand.
GAAGCGCACAGTGAGGGGGGCATCGAGCGCGACGTCGGTGGCACCATCCAGCGGCAGCGTCTCGACCACCTCCGGCGGCCCGGTCGTCTCGAAGCGGAATACCGGGGCAGCCTGGCTCATCCGATTCCCGGCCTGGTCCGTGACCCCGGCGCCGACCGACACCAGGTACTCGGTGGCAAGGGCAAGCGGCTCGCGCGGCGTGAAGATCATCACGCTTCCGCTCCAGCTCACCGCGCCCTCCACGGCCGGCCGAACCGACAGGGCTTCGCCGGCACTGGCCTCATCCACCGGCTCGGTGAAGGTGATCTCGAGGCTGGTGGTCGTCAGCCCGCGATCGGGTTCGTCGGGGAGCGGCTGGGTGAGCGCGATGCTGAGCACGACCGGCGCGCGACCATCGACGGTGCTGGCAAGGTAGAGCACGCCGGAAAGAATGAGCGCGCCGATTCCGACGACCGCGAGGCTTCGCAGGACGACGGCGCGCATGCCGCTGCGACCCCGATGCCGGTCAGCGATGGCGCAGGCGCGCGGGGAGAATCTGCAGCTCGTCGCGGTACTTCGCGACCGTGCGTCTGGCCAACGCGATGCCCTCCTCGGCCAGCGCGTCCGCGATCTCCTGGTCCGAGTAGGGATGCTGCGTGTCCTCGGCCTCGATCATCCGCTTGATCTGATCCTTGATTCCCAACGAGGCCGTGAAGAAGTGGCTGAACGGCACCACCTCGCCGGTCGGGAGCATCACGTACTTCTCGGCGGTGGCGCGGCTCACGGTGGACTCGTGCATGCCGATCACCTCCCCCACCTCGGCGCGCGTCAACGACACCAGGTGCTGGACCCCGTGCACCAGGTAATCCCGCTGGCGCTCCACGAGGCACTCGGCGATGCGCTGGATGGTCGCTCGCCGCCGATTGATGTTATCGATGAAGAATTTCGCCCGGCCGACGTACTGGCGCACGTGCTGCTTCTCGTCCTCGGTCGTCTCCACGCTGCGCAGCTTCGAGCTCAGGCTCGAGTAGATGGGGGTGACGTGCAGGCTGAAGCGGCGCGACTCGACGACCTCGACCGACAACTCGCCATCGATGGCGCGGATCAGGACGTCGGGGCGGATGATCGGCCGTGATGCATCCGGGCTGATGGCGGCGGTGAACGCCGCTGTCGGGTATGGATTCAGGTTGCCCTTGACGAACTCCCAGACCCCCACCACCTCGCGCTGCGTTGCCCCGATGGCGACCGCGACCTCTCGAAAGCGCCGCTCACCAAGGTCCGCAAGATGGTCACCGATGACGACTTCGGCGTGCGGCGGGACATCGGAAATCCGCTGCTCGCGCAGATAGTCGATCTGGGCCAGTAACGATTCGGTGATCGATCGCGACCCGATCCCGATCGGCTCGAGTCCCTTCATGGCGGCCAGGACCTCGCCGACGTCGGCGATCGTCACGTCGGTGGCGGCTGCCACCTCCGCATCGGTCTCGGTCAGAAATCCGTTCGAGTCGAGCGCGCCGATGACGTGATCGGCCACCGGATGCAGTCGCGTGGGGAGCAGCGCGTGAAGGTTCCAGGTGAGGTGATCCTCGAGCGTGAAGTCAGCCTCGGCGCGTGCGATGGGATCGAACTCATCGTCCTCATCTCGAACGCGGGTCGCACCGTCGCCGGGCAGATCGTCCGTGCTCAGGCGGCTATCGTCGCCGTCGGCCTCGCCCTTGCGCGGCATGCACTCGGTGCAGTAGTTACCGCCGATCGGTCGCCCACAGATCGGACAGCTCGGCAGCTCTTCCATCTCGAGCGCCGGATTCTCGTCAAGCTCCTGCGCGATCGCCTCCTGCAGCTCGACCGAACTCATCTGCAGGATGTAGTTGGCCGCAATCTGCTTGGGCGTGACCTTGGCCTGCATGACCGGCTGAAGATGCTGGCTGAGCTCGACGGACATGAATCCTCGCGAACGTTCGGGATTGAGGGGCAGAGCGACCGATTATAGGGATGACAGGCCGATACGCCCCGTGGGCGCTCGATCGGTCGCCACTCGCGTCAGGCGGCCGGAGCGTTCAGGCGCCGCACGACCGGCGCTTCGCCACCGAAGGTGATGATGTTATAGCCTCCCGCCTCCTGCGAGAGGCGACGACGATAGTCACGCATCGGCCAGCCGAGCAGATCACACAGCCGCACGCGATTGACGTGGTTGTGGGCCACGGCGACTGCGCAGTGGGCACGGTCCGCCGCGAGCCAGCGCTCGAGCGGAGCCAACGCCGCGAATGCTCGGTTGGCGACATCGGCGCCGCTTTCGCCCGAAGGGCAGCGCGTCGCATATGGATCCGCCTCCCACGTTGCCCGCAGCTCGGGATCGCGCTCGCGACACTCCTCGGCGCTGAGCCCGTCCCAATCGCCGTAATCGATCTCGATGAGCCCGGCCTCGATCTCGACGCGCTCCTCTCGGAGCTCCAACGCGTCAGCGATGGCGGCGGCGGTCTGACGACAGCGCAACGCCGGGCTGCTGACCAGGCGCATCTCCTGGTGTGGCAGCGCGGTGAGTTCCGCGACAAGCGTGCGCCCCAATTGGGCCGCAAGCGCGAAGCCGTCGTCGTTGAGCGGCAGGTCGGTGTGCTGTCCCAGGTTGCGCCCGGCCGCGGACGCCGCGGTGGTCGCGTGTCGGACGAGGATCAGGCTGCCCATCAGGTGGCCGAGTGTAGCCGCTCGCGTGCGCTATCCTGTGCCGGCCGCATCACCACAGTCAGGGCTGAATGACCTACCTCCCCGACGAATCAGATCCCGATTCCGACGGCGCGCCCGCGAACAGCGAGCGCGCCGGTTCGCGCCGCGCGCTGGGCTGTGCGTTCGAGGTTGTCGAGACGCTGGTCCTGACGCTCCTGATCTACCTCGTCATCCACAACTTCGTGGCTCAGCCGTTCGAGGTCCAGCAGAGCTCGATGTTTCCCACCATCGTGCCCGGCGAATACATCCTCATCGACAAGCTGACCCCACGCTTCGGCGGGTACGAGTACGGCGACGTGGTCGTCTTCAACCCGCCATCGGGCTCAGGCCTTGACGATCAGGGGATCCCGTTCATCAAGCGCATCATCGGGATGCCGGGTGACACCGTCAGCCTGGAGAACGGCCGCGTCTTCGTCACCCGTGGTACCGGAAATCCGGTCCGCATCGAGGAGCCCTACGTGGTCACCGAGGCCGATGGGTCGACGGCACCTACGATCTGCCCACGCGATGACTGCCCGCGGACGTGGATCATCGGCGACGAGGAGTATTTCGTCATGGGTGACAACCGGCCGTCGAGCCAGGACTCGCGCGTGTTCGGTTTGGTCGACCAGGACACCATCCTCGGTCGCGCCTGGGTGCGCTATTTCCCGCTCGAACGCATCGGGCTCATCGAACGACCTGACTACCCGGCCCTCGAAACCGGGGGCGCCTCGCCCTGAGCGAGATTCGGTATGGGCGGGAGTCAGGGGCGCGCCGGCTCCTCGGCGACGATCCAGGCATCGACGTCTCGCGCATAGGCGACGAGGGCATCGGCGCCGAACCAGAGCTTCAGCTCAGCCTCCGCCGTGTCCGGCGCGTCTGAAGCGTGGATCAGATTACGCAGACCGCTCACCCCGAGGTCTCCGCGAATCGTGCCGGGCTCCGCCTCGTTCGGCATCGTCTTGCCGACCATCTTGCGGATGATCGCGATCGCGTCGGGTCCCTCCAGCGCGAACGCTGCCACCGGACCGGAGGTGATGAACTCCACCAGCCCGGCGTAAAAGTGCTTGTCGGCGTGGACGGCGTAATGCTCCTCCGCCAGCTCCGACGGCACGGTCAAGAAGCGCAGGCCGATGACCTTGAGCCCCTTGCGCTCGAAACGGCCGATGATCTCGCCGATGAGTCCACGCTGGACGGCATCGGGCTTGGCGAGGACGAGAGTGCGCTGCATGATGGCTCCGATGTGCTGGTGGGTCAGCTCCGGCGGTCTGCGGCGCGGTCGTAGGCCTGGTCCGCCTCGACGCGACGCCCCGCGGCGCGGAGCAGGTCGCCGTAGAGTAGCAGACGCTCGTCCGCCGGCTGCCCGCCGAGGGTCGGTTCCAAGATGGCGACGCCGTCGCCGGCGAGCGATCCATCGAGACGGACGGCGATCGACATCTCGGCGTCACCGCGGGCGATGGCGCCGGCCACGTACGCGACGCGCGCCTCCTCCAGCCGCCCGCGTGCGGTCGCCGTCCGAGCGTCGCCGGCGGGCGCCGCCTCCTCGGGAAGCTCCGGAATCGCAGGCTGTGCCCACGGCGGCCGTGGAACGCGTGCGGGCTCCGGCCGCAGCTCGGCGGGAAGGGGCCATGACAGGCGGCCCGCGACACCCGACCGGAGCTCGTGCGCCGCATCGACCCCGATCGCGGCCACGACCCGTTCCAGCGCCCCCGCCGCGCGATCAGGCTCGCCCCCGGCGGCAAGCGCCTCGGCTTCGATCAGCGAGACGATCGGTAGGCGGCGCTGCGGGCTGCTCGGTCGCACCGCTTCGAGGGCGGCGCGCGCGGCGACGAGCCGGCCCTGGCGCCAGAGAGACTCTGCGAGGAGCGCGCGCAGGGCATCGAGCTCATCGTCGACGGCGGGACCCTCGGCCTCGCGCCATGCGATCCTGTCTCGCAACGTCCCTTCCGCCAGTGCGGGCTGCGCCGCATCCAGTTGAGCGCGCGCGAGGGTCAGCTCATCGGCCAGCAGCTCGATGACGTGCTCGTCGGCCGTCTCGTCCGGGCCGGCGGTCATCGCCGGAGCGCCCGCTCGAGGCGAGCACGCGAGCGGAACGGTCCCAGGACCGCGAGCCGTGCCCCGGCGGGGTCAAGAATGCGCTGAGCCACCCGCACCAGGTCTTCAACGGTCACGGCGTCGAGCCGCTCGATGACCTCCTCGACCGTCAGGATGCGCGGGAGGAGCGCCTCTCCGCTTCCGAGCCATCCGGCGACCGCTCCGGAGTCCTCCATGCGGAGCTCAAGACGTCCGCGCGTGTACGCCCGGGCGCGCCGCAGCTCGGCATCCGTCACCCGTTCCGAGCAGATACGGTCAAGCTGTTCCAGGATCGCCCCCACCACCAGCTCGACGTCCTCCGGGTCAAACCCTGCGTGCACGCCGAAGCTGCCCACATCGGCATACGACGCGCCGAACGTCGAGACGTCATAGACGAGCGACCGACGCTCGCGCAGGTCCAGAAAGAGGCGGCTGCCCATTCCGTCGCCGAGGATCGCGCCGAGCAGATCAAGCGCCCAGCGGTCCGGATCGTCGCGAGCGACCCCTGGCATCCCCAGACACAGGTTGCCCTGGCTGAGGCGCCGATACGACACTCGCAGCGCACCGGCACGCGCAGGCGTCGGCGCCGAGATCACGCGTGGCGAAGCGCGCGTGTCGCCCGCCCCGTCGCGCGGACCGTCGGGCATCCATTCGGCGCTGGCGCGGACGATGTCGTCGTGATCGATGGCCCCGGCCACCGCCAGCACCATACCCGCGGTCCGATACGAGTTTCGCCAATGCTCGACGACGCCGCGGTGGGTGGCTCGGCGCACCGACCCGATGCTGCCGGCGATCTCGCGGCCGAGCGGATGCGGCGCATACAGCATCTCGTCGAACAACGTGAAGATGTGGTCCGAAGGTGAATCGACGTACATCCGGATCTCGTCGACGATGATCGGCTTCTCCGCCGACAGGTCCGCGCGCCGTAGCATCGGCCGAAGCGCCAGCTCCTTGACGGCGTCCAGTGCCACCAGCACGTGTTCGGCTGGCACCTTTGCGCTGAACACGGTGAGCTCACGATCCGTACTGGCATTCGCGCTGCCGCCGATGCCCTCGACCATCTGCGACAGCGAACCCGCTTCCGGGTGGGCGCGCGTGCCCTTGAACACCAGGTGCTCGAGCAGATGACTCAATCCGGCATGCGCATCGTCCTCGTGCCGCGACCCGACCGGGACGAGGAGCACGACGCTCGCCGACCTCGCGCCGGGCATCGCCTGCGTGACCACGCGAAGACCGCCGGGCTGGACGGTCCGTTCGTGCGAAGCCGTACCACTGGGCGGCGCGGTCGCGCTGGGCGGCGCGGTCGCAACGGAGTCGCTCACGCCCCGTCCTCGTCCTCATCGCCACGATCTGCATCACGCGAATCCGTATCGGCCGACATGAGGAGCTCCATCTGGATGAAGCGGAGGTCGCGCGCCAGCTCATCGGCGTTGCGTGGCAGCGGACGCCCGCTGCTCATCGGCGCGTCCGGCTCCGTCAGCCCTGCCAGGCCCTGGGCACCGTTCGCCCCGAACTCGAGGACGACACGCTCGTTGCCCACCACGAGCGTGTAGACGAGGAGGCCATCCCCGGACGTGTCGAACTGGAGGTAATCGAATGAGTCGAGGTTGAGGCAGATGGCGAGCGGCGTGAAGTACGACGCGATCTCAGGATGATCGACCACGACGCGTTCGATCCAGCCGGTCCCGCTCGATTCAACCCGGGCGCCGCGATGGTACGTGTAGTTGACCGTCTGCTTGAGCAGCGGCCGCAGGATGTTGTAGATGTCGCTCTTCGCGGTGACGACCCCGGTGTTGATGTAGAGCTTGGCGCGCGGCTCGGACATCGACTCATTCGTACGGATCGTCGGCAACTCTAGCACCGGGCCGGACCGAGGGCGGCTCGCGAGGACCGGCTGCTACGATACCGCCCGTGAAGCTGCTGGCCGCCGACATCGGCAACACGAACGTCACGATTGGCCTCTTCGAGGACGACCGATTGGCGCGTTCGTGGCGCACCATCACGCGGGCGAACGCGACACCCGACGAGGTCGCGGCCATGCTGACCGGGCTCCTGGCGCTGGATGCACATCGGCTCGACGAGCTCGACGCGGTGGCACTCGCCAGCGTCGTGCCACCCCTGACCGAGACCTGGGAACGCCTCGTGATCGAGCGTATCGGCGTGGAGCCCACCATCGTTGACTCGGCCTCGCTCGAAGACACGCTCGCCATCCGCATCGATCGCCCGTCCGAGGCGGGCGCAGACCGGCTGGCGAATGCACTGGCCGTCCGCGTCGAGTTCGGTGGACCGGCCATCGTGGTCGACCTCGGCACGAGCACGAACTTCGATCTCGTCGACGCCGACGGCGCGTACATCGGCGGGGCGATCGCGCCGGGCATGGGACTCAGCCTCGAAGCGCTGGTCGGTCGTGCCAGCAAACTGCCCCGTATTGAGCTGCGCCGGCCGCCGTCGGCGATCGGGACCAACACGGTGCACGCGATGCAGTCAGGCACGGTGCTCGGGTATATCGGGCTGGTGAGCGGCCTCCTCACCGCGCTGCGCAGCGAGCTGGTCGAGCGGTCCCCCTCCGGAGCGCGCGTGACCGTCATCGCGACCGGCGGCTACACCCATCAACCCTGGCTGCTCGATGTGCCGGGCATCGACGCCGTGGAGCCCGATCTGACGTTGCGAGGCATCCGCTACGCCTGGCAGGCCGTCCGCAGTCGCGAACCCGCCGCGGCGCCGGGTGTCGATCGGTGAACGACGGACTTCTCGCGGGGCGCCGAATCGTGGTCGGCTTGTCGGGCAGCATCGCCGCCTACAAGGCCGTGACCCTGGTGCGATTGCTCCAGGAGCATGGGGCCGTCGTGGACGTGGCGATGACCAGTGCGGCCACGCGCTTCGTCGGGCCGCTGACCTTCGGAAGCCTCACCCATCGGCCCGTGCTGGATGACGTCTTCGAGCTCGACAGCGATCAACAGATCGCCCATATCGAGCTCGCGGAGGGCGCCGATGCGATCGTCCTGGCCCCCGCGACGGCGAATCTGCTTGGCGAGCTCGCTGCCGGCCTGGTCGGTGACGCGGTGACCGCCATCGCCTGCGCCAGCCGCGCCCCTGTGATCGTGGCCCCGGCCATGGACGCGGGCATGTGGACCCATCCGGCGACGCAGCGCAACGTGGCCACCCTGCGCGAGTTCGGGTACCTGATCGTCGAGCCGGAGGTGGGCGAGCTGGCCTCTGGCCTGACCGGGATCGGCCGCCTGGCCGAGCCACCGGCCATCGTGGAGGCGGTGGAGCGCCTGTTTGCACGCGCGGGCGACCTCGAGGGCCTTCACGTCGTCGTCAGTGCCGGCGGTACGCGCGAGCCGCTCGATCCCGTGCGGTTCATCGGCAACCGATCATCAGGCAAGATGGGCGCCGCCCTGGCCGAGGCGGCCCGTGACCGCGGGGCGAGCGTGACCCTCATCGCCGGTGCCATGAGCGTCACCGCTCCGCGCGGCGTCACGGTCGTCGATGCCTCCACCGCGCAGACGATGCGCGAGGCCGTACTGCGCGCGGCGCCGAATGCCGACATCCTGGTGATGGCCGCAGCGATCGCCGATTTCGCTCCGGCCCGCGCCAGCCAGCGCAAGATCAAGCGCTCCGGGGAGAATCTGCAGATCGAGCTCGTCCCGAACCCTGACATCGTGGCCGAGGTGGGCGAGATGCCCGACGACATGCGCCCCTTCCTGGTCGGCTTCGCGGCAGAGTCGAATGACCTCGAGGCCAACGCCGCAGCCAAGCTGCGCGACAAGGGTCTCGACCTGATCGTCGGCAATGTCGTCGGCGGACCGTTCGACGCCATCGGCTCGGACGAGAACAAGGTCACCGTCTTCGGCGCCGAGGGGGCGCTGACCGATTGGCCGATGCTGCCGAAGCGGCAGATCGCGGAGCGGCTCTGGGACCTGTTCAGCGACCGATATCGACACGCGCGCCCGGCGGCGGACACGCCAGCGTCCACCGGACCACGCCGTCGGCGCTCGTGATCGTCGTCCGTCGGGCGGACGAGCTGCGGGACGCGATTCGCGAGCGACGCGTGGCCGGCGACAGCGTCGGCTTCGTGCCGACGATGGGCATGCTGCACGATGGCCAGCTCTCGCTCGTGCACCGCGCGCGTGCCGACAACGGATGCGTCGTCGTCTCGAGCTTCGCCGATCCCGGCTCGTTCACCTCCCTCGACGAGGGATCGGGCGGCCTGCGTGACCATCCACGGGACCTCGCACTGCTCGAGCATGCGAATGCCGACATCGCCTTCATTCCGGAGGTCGACACGCTCTACCCAACGGATGACACGACCCGCGTCACCGTCGAAGGCCTCACGCGTCAACTCGAGGGCGCCTCTCGCCCCGGCCATCTCGACGGGTTGACGACGGTGATGCTCAAGCTGGTCAACCTCGTCGGTCCCGCGCGACTTTACCTCGGCCAGCGGCACGCGCAGCAGGTCGTCATCGTGCGACGCATGCTGCGCGACCTGTTCCTGAACGTCGACCTCGTCATCTGTCCCACCATCCGAGCCGAGGATGGGCTCGCCATGTCGAGCGCCAACGCCCAGCTCGGCATCGAGGAGCGCCACGCTGCGGCCTGCCTGTACCAGGCGCTCACCGCGGCCAGGGACGCGTACGACGCCGGAGAACGGTCGGCAGAGGTGCTGCGCTGGCGCATGACCGAGGTGCTGGGGCGCGAGCCCAAGGCTCGGGTCGACTATGTCAGCGTGGCCGATGCCTCGACCCTGGCCGAGCTCCAGCGGGTCACCGGCCCGGCTCTGGCGCTGATCGCCGTCGGCATCCGTCGAACACGGCTCACCGACAACATGCCGCTCGCCTGGGATGTCGCATAGCGCTGTTTGACGCGCCCCAAAGGTACTGGTGGCGTCCCGTCACCCTCACCGTATGATGCGCCCGGCACCGCGACGCCGGCCCCACGGCCGCGTCCGTCGCAGTGTCCCGGGAGGCCGGCGCGTGCCCACGTCCGGCCTCCCTTCGCGTCTCGTTACAGCCGCGCCAGCAACCCGTCCACGTCGATCGCGCCGCCCACGAGATCAATGATGGTCGCGATCTTTTCCGTGTCACTCGAATGCGTCTTGACCAGGATCTCATCGACCGCCTGAGCGGTCCGATAGGTGTCGGTTTCGACCAGGTACACGAACAGGTCAGCCTCGCGAAGGGCGTGCAGAAGGGCGTCGGATGGTCGGTAGCCACCGCTCAGGATGATGCCGCTCACCAGGGGCGACCCCGCGGCGGCTCGCCCATTGGCATCGAGGGCGGCTTGCAGCAGGTCCTCGCGGTCACCCGGCGTGATCAGCAGCGTTCGGTCGGAGAGATGGCCAATCGCGTGCTGCGCCTGCATCGCGCCGATCGCGACATGTCCGATCGTCCGCCCCGGTCCGGCGCGACCGGCGAGCAGATCGCCATCGAGGTGCGTCACGATCAGCTCGAGTGATGGATTCGCCAGGAACTCTGAATACGGGATGCACCCGAGCAGCTCGATGCCATGCAGGTCCAGTCCCCTTCGCAGGAGGTCGGGCAGCTGCGGATGCGACTCGGTATCCACCTTGTTGACGACCGCGCCGAGCACTTCCACGCCGTGCGCCGCGAACAGCGCGTGGTTCAACACGATCTCATCGATCGGCCGCCCGACGCCACCCTCGCTCACGATGATCACGGGCGCCTCGAGCATGGCCGCTGCACGCGCGTTGGAGAGACCGATGACCGCGCCGACCCCCGCGTGCCCGGTGCCTTCGATCACAACAAGGTCCTTCTCGCTCGCCACGCGGGCGTGGGCGGCACGAACCTGTGCCTCGAGATCGTCGGTGATGCGGCCCATGATGAAATCGGTCGTGAATCCGCGTGGCAGCGTGACCGGTGACATGTCGTTGAGCGCGTCGGGCAGCTCGAACACTTCCTGCATGAGCACGGCGTCCTCGTCCGCCCGCGTGCCATCAACCACGAGATAGCGCTGACCGACCGGCTTCATGAAGCCCAGCCGGTACCCTCGCTCTCTGATGACGGCGATCAGACCCAGGCTGGTGGTTGTCTTGCCCCGGTTCTGGCCGGTCGCCGCCAGGAACACTCGCCTCGAACTCACGTTCGGAGTCTACGGCCGAGCGACGGCGTTGAACGCCGTGCCCACACCCTGGCTATGAGCGGGATTTCGTCCTGCGCTCGACGAGGTCGACCCCCTCGCGCAGGCGGGTCACGAGGTCGGCATCGAGCATGTCGGGATCGAGATGCTCGCCGAGTCGCTCGAGCATGTCGGCGGCCACGCTGAGGAGCACATCCGCATCGGCGATGAAGAACTGGGGCTCGTTGTTGTAGCGAACCAGGGTCAGGCGCCCCTGGAGCGTCAGTCCCGATTCGTTATGCACCAGCTGGGTTCCGAAGTTATGGCCCTGGATGCCATCCGGGTTGTTGAGAAAGTTGAGCGCGTTGTCGATGACCAGTCCGAAGCGAGCTCGCCAGCTGACCAGCCGCTCGTGGACATCGGGCGGCACGCCCATCTCGCCGAGCTCCTCGAAGACGCCGCTGTCGACGGTGAGCAGACCGACCAGCGTCGATCCGGCGCGTCCGCCGAGCATCACCTGCAGAGAGCGCTCGAGCGTGAAGACGTCGGCGTCGAAACGGGGGCTGGTCGTCACCTCGGCCAGCAGGTCCTCGACGTTGTCGAGCTGGCCCGCATCGGCGAGGGCGTTCGCGAGGGTATGGATCTCCTCGCGAAACAGGAATCGCTCTTCGTGATCGAGCATGGGGCTACGGATAGAGGCCGCGGAGCAGCGTGGCCTCCGCCACCCGGGCCACGGCCACCATGTACGCCGCCGTCCGCATATCGACCGCGTGCCGCTCGCTCATGGCGTGCACGGCCTCGAAGGCTCGATCCATGATGCCCTTGAGACTGTCGTTGATGCGGTCCTCTGTCCAGAAGAAGCTCTGCATGTCCTGGACCCACTCGAAGTAGCTGACGGTCACACCGCCCGCATTGCAGAGGATGTCCGGGATGTTGAACACGCCTCGGTCGTGGAGGATCTCATCCGCCTCGGGGGTGGTGGGTCCGTTCGCCGCCTCCGCCACGATCTTGGCCTTGATGTTCGGCGCGTTGTGCTTCGTGATCTGGTTCTCGAGCGCCGCGGGCACCAGGACGTCGCAGTCGATCTCGAGAATCTCCTGGTTGGTGACCCGATCGGAGCCGGGGAAGCCCACCACGGTGCCGTGTTCCTGCTTCCAGGCGATCACGCGCGCCGGATCGAGCCCGGCGCGGCTGTGGATACCGCCGGTCGAGTCGCTGACCGCCACGATCCGTGCGCCTTCGGCGGCGAGCAGGGTGGCGGCGATGCTGCCCGCGTTGCCAAAGCCCTGGATCGAGACGCGAGCGTCGATCAGCGGGAGATTCAGTGTTTTCGACGCCTGGAGGAGGGTGAACACGGCCCCACGCGCCGTGGCCTCGTTTCGGCCGAGGGATCCGCCGACGCTGATCGGCTTGCCGGTCACGACGCCATGGACGGTGTAGCCGCGATGCATGGAATACGTGTCCATCATCCACGCCATGGTCTGCGCGTTGGTGTTGACGTCAGGTGCCGGGATGTCCCGATCCGGCCCGATCAGCGGGCTGATCTCGGTGGTGAAGCGACGGGTCAGCCCCTCGACCTCGCGAATGGACAGCTTCTTGGGGTCGACCACGACCCCGCCCTTTGCGCCGCCGTACGGGATGTTCACGCAGGCGCACTTCCAACTCATCCACATCGCCAGCGCCCGGACCTCGTCGAGGGTCACGTCCTGGTGATAGCGGACGCCGCCCTTGCCGGGACCGCGGCTGACGTTGTGCTGGACGCGGTGGCCGGTGAAGACCGATACGCTGCCGTCGTCCATGGTGACCGGGAAGTTGACGGTCAGCTCGCGCTGCGGGACGCGAAGCACGCGACGCATCCCTTCGTCGAGGTCGAGCCGATCGGCCGCATGATCGAACTGGGACTGGGCGATGCCCCAGATGTTCGGGGCCTCCGCCACCGGGTTCTGGCTGGCCATCAGGTGCGCTGACTGCCTCCTGTTATGCGAATGCGAGGCCGGCGCCTCCGCGCTCAAGGGCGGCAGCAGGCCGGTTCGCGGTGACGGTTGCCGATTCTAGCGCACGCCCGCGACAGGCTCCGAGTCGGATCGCGGAGCAGGTAGCATCGCGCCGATGACCTCCGACGTCCTCGCCGCCGCACCGCCCACGCTGAAGTTGCCTGATGCCGAGGAGATCGCCCGCACGGCCTTCGGCATCGACGGCTCAGCCCGTACGCTCGTGAGCGAGCGGGACCAGAACTTCGCGATCCAGGTCGATGATGGGACTGGCTGGGTGCTGAAGATCTCGAACGCGGCCGAGGATCCCGCGGTCATCGCGATGGAGGTGGCGGCGGTCGCGCGCATCGCGTCGGTCGACGCTGGGCTGCCCGTCCCGATGGCGCGGCTGACGCTCGAGGGTGACCCGTTCGCGCGCGTGGACGTTGGCAGCGCAACGCATCTCGTGCGACTGATCCCGCTCCTCCCCGGACGCAACGCCGCGCCGAACGAGCTCGACGCCGAGAGCGTCCGCGGCATCGGCGAGGTGGTGGCCCGGGTCGCGCATGCCTTGCGGGGGTTCTTTCATCCCGCCGCGGGGCGCGTGATCCTCTGGGACCAGCAGCACCTCCCGCGCCTCGCCGAGCACGCCTCGCTCATTGAGGATCGCGGCCGCCATGAGCTGCTGACGCGCGTGCTCGCGCGTTTTAACGAGCGAGTCGTTCCCGCCCTGCCGACGCTGCGCTCACAGGTGATCCACAACGACGTGACCCTGGACAACCTGCTCCTCGACGAGCTCGGCGGCGTGACCGGCATCATCGACTTCGGAGACATGGCGCACACGGCCCTCGTGCTCGACATCCCGGCCACCCTCCAGTCCCTGCTCCGCGATCGTGACGACCCGTTTGAGGTGGCAGCGACGTTCATCGCGGGCTACACCTCGGTCGCGTCGCTCGAAGGCCGGGAGGCGGAGCTGCTCGGCGACCTGCTGGCCGGACGGATGGCCCAGACGATCCTCATCTCGGCCTTCCGCACGCGGCAATACCCCGACAACGAGTACATCCGCGGCTGGTCGGAGCCCGCCTGGGCGCTCCTCGACCAGCTCGATGCGGCAGGCTTCGAAGAGTCGGGCCGACGGCTGGCCGCGGCGGCTGGCCGCCCGACCGGCGCGGTTCGAGCCGGACGAGTCGCCGATGACGAGCTCATCGCGCGCCGGCGCCGCGTGCTCGGCAGCGCACTGGAGCCGCTCTCGTACCAGCGGCCGCTCTACCTGGTGCGCGGCGAGGGCTCATGGATGTACGACACTCAGGGCCGCGCGTTCCTCGACGCCTACAACAACGTGCCGGTGGTCGGCCACTCGCACCCGCGGGTCGTCGACGCGATAGCACGCCAGGCGGCGACCCTGAACACCAACACGCGCTACCTGCATGAGAACGTCGTGGAGCTCGCCGAACGCCTGACGGCGTCGATGCCCGACGAGCTCGACACCGTGATGTTCGTGAACTCCGGAAGCGAGGCCAACGACCTGGCCTGGCGCCTGGCGATGACCGTGACGGGCGGGGACGTCGGCATCGTCACCGACTGGGCCTACCACGGCGTCACGGCGGCGATCGCCGACTTCTCGCCATCGGAGTGGCCGCGGGGGCAGCAACCAGCGTCAGTCGAGACCGTTGCCGCCCCGAACACCTATCGCGGCCCGTACGCCGCTGCGGCCGACCCGTCAGCCGTTGCCCGGACTGAAGTCTCCGCTGCGGTCGGGCGCATGGCAGAGCGGAGGCGATCGCCAGCGGCGCTCTATGTCGATGCCGCCTTCACCGCGGACGGCATCTTCGTCCCACCCGCTCCGGTCATGAAGGCGATCATCGCCGGTGCTCGCGAGGCAGGGGCGCTGTACATCGCCGACGAGGTCCAGTCCGGTCACGGCCGCACCGGCGATGGCCTGTGGGGCTTCACGGCCTGGGAGATCGTCCCGGACGTCGTGACGCTCGGGAAGCCGATGGGCAACGGGCACCCGATCGCCGCCGTCATCACCCGTTCGGAGATCATGGACCGCTTCGCGAGGCAGACCACCTTCTTCAGCACCTTCGGCGGCAACCCGGTTGCGTGCGCCGCGGCACTCGCTGTCCTGCACATCATCGAGCAAGGGGGGCTCGTCGCTAATGCCGCCGCCAGGGGGTCGTGGCTGCGAAGCGCCGTCGCCGAGCTGGCGAAACGCCATGAAGCCATCGGCGACATCCGCGGACGCGGGCTCATGCTCGGGGTCGAGCTGATCGATCCGGTGGGGCGCCAGCCGGCACCGGAGCTCGCCTCGCGGGTGAGAGAAGGGATGCGCGAGCGCGGCGTGCTCATCGGCACGTCCGGCCGTGCCGGCAACACGCTGAAGATCCGTCCGCCGCTCTGCCTGCAACCTGACGAGGCCGAGCTGCTCGTCACCACGCTGGACGCGGTGCTGCGCGAGGTCGGCGGCTAGACCGTCTCGATCGCCATCGCGACCGCTCCCCCACCGCCCAGGCAGAGGGTCGCGAGTCCCTTCCCGCCGCCGCGCCGCCGCAGCTCATACAGCAGCGTCGTCAGGACCCGAGCGCCGGATGCGCCGATGGGATGGCCCAGCGCGATGGCCCCACCGTTGACATTCACGCGATCCCAGTCGAAGCCGAGCTCGTTGCCATCGGCCAGAACCTGGGCGGCAAACGCCTCGTTGATCTCGATGAGGTCGAAATCGTCGATCGAACCGCCCACGCGCTCGATCAGGCGACGCACGCCGTGGATCGGCGCCTCGAACAGCCACTCGGGCGCCACGTCGGCCTGCGCGTACCCGAGGATACGCGCCATCGGCTGCGCCCCGTCCAGGGCGTCCTCGGCGACGATGACGAGCGCGGCCGCACCATCAGTGATGCCGGGCGCGTTGCCGGCGGTGACCGATCCACCCTCCGGCTGAAAGGCTGGCCTGAGCCTGGCGAGCGCCTCCGGCGACGAGTCGGCGCGCGGACCCTCGTCGGCGGTCACGACGGTGTCGCCCTTCTTGCCCGGTACCGTCACAGGCACGATCTCGTCGTCGAAGCGTCCGGCCTCCTGGGCGGCGACGGCTCGCTGATGCGAGCGCAATGCGAACGCATCCTGTGCCTCGCGCGTGACGTCGTGTTTTCCCGCCACGCGCTCGGCGTGCAGGCCCATGTGCACGTCGCAGGTGGAGCACCACAGCCCGTCATGCACCGTCGAGTCGACCAACGTGCCGTTGCCCAGCCGATAGCCGGTCCGCGCCTGCGGCAGCAGGTACGGAGCCATGTTCATGCTCTCCATGCCGCCCGCGACGATGGCCTCTGCGTCACCGGCTCGGATCGCCGACGCGCCGATCATCACCGCCTTGAGGCCGGATCCGCACACCTTGTTGATGGTTGTCGCGCTCACGCTCTCCGGCAGGCCGGCCTTCAGGGCGGCCTGGCGCGCGGGAGCCTGTCCGACACCCGCCTGGAGAACCTGTCCCATGATCGCCTCGTCGATCCGCTCGGGACCAAGTCCGGAGCGCTCGACGGCTGCTCGGATCGCAACGGCCCCGAGATCCGTGGCCGGGGTGGTCGACAGCCCGCCGCCGAACTTGCCGATCGGCGTCCGGGCCGCCGATAGGATGTACACGTCACGCATGGCGCCATGGTAGCGCGGAGCGCCTATTCGGCCGAGCGACTCTTCTCATCGAACAGGTAGGCGATCTTGTCGGCCCAGTTGGTCAGGACGACACGATTCTTCGTCTTCATCGACGGCGTCAGCTCGCCCGCCTCTTCCGAGAGCAATCGCGGGAGCAGCGCGATGCGGCGCGGCCGCTCGTACACGGCAAAGCCCTCGAGGGTCCGTCGGACCTCGGCATCGAACAGCTTCTGAACGGCCTTTTCCTCCACGAGCTGCTCAGGCGGCATCTCCGCGACCCCGTTGGCCGTCGCCCACGCGCCGAGCTCCTCGAAATCGGGGGCGATGAGTGCGCCGGTATACGCCTGGCGGTCGCCGAGCACCACGGCCTGGGCCACGAAACGGGAGATGGACAGGGCGGCCTCCACCGACGCGGGCGAGATGTTCTTCCCGTTGCCGAGCACGATGATGTTCTTGAGCCGATCGGTGATCCTGATGCGGCCGACTTCATCCAGCTCGCCGATGTCGCCGGTGTGGAACCATCCCTCGGCGTTGATGGCCTTCGCCGTCTCGTCGGGCTGGTTGAGGTAGCCCTGCATGACCTGCGGCCCGCGGACGAGGATCTCGCCCGTCAGCGCATCGATCATCACCTCCGAACCGGGCGCGGGCCGGCCGACCGTCCCGAACACGAAGTCATCCGGCCGGTTGATCGCCACGAACGGGGAGGTCTCGGTCAGGCCATAGCCCTCGAGGACGAGCATGCCCATGCCGTAGAAGAATTCGCCGATCTCGCGCGCGAGCGGCGCGGAACCCGAAACGAAGTAGCGAACTCGGCCTCCGGTGCGCGCACGGATCTTTGCGAACACGAGCCGGTCGGCCAGCTTGAGCTGGATCGCCAGCCACGGCGAGTCGCTCTTCCCCGCGAGATGGTTGGCGTACTTCTGAGCGCCCAACCCCGACGCCCAGCGGAAGATCTTCTGCTTGGTCGGCGAACCCGCCTCGACCGCCGAGCTGACGCGCGCGTAGACACGCTCGTAGAGCCGCGGGACCGATCCCATGACCGTCGGCTGCACCTCGACCATGTTGGCCGGCAGCCGCTCCAACAGTGCCTCTGCGTAGACGACGGCCGCGCCCCGTCCGAGGGCCACGACCTCGTCCACGATGCGGCCGTAGATGTGACTCAGGGGAAGGAACGAGAGAAACACATCGGTCTCGTAGAAGTCGACGACCTGGTTCGCGGCTTCGAAGTTGAAGAGCAGGTTCCCGTGGCTGAGCATGGCCCCCTTCGGATTGCCGGTTGTGCCTGAGGTGTGGATGACGGTGGCGAGGTGATCCCGATCGATCGCCTGCATCGTGTCGCGCCAGGCGCGGCGGGTGGTGGCGTCAAGATCGGCGCGTGCGATGACGTCCTCGAGGGTGAGGGTGCCGTCGGGGAACTTGCCGGTCGGATCCAGCGTGATCACATGCTCGATGGTCGGACACTCCGCACGGATGGACGCGACCTTGGCGGCCTGCTGCGCGTTCTCGACGAAGACCACGCGCGCCCCGACATTGTTGATCATGAAGGTCGCCTGCCCGGGCTCCGACTGCGGATAGATCGGGCAGGTCACGGCACCGAGGGCCAGCGACGCCAGGTCGGCGACCGTCCACTCCGGCCGCGTGCGAGCGATGATGCAGACCGCCTCCCCATCGGCGAGACCAAGGTCCCGCAGTCCGAGCGACAGGCTCATCACCCAGTCCCACATCTCCCGGTAGGTTCGGCTGGTCCACTTGCCGTCGCCGCCCTCCTCCGCGCGCTGCGCCTTGGTGAGCTTCCAGCGCAGCGCCTCACGATCTGCGTGTCGCTCCGCAGCGCGCGCGATCAGCGCCACGATATTCGGCATACGATCTTCGGCCGCGACCGTCAGCGGCTCGATCTCGGGGGTCCGCATCAGGCTGCCGGTGCTGGGCGTGGTCATCGGTCCCTCTCGTTGGTCAGGCGTCGCGGCGCATCGTGTCGAGCAGCTGTTGGGCAACGATGAGCCGATGGATCTGGTTCGGTCCCTCGTAGATCTGCGCACCCTTGGCGTCGCGCATGAGCCGTTCCACGGGGTTGTCACGGGAGTATCCGGCGCCGCCGTAGATCTGGACCGCGTCAGTGGTGACCCGCATGGCGACGTCCGATGCGTACCACTTTGCCATGCTCGACGGCGCGTTGATGGGCATGCCGGCATCGCGCATGCGAGCCGCGCGCCAGGTGAGCAGGCGGGCTGCATCCACGCCGACCGCCATCTCGGCCAGCATCCCCTGGATCATCTGCTGGTCGGCGATGGGGCGTCCGAACTGGCGTCGGTCGAGTGCATACCGGGTGGCGAGCTCGAGCGCATTGCGTGCCAACCCGGTGCACGCACCCGCGATGCCGATCCTGCCTGCTCCAAGGGCCGAGAGGGCAACCTTCAGCCCCTCGCCCTCCTCGCCAAGCCGGTGTGGGGCGGGCACGCGCGCATTCTCGAAGATCAGCTCGTAGGCGCTCGTGCCGCGAATGCCCATCTTCCGCTCCTTGCTCCCCAGCCGGAACCCAGGCGTGTCCGCCTCGACGACGAACGCGGTGATGCCGGACGTTCCCGTCGACCCATCGACGGTGGCAAAGACGACGTACCGCGCCGCGTCGCCGGCATTGGTGATCCAGATCTTGGTGCCAGTCAGCACATAGTCATCGCCGTCACGTCGTGCGGCCAGCGAGAGGGACGCCGCATCGGACCCTGACTCCGGCTCCGTCAGGGCGAATGCCCCCAGCTCGCGGCCGGCCGTCATCGGCGGCAGAAATCGCCGCTTCTGCTCATCTGTCCCGTTGGCGAAGATGCACAGTTGACTCAGGATATGCACCGATAGGCTGACCGCCATGCCCATGTCGGCCGCGGCGATCTCCTCGATCGCCAGGATCCACGCAAACGTGCCCATCCCGGCGCCACCGAGCTCCTCGGGATAGGGCAGACCGGTGAGGCCAAGCTCTCCGGCACGCTCGAACAGCGAGCGATCGTAACGCTCATCCTCGTCCCGCCCGGCGGCACCGGGCGCGACCTCTCGCTGCGCCCAGTCGCGGACGGTGTCCCGCACGGTGCGCTCATCGTCGCTGAGCGCGAAGTCATGACGCGGCGAGGCGTGTTCGACGGCCATCAGCCGGCCTTCTTGCCTTGCTCGTCATAGGCGTAGAAGCCTCGACCCGACTTGCGGCCAAGGTGACCGGCGGTGACCATCTGGCGCAGCAGTGGTGCCGCACGAAACTTCGGGTCGCCGAAGCCCCGGTACAACACGTCCATGACGTTGAGCATCACGTCGTTGCCGATGAAGTCGCTGAGCTCGAGCGGCCCCATCGGATGGTTCAGCCCCAGCTTGGCGCCGGTGTCGATGTCCTCGGCCGTGCCGGTCGACTCCATGAGCGCGAAGACCGCCTCGTTAATGAACGGTCCGAGCATCCGGTTCACCAGAAAGCCGGGGTAATCCTTGCTCTCGATGACGGTCTTGCCGAGCTCTTCGGCGAATCCCCTGCTGGCCTGGTACGTGGCGTCATCGGTCTCGAGACCGCGAATGATCTCGATCAGCCCCATCACCGGGACCGGCGAGAAGAAATGGAGACCGATGAACTTCGCCGGGCGGTCGGTCGCCGTCGCGAGGCCGGTGATGCTGATGCTGCTGGTATTTGAGGCGAAGATCGCGTCGCTGTCGGCCGTCTTGGTCAGCGCCTCCCAGGTTGTCCGCTTGACCGATTCGTCCTCGAAGACCGCCTCGACCACGATCTGGTGGCCGGCCGCCGCATCGGTCCCTGCGGCGGTGTCGATCCGGTCCAGGATGGCGCTCGCGGCGGACTGCTCGAGCTTGCCCTTGTCGACCTGCCGCCTGAGGTTGCCGGCAATGCGCGCCACGCCTCTCTCCGCCAGCTCGGCGGTGCGATCCGAGAGTGTCACCTGCTTGCCGGCGGCGGCGCTGACCTGCGCGATCCCGTGGCCCATCAGACCTGCGCCGATCACCAATACGCGTTCAATGCTCATGGGCCACGAAGCCTAACAGCCGTGCTTTCTGTTGTGGTGTGTGCCGCGCGTGCCACCTGGATCAAGGGTGCAGCAGACGCTCGGCGGCGGTCAGCGGATCCAGCTCGCGCTCGGCGACAGCGCCGATCGTCGACTCCCACTCGGGCGACTCGGCCGCTCGACGGGCCGCCAGTTCCGCAAGCGCGCGACGGACCTGGTTGCCAGCGCGCTCGCGGGCCTGAAGTGGAGAACGCGCGCTCGATCGATGCGCCTCGATCGCATCGGCCAGGGCAGTCACGCCCTCGGCGGTCGTGGCGGTGGTGACCATCACCTGCGGAGGCTTGCGCTCGACCCGGCCACCCGCGGTGGAGAGCATGGCGCGCAGTTGCCGGGCAGCGCGATCGGCGCCAGGTCGGTCTCCCTTGTTGACGGCGATGATGTCGGCGACCTCGAGCAGCCCCGCCTTGATGGCCTGGACCTCGTCCCCCATCTCCGGCACTTCGACCACCACGGTCGTTTCCGCGAGTCGCGCCACCTCGACCTCGGATTGGCCCGCGCCCACGGTCTCGATCAGCACGGGGTCATAGCCGGCTGCGTCCAGGGCGGCCGCGGCAATCCAGGTCGTGGCCGCGATTCCGCCCAGCTCGCCACGCGAGGCCATGGAGCGCATGAAGACGTCCCGATCTGCGGCGTGCTCCATCATGCGGATTCGATCTCCCAGGATGGCGCCGGACGTATACGGGGACGACGGGTCGACGGCCAGGATGCCCACCCGCTTTCCACGATGCCGCCACTCGGTGATGAGCGCGTTCACCAGCGTCGACTTGCCGCTCCCCGGCGGGCCGGTGATGCCGACCACGTGGGCACCATGACCCGCGGAGAAGAGCGCGGGGAGCAGCGACCGGACCGATGGATCCCCCCTCTCGATTCGTGTCAGCAAGCGCGCCAGCGGGCGTCGCTCGCCAGATCCCAGCTCAGCGATCACGCCCGCGTTCGCCGAAGGGAACGGTCTGACCGATACGCGCCGGAGCAGACAGGCGCGGCGGACACGCCTCTACGCCTCGCGGTGGACGTGCTCGCGGAAGTAGCGTGCGATCTGGCCGATCGAGGTACCCGGACCGAAGATCTCGGCCACGCCGGCCTCCTTGAGCTTGATCACGTCGGCATCGGGGATGATTCCCCCGGCAGCCACGAGGACATCGGCCATGCCCCGATCTCGCAGGAGCTGAACTGTCCGCGGAAGTAAGGCCATGTGGGCACCGGACAGGATCGAGAGGCCAACCACGTCGACGTCCTCCTGCTCCGCGGCATCGGCGATCATCTCGGGCGTCTGGCGCAGCCCCGTGTAGATGACCTCGAACCCCTCGTCGCGCAGACCACGGGCGAGCACCTTGGCGCCGCGATCGTGCCCGTCGAGACCGGGCTTGGCGAGCAGGATGCGAATCGGCGTATCGGTCATGCGCGTCCGATTATGGGCCGCGCGAGCTTCATCGGTCAGGCCTTCCCGATCAGGCCCATGAACTCGGCTCGCGTTCGGGCATCACGCCGGAACGTTCCGGTCATGGACGAGGTGACCATCGTCGCCTCCTGTTTCTTGACGCCGCGCATCATCGTGCAGAGATGAGTCGCCTCCACGACGCACGCGACGCCCTTCGGCCGCAGGCGCTCCATCAGGAGGTCGGCCACCTGAACGGTGAGCCGCTCCTGGATCTGGAGTCGCTGCGCGAACATGTCGACGATGCGCGGGATCTTCGACAGGCCGATGACCCTGCCCTTCGGCAGGTAGCCCACGTGCGCCTTGCCGATGAATGGCAGGAGATGGTGCTCGCAGAGGCTGAAGAACTCGATGTCGCGCACGACAACCATCTCGTCGTACTCCACGGCGAACGTCGCGTCGTTGATGAGCTCGTCCGCGTCGACGTGGTATCCGGCCGTCAGCGCGTGGTACATGCGACGCACGCGTTCCGGTGTGCGCGAAAGCCCCTCCCGGTCAGGATCCTCACCGATCTCGGCCAGGAGCGTTCTGACCGCCGCCTCGAGGTCGGCTCGCGTTTCAACCATGGCCCGCATGATACGGCCTTGATCATGCAGGACCTGTCGGTCAGGCCAAACGCGCGGTACACTGGGGCACGCCCATCCGATCCCCAGACGAGAGAAGGTTGGACGCTGCCATGATCCTCCACCAGGCTTCGCGATCGCGGCGCATGGGGTTTTCAGGACTGACCTCGAGCGACCGAATCGCGTCGGCCCTCGTCAAGCAGCTGGATGATGACTACCACTGGTTCCGGTCCGTCGCGCCCGGCGGGATCGAGCCCATCGACGCGATCGTGGTCGGTCCGGGCGGCACCTGGACCCTGACCATGGCTGGCGAGCGAGGGCGGTTCACCCGACGCAACGGTCACTGGTATCGGTGGAACAGATCGACCGAATCATGGGTCCCATGGGACGCCGCGTTGATCACCGCAGCACGTCTGGCCGGTCGCCGCCTGAGTCTCTATCTGGACCGGGCTGGACTGCCCGCCGCGGTCGAGCCCATCCTCGTCCCGCCGTCAGGGATGGACGTGATCGTGGAAGCGCGGGAGGCGTTTGGCCTCACCGTGCAGCGGGATCTGCGCCGCGTGGCAACCCTGGTCAGCGCCGAGGATCGCCTCAGCCAGTCGCAGGTGGATCGGATCGTGGCGTTGTTGGATCCACGTCAACCGCTGTCTCGGCTGGCTCAAGCGACACCCCGCGGGTGAGGCGGGCGTAGACCAGCACGACGACCGCCCCGGCGGTCCAACCGGCGAGCACATCGGTCGGGTAATGAACACCCAGCCAGATCCGAGAGACGCCGATCAGCAAAATCAGAATCCCGAGCATGACCACGATGCCGCGGCGAACGGCCAACGGCAATCGCGAGCGCATGATGAGGACGCCCAGCACACCATAGGCGACCATTCCCAGGGCGGCGTGGCCGGATGGAAAGCTGAAGCCGTGCTCCACCACGATCGGCTCAAGCAGAGCCGGGCGCTCTCGGGCAACGAACGCCTTGACAGTCTGGTTGATGACCGACGCAAGGCCGATGGTCAGCGCGCCGATCAGTCCGTGGCGCCACGGACCGATCACCATGCCCACCAGAAACGTGATGAGCGCAACGAGGGTGATCGCCCGGGTAGAACCGAGTTCGGTAATCCAGCCCAGCGGCGAAAAGAGTGCGTTCAGGCCTTCCGCACGCACTGCACCGATGACGGCGCGATCAAAGGGATCGGTCAGGTCGCTGCTGACCGCGATCGCCAGCAGAACAACGATGGTCATCCCCAGCACGGTGAGCGGCAGCGCGGAGAAGAACCTCCTCAGCATCGGCTCAGAAGCTCACGAAACCGAGCACCGTGACCGCCCACACGCCATATGCATTCACAGCGATCCCAATCCCGATGGCGATCCGCGCTTCGATCGAGATCGATTGCCGGAAGACCCACCCCAGCATCAGGAGCACCACCGGCAGGACGTCAAGGATGAACCGATACCCGAACTGTGCGAAGCCGGGCGCGCCGTGGAGCACATTCGGAATCAGCGCAAGCCCGATCGCTATCCAACCGTACGCGACGAGCGGCGTGGAGGATCGTGCCTTCACGAGCCACAGGATGATCGGGAGCGTGAGAATCAACGAGGCACCGGTCCAGTTCGGTCGGAACCACGGGAACTCCTCGACGAAGTCGAAACCCCGCATCAGGATGAGGTGCACGTGTCGCGGGATGTAGTCGATCGAGAGCAGGCCGTTGGCGTACCACGGCTCGTCCAGCACGCCCGGGATCAGTCCGTAGCCGAATTCGAACGGCGAGCTGTAGCGAGCCAGGTTGTACCCGGCGACGAGGATCGCGGGGACAGCGACGCCGGCGGCCACGAGCGCACCCGCCCGCAGCTGCGGGCGAGACGGCATCTCGATCCGCGGCGGGAATCGGACCTCGAGATAGAGCGCGAGATAGAGCGGCAGCGTCAAACCCATCGGGAGTCTCGAGGCTGCCGCGCATCCGAGTAAGAGCCCGGCGATGAACGGCCAGCGTCGACCGACCGCGAGATTCAGCGCCAACAGCGCGAAGAAGATCGCCACGATCTGGGCGTGGAGCCAGACGGTGCCGGTCCCGGCGGCCCACCAGTGCACGCTGCCGACCGCGAGCACGGCCGTGAGCCAGTTCGCTGAGACGGTGGCAACCCCGGCGCGCCGGAGCAGCAGCCACAGAAGCGCGACGTTCGCACCTCCGAAGAACGCGGTGCCGATACCTTGGTCGAAGTTCGGGCCAAACAGCGCGACGAACGGGACGACCACGATCGCCGGCATCGGGGGAAATGGCGAGTAGAAGCCGCCCTCCGGTCGCGGGACGAGCTCGAGCCACGGCATCGGCGTGGTGATGTGAAGGCGCCCGTTGAGGAATGCGTCGGCCAGCGGCACGAAACTGTCGAGGGTCACACGCTCCGAGACCGTGACCACATACAGGAAGGCCACCGCGGAGCTGAGCGCGACGAATGGGACAACGCTGGATGCACCAAGCGCCAAGCGGGGGAGACCCCCGCTTGGCGCGAGCGGTGACGGCTCTGCCTCGTCCCGGTTCGGTACCATCGGCCCTCCCTGAACGGATCGGTGGAATGCATAACACCGGCACCCGCACGGCAGGACCAACTCGGCGGCCGCTCATGACGCTCGTGGTCGAAGCGTTCGTGCTGTTTGCCGTCCTGCGACTTGGACTATCGCTTGTCGGCGTCTTCGTCGCAACGCAGGACGTTCCGAGCCCATGCCATTTCGAGGAAGCGCTGAACGGGTGGCAGACACTTCCGGAGCTCCTGAGCGACGGTCCGGCATTTCCGCTGGCGGGCATCTGGGAGCGATGGGACGCGTGCTGGTACATCAAGATCGCCACGTTCGGTTACGAGCTCGGCGAGCAGTCGGCAGCATTCTTCCCGGCGTTCCCGATTGCCGTCCGCGCGGTCGGAACGATCACATTCCTTCCGTACCCCGTGGCCGGGATGATCGTGCCGGCCATCGCATTCGTGGCCGCCGTCACCGGCCTGGTCAGACTGGTGGAGACTAGCCATGGAATCGTCATCGCCCGCCGTGCGGCACTCTTCCTGGGGATCTTCCCCTCCGCCTTCTTCCTGTTCGCGCCGTTCACCGAAGCGCTCTTCCTCGCGGCTGTGGTGTGGACGCTGGTCTTTGCCAGGGAACGGCGCTGGCTGCTGGCTGCGGTGCTGGGATTTGTCGCCGGCCTCACCCGCGTTCAGGGACTTCTCCTGGTCCTGCCGCTTGCGTGGGAGGCGCTCCTAGCGGTGCGCGATGCCCGATCGGATCGCCGCCTCGCCACTCGTGACGGACACGTCGCCGTAGCGACGAGCCTCATCGCCACCGTCGCACCCGCCATCGCGTTCGTTGGATTTGGCCTCGCCGCGCGCCTGCTCAGCGGCGCAACGCCATATGATGCGCAGGCGTTCTGGGGCGGAACGAGCTTCCACCCGCCATGGGAGGTCGTCGCGGCAAGCTATCGCTGGATCGTCGATCGCGGGGATGCGGTGCAGGCGCTCAACCTGATCGCGCTCATCGGAGCAGCCGCCTTGCTCGTGGCAGGAGCTCGGAGGATGCCGCTTGCGTACTCGCTCTACGCCTGGCCGCCCATCATCCTGATCGCGTTGCGCATCCAGCCAACTCCCCTCACGTCAACGACCCGCCTCGTGGTCGTGCTCTTTCCGATCTTCATCGTCCTCGCACTGCTGACCGGTCGGCCATGGCTCGAGCGCGCGTGGGTGATTCTCTCGCTGCTCTTCCTGGGGCTGTTGGCAACGACCTTCCTGAGCGGCGACTTCGTCGCATGACCGACCGCCTGCCTATGATTGCGTGATGCAGGACACTTCCGGCGCGGTCGTCGCCTTCGAGCATGTCACCAAGCGATACGGCGGCCAGGATGCCGCACCCGCGGTCGACGATCTGAGCCTCGTCGTCCCGGCGGGCGAGGTGTGCGTCCTGGTCGGTCCGTCGGGCTGCGGCAAGACCACCAGCATGAAGATGGTGAACCGGCTCATCGAGCCGACCAGCGGCCGGATTCTGATCGGCGACGACGACGTCATGCGTCTGCCAGCCGTGGAGCTGCGGCGCCGCATCGGCTACGTGATCCAGCAGGTCGGGCTCTTTCCACATCTCACCATCGGTGACAACGTGGCGGTCGTGCCGAAGCTCCTCCGCTGGAAGGGACCGCGCATCCGCGAGCGCGTCGAGGAGCTGTTGGAGCTGGTCGGCCTCGAGCCGGCGCAATATCGGGATCGATATCCGAATGAGCTATCAGGCGGCGAACGCCAGCGCGTCGGTGTCGCTCGAGCACTGGCGGCCGATCCGCCGGTGATGCTGATGGACGAACCTTTCGGCGCGGTCGATCCGATACGGCGCGATGGCCTTCAGAATGAATTCCTCCGGCTTCAGAAGCGCGTGCGCAAGACGATCATCTTCGTCACCCACGACGTCGACGAGGCGATCAAGATGGGCGACCGCATCGCCATCCTCCAGCGCGGAGGGATCCTGGCGCAGTACGACACGCCGGCCGCCATCCTCGCCAATCCTGCCTCTGAATTCGTGGAGCGCTTTGTCGGCGCCGATCGCGGGCTCAAGCGCCTCTCCCTCGGGCGCGTGCACGATCTCGATCTGATCGAGGCCGTGTTGGTTCGCGCGGGCGAGCAGCGTGCCGAGGTTCGCGTGCGCCTCGACCGCGCGGAAGAGCTCACCTATGCCCTGCTCGTGGACGAGCGCCATCGGCCGCTCGGCTGGATCGACCAGGGGGACCTTCGCGGCGATGGGCCCATCGACCCCAGCGCAGCGACCCCCGGCGCGCCGACGGTCGAGATGGAGACCACGCTGCGCGACGCGCTGTCGGCCCTCCTCGGGTCTTCGGTCCAGCTCGGGGTCGTCGTCGACGAGCGCGGCGGGGTCATGGGACTCGTCAGCGTCGACGCGATCGGCGAGCGCCTCCAAAGCCCGGTCCGCGCCGCGGATGGTCAACTTCATGAGGTCGGCGAAGCCGCCTCCGCCTCCTGATGGACTGGGGCTGGATCGTTCGCAACCTGGACGAGATTGGACAGCGCACGCTCGAGCATGTGCTCCTGACAGTTATCGCGATCGTCATCGGCTTCGCAATCAGCTTCGTGCTGGCGCTGCTCATCCGGCGAATGAGCTGGCTGGAGGGACCGATCATCGGGGTCAGCGGGGTCCTGTATGCGATCCCGAGCCTCGCGCTCTTCGCGTTCCTCGTACCGTTCACCGGGATCCAGAACCCGCTCACCGCCGAGATCGCGCTGGTCAGCTACACCATCCTGATCCTGCTGCGAAACATCCTGGCCGGCCTGGCATCGGTGCCGCGCGAGGTGATCGAAGCGGCCGACGGGATGGGGTACACCCCGTCACAGCGACTGTGGAAGGTGGAGCTGCCGGTCGCGCTGCCGGTAATCGTCGCCGGACTGCGGATCGCGACGGTGACCATCATCGGGCTGGTCACCGTCACGGCGCTCATCGGTCTCGGAGGCCTCGGCTACCTGATCGTGGATATCGGATATCGACGATTCTTCCTGACCGCGACGCTCGTCGGATCGGTCGGAGCCGTGCTGCTCGCGGTCATCGCCGACCGCGGCTTCGTCCTTCTGCAGGGCGTCCTCACGCCGTGGGCGCGCCGCCGGACGGAGGGCTGAGGCGTGGAGTTCTTCGGCGAGGTTGTCGCCTGGTTCGGCGATCCGGCGAACCTGTTCGGACCCGATGGGCTCCAGGGCCGGCTCGGCGAGCACCTGATCCTCTCCGCGATTCCTCTCGTCATCGCGATGGCGATTGCGCTGCCGCTCGGTGCCTGGATCGGGCACAGCGGGAGATTCGCCAATCTCGTCATCAATATTGCGAACGTGGGGCGCGCCATCCCATCGCTCGCCATCCTCGCCCTGGCGACCATGCTCCTCCAGGCATTCATCGTCTCCATCGGCCTGCGACAGTTCGCGTCCGAGATCGCGACCATGATCGCGCTGACCGCGTTGGCCATTCCACCGATCCTGACCAACACCTACGTCGGCATCAGCGAGGTGGACGACGATCTGGTCGAATCCGGGCGCGGGATGGGCATGCAGGAAAGCCAGATCCTGCGCGAGGTGGAGCTGCCCGTGGCGCTGCCGGTCATCCTGGTCGGCGTACGCACGGCGGCCGTGCAGGTTGTCGCCACGGCGACGCTCGGGGCGGTCTTCGCGACCGGTGGGCTCGGGCGCTTCATCATCGACGGGATCGCGCAGCGCCGCTACGACGAGGTCTTCGCCGGCGCACTCGTGGTGGCGCTGCTGTCCATCATGACCGAGCTCGCCTTCGAGTTCGTCCAGCGTCGCATGACCTCCCCTGGGCTGCGGGGGGGGCGCATCGCATTGCGAGAGCCAGCGCAGGCCGGTCGCGTCAATGGCGTGTGAACCGCAGGCCATCCTGCGCCGTACTGTCATCGGGTCCAATTCTTGCGTTCGGCGTTTGCGCGATAGACTGGTACTCGCCCGGATATTCCATCCCGGGCCGGCCAATCTCTCAGTTTGGAGGATGAACCCAACATGCGGAATCACCGCACGCTAGTCCTTGGGGCGGCGCTGCTGGCACTGGTGATCAGTGCGTGCGCGCCGGGTGAGGGCAGCGGCTCGCCAACGGCGAGCGACCCAGTTTCGAATGATCCGGCAACCAGTGCGAGCGCGGAGGCAAGCTCGAGCGGAGCGGCCGAAGGCGAGCGATCGATCGTGATCGGCTCGGCCGGTTTCTACGAGGCCCAGCTCATGGCCGAGATCTACGCGCAGGCTCTCGAAGCCAATGACTACACGGTGGAGCGCACATTGGGCATCGGCCCGCGTGACACGACCCAGCCGGCCCACGAGAGTGGGGAGTTCGACCTGCAGCCGGAGTACATCGGCAGCCTGACAACGTTCCTGGGGGGCACCGCCTCCGGTGATCCGGAGGAGACCTTTGCGGAACTCGAGACGGTCCTGGCCGACGTCGGCCTCACGCCGTTGGAATACGCTCCCGCGCAGGACCAGAATGCCTTCGTCGTGCGCCAGGAAACGGCGGACGACAACGGTGTGGCGACCATGAGCGAGCTCGCGGACGTCGCAGGTGACCTCGTATGGGGCCTCCCCCCGGAATGCGAGACGAATGAGCTCTGCTCGGGCGCGCTCGAGCAGTACGGTATCCCGTTCGGGGATATCGAGATCGAGGAGTACGCGGCGTGTGACGCGCCGGTGGCGCAAGCGCTGAACGACGGCGTCGTCGACGTGGCCGAGCTGTGCAGCACGCAGCCCGACATCGAGCGCTTCAACTTCGTGGTGCTCGAGGACGATCTGCAGACGCAGCCGTCCGAGAATATCGCGCCGATCGTCAGCACCGAGTGGCTGGAATCGGCGCCGGATGACTTCGCCGACATCCTCAACGAGGTGAGCGCCGCAATGGATACCGAGACCCTCACCAGCCTCGGGGTCCAGGTCGCGGTCGACCAGGAGGACGTCGCCGACGTGGCCACCCAGTGGCTGACCGATAACGGCCTGAACTAGGCCGCTCGCTCCTCACGAACCCGATGGGGCGGGCCGGTTCGCCGGTCCGCCCCTTCTCGTGCATCATGTCGATCCCGATGACGCACGCACCCTCCCCCCACCTCGCTCTCGCCGACTGGCGGCGCCAGGTTGCCGAGCTGTACGCAACGCTGCGCGCCGATCAGCGCCCAGGACCGATGGCCGCGATCGCCTTCCGCACAGCGCGCGATCGGCTCTTCGGATCGCATCCATCGTCCGCAATTCCCGCAGCAGAGCGCCGCGACTTCCATGGCCTCGCCTACTTCCGGCACCATCCGGCATTCTCGGTGCGGGCGCGCTTCGAGGCCGATCCGGATGCACCCCCGCTCGAAGTCCCGCGTTCCGGGCAAGGACCGCAGATCCCGCTGGCGCGCATCGGCTGGGTGCGTTTCGCCCTGGATGGCACTCCGTGCAGTCTGTCTGTCTTCTGGCTGAACGAGTACAGCGGCGGCATCTTCATCCCCTTCCGCGATGCCACGAGCGGGAAGGAGACCTACGGCGGTGGCCGCTACCTTTGGGACTCGGCCAAGGGCGCCGATCTCGGCATCGATGGCGATGAGCTGAACCTGGATTTCAACTTCGCCTACCACCCGTCGTGCGTGTTCGACCCCATCTGGTCCTGCCCACTGGCGCCCCAGGAGAACTGGCTGTCGATCCCGGTCAATGCCGGCGAGCAACTCCCGGCATCGAAGCGATGAGGGGCTCGCGCGTGCTCGAGGCGCGACAGTGCATCAAGTGCGACCGCGAGATCGGCCCTGACGAAACGATCTGTGAGGTTTGCAATCGGGCGGGCATGGCGACACCATCTGCATCGCAGTACCACGGAACGGTGGTGGCGGCCATCGTGTTGGCCATCGCGGGTTTGGCGATGGCCGCGAGCCTCTCGCTGCGCGGGGTCGGACCGTACGGCGCGGAGATCGTCGGCGTCCGACCCGCCGATCCCATCGGCTACGCCATCACCTACGCGGTGACGAATGAGGGAACGAAGCCCGGGCGCGCAAAATGCCAGCTCATCGCGCTGGGCGTCGACGGCGAGCAGCTGCGCTCCGTCAGCACGGTCACCTCACAGATCGTGGGGAGCGGCAGCACCGAGATGACGGAGACGATCCCGGGCCTCCAATCCGAGCCACCCGAGGTCTCGGGCAGCTGTTCCTGACCCGAACCCCCCCCCCCCCCCGAAGGTTCTGAGCCAGCGCGCGTGTCTGAGCTGACCCGTCACCTATGCGGCTGTCGACTCATTGGCAGGCCGGTCAGGGTTCTGACAAGTATGCTGAAGCCGATGAACCGATGGGCTCGCGCACTGCCCGGCGCTCTCCTGCTTCTCGCTCTTGCGGCGACGGTGACGCTGGCCGCCGGTCCTCCATTTCCCGACCCGGTGAACGGCCAAGCGGTCTACGACACGGCCGACATGCTGTCGCCGGAGACCGAGGCGGTCCTCGAGGATCGCATCGACGCGATCGAGTCTGACACCGGCGCCGAGATCGTCGTCTACATGCAGCATGACACCGACATCAGCGAGGACGAGAACCTCGCCAAGGCGGGTGCGCTCATCGACCAGTGGGGTATCGGCCGTTCCGGCTTCGACGACGGCCTCGTCCTCCTCGTCGCGCGCGACCCCGACCCCGGCGAGAGCCGCGTCAGCCTGTTCGGCGGGTCCGGCTTCCTTGGCGCGTACGCAAACGAGGACGCGCTCACGGAGATCATCGACAGCTCGTTCGTGCCGGCTGCCCGAGCCGGCGACTTCGACTCAGCCGCGCTCAGCACCATCGAAGCGCTCGATGAGCGCATGGATGCGGGCGGCCGGGATCGGCTCGAAATGCTTCGAATTGCCAATGCCGGGCTCGGCCTCATCGGCGCGCCGCTTGCGCTGGTTGCGACACTCGGGCTGGCGTGGCGTCGCTGGCGTCGTGACGGTGACGATCCGGAGCTGACGGACTCACCGTCGATCCTGATGGCCGGGCCTCCGGCCGAGATGACGCCCGCGCTGGCCACCGTGGTCCAGAAAGGGACGGCCAGCAGCCACAGCATCAATACCATCCTTGCGCAGCTGGCGAGCACGGGCCGCCTCACCTTTCGCAACCTGGACCAGGTGAGCGATGCCCGCAGCGACGCCAACCCCGATCCGCTCACCGACCCGGCGATCGAGGTTCACGCCGGGACCCATGACGATCGCGAGCTGGCCGGACCCGAGCTGGCGGCCTGGGAGCGCATTCGGGAGCACGCCGGTGGCTCGGGGGTGCTCATGAGGGAGCGACTCTGGGAAGTGAACTCACTGCTTGACGGCTCCAAGCACGCCCTCGAGTCGGCCGCGGTTCGTATTGGATGGCTGGTGCGCATGCCGGGCCCGTCGATCGCGCGCATGACCGTGCTCGGGATCGGGATCGTGATCATCGGAGCCATCATCATCTTCGTGGGCATCTCAGTGCCGATGAGCGGCGCGCTTCTGTTCGGCGGCGCGCTCGTGATCGGCGGGATCGGTACAGCCGGCTTCGGCCAGGCGATGAGCAAGCGCACGTCGCAGGGTGCCTATGTCGATGCGATGCTGACAGCCTACCGGCGCACGCTTCACAAGACGATGGACCAGGCTCGAACCTTTGGCGAGGTGATCCAGCAGCCGGAGATCGCGATGCTGGCCAACACACCGGACAAGGCGGTCGTCTGGGGCATGGCGCTCGGGCTCCATGACGAGGTCGCGGCCCTTCTCGCCCGAGGCCTTGAAGACCAGCGCTTAGCGACCGGCTCGCCGGCGGGCGCCTACTACCCGCTCTGGCTCGGCTCGACTCCCGGCTCCTCGTGGTCGGACGCGTCGGCGGCTGGCATGGCCGGCGGCGTCAGCTATGGCTCGGGCAGTGTCTTCTCGGGGTCGGCCATGCCGGATATCGGCGGCATGTTCGACGCGCTCGGCAGCGTCGGCTCGACACCTCCCTCGACCTCGTCATCGAGCTCCGGTGGCGGCGGATTCTCGGGCGGCGGCAGCTCCGGAGGCGGAGGCGGCTCAGGCTCTTTCTGAGCCGATGGTGGCGCCAATGCATGCAAAGGTCTATCGTTTACACCGATGAGCTTTAACCGACGCGGCCCAGACCGCCGACCCGACCGTCCCGATCGAGACCGATCCGACCGACCCCCACAGCGGGGTGGCGACTGGCAGCCACGCGAGCGTTCGGGCGGCGGTGATCGTCCCGACCGTCCCTATCAGCCGCGTGGCGGCGGCGGCGACCGACCCTATCAACCTCGTGGCGGTGGTGACCGCCCGTATCAGCCTCGCGAGGGCGGTGAGCGCCCCTACCAGCCGCGTGGCGGCGGTGGTGGCGAGCGGCCCTATCAGCAACGACCCCAGTTCGACCGACCGCCGGATGAGGGCGCCATGTCCATCCGGCTCGATCCGCGTCGGGTCAACGCGCTGAAGCACCTTGCCGGCGAGGCCGGTGTGCGGCCGGGCGACCTCGTGCGCCAGTGGGTCGAAGAGCGCCTCGACGCATCGAGGGGCGGGGCACAGACGACCGCAGCCGAACCCGGCGGCGAGAGCCTGCTCAAGCGCCTGGAGGCGCTCGTGGCGCGCGTCAGCGCGCTTGAGGACACGGCGGCGGTCCGACAGGCCACACCCAAGCCGGAGCCGGAGCCGGTCGACGCGACCGAGGCTGCCGAGACCGGTGGGGATGCGGAGGCTGCCCTACCGTCGGCCGAACCAACGAACCAGGTATCGGCAACGCCATCCGGCGATCGTGTAGCACTCCATGACGAGATGATCGCGGTGATTCGCGAACGCGGGCCTCTGCCAGCGGGCGAGCTCGCGGTGGCCATTATCGAGCGCGGCCGGTACGCGGCGCCCCGAAGTGGCAAGGCACTGGACGCCAAGACCGTGAGCCAGCGCGTGAGCAACCCGACCTACCGGGCACGCTTCGTGCGCCGAGAGGGGAAGATCGCTCTCGCCGACGAGGCCTAAGAGAACACCAGAACGGCCAGCGCGTCACGCGCCGGCCGCATCGGTATCTCGCGCTGGTCAGTCCTCGAGGAGGAAGGTCACCAGGATATTGGCCTGGAACTCGATGCCCCCCTCGCGGTTGATATTGACGCGCTGCTCCTTCACCCACGCGCTGCGAACGCCGCGCAGCGTCTTGCTGGCGCGCTCGATCCCCTCCCGGATGGCGTCCTCGAAGCTCTCCGTCGATGAGCAGGACAGTTCGGTCACCCTGGCGACTGACATCAGTGAATTCTCCTTGTGCGTGTGGGCGATCAATACGCGCCCGGTCTCGACCGATGCAGATGGCGCGCCAATCGTGGCCGGTCAGGTACCGGCGGCGTGAGATGCGGTCCATGCAAGCAGGTCATCGACCGGCAACGCATTGACGATCATCGGCGGCGTCACCCCACACAGGAAGGCCCGCTCACAGCCATTGCCCAACCAGAAAAGCTGGCCAGGCGCGTGCGCATCGGTATCGATCGAAACTCGGCATCCCGCCTCCACCGCAAGCCGGAGTAATCGCTTGGGTGGATCCAACCGCTCGGGGCGCGAGTTAATCTCGATCGCCTTGTCAAACCGGGCGGCGGCGGCGAACACCAGGTCCGCGTCGAACGCGGACGGCGAACGGTTCCGCTTCCGCGTCTTCATGCGGCCGGTGCAGTGGCCCAGGATGTCCAGGTTGGGATCAGCCAGCGCGGTCACCATGCGCACGGTCATCGCTCGTTCCTCCGAGCGAAGCGCCGAGTGAACGCTGCCGACGACCACGTCGAGCTGCGCGAGCAGCTCCGGTTCCTGGTCGAGCGAGCCGTCCTCGTTGATGTCCACTTCGATGCCCGTCAGGAGCCGGAACCGACCGAGCTGAAGGTTCAGCGCCGCAATCTCCTGGAGCTGGGCCCGCAGCCGTTCGGATGACAGGCCATTCGCCACCGTGAGGCGCGGAGAATGGTCGGTGATGACCAGGTAGTCGTGCCCGACCTCGATGGCCGCCTCCGCCATCTCGCGAATGCTGGCTCCGCCATCGGAGGCCTCCGTATGCGCATGACAGTCGCCGCGCAGCACCGCCCGCAGCTCCGCAGCTCCTTCTGCGAGCGGCCTGCCCTCCGTCGCCTCGAGACGCCGAAGATAGACCGGCTCCTCGCCGCGCAGGCTCTCGAGGATCGTGCGCTCCGTGACCTCGCCGACTCCCGGCATCTCGCGCAGTCGGCCGCTGGCGGCACGGGACGTCAGCTCATCAGGGCCGATGCGAGCGAGCGTGGCGGCCGCACTGCGGAAGGCACGTACGCGGTAGCTCGGCTCCTGGGCGGCCTCCAACAGGAAACCGATCCGTGTCAGGTCGGCGATCGGATCGCGCGCTTCGGGCATGGGGCGTCAGGACGCAGTCATGCGAATCGCTCAACGAGCCGACTATCGGGCAATACTGCGCGCGACACCTCGTCTCTGCGTCCCATGGCCTCGAATATGAGGCACAGAGACGCTTGCTGGGGCGTCCGTGTTCGCAACGACCCGATACATCGGCATCGACGGCGAGAATGGGAACGGCATCTACGGAATCGCAAGGATGCGCGCCGGGTTGTCGATCGTCATCTGCCGGATCTCGCCCTCGCCCACTGCCGCAGTGCGCAGGGTCGGCAGGAAATGTTGCTGAAGGTAGACGTAGCCGAACCCGCCGTTCGCCTTGAGCTGGCGGTTGTGGCACACGTCCTGGCTGAGCAGCAGCTGCTCGCCGAAGCCGCGCTCGAGAAGCTCGACGATCGTCTCCACCAGCCGTGGCTCGAGAGCCTCCTCGGCCGCGAACCGATGCCCCAGAAAGTCGAACTGGATGTTCGCTCCCTCGGCCAGCACCTTCAGGTAATAGTCGAGGTTGTGGAAGGAATCCGCGTGGCCGATGACCACGCGGGCCGGGTCCACGCCCTCATCGGTGAAGATGCGCAGCTGCGCCAGGCCGACATCGGATTGGACGCCATGGGTGGTGATCGCCATCCCGGTCTGCTTCGCGGCCCGCGCCGCTGCGCGGTGCACGCGCTCCTCGAGCGCGCTGACCCACGGCTTATCGGTCCCGATCTCGCCGATGATCCCGGGCCGAACGCCGGTCGCCCCGACACCTTCCTCGAGCTCGCGCACCATCTCTGCCGCCAGGTCGTCGACGGTGCGACGATCGATCAGGACCTCCGCGGGGTAGTACGCCTCCCGATACCAGCCAGTGCCCATTACGATGTTCACCCCGGTCGCACCCGCCAGGCGTCGGAGCCGATCCGGGTCACGCCCGACGCCCGGAGGCGTCAAGTCGACGAGTGTCCCGCCGCCACGCCTGCCAAAGTCGCGTAGCTCCTCGATGATGAGGTCATCGTCGGGCGTGAGCTCCCAGTAGTCCCAGCGATTGGCGATGTGCCACAAGCTGATGCCGGTGTGCTCGTGCGGCAGCGTGAAGCCGAGCTCCTCGGGCGGGATCGGGCCGGAGACGGTCATGACGCGGGGCGTCATCGGCGGTCCTCCTCGGGTTGCGGTGACGCACCGGTCGGATCTGGTGAGCCGCCGGCGCATCGGTTTGGGGAATGGACCGGATCATCTTGCCACCGCAACCCGGGCGAGGACGGGCTTTCGAACGTCGAAGGATCGTAGCCGGCCGGCGGCGGGTGCGGAGTACTCTCGCAACAGGCTAGGCTAACGGCGTGACGAACGCGAAATCCGGCGCGGCGACCGCCAACGGCATCTGGGCCACGACACAGGCGGAGCTGGACGAGGCCGCCGAACGGCTGCATCTCGACGAGGGCATGCACCGAGTCCTGCGCGTCCCCAAGCGCGAGCTGACAGTCAACTTTCCCGTGACGCACGACGACGGTCGCGTCGATGTGTACACCGGGTTCCGTGTCCACCACAACGTCAACCGCGGTCCGGTATCCGGCGGCGTGCGCTATGTCCCGAGCCTCGACCTCGACGAAGTTCGTGCACTCGCCATGCTCAACACCTGGAAAGCAGCGCTCGTCCAGATCCCGTTCGGCGGCGCCGCAGGCGGCGTGCGTGTCAACCCCCGGCAGCTGAGCGAGAACGAGCGCCAGGGGCTCACGCGCAGATATGCGACCGAGATCGGCATCCTGCTCGGCACGGACAGCGATATCCCCTCGCCGGATGTGAATACGGGCTCGCAGACGATGGCCTGGATCATGGATACCCTCTCGATGCACCAGGGCCACACGGTGGCGGCATCGGTCATCGGGAAGCCGCTGGCGATCGGTGGAACGCGTGGGCGCCGCAGTGCCACGGCACGCGGTGCCGTGCGATGCATCGCATCGGCAGCCGAGACGGGTGGTCGCGGGCTGGAGGGTGCGCGCGTGGTCGTCCAGGGCTTCGGCCGCGTCGGCATGACGCTGGCGGAGGAGCTGCGCCAGGTCGGCGCGGTGATCGTCGGGGTCGCCGATGATCGTGATGCGGTCGCCAATGCGCGGGGCATCGACGTCAGGGCCGCGAGCGAATGGATGCGCGCGCATGATGCGATTCGTGACCTGCCGCACACCGAAGCGATAACCAAGGCGGAGCTCTTCGCAATGGAATGCGACGTCGTGGCACTCGCCGGGCTTCAGGGGGAGATCACCGATGCGAATGCCGATGCGGTCCGCGCTCCACTCGTTGCAGAGGTCGCGAACGGCGGCACGACGCCCGCCGCCGACCTGGTACTCGCCGGTCGCGGGGTGACCGTGATCCCGGACATCATCTGCACGTCGGGTGGAACGGTGCTCGGCTACTTCGAATGGGTGCAGGACATGCAGGCGTTCTTCTGGGACGAGGAGGAGATCACGGGTCAGCTCGATCGGATCGTGGACGAGGCGATGACCAAGGTGCAGGCGATGGCCTCCGCCGAGCGGGTGGACCTGCGGGCTGCGGCCATGATGGTCGCCGTGGGGCGCGTCGCCGAGACGACCACCCTGCGCGGCCTCTACCCGTAGCCCACCACGTGGCGCCATGGCACAAATCGTGCGACCATGGGCGGTAGCCGTATATACCTAGCACCGTGAATCCGCGGAGCGCCGGCAGATCGCATCACGGAGCACCCATGGCAACACAGATCTTCACACCCCCGCGCGACGTTCTCGTGGAACTGGAACCCGCCGCCGAGAAGCTGCTCAATCGCCATCTCGGCATGGCCAAGGAGTGGTTTCCGCACGACTACATCCCGTACTCGATGGGTCGCGATTTCGACAAGGAACCCTGGACGCCGGACCAGCCGCGCGTCAGCGGCGTTGCGCAGATTGCATTCGAGGTCAACCTCCTGACCGAGGACAACCTGCCCTCCTACCATCGCGAGATCTACCGCATGTTCGGGGCGGGTGACGGAGCCTGGATCAACTGGGCCAACCGATGGACCGCCGAGGAGGGCCGTCATGCGATTGTCCTGCGTGACTACCTGATCGTGACACGCAACATCGATCCGGTAGCGCTCGAGCGCGGCCGAATGAATCAGCTGCAGACCGCGTACGACCACGATGACGGCGGAAACGTGCTGCGCGGACTTGCGTATGTCGCATTCCAGGAACTCGCCACGCGCATCAGCCATCGCAACACTGGCCGATACTCGTCCGATCCGGTGGCCGACAAGATCATGACCCGCATCGCGTCAGACGAAAACCTCCACATGGTCTTCTATCGCGACATGCTCTCCGAGGCAATGAAGCTCGACCCGTCAGCCGCGGTTCACGCCATCGCCGACGAGATCACCGACTTCCAGATGCCCGGCGCCGGGATGGTCAACTTCACACGCAAGGCAGCACAGATGGCCAAGGCGGGCATCTACGATCTCCGCGTCCACCACGATGAGGTGATCTGGCCGCTGCTGAAGCACTGGGGCGTCTTCGAGGCCGAGAACCTCGACGCCTCGGCAGAGGTTCGCCGTGAAGAGCTCCGTCGCTTCATGATCGATCTGGACGCGCAGGCCTCACGGTTCGAGGCCAAGCGGGCGCAGTCGCTCGAGCGCGAGGCCGTCCGCGCGAACTGATCCGATCTCGAGCTGGTCCGGCCGCCGGATCGGCTCAAGGTGACGCGTGGACCCGCTGTGTATCAGCGGCGACGGCTGGCGGCGGACCCTCCAGTGAATCGCTTGAAAAGCCGCACGAGCAGCCAACCGATAACGAAGCGACGAATCAGAGCAAACATGTCTCGCCCCAGTGCAGTCAGCGTGCCGCGATCGTCACAGCAAGGCGGGCTTCCGCCACTCCTTCTCGCGAACGTGCTCGTCGAGAAACGCTCCAACCGTTTCGTACCAGACCCGTGCGTTCTGCGGCTTGAGGATCCAGTGATTCTCGTCCGGGAAATAGAGGAATCGCGCGGGGACGTTGTGGCGGCGCAGATCGGTCCAGAGTCGGAGGGCCTCGCTGATCGGCACCCGCAGGTCGCGCTGGCCATGGATCACGAGCATCGGCGTCGTGATATCCGCGAGCAGACGGCTGGGCGACCACTCCTCGTACCGTGACGCATCGACGTAGGGGTCGCCGAACTCGCGTTCCCAGTCCGGGCCATAGTCGGTGGTGCCGTGGAAGCCGCGCAGCTCCCACAGGCTCGCGTGCGTGATGATGGCGCGGAACCGATCCGTGCTGCCGGCCACCCAGTTGGCCAGATAGCCGCCGAACGAGCCGCCCATCAGCGCCGTCCGGTCAGCGTCGAGCTCAGGGCGGTCGAGCACCCCATCGACGGCCGCGATGACATCGGTGTAGGGCTCCGCACCCCATCGGCCCCAACCGCGCTGCATGAACGCATGACCGTAGCCGGTCGAGATGGCGGGATCGGGCAACAGCACCGCATAGCCCCTGGCCGCCAGCAGATGTGGGTTCCAGCGCCAGCTCCACGCGTTCCAACTGCCGACCGGACCGCCGTGAACAAAGACGACCAACGGCGCGGGCGACTCGACCGATGCATCCCTGGGCATCACCAGCCAGGAGCCGATCTCCTGCCCATCTGCGGCGGTGGCCGTCAGCCGCTCGACCCGGCCCGGGAGCGCGGCGAGCCCGTCAGCGTCCAGCTCCACGAAGCTGCGGATAACCTGCGATGCGCCACCCGGATGCGCCGGGAGTCGGACCGGAATGGGCGGCTCGGTGTAGGAGGCGCGCAGGGCGAGCGGGCCGGCGGGGGTCTCGGGAGCCAGGTCGGTGAACGTGCCGTCATCGGCCATGAGCGTCGTCTCGGCTGAGGCGAGGTCGTGACGGTACACGGCTCCCGCGCCGCGTCGGTCGGTCGTGAAGAAGATGGAGCCACCATCCGGTGACCAGACCGGGTGCTGCGGCCATTCGTCGAGGTCCGGCGTCAAATCGCGCCCTTCGCCGGATGCCAGGGCGATCAGCCATAGCGTCTCGTCGCCGATGCGCTCTGGGACGTCCTTCTCGTGCCGCACGCACACGACCCAACGACCGTCCGGTGAGCAGGCCGGGCCTTCGTACCAGGCGTCGTTCGGGGTCAGGTTGCGATGCGCGCCCGTCACGCGGTCGATCGCCACCACACCAAAGTCCGTCCGACCCATCTCGTCGGGTGTGACCCAACCGGTGACGACGGTGGCTCCGTCCGACGTGACATCGAAGCCCTGCTCCACAAGAGCCGAACCCGCCTCGGGAGTGAGGTCGATCGGATCGGTGATTTGATCCTCGCCGGACGGCATCGGCGCCACGAAGAGGTGGCGCTCGCGTGGACCGTGATAGGCGTCCCAATGTCGGATCGGAAAGGTGTCGAACAGGAGCGCCTCGACCCCCGCCTTCTTGCGCGCCTCGTGGCGCTCGCGATCGGTCCTGGCATCGCTGCTGCCAGGAAACAGCGAGGCTGCGTAGACGAACACGTCCGCGTCGCGGGCGGCAACCACCGCGTCCACCCCGCCGGACGGGGCGACCAGCAGCCGTCCCTCGCCTCCGTTCGCGGGCAGGAGCCAGAGCCCACTCACCTCCTCGTCGTCGCCATCGTCCGGCTTACGATCCGGGTCCGGCCGCGACGAGGTGAAGAGGACCGACCCGTCGCGGGAGAACGTTGCCGCGCTCTCGCCTGGAGCCGAGCGCGTCAGGCGTCGCGGCCGCTCGTCGCCGGTCGGGTCCAGCTCCCAGAGCGAGCTGTGCATCTTCTTGCCATCC
Organism: Candidatus Limnocylindria bacterium; assembly: GCA_038233215.1. Taxonomy (GTDB): domain Bacteria; phylum Chloroflexota; class Limnocylindria; order QHBO01; family QHBO01; genus JACDBZ01. Next base: position 66,378 of record JBBSML010000003.1, read on the forward strand.
GGCGCGGGCTTCCCCACGCCGACGATGAGCCGCTTCCCGTCAGGCGATGCTCGCAGGCCCGAGAGACGCGGAAGGCGCAGGTATGCGTCGAAATCGAAGTCATCGGTCATGTGCACATCGTCGCAGATGCCATGTGCTGTGGGTGCACCTATCCACCAAACGTCGGGCCGTGCTGAGGCGCATCCGGCCGATTCTCGACGAGGGCGTGCGTCTCCGAGCACATGTCGCGCGAGATGAGCCGCAACCTGATCGATACGTGACCAAGGGCACTCGAAGCGTTCGCGAGGCTCGCCCGCGGAAGCTCGGCCAGCAGCGGACCCGACGGGTCGGGCGTGGAAGCGCGACGAGCTCCATGACCGATAGGGCGTTCATCGACACGAACATCCTCGTGTACAGCGTGGACACCGCCCATCCGGACCGCCAGCAGCGGGCGCTCGCCGCCCTGGACGATCCTGCCTTCGACTTCGTGGTGTCGGCGCAGGTGCTTGGCGAGTTCTACGCCGTCGTGACCCGCAAGCTTGCACACCCGCTCACGGAGGAGGACGCCGCCGCGCAGGTCGCCCAGCTCAGCCGTCTTCCGACGGTGCCGGTCGACGGTGCCCTCGCCACGGCAGCCATCGGTGCCAGCCGCCGCTGGAAGATCTCGTACTGGGACGCGCTGATCGTCGAGGCGGCGCGCCAGGCGATGTGCTCCGTGGTCCTGAGCGAGGATCTCTCGGCGAAGACGGCCTACGACGGATTGGTGATTCAGAATCCGTTCGACTGATGCGGCTGCTTGCGACGGCATCGGTCTTGCCCGCACACTGCGTCCATGAGTGATGGCAAGCGCTGGCGAGAACACCAGGACACGTGGGAGTCCGAGCGGATGAGTCCCGCCCTCGAGAAAGGTCCGGAGCGCCGTCCGCGCTTCATCACGCAATCGGGCGTCGAGATGGATCGGCTCTACACCCCCGCCGACCTTGCCGACCCGGCCAATGACCCCGACGCGGATCGTCCACGCTACCGCTTCAGCCCTCCCGCCGGCGTCTCGGAGGGGTGGGACGAGATTGATGATCTTGGCCTGCCCGGCGAGCCGCCCTTCACCCGCGGCATTCATCCGACCGGGCACCGTGGTCGGCTGTGGACGATGCGCATGTTCGCCGGCTTCGGCACCGCCGAGGACACCAATGGTCGCTTCAAGAAGCTGATTGCCGCCGGCGGCACAGGCCTGTCGATTGCGTATGACATGCCGACGCTGTACGGCTACGACCACGACGACCCGATGGCCGAGGGCGAGTTCGGCACCTGCGGTGTCGCCGTTTCGAGCCTGGCCGACATGGAGATCCTGCTCGACGGCCTACCGGTCGGCGAAATCTCGACCTCAATGACGATCAACTCCCCCGCCGCCATGATCTGGGCGATGTACATCGTCGCAGCCGAGAAGGCCGGGGTGCCGCGAGCGCAGCTATCGGGCACCCTGCAGAACGACATCCTCAAGGAGTTCATCGCCCAGAAGGAGTACATCTTCCCACCGGCGCCGTCGCTGAAGCTGGTGACCGATACCGTCGAATGGGGTACCCGCGAGCTGCCGCGCTGGAACACCATCTCCATCAGCGGCTACCACATTCGCGAGGCGGGCTCGACGGCCGTCCAGGAGCTGGCCTTCACCATTGCGGATGGGATCGCCTACGTGGAGGACGCCCTCGCCCGCGGGATGCGATTCGACGACTTCGCCCCGCGCCTCTCATTCTTCTTCAACTCGCACAACGACTTCTTCGAGGAGATCGCCAAGTTCAGGGCCGCGCGCCGCATCTGGTACAAGCTCTGCCGCGAGCGCTTCGGTGCGGAAAACGAGCGCTCGACCTGGATGCGCTTCCACACCCAGACCGCGGGTGTCTCGCTCACCGCGCAGCAGCCATTGAACAACTTGACCCGCGTGGCCATCCAGGCACTGGCCGGCATTCTCGGCGGAACGCAATCGCTTCATACCGATGCGTACGACGAGGCGTGGGCGGTCCCGAGCGAGGATGCCGCCCTGCTCGCCCTGCGACAGCAGCAGATCCTTGCCGAAGAGGCGGGCGTGGCGAACACCGTTGATCCGCTCGGTGGCTCTTACTTCGTTGAGACACTCACCAATCAGACCGAGCAGCGAGCTTGGGCGTACATCAAGCGGATCGATGAGATGGGCGGCATGGTCCGCGCTCTGGAGGCGGGCTACCCGCAGGCCGAGATCGCCGATGCTGCCTACGAGCAGCAGCGCGAGATCGAGGCGCACGAGCGCGAGATCGTCGGCGTCACCAAGTTCGCCGATCCCGATGAGGAGCTGAAGATCCCGCTCCTCGCAATCAGCGAGGTCCAGGAGCGTCGCCACCTCGATCGGCTGGCGCGCGTCCGCTCCGAGCGAGATTCGGCAGCCCATGCCGCAGCCATGCGGCGCCTGGAGGATGAGGCCCGGCGCGGCGATGTCAACCTCATGCCGGCCATTGTCGCGGCCGTCGAGGCCTACGCCACCGTCGGCGAGATGTGCGGCGTCCTGCGCACCGTCTACGGCGAGTACAAGGAGCCGCTCGCCGTCTGAGTCGACGGAGGAGGCGACGTTGCCGCACAATCCCGGCCGTGGACCGGGGCTGGCGAAGCAGGGCACGCTCTCCGCGTCGCCTCCTCACTGCCGCCATCATCCACACCGCTGATTACCAGCGGCTTACTGGAGACTTACTGGAGACTTACCAGCGCTACCATGACGGCTGAGCGATGAAACTCCACCTGATCGACGCCACATTCGAACTGTTTCGCGCCTACTACTCGCGTCCTCCGCGACGGGCCTCGGACGGCCGGCCGGTGAGCGGGGTTCAAGGTCTCATCGACTCGATGCTCTCGCTCCTGCGCGAGCCGGACGTCACGCATGTCGGCGCCGCCACCGACCACGTGATCGAGTCGTGGCGCAACGATCTGTTTCCTGGCTACAAATCGAGCGAAGGCGTTGACCCTGATCTCCTCGCTCAATTCGTTGACGCCGAACGCGCGCTCGCGGCCCTCGGCATGCCGGTCTGGGCCATGGTCGAGGACGAGGCTGATGACGCCATCGCGGCCGCCATCGACCGCTTCGGCGACGATCCGCGGGTGGAGCAGATCATCATCTGCTCGGTCGACAAGGACCTGGGCCAGCTCGTCGCGGGCTCACGCATCGTGCTCCGGGACCGAATCCGCCATGTCACCTATGACGCGGACGGAATCATGGACAAGTTCGGTGTCGCTCCAGGAAGCATTCCCGATTACCTGGCACTCGTCGGCGACAGCAGCGATGGATTCCCCGGCCTGCCCGGATGGGGCGCCAAGAGCGCGGCTGCCGTCCTCGCGCGCTGGAAGCACCTGGAGGCGATCCCCGCCTCCGCGCTGGATTGGGAGATCGCGCTGCGCAACGCCACGCGCCTTGCTGCAACCCTGGATCAGCAGCGCGCGGACGCGCTGCTGTACCGGCGATTGGCCACGCTCAACCGGGACGCGGACATCGCCGCGACACCGACGCTCGACGCAATGCTCTGGCGCGGAGTCCCGCGCGAACGGTTCATGGCTCTGTGCGACGAGCTCGGGTTCGATACGGTGCGCGAACGCGTCCATCGCTGGGCGGAGGAACCCTAGGCCCAGGACTGCGCAGTCCCGTCGGCAGGAGCGGGCGTGTAGTACTTTCGGTGGGGTGCAGTGCAGTTAAGGCATAAGATAGGGTGCTGAGCTCATGCACCGATTACCACGCGAGGCGAGCTTCCTCGCCGCGATCATCCTGGCTGTCGTGCTGGCACCCGTGGCGGCCCCCGCGCCCATGGCAGCTGCCGGCGAATGCGGCACGTATCGTTCCGAGACCATCCCGCCCCCGACCATTCGCGTTCATCGCGGCGCGACCGGTGCGGTCGACACGGTCGACTTCCGCACATACGTCAAGAGCGTGCTTTCGCGCGAATGGATCAGTTCGTGGACGACCGAGTCGTTGCGCTCTGGAGCGCTCGCAGTGAAGAATTACGCTTGGTACCAGGTGATCCACTGGCGCGGGTACCTCAATGGCGCGGGCCAGTGTTTCGATGTGTTCGACACGACGCGCGACCAGCATTACGACCCGAGTCGGCCAACGCATGCGCCCATGGCCGCCGCCGTCGATTCGACCTGGGGCACGCTGGCTCACAAGGGCGGACGCATCTTCGCGACGTACTACAACGCCGGCGGCGCCTACGAATCGTGCGGAGCCAACGCGAACGGATGGCAGATGTTCCAATGGGGCAGCCAGGCGTGCGGTCTGGCCGGCAAGAGCGCCGCCCAGATCATTGCGATGTATTACACCGGCGTGACCGTAAGCTCGGCGCCACCGGCAGCCACCCCGGCGCCGGCCCCTTCGCCGACACCGGCGCCCACGCCCGTACCCACGCCACGACCGACGGCCACACCAAAACCGACGGCAGCTCCGAGCACGGCGCCAAGCCCACGACCGAGTTCGGTGCCGAGCATCGCGCCGACGACCGCACCCACCCCGCCGCCTGCCATCCCCACGCCGGCGCCCACGGCCGCACCGACGCCGCTCCCGGCACCGGTGGAGATGCCGGGCGGCGGCCAGGTCGGACTCGCGGCACCTCCTCCACCGCCCCCGCCAGATCCCGAGCCGATCATCGTTGCGGTCGTTGCCGAACCCGAGGTTCCGCTCATCGTTGCGGTCGTTGCCGAACCCGAGATTCCGACCATCGAAGTGACGGCCGCCGAACCCGAGGTTCCGACCATCGAAGTGACGGCTGCCGAACCCGAGATTCCGACCATCGAAGTGACGGCCGCCGAAGCGCCGCGGCTGGTCACAGCCGATGTCGACATCGACGAAATGAGCAACCACGCCGCCGTCCGCTTCGAACGGTTGGTTGATGCAGCGGCCGACCGATCCTGGGCCACGACGCCAGCCACATCGAGACAGGCGTCCCTGCGTCTCATCGTGATGCGGCTCGTCGTGGAGCGCGCGATCGGCAACCTGCCGCTCCGGATCCGCCTCGGCAGCTAGGCATCAGCTTCGGAGTGGAGCAGACGAAGCGCGATCACCTCGGCCGCGGCCACGTCCTGGATGGCCAGGCCGACAGATTTGAAGACGGTGATCTCGGCAGGATCGCGGCTGTCCAGCCAGGAACGCTCCACGCATCCGATCTCCATGAGGTCTTCGCCGGTGATGAATCCGCGCTCGATTGCGGCGATGACATCACCCGCCTCGGCCAGAGATGCCTCACGTGAGTCGACCGCGGCGACGGAAGCTCGTCCGAACAGTTCGGGCGGAAGCTCGACCATGCCGCGGTGGTACGCGCCGATGCCGTTGATGTGCGTCCCCGGCTTCACCCACGCCGCGTCAAAGACCGGATCCGTCGAGGTGGTGGCGCAGCAGAGGACATCTGCCTCGCGCACGGCGGCCTCGACACTCGGGACGCTCACCACGTCCACGCCGGTGGCTTGTGCCATGCGGTCAGCGAACGTGTCGCGGCGAGTCGTGTCGCGCGCGTAGACGAGCACCCGACGGATCGGTCGTGCGGCGAGCACGGCACGGATCTGCCATTCGGCCTGCCCTCCTGCGCCGATGACGGTCAGCGTCTCGACGTCGGTCCGTGCAAGGAGCCTGGTGCCCACGCCAGACGCGGCGCCGGTTCGCATGGCGGTGACGGTCGCCCCGTCGAGCAGAGCCAGCGGGCGGCCCGTATCGGCATCGAACCAGACGACGATGGCGTGGATGGTCGGGAGTCCGCGTGGCGCGTTGCGCGGCATGACGGTGACGAGCTTCACCGTGGCTCCGGATCCTCCTTCGCGTACGCCGGGCATCATGAGCAGTGAACCGTCGCGCAGCTCGACATGAGACCGCAACGGTGAGCGATCGCGGCCGGTCGCCACGTCGCGAAAGGCAGCCTCGATCACGTCGAGCAGATCCGCCATCGGCACGGCCCAGCGAATGCGCTCGCCGTCAAGGAAGGGCAAGGAATCGGGCGTCATCATCGGTGCTGGCGCTAGAGTACCCGCAGCACGATCCGGCACAGGGCTTGCGATGACATCGGCCAAGGAGAAATTATGATCGACAACGTCCGCGACGACCTTGCAGAGAGGGCGGATACCGCCCGCAACGAGCTTGGCGACCTCATGTGGCTGCTCCGCATGGCCGTGTTCGGCGCCGTGGCAGGCGCGCTCTACACAGAGTTGCGCAAGCCGCCGCAGCAGCGCACCTGGAACGGGAAATTGCTGGGATTCGTACCGTACGACTTCCGTCTCCCGACGCTCGAGCAGCTGCGCTCGGCCTACTGGAATCCCCGCTCGCCGAAGGTCTTCTCCGATCGCCCGCTCGGCGTTGGCTGGGCGGTCAACATTCCCACGCTGCTCCGCCGCCTGGGAGTCCGCCAGGGATTCACGAAAGGTCGCTGATTCCACCAGCATTCCGTCATGTGGCGCCGCTGGTGCCGCTAACGGCACTGGTGGTGCCATCTGGCCAAGCCGGAGTCCGGGCAGGGTGCGCTAGCATCGGGCGAGCATGAGTTGGTTCCCGGTTCTGCTGGTCGCGCACATCGGACTTGCCGTCGCGCTCCTCCTTCCGAGCGTGCTGCTGCCATTCGTGCTGCGGCGAAGCGATCGCGACCCCGGCGTGGTCACGAGAAGCCTTATGGCCATGCAGGGCACCGGCACCCTCATCATCGCGGCGGGGCTTGCGGTCACCGGCACCGCAATGCTCCTGATCTTGGGACCCGAACTGCTGACGCAGCCATGGCTGCTGGTCGCGCTCACCCTCTACGCCATCAACCTGATCGTTGCGGGCGTCATCAGCCGCCCGAATCTGCGACGGCTGATCGGCCTCAGTGGATCAGGCACGGACGACGAAGCATGGAACCGCCGCGCGAGCCGGCAGCGCTACGTGGCGTACGGAATGGCGGGCGTCATCGGCGTCATTGGCTTCCTGATGAGCACAAAGCCGAAACTGTGGTGAGCGCGTCGGCGTATATACGTATATACGTTGCGCCCACGCGCTGACCTAGAAGCGGGGCAGCGGCAGCGGGCGTCCCATGACGAAGAAGATGCCCGCCACGATCAGGAACATCGCAATCGCGAAGAAGAGCAACCAGCGCAGAACTTCCATGCTCGGACTCCGATACGGTGGAATGGGTCGGCAGCTGACTCCCCCATCGGTTGGCCGATTCTATCGGTCCGTCCAACCCTCCGCGCGGAACCGGGGTCCGCTTTAGAATTCGCAGCGTGACCCTCCGCCTGTTCGATGCCCGCCGCAACGGGCTGCACCCCTTCGCGCCCATCCCCGATCGAGCACGTATCGGCCTCTACGTCTGCGGCGTGACTCCCTATGACACCGGGCATCTCGGCCATGCATTCACGTACATCAGCTTCGACGTGCTGCATCGGTATCTCGAGTACATCGGGCACGACGTCGTCTACGTTCAGAACCTGACTGATGTCGATGACGACATGCTGCGCAAGTCACGAGAGACCGGCGAGGACTACCTGGCGCTCGGGAACCGATGGGTCACGACCTTTCTGACGGAAATGGCCGCGCTCAACTGGCTACCACCCGACCACTATCCACGCGCCACGCAGCACATTCCGCAGGTGCTCGAGCTGATCGGCACGCTTACGACCAGGGGCCTCGCGTATGCCGCCCAGGGCAACGTGTTCTTCGACGTCGCGGCCGACCCCTCCTATGGGCAGCTCAGCAAGCTGTCGGTCGATGCGATGCTGCCGATCGCGAATGACCGCGGCAACGTACCGGACATGCCCGGCAAACGCGACCCACTCGATTTCGTGCTCTGGCAGAAGTCGCTGCCGGGTGAGCCCGCCTGGGAATCAGCCTGGGGACCCGGCCGACCCGGATGGCACATCGAGTGCTCGGCGATGTCGATGGCGTACCTGGGAACCCAGTTTGAGATCCACGGCGGCGGTGCCGATCTCCTCTTCCCGCATCACGAGTCCGAGCTGGCACAGTCGGAGGGCGCGACCGGCGATCGGCCCTTCGTCGGCTGGTGGACGCACGCCGGCATGCTCAGTTACGACGGAGACAAGATGAGCAAGTCACTCGGCAACCTCGTCCTCGTGCGCGACCTGCTGAGAACCTACCCCGGCGACGCGATCCGCCACTACCTCGTTTCCCGCCATTACCGGTCGGACGTCCACTTCACGGAGGCCGACCTCGCGGTGTCCGCCGAAGCAGCCTCCGTCCTGCGCCGGGCCTGCCTGCGAGCCGAGGAGCTTTCCCCCGCCGATCCCGCCTTTGCCGATCCCTCCGCGCTATCGCCGACCGTGGCCGAGCATCGCGTGCGGTTTCTGGCGGCGATGGACGATGACCTCGATACGCCGACCGCGATGCCCGAACTGGAGGCGCTCGCCCGCCTGGCGCTTGACGCGCTCGATCCCGACGTGGTCGCCCAGGCCGGCTGGATGGTCCGGGAGCTCGGCGCGCGCATACTGGGGCTGCGGCTGGCGACCGAGCCCGCGGCGGTGCGCAGCACGACGGCGGCATGATCGGTAACTCGCCCGATGACGACCTGGTCCCGATCAGCGTCCGACTCGGGCAGGTCGTGCCTCCCGAGGATCCCGAGGACTGGACCCGTCCGCTGACCTGGGTCGCGGCGCTCGGCATGCTGGCAGGCCCGATCGTCGCGCTCGGCTGGTTCGTGGTTGGGCCGCCAGCGGACGCCGCCCGCGCACAACCGGCAACCTACCTCGTGTCCGTGGCGCTCGTGGCCGGAGCAGCCGCCACGGGCGCTACCCAGGTCGGAGCGGCGCGAGCCGGGACGGCAACCCTCGGAGCAGGGCTGTTCGGGGCGCTCGTACTCATCGTGCTCGGTGTCGTCACCGCCGGTGAGCGCCAGGTCGGCGCTGCATCGCCCACGCTGGCCCATGGATTCGCGTCCGCGGTCTCCGGACTGGCCGGGGCGTCCACCGCCGCCGTCATCGCGGCCATCGTCGCGCGCCAGCACGTGCGCCTGGTGAGGTTCGCGGCTGCATTGATGGGCGGAACACTGGTCAGCCTCGCGACGCTGGCGGGTCTCTTGGCGTAGCCAGATGACCGAGCCAACCTCAAGGCGCACTCGTTACGGACTCGACGAGGAGGCATGCGGCGTGGTGGTCGGCGCCAACCTGGTACAGCGGCGGGTCGAGCGTAGGACAGCGGTCGAAGACGAGTGGGCAGCGCGGATGGAAGCGGCAGCCCGCTGGGATCCGTGACGGATCTGGCGTCTCACCACGCAGGATCACCGGCTTGCGACGCGCGGCGGGGTCCGGGACCGGGACCACCGACAGAAGCGCCTGCGCGTACGGATGGCGCGGATTGGCAAGCACCTCGTGCGTGGGACCATGCTCCACGATCCGCCCCAGGTACATGACCGCGATGCGATCGGCATAGGCGGCGACCGTCGAGAGGTCATGAGTGATCATCACCACCGCGATGCCCTGCTCCCGTGCCAAGGCGGAGAGCAGGTTGAGGATCTCGGCGCGGATGCTGACATCGAGCATCGAGACCGGCTCGTCCGCCACGAGCAATGCAGGCTCCAGCGCAAGGGCCGCGGCGATGACGACGCGCTGACGCTGCCCACCGGACAGCTCGAACGGATACCGATGCAGGTAGGCATCCACCGGCGTGAGCCCGGCCTGGGTCAGCGCCCCCGCCACGCGTGCCCGCAGCTCGGCCCGGGTTGGCGCCACGCGATGCACGCGCAGCGGCTCGGCCACGATCTCGGCCACGATCATGCGAGGATTGAGCGACTCGTACGGGTCCTGGAAGACCATCTGCACTCGGCGTCTCAGGCGCTGGAGCCCACGGCCGGAGAGCGCACCGACCTCTTCGCCGTCGAGCATCACACGGCCCCGCGTCGGCCGCACCAGCCCCATCAGCAGGTTGCCCGTCGTCGTCTTGCCGCAGCCGGACTCGCCGACCAGCGCGATCACCTCGCCCGCGTGGAGATCGAACGAGATGCCATCCACCGCCCGTACCGGTGGCGACGGCCGGCGACGGAGCCAGTCACCGAGCGAGATGTGGCCCGGGAATTCCTTGACCAGACCCTCGACGCGGAGGAGCGCATCGGTCATGACCGATGCTCCGCCGGATCGAGCAGAAAGCAGGCCGCCCGTCCACCATCGGTCGGGTACTCCGGCGGTCGCTCTGTAGGGCAGCGGTCGAAGGCATGCGGACAGCGCGGGGCGAAACGGCAGCCGGGGGGCATGGCATCCAGGCGCGGCGGCGCCCCGGGAATCCCCCGTAGCGGGCGGTCGGGGTGCGCCACGTCGGGAAACGATTGCAGCAGCTGCTGCGTGTACGGATGCTGCGGCGCTCGGAAGATGGTCGCGGCGTCGTTCTCCTCGGCCACGCCTCCGCCGTACATGACCACGATCCGATCGCAGACCTGGGCGACGACACCGAGATCGTGGGTGACCAGGATGATGCCCATCCCGAAGTCACGGGCGATCCCGCCCAGCAGCTCCAGGATCTGGGCCTGAATCATCACGTCGAGCGCCGTGGTCGGCTCATCGGCGATGATGACGTCGGGGTCGCATGCCAGCGCCAGGGCGATCATGGCGCGCTGCCGCATGCCGCCGGAATAGGTGTGCGGATACTCGCCCGCACGTCTGCGACCGATGCCGACCCGCTCGAGAAGCTCAGCCGCTCGGCGCGCCCCCACCTCCCTGCTCGTACCGGGCGCATGCAGGCGCACCGCCTCGCTGATCTGGTCGCCTACCGGACTGACAGGGTTGAGCGCGTTCATGGCGCCCTGGAAGACGAGCGAGAGGTGCGTCCACCGAAACGCGCGCAGCGCCCGCCCATCCAGCGAGAGGAGGTCCTCATCGTCGAACCAGACGCTGCCGGACACGACGCGGCCGCCGGGCGGCAGCAGGCGAAGGATGCCAAGCGCCGTCGTGGTCTTGCCGCAGCCCGACTCCCCCACCAGGCCGAGCGTTTCGCCGCGATGCAGGTCGAAGCTCACCTGGTCGACCGCCCGCAGCGGTCCGCCGGGGGCGTCGAACTCGATCGAGAGGTCCCGGACGCGGAGGATCGGGGCGGTGGCATCGGCGACTCGCGGCGCATCCTGCACGGGTATGGCTCGGTCGCGGGCGACATCGGTCCCGGGCGCCTCGAGGTGGTGCCGCTTGAGTCGTGGATTGAGCGCGTCCTCCAGCGCCGTACCGAGAAGCGTCGTGCCCAGCACCACCCACACGATGGCCAGACCCGGCGGGATGAGGGCCCACCATGCCCCGGCGCTGACCGCACCGCGGTCAAACGCGAAGTTGAGCATCTGGCCCCAACTGATGACGGTCGGGTCCCCGAGCCCCAGGAACGCGAGGGTCGACTCCGAAAGGATGGCCAGGCTGATGACGAGGACCATGTTGGCCAGCATCAGCGGCAGGACCGCCGGCATGATGTGCCGACGCAGAATATGGGCGTCCCCGGCACCGATCGCCCGGGCGCGCATGACGAACTTGCGCTCCCGCACGGTCAGCGTCTGCGAGCGAACCAGCCGAGCCGTGGTCGTCCAGCCCAATGCGCCGATGACCAGGATGATCGTGCCGAGCGAGGGACCGATGATCGCCACCAGCACGATCTGGAGCGCCAGGTCAGGAATGACGAGGAAGAAATCGGTGATCCGCATGAGCAACGAGCCGATCCACCCGCCGCGGTAGCCAGCCACGATCCCGACGAGGCCGCCGATGACGAGTGCGATGGCGGCCGCCGCGAAGCCCACGATGAGCGACACGCGAGCTCCGTAGATGAGCGAGGAGAGGACATCCTTGCCGCCATCATCGGTCCCGAGTGGGTGGACCGCCGACGGCGCCTGGTAGATATCAAGAATGTTGACGCGCACGTGGGCGTACGGGTCGTAGGGCGCGACGAGCGGAGCCGCGACCGCGAGGAGCACGGCGATCGCCAGCATCGCCGCACCGACGAGCCCCATCCGGTGCCGCAGGAACGAGCGCCAGGCCCGTTTCGGCTCGATCGCCGTGGTGGGTGCGGTGACCTCCAGGAGCGCGGTCATCGGCTCATCCCTCGCTCACGCGTGGATCGAGCCATCCGTAGATCATCTCCGCGACCAGGTTCGCGATGACCACGGCCAGGGCGATGAGCAGGAACGCTCCCTGGAGCACCGGATAGTCCCGATCCCCGACCGCGTTGACGGTCAGCGCGCCAAGCCCCGGCCAGGAGTACACCGCCTCGACCTGGATGGCGCCCGACACCGTGAACCCCAGGTTGAGCGCGATGAGCGTGACCATCGGCAGCATGGCATTGCGCAACGCGTGATGGCGAATGATTCGGTACGTCGACAGGCCCTTCGCGCGGGCGGTGAGAATGTAATCCTCGCCGAACACGTCGAGCACGCTGCTGCGCATGATCAGCATGTATTCGCCCAGCAGCACGAGCGTGAGCGTCAGCGTCGGCAACAGGAGGTGGCGCCCGACGTCCCATGCCAGATCCGCGAACGAGGCGAAATCGGCGCCGATGGTGATCCGCCCGGCCGTGGGCAGCCCGAACCAGTTCGCGCCCGCCACGAGCAGGATGATGCCCAGGAAGAAGGTCGGCAGCGACCACATGAAGAGACTGAACGTCAGCGCCGTGACGTCCAGCGGTCGCCCGCGTCGCCATGCGGCGAACAGACCCAGGGCAGAACCGAGCAGGATCGCGAGCACCTGCGACGGGAGCACCAGCCAAAGCGTGTTGACCAATGCGCCGCTGATGAGATCGCTCACCGGCTGATCGCGGAACGCGTAGCTGGTCCCCAGGTCGCCGCGGCTTAACGCACCCAGGTAGGCGGTGAACTGGCTGTCCAGCGGGTTCCCGCCCTCGAAGTTCAGGAATACCGGCTTGTCGATCCCGAACCGTTCGCGCAACGCCTCGACCGCTGCGGGGTTGAGACGCGGGTCGCGCAGCCCCGACTTGGCCGGGTCTCCTGGAAGGACCCGGAACAGGACGAAGTTGAAGGTGATCACCACCGCGACGGTGACCAGCGCCCAGCCGATCTTGCGCAGCAGATACCCACCCCTGCCGCTCACGAGCCAGCTCCCCGCCGCAGAACGAACCTGATCCGCCCGGCGTGCGAGAAACGAGTGCCTGAGCGTCCGGGCTCGCGGGCGGTGGATATCACGGGCATGACGGGGCGAGCGTCACGGGGACGCTCGGCCCGTCATCGGTCTATTCGACCGGTCGGAGGGCGCTGAGCGATGCCGAGTCCTCGAGACCGAGGGTCGGGTCGACTTCCACCCACCCGCTGAAGGTATCGGTCCGCCAAGCCTGGATCGACTGCTGGTAGTACGGGATGATGTACGGCACGTCATCGACCAGCAGCTGCTGCATCTGGATGATCTGCTCGACGCGCGTGTCGTGATCCTGCTCAACGGCCTGGGCATCGTAAAGCGCGTCGAAATCGGGATTGCAGTACCCGGTCTCGCTGAACCCAGAATCGATTTCGCTGCACAAACCGACACCGAGCAGGAAGGCCGGGTCCGGGTCGGAACCCCAGCCCCACAGCATGACGTCGTAGTCGAAGCTCGGGCAGCAGACACTGGTCAACGTATCGGGGTCCAGGCCCTGGATCTCGATCGCGACGCCGACCTCGGCCCACATTCCCTGGATCAACTCCGACTCCCGTGGTGCGGTGTCGATGTCATCGGCATAGTTGAAGCGGAAGGTGAGAGTGTCGCAGTCCTGGTCAGGCAGGCATTCGCGAATGCCGTCTCCATCGCTGTCCTCGTATCCGGCATCGTCGAGGAGCGCGTTTGCCGCCGCAACGTCGTAAGCGTAGTCCTCGATGTCGGAGGCGTAGTACTCGCCGAGGCCCGGCGGCACCATCGAGAGGCCGGGTGAGCCCGTCCCCAACGTCGCGACGTCGATGATCTGCGCCTTGTCGGTGGCGTGGGCCAGGGCCTGGCGCACGGGGAGGTCCTTGAGCGCCGGATGACCGGAGCAGACGCCGCCGTCCTCCGGGCAGTTCTCTTCGGCGACGATGTTGAAGAAGACGTCGCGCAGGCTGCCGCCCGCCCCGATATCGGCGATGTGCACTGCCACGTTTTCGGCGTTCTGGAGCGTGCTGACCGCCGTGGCCGGGAACTCCGAGATGGCATCGACCTCGCCGGTCGTGAGCGAGGTGACGCGCGCATCCGGATTCGCGATCGTCTGGAAAATGAGGCCGTCCACGTTCGGTGGCGTACCCCAGTACTCCGCGTTGGATGCAAGCTCGACGAATTCGCCCTGCGATGCCTCATCCAGCCTGAACGGTCCCGAACCGATCATCTCCTCGTTCTCGAAGGCGACGGCATCCTCCTCGGACTCCCAGATGTGCTTTGGAATCACGTAGATGAAGGCCATGTAGGCATCGAACGTGTTGATCGGCTCGGCCGTGGTCAGGGTGACCGTGGTCTCATCGGTCGCCTCGACCGTCTCGAACGGAGCCGCGTATGAAGGCAGGAACGGAAAGTCCTCCGTGTCGCGGTACAGCTCGACGCTGAAGGCCACGTCCTCGGCCGTCAGCGGCTCACCGTCGTGGAACGTTGCGCCCTCGACGATGGTCATCGTCCACGTCAGGCCGTCGTCGGAGACGGACCACTCGCTCGCCAGTTCGGGCACATATTCGCCGGCCGAGGTGACCGATATCGGCGTGTCGTAGACGAGCTCATACATCGTGAATGACTCCGCCAGGACGCCATTTCCCGGATTCAGGCTGTCCGGATAACCGCCGACGCCGATGCGCACGGTGCCACCCGTGGCCGTCCCGGCAGCGCTCGGCGCGGTTGACGCCTCGTCGCCTGGCGCGACGCCACTTGCCAATGGGTCGCCGCTCGCGTTCGGCTGCACGCCCGTGCACGCGGCAAGCAGGAGTCCGATGATGGCCAGCGCAGCCATGGATGAACGAAGGCGTCGCACCGTCCCAGTACCTCCAAATCGTTCTGCGGCGCGTGGATGCCCGGGGCGGGACGGCCGCTTCGACCGGCGGAGGATGGCACACCCCACGGAATCCGGTCAACATACCCTTACGCAATGCGGAATCCGCGCAACTCATCTCAGGTCGCTCGGCATACTTGTTCACCATGACCGATGCCACCCCCCGCGCCCTCGTGCGCGCCCAGGTCGCGCTCGAATCATTTCGCGTGACTCCCGACGGCGAATCCGTCATCTACGTGCTGCGCCGCGTCGTCCGCGAAGCGTACGAATCCCACCTGTGGACACGACCGTACCGGGGCGGGCGCGCGCGACAGCTGACCCGGGGTCGCGTTCGCGACGGCTCGCCCGACATCTCGCCGGATGGCACCCGCGTCGCCTTCGTGCGTTCGCCGGTGGGAGACGACGATGCGGTCGGACAGGCGTGGATCCTGCCACTCGACGGCGGCGAGCCGTGGCGGCTCACAAACCTGAAGCGCGGCGTGACGAGCGTGCGCTGGAGCCCCGACGGGCGGCGCCTCGCGCTGGTGGCCCAGGCGGGCGACCACCGCTTCGTGATCGGCGAGGAAGGGCCCAAGGGACGGACGCCGGTGGCGCGCCGGCTCACCCGGCTCGACTTCCGTGACGACGAATCGGGGCATGTTGTCCGCCGAGCCCACCTCTGGCTGGTGGCGGCGCGAGATGGTGCGAAGCCGCGGCAGCTGACCAAGGGTGACTTCGACGTGTTCCATCCCGCCTGGGCGCCTGACGGACGCCGGATTGCATTCAGCGCCGATCGTGGACCGGACGCGGCGATCCACCCCCGCCTCCAGCTGTGGACCGTCGGGACCGATTCGGCGCGGCCACAGGTCCGCGAGCTCGTCAGCCTGGCCGGCGACGCGGATCGCCCGGCGTTCTCGCCAGACGGCCGCCACCTGGCGTTCATCGGCACCGACGTGGACGATCCGCCCGACGAGATCCCGCCCGCACTCTGGATCCTGGAGCTTCCGTCGGGCGAGCCACGATCGTTGACGGCATCGGTCGACAGGCCCGTCGGCGAATGGGCCTGGTGCGACCTGTTGATGAGCGAGGAGGCGCCCGGCCCGACGTGGCTCTCCAATGATGCGCTCGCGGTGATCATCGGCAATCAGGGTCGCAACATCCCGTACCGCATCGATCTTGCGGGTCTCGTCGAGCCGCTGGCGGATCCGGCGATGCGGATCGCCACCTCAGGAATCGATGCCGGGGGCGGCCGCATCGCGATCAGTGCCGCCATCGACGCCCGGGCGGGCGACGTCCACGCCGTCGAGGCAGGCTCCCTGCGCGCCATCACGCGCCAGGGCTCCGCGTGGCAGCGACGCTTCCCGACCGTCGAGCTGACCGAGCTCAGTCTGAACGGGCCAGCGGGACCGATCCACGCATGGCTCGCGTCGCCGCCGGGAGCGGGCCGGCGAAGGTTGCCAACGATCCTGCACCTGCATGGTGGGCCGACCGGCGCCTGGGGCCCCGGCGGCACGCTCGACGCCATGGCGCTGTGCGCCGCCGGCTATCGCGTCCTCATGCCGAACATCCGCGGCTCCGCGACGTTCGGCGGATCATGGGTCCGCGCGCTTTCAGCGAGCTGGGGCTCCGTCGACGCCGAGGACGCGCTGGCATCGGTCGATGCGCTGGTCGAGCGTGGATTGGCCGACTCGAAACGCGTGGGCGTGATGGGCCTCTCGTACGGCGGCTTCCTCACCCAATGGCTCGTGGGCGTGACGGATCGGTTCGCCGCGGCGTCATCGGAGAACGGGGTCACCAACCAGGTCAGCACCTGGGCAAACTCGTATTTCGGCGTCCATTACAACCGTCGCGCCGGCCTCGGAGATCCATTGACCGATGCGGGGATGCGGGCGCTCTGGCGGTCATCGCCGCTGCGGAATGCGGCCAAGGTCACGACGCCGTTGCTCATGCTCCAATCGGAGGAAGATCGAATCTGCCCGGCAGCGGACAACGAGCAATTCTTCACAGCACTGAAAGTGCTCGGACGCGAAGTGGAGCTGATCCTGTACCCCGACGAACACCATGACATGAAGAGCTCGGGCCGGCCGGACCGACGAATCGACCGCATGGAGCGCCTCCTGGCCTGGTTCGACCGCCACGTACCCCACGCTTGAGTGGCGCGAGACACTAGGCGGATGACTTTCGGCTGAGGCGGTCGGCAAGGCCACCGACGGTGAGCGCCAGACCGAGTGCCAGGATGCCGATTGCCGCGACGAGGCGGAACGCCTCGCCCCCGAATGCGGTCGCGAAGACGAGATAGGCGACCACACCCCCGGCGGCAATCCCGGAACCGATCCACTTGAATGCCGGCGCATCGGCGATCCATCCGGCCGCATACATGCCGAGCCCGAAGCTGAACGGGACGACGCTCCACAGGTAAGCCCAGGCGCCCCATCGATCGGTGAGGCTCGTGTACAGGAGCGCACTGCCCACGCCCGCCAGGAGCGCCCCGGGAATCACCATCCCTGCCCGCAGTCGGCGGCTCGGCCCTCCGAGGAAGCCAGGGACCAGGAAGAAGAGCGATGCGCCGATGATGACAATCGGCCACCAGCGCAGCACGTCGTCGCCCACGCCAAGGCCGCGGAGAAATGAGAGGAGTGGCTCGCTCGCCAGGACCACCAACCCCACCAGGACGAGGAGCAGGCCGGCGATCAACTCGATGGTTCGGCTCACATCTCGCCTTCGAAGGCCGGCTGCGCCATGCGGAGCGGCTTGTCGTTCCGATAGCCGAGCAGGTAATCGGCCTGCATCAGGGTGTGGATCTGCGAGGTTCCCTCGTAGATGACCGATCCCTTGGAATTGCGCAGGTAGCGCTCGACGGGGTACTCGTTGGAGTAGCCGTAGGCGCCGTGGACCTGGATGGCGTCCAGCGCGGACGCGACGGCGTGATCGGTGCAGAACCACTTGGCGAGGCCGGTCTCGCGCGTGTTGCGCTCGCCGGCATTCTTCTTCCAGCCCGCCTTCCAGACCAGCAACCGCCCGGCCTCGATGCCGGCGTACATCTTCGAGATCATCTGCTTGACCAGCTGATGCTGCCCGATCTCGGAGCCGAAGGCCTGGCGCTCGTGGGCGTACTTGACCGATGCGTCCAGGCACGCCTGCGCCAGCCCAACCGATCCAGCGGCAACCGTGTAGCGACCCTGGTCGATGGCGCTCATCGCGATGGTGAAGCCCTCCCCCTCGTCGCCGATCCGATTGGCCGCAGGCACCTCGCAATCGGAGAAGGTCAGGATGCCGGTGTTGCCGGCCCGCACGCCGAGCTTGCCGTGCAGCGACTCGCTGCTGAAGCCCGGGAAGGAGCGCTCCACGATGAAGGCGGTGATCCCGCGGTGGCCCTTGCTCTTGTCGACCGTCGCGAACACGAGGAAATGATCGGCCGTGTCACCCAGGCTGATCCAGATCTTCGCGCCATTGAGGATGTACCGATCGCCGTCGCGGCGCGCGGTTGTCGTCAGCTGACCCGCGTCGGAGCCGACGCCGGGCTCGGTCAGGCCGAAGGTGGCGAGCTTCTCGCCGCGCGCCTGCGGCACCAGGTACTGCTGCTTCTGCTCCTCGGTCCCCCATTGCAGCAGCGTCAACGAGTTCAGCCCGGTATGGACCGAGAGGATGACGCGAAAGGCGGTATCGGCGCGCTCCATCTCCTCGCACAGCAGCGCGAAGGCGATGTAGTCCATGCCGGCGCCGCCGTACTGCTCCGGGATCGGCAGCCCAAGCAGGCCTTCGGCACCCATCTTCTCGTAGATGGAGCGGTCGTATTCGGCGTTGGCGTCCAGCTGCTGGACGCGGGGCAGGATCTCGCGCTCCGCGAAGGCGCGCGCCGTGCGCTGCACCTCGCGCTGCGCATCGGTCAGCGAAAGATCGATCATCGGTTCTCCGTCGGGCGAAATGGGCGGGAACCTGATTCTAGACCGACGAGGGTTGCACAGCCCGAGATCAATCCCGACTATTCCTACGGTGATTCGGGTTGACGAAGGAATTGAGTAAGGCTAGCCTTACACGCGATGACCGCGCCTCCGCCGGAGCGCGCCACATGCACGGGAGACGACATTGGACATCGGGTTCCTGACCACCGGCCTGCTGACCGGGCTGCGCGAGGGCGTTGAAGCGGCGCTCATCGTGAGCATCATCCTCGCCTACCTGGCGAAGACCGGAAATGAGCGCCACTTCGGCAAGATCTGGTTGGGCGCAGGCGTTGCGGTCGCCGTGAGCATCGTCGCGGGCCTGGTGCTGTTCGTGACGATCGGTGGATTCGAGGAGCCGGCCGCGCAGATCTTCGAGGGGTTCGCCATGGTCATCGCCGCCGGCGTGGTGACCTGGATGCTGTTCTGGATGCGCCGCAGCGCGGCCAACATCAAGGGCCAGCTGCACGCGGGCGTGGACCGCGCGCTGGTGGAGGGCGGCATCTTCGGTCTGACCATCCTTGCCTTCACGGCCGTCATCCGCGAGGGCATCGAGACGGCCATCTTCCTGTTGGGTCAGGCCACCGCGGCCGGGACCCAGGCGACCAGCACGCTGGTCGGCGCCATCATCGGCCTGCTGATCTCCGTTGGAATCGGGTACGGGCTCTATCGGGGAGCGCGCGTCATCAACCTGCGTACCTTCTTCAGCTGGACCGGGGTCGCGCTGGTCTTCATCGCGGCAGGTTTGCTATCCCACGGTATCCACGAGTTCGTCGAGGCCGGCTGGATCGCGTTCGGTACCTCCACGGCGTTCGACATCTCCGCCATCCTGTCGCACGAGGACAGCCTGCTAGGCCAGATGCTGCGGGCGATCTTCGGCTACACGAGCTCGCCGGAGTGGATCACGTTCCTGAGCTGGCTCGTCTATGTCGTGACCGTGTTGGCCCTGTATCTCCGTCCGGTTCGGCCAGCCGGGGCGCGGCCGGCCCCAGTCGCCCGGGAATCCATTCCCAACGGCTGACCTTCCCCACCCGCCCGCAAGGAGGCCTTCGAGCTTGTCGCAAGCGTGCTTCGCAGCGCAACCGGCTTCGAGTTCGAGGCGGCCACACCCTCGAGTGCCACGATCGAGGTCGGCACGCGAGTGATCGCGCACGCGCGCGCCCGCGATGTCCCGGTCTACCCGCTCGACGGCGAGTAGGCTCCCATGAAGTCGAGAATCTCGCGCCAGGAGGCGTCGCTCGCATCGGCGAATTCAGCCGCCTTTCGGTCGAAGAACGAGTGCGGGGCATTCTCGTAGACGACCGTCCGGTGTTCCACGCTGGCTTCGTCGAGGGCTCGGTCGAAGAGCTCGTGATGTTCGGCAGGAATGCCCGCATCGGCACCCCCGTAGATGGCGAGCACGGGGCAGGCAAACCGTGAGGCCTCGTCGGCCGGCGCAGGGATGCTCGTCCGATGCGGACCGACTGGCCATGGGTACAGGCCGATGACGCCCGCAAGCCCGTGTCCGCTGACCGCCTGGAGCAGGCTGATCCGCCCGCCAAGGCAAAAGCCGATGGTGAAGACCCGATCCACTCGTTCACGCATGTGCGCAATTGCCGCGGCGACATCTTCATCGACCGTGTCCGCCTGCAGCTGCATGACGTGCGGCTCATATTCGAAGCCCTCGCCGCGGTTGGATTCTGCCGTGCGCGCGAACAAGTCCATGGCGACGGCGTGCACGCCGGCCTCGGCGAAGCGAAGGACGAGCTCCTCGTAGTAGGGATGCAGGCCCCGCACATCCGGAAGGATCACCACGCCCGCGCCAGACGGCGCCTCGGCGGTGGCCTCGTAGGCGGCAAACTCGGTTCCGTCGCGGCTGGTAAGTGTCAGGTCGCCCGCGTCAAGGGCGGAGCCGCGGATCGGGGGGAGCGGAGGCCGGGAATCGATATCGAAGCACATGGAGATCAGGACGGCATGTGGCGTGCCGGACGCTCGGTCGCATTCGCCAGCTTCCGCACCAGCGAGCCGAGCGCGGGCGTACCGCCGTCGCGCATGGCGGCAACCAGCGCGGAGCCGATGATCAGCCCGTCAGCAGCCGGCGCCAGCGCCGCTACCTGCTCGGGCGTGCTCAGCCCGAAGCCGGCCGCAACCGGCGCGCGTCCGGCCGCTCGCTCACGTACCGACGCGATCAGTTCACCGGACCCCGCCGCAACTGTGTCGCGGGCGCCGGTCACCCCGAGGAGCGGCACCACGTACAGGAACCCTGTCGACGCCTTTGCGGCGGTCTCGATGCGCGCAGCTGAGGTGTTCGGGGCGACCAGGAACGAGATGGCAAGTCCCAGTGCGGCGGCGAGACGCTCGAGCCGCGGCGACGCCCCGGATGGAAGGTCGGGCACGATGAGCCCGTCGGCCCCTGCCGCGCGCAACGCGTGCAGCGTCTCGTGCTCGCCGGCCGCAAGCAGCGGGTTCAGGTAGCTCATCACCATGATCGGGGTCGCATGGCCCCGCGCACGCAGGGATGCGACCAGGCGCTGGGCCGACGGCAGCCCGCCACCGGCAGCCAGGGCCACGCGGCCGGCATCGGCGATGGTTGGACCATCCGCCAACGGATCGCTGAACGGGACACCGACCTCCAGCACATCGGCGCCGGCGTCGAGTGCCGCCTCGGCGGCATCCAGCCCGTCGGTCTCGGTTGGGTAGCCTGCCAGGATGTAGGCGATCAACGCGGTGCGCCCGCGCGACGCGGCCGTCTTGAACGCCTGTCGGATGCGCCCGGGGCCGTTCAATGCCCCGTCAGCTCATGCTCAAGAATGCCCAGGTCCTTGTCGCCGCGCCCGGACAGGTTGACGAGGATGTGCGCGCCTACGGGCAGATCCGGCAGCATCCGCAGCACGGCGGCCACCGCGTGTGCCGATTCGAGAGCCGGAATGATCCCGCACGTGCGCGCGAGCCAGGTCGTGGTCTCGAGCGCATCAGTGTCTGTCGCCCGTACGACCTCCAGTCGGCCCGATTCGGCGAGCGCCGCCAGCTGCGGACCGACGCCTGGATAATCGAGCCCCGCGCTGACCGAATGCGGCTCGACGACCTGGCCGGCGGCATCCTGGGTGAGCATGGTGAATGCCCCGTGCAACACACCGGGGGCACCAAGGCCCAGCGAGGCCGCATTGTCACCGAGCGCATCGCCGCGACCGCCAGCCTCCACTCCGATCAGACGAGCCGCGGTGTCCAGGAAGGGCCGCATGATCCCGATCGCATTGCTACCGCCACCCACGCAGGCCACGACCGCGTCCGGCACACGACCGATGAGCGTCATCAGCTGGGCCCTCGCCTCGCGCCCGATCACCTCCTGGAGCGAGGCGACCATCTCCGGATACGGGTGTGGACCGGCGGCGGATCCGAGCACGTAGAACGTGTCCTCGACGTTGGCGACCCAGTCGCGGAGCGCCTCGTTCAGGGCGTCCCGCAGCGTCCCGTTGCCGGTCGTGACCGGCCGGACCTCGGCGCCCAGCAGGCCCATGCGCCGCACGTTCGGCGCCTGCCGCTCGATATCGGTGCTGCCCAGGTAGACGACGCAGTCGAGACCGAGCAGGGCGCAGGCGGTCGCCGTGGCCACGCCGTGTTGACCGGCCCCGGTCTCGGCGATGACCCGCGGCTTTCCCATTCGCTGCGCGAGCAGTGCCTGGCCCACGGCGTTGTTGATCTTGTGCGCGCCCGTGTGCGCCAGGTCCTCTCGCTTGAGCCAGACCGATACCCCACGACCGCCGCGCTCCGCCAGGGCCGGCGCCGGAATGCCGAAGACAGGGGTGGGACGGCCGATGAAGTCGCGGTGCAGCCGTCGCAGCTCTGCGCGGTAGCCCGGATCACGGCGCGCGACATTCCAGGCCGCCTCCAGGTCGTCGAGTGCCGGGATGAGCGTCTCTGGCACGAAGCGTCCGCCGAACCGACCGAAACGACCGCCACGGTCCACGCGATCGCCACCGGCCGGCTCGCGGCGAGCGTTGCGTACGAATGCACTGATACGTGACGCGTTGCTCTCCCCGGCGCGCTCGAGCCCGCTCGCGGCATCCACGAGCGCGGGCCGCGCGGAACGGACCGCGCCCGCGACGTTGTCCGGTTGCAGCCCACCGGCCACGCCGACCGGAATGATGCGTCCCAGCCGGCGCGCGATGTCGATCGGAACGCCGGAGCCCGAACCGCCACCGGCGGCCGCGGGCGCGCCCTCGAGAAGGACATGCGAGGCCCCGGCCGTCGTCCACGCCTCCGCGACCTTGAGCGTGTCCCGCACCGCGGTTGGAGCGTGCACGACGCCGATCACGGTCTCGAGCGGGGCGGCAATGTCCATCAGCCATGGTGGCGGGGCGTCGAACCCGGCCAATTGGATGCCCCCGGCGCCGGTCGTCGCCAGTGCATCCACGACCTCCCCCCGCGACGGCGAACGAAAGACGAGCACCGGCCGCGGCCCGCTCACGGTGGCGATGAGCTCGGCGGCCCGGGCCGCGTCGACGGCGCGCGGGGAGCGCCGGTCGAGCACGAATCCGACGAAATCTGCATCGGCCGCGCCGGCTGCCCTGATGGCGACCTCCGTGCGCATCCCACACGCCTTGACCTCGGTTCGCGCGGCGTGAGGAAGCGACGGTCGGGGTTCTCGCCGAGGTGCGGATTGCACGAGCCGGGCGGCAGCGTCTCCAGGGTCCCCGGCGCGAAGGAGGCTGGTGCCGATGAGAACGGCCGCGGCGCCAGCGTCGGCCACCAGGGCGACGTCCTCGGGCTCGGCGATGCCGCTCTCGGCGACGACGGTCGCGCCGGACTTGCTGGCACGGCGCAACAGGGGCAAGGACGCTCCGAGATCGATCTCGAGCGTGGCGAGGTCCCGTGCATTCACGCCGATCAACGTGGCGTCGGCTTCGAGCGCACGCTCCAGCTCTCTTGCGTCGTGCACCTCGACGAGCGCGTCGAGACCCGCCTCGCCGGCCGTTGCAATCAGCTGACGCAGCAGGTCGTCGGCGAGGGCGCGGACGATGAGCAGCACCGCATCGGCTCCGAGCGCGCGGGCCTGCCACACGCCGTAGGCGTCGACCACGAAGTCCTTGCGCAGCACCGGGAGCCCGATCCGTGCGGCCGCGACCAGGTCATGGTCGCTGCCGCCGAACCGGGTCGGCTCCGTGAGAACGGAGAGCGCGGCGGCGCCCGCATCGGCGTATCGGCGGGCGAGCGCCGTCACAGCGGACGAGCCCGGGCCGAGATCAAACGTCCCGGCGGACGGAGACTCCCGCTTGGCCTCGGCGATGACAGAGACCCGGTCCGCGGAGCGCAACGTGGCCTCGAAGCGGCGGGCGGTCGGCAGGCGACTGACCTCGCGTCGCAGCTCGGCCAGCGGCACAACACGGGCGTCCGCGCGTGACTGTTGCCGCGCCGCGGCAAGCAGCTCATCCAGCACGGCGCTCACCGGGCTCACGCGTCTACGTAGCTCGCGGAAGCCTCGACGATGCCTGCCGCGGCGCCTGAATCGATCGCTTCCGCCGCCATTCCTATCCCGTCCGCAAGGTCCGGCGCTCGCCCGGCCACGAAGAGCGCTGCCGCGGCGTTCAGCAGGATCACGTCGCGCGCGGCGCCCGGTTCTCCGCCGAGAACGCTCATGGCGATCGCGGAGTTGAGCTGGGCGTCACCACCGGCGAAGGCGCTCCTCGCAGCCCGACGCAAACCGAGCTCGGCAGGATCGATCGATAGCTCGCCCACCATGCGACCCTCGACCAGCATCGCGCGGTTCGGGCCTGCCAGCGAGAGCTCATCGAGCCCATCGCCTGAATGAACGACCAGGGCGCGCTCGGTGTCGAGCCGCGCCAGCGCCCCCGCCATGAGCGGCAGGAGCCGCTCCTCCGCCACGCCCAGCAGCTGGCGGCGCACGCCCGCCGGCGAGCTGATCGGGCCGAGGAGGTTGAAGGCGGTGCGCATGGGCAGGTCGCGCCGGATCGGCATGGCGTGCTTCATGGCCGGGTGGTAGGACGGAGCGAAGATGAAGCCGAAGCCGATTTCGCCGATGCGCCGCGCGACCGCATCAGGCCCCGGGTCGAGCGGGATCCCGAGCGCCTCGATGACATCGGCAGAGCCGCATCGGCTTGTGACCGCCCGGTTGCCGTGCTTGGCGACCGGCACGCCGGCACCGGCGACCACGAAGGCGGCCAGGGTCGAGATGTTGAATGTCCCGGCCCCATCGGCCCCCGTGCCGCACAGGTCGACCGCCCCGGCGGGCGCCGTGACGCGCACGGCCCGCGCCCGCATCACGCGCGCGAAGGCGGCCAACTCCTCGGGCGTCTCCCCGCGAACGCGGAGCATGGCGAGCAATGCCGCGACCTGGGTCGCGGAGGCGGAACCGTCCATGAGCTCATCCATCGCGGCCTCGGCCAGCGGGGCGGGCATCACCGCTCCGGCGGCCACCATCTCGACCGCCGCACGCACGGCGGGCCGGTGCTCGCCGGGGTGTTCGTTATCAGTCGCCATCGGTCCTTCCTGGATCGGCATGCACGCAAAACGCCTCCATCTCGAGAGACGGAGGCGTACTTCCGCGGTGCCACACTCGTTCGGGCCACACAGCGGCCCACGCTTGCCTGGCCCATGCTATCGGGGGGCCGGTCCGCGGCTCACGGGGTCCATTCGCCGATTCGGTCCACGCCGGCTCTCACCGTCCCGGCTCGTTGTGCTGGCCGATCCATCGGGTACTCGTCCCGGTCGATGCCGATCTTCGATTGGTCAGGCGGCATGCTAGGCACGTGCCGCGCGATCGGTCAACCGAGGAGCTGCCCGACGGCAAGGTATGTACCGATCACGAGCAGGACACCGACCCCACCGTACACCGCCGCTCGCAACCATCGCGGCATTGCCCCCATCAGCCGCTCGCCGGTCGGGCTGCGCCACATGCCGCTCAGTGTCTCCACGCCCGTCGGCGGCAGGAGGAACCCAAGCGTGGCGCCAACGAGCATGCCGCCGACATGGCCCGTCCAGCTGATGTTCGGCACGAGGAACGTGAAGATGAGCAGGAACACGAGATAGCCGCCGATGCCGGCCACTCTTGCGCGCGCCTCCCCGCCGAGGACCGCGTGGTGGCGGCGCGAGACGACGAACAGCAGCCCGACGACGCCGAAGATCGCACCTGAGGCGCCGAGGGCGAACTGACGGGGATCCACCAGGATCGTCAGCACGCTTCCACCCGCAGCGCAGAGCAGGTAGATCGCCGCGAACTCGATCCGCCCGTACATGCGCTCCGCGATCTGCCCGTACAGGTACAGCACGTACATGTTGAAGGCAAGGTGGATCGGGCCGAGATGGAAGAAGGCGCTCGTGAAGATGCGCCACCACTCCCCCTGCGCGACGAAGAAGGCGTTGATGAGCTGCTGCTCTCCGATCGGCCCGGGCACCCCGCTAAAGAACCCGCCCTGCAGGGTGGCGCCTCCGCTCAGTAGCGTATCGATCAGGAAGAGGCCGACGGAAATGCCGATGATGCCGATCGTCACGAACCCGGTGTACGTGGCGTAGGCGCCGCGTGCGCGATTGAACTGGCGGCGCGCCGCAAAATCGTGACCGGTCTCCTTGAGGAGCCACGCGATCCTGTTGGCGATCGGACCACGCTCCGCGGGCGGCGCCCGCCGATCGGCCTCGCGGTAGGACGTGATCGCATCCTCAAGGTCGCCATTGCGGACCTGCTGCTCGGCAACGCTGCGAGACCCGAGCCAGGCGCTGGAGCCGCCGGCGTCCGCCGCCGCCTTCCAGGCGACCAGGGCCCCCTCCTCGTCATCGGTCCGATAGCGCGCGGCCCCGGTCAGCAGCCAGGCTTCGCCAGACATCTCCGCATCCGCATTTCGCGTGAGCGGCTCCAGCACCCGGATGGCCGCCTCCGGATCACCACTGTCGAGCAGGCGACGGCCCTCGGCGAGAGGCGTCGGCGATTGGTCGTTCATGAGCGCTCGATTATGCGACAGATGCGAACGACCGCCGAGAATGGGCACCTCGGCGGTCGTCGCAGAGCCCCCTGGCAGGGGCGCGCCCGGCGAACCGGGAGCATGAAATGGGGTTGGCTACTTGCTGCGCCGCAGGAACTCGAGCACGTCGTCGTAGCGGAATCGGCGGTCGCCACGCTTGCAGACCCGGAAGAACGCGAGCTCGCCGCGGTCGCCCAGTCGCTTCACGGTATTCACGTGCAGATGCAGCATCTCGGCGACCTCGGCCGCCGTGAGCAGCTTCCCGACCTCGTTCGTCATCATCGGTGGTACTTGATCCCTCGTATTCGGGCAGTCGCCCCGCGCCGGGTCGCACCGGGCAGGTGCGGTGGGTTCGGCTCGTGATCGGATAGTAAGGTTGCGGTGCCATCCACCCACACCGTACGTTCGATCACGCCCAGGAGTACCTCCGTCAGATGCCTCGCAACGCTCGCCTGCCTGCGGAGATCCGTCGTCTGCTCAGCGATCGAGCGGAGGCGCGTGCAGCGAATGACTGGGATCGCGCCGATACGCTGCGCGACGAGATCGCCGCCCTCGGATGGGAGGTCCAGGACGGGTCACTGGGCTCGACCGCACGGCCGTCGCTTCCCTCCGAGCCGCTCGCCACCGGATCGGCCGGCGCAGATGCCCTGGCGTCAACGCTCGAGCGCCCGGCGACCGTGTCCGCGTCGCTCCAGATCGTGGCCGATGAGCACCTCGATGACCTCCGCCGACTCATGACCGGGCTGGCCACCCATCCGCCTTCGGTGGCCTGGGAGCTGGTCCTGGTCGCAAATGCGCCGAGCTTTGACGTGGATGCGCTCCTGGCCATCATTCCGGACGTGCCGTCGAGTGTCGTGCGCACGACGGAGCGCCTGGGCTGGGCCGACTCCCGCAACCTCGGCATGCGCCGCTCGAACGGCGTCGTGACCGTCCTGCTCGACACCTCGATCGAGCCGACCGGCGATTTCCTTGCCCCGCTCGTCGCGACGTTCGACGGCGATCCGTCGGTTGGCATCGCCGGTGGCTGGGGCGTGAGGAGCGGCGATGGCCGCCAGTTCCATGATGCGCAACCCGGCGAGGTCGATGCGGTCGAGGGGTACTGCCTGGCGGTGCGCCGCGAGGCACTGCGCGCGGTCGGAGGCTTCGACCGACGCTTTCGGTTCTATCGCAACGCCGATCTTGACTTCAGCTTTGCCGTGCGCGACGCCGGGTGGCGGGCCGTGCGCACCGAAGCTCTTCCGCTCGCGCGGCACGAGCACCGTGGGTACACGGCGCTGCCGGACCAGGAGCGCGACCGGCTCAGCAAGCGCAACTTCTACCGGTTCCTCGACCATTGGGGCGCTCGGGACGACCTGTTGATCGAACCCGCGGGGGAATGAAGGCACATCGCGCACGAGGCTCGAACGACGCGCACCGTGCGTGCTAGCGGTGGCCCTCAAGGCAGGTGCAGCCATCCGGTCCGACCACCGCGGCGTGCCGCGTCCCAGCCGGCAGCACGAATCCATCGCCCGCCTTCAGCTCGATCGGCTCCTCGTCGGCACCCACGAGGAAGGTGATCGAGCCCACCGCGCAGATGAGGAGCTTGGTGGTGGTGTGTTCGTGCGCGACGTATCGATCACCCGCGCGGTTGCTCCACGCATGCGGCTCAACGCCCGCCGCCCGCAGTCGCGCGCGCGACGCGTCGAGCCCACCCTCCCCGGCGCGACCATCGGGAAAGGGGTCGATCCGTCGGCTGGTCAATCGACGACGAGCGCTCCCCGCTGGATCAGAACATCGCCCTCGAGCCGCGCGACGCCCACGATTCGATCTATCGGCAGGAGCCACGGTCGAATCTCGGACTCGTAGATGCCATCGACGTCACCCTCCGCGATCATGGGGCCAAGAGCTGCCTCGATCGCCTCGCGCGTGCCCGCCAGGTCGAACCAGGTGACTCCGGCATTCTCGGTGCCGCCCATCTCGGCGATCGCGTCCGCATAGCGCGGCTGCGCAGCAAGCGCATCGGCTTCGTCGAGGCTCAGGACCCGTCGTACAAAGCTCTCACCGAATCCGATGAGGGCCCGGTCATCGGTCACCGCATATTCGACGACCGCCCCCGTGGGGGTCGGGAACATGGATCCCGATCCCGCGTTCGGATCCTGCCAGCTGATGGACGTGACGGTCACCCCGTCAACCACCTCCTCGTTTACCGTGATCCCGCTGGACGGATCCATGGCGCCGAGTCCGGCGAACGAAGCAAGCTGGCCGAGCCGCCGCTCCGCCGCCGCGATGTCATTCGGGACCAGCACCAGGCCGCCGTACGGCTCATCGCCGTCGTAGCCGATGGCCACCGCTCCATCATCGATCCAGCTCACCAGATCCTCGATGTCGGCGCCGAGCGCCGCCTCGGCCGTGCCGATTCCCTCCTCGCCTTCGGACGTGGTGGCCAGCGCCTCTTTCATCGGCTCGATGACCGCGGCGAAAGCCGCGCCCAGGTTGCCCGCCTCGCTGAAGTAGAGGGTATCGCCGGGGACTTCCGCGGCAAGGCCACGATCCTCGTTCTCGACCGTGAATGGACCGGTTGGTGGATCGGTGGCCGCATCCAGCAACATGCGATCGCCGGAGGCCGAGACAGCCATGGCGCCACGCAGCGGCTGGTGCTGCATGAGGGACTCGAACGCGGCCGCGATCTCGGGAGAAGCTGCCGCGCCCTCGGCGAGAGCATCGGCCATCAGATCTGTCAGGTCGTACGTGGCGAAGGCCAACCAATCGTCAGGGAGCGTATCGGTGAGCTTTGTCATCTCCGCCATCTCGGCGAGCGTTCCGGCGCCCTCCGCGTGGGTGTCGAGGGCGACAGCGACCGCATCGGCGTCGGAGCCGATGATGACCTGGTCATCCGTCAGCGCGTAGGCTCCGTTCTCCGACCCCTCCGCGCTCCGGATTGTGACGCCAGCATGCTCGGTCTCGGTGAACGTCAGTGCGCCATCGCCGGCCACGGCCAGCAGCCGCTGAATGCCTGCCTCGGCGGCAGCACGATCGGTCACGCCCAGCAGGACCACCGTCGGCGGCACCTCGGGGACCGTCATCGGATCGACGGGCATCGCCATCGCGGAGGCAGGGATGTCGGTCACCGCGATCGCCACGTGACCGTCGAACCAGGGCGCCACGTCATCGGCCCAGGTCACGCCGACGTGTTCTTCGACGAGCAACTCGTCGACGCGCGCGACACGTTGCGCGTAGAGCGGCTGTTCCAGGTCAACCCCTTCGATCGGTGGGAAGTGCCCGAGCATCTCACGCAGGGCACCGTCCTGGGCCGCGGATGGCTCGAGTCGCATCTCTACGTAGAACGGCGCGTCGGCCGGCACGTAGGCGGCGCCGGAGCCCACATCTGCGGCACGCGTGGTGAGCAGGAAGCTGCCGACGGCGACGCCGATGCCAACAGCAAGGACGCCCACGCCGCCGATGATGGCCATGCGCCCGGTGGATAATCCGCTGCTGGATCGGACGGATGCGGTCACGTGTGTGTAACTCCCCTCAAGATCCGACGCTCGGTAGCCGGACGTGGCGCAAGCGTACCGCGTCGAACCGAATCACGCGCATCCCCCAATGGTTCAGAGACGGCCCCACCTGATGCCGATGCGCCGCTCTCACGATTCCGCCGCTCTCGTGCGGGCAGAACGACGGGATCGGTATCCAGATGACCAATAGAGGCAGCGAAAATTTGGTCTGGCCGAGGCTCCGTTTGGTCATATGCAGCCCCACCGGTCATTAGCGGGAACATCACACATAGGCGGCGGAATTCACGTTCAGTCAGTGGCGTCCAGTGCGTTGGCGGCCGGCTAATGTCCGCAGAGACGGCAATTGTCACAACGAGGTCAGACCCTGAGCGGCGTGCCCCGGCCGAGGCTCAATTGCGGTCAATATGAAGTCCGACGGCCGTGTGCGCTAGGATCGGAGCGAGCCCCACCTGATCCGTCTCCATCACGAGGGCCGATGCCACCAACCGGACTCGTCGCAGGCGTCTTCTCGGCGATCTCCTTCGGCGCCGGCGACTTCGCCGGCGCCTTCGCCGCACGACGCGCCGGAGCGCTCGTCGTGGTGGCAGGCGCGCATTTCATCGGCCTCCTCGCGTTGGTGGTGGGGCTGCTCATCCTGGCGCCACCGGTGCCCGGTCTCGGCCCTGCGCTCATCGGCGTGGCGGCCGGCGGGGCAGGGGCCATTGGCCTCGCGGCGCTCTATCGCGGCATGTCCCTGGGGTCGATGGGGATGGTCACCTCGCTGAGCGGGGCCGGATCGTTGGCCATCCCGCTCGCTGCGGGGGCTGCCTTGGGTGCATCGGTCATGCCTCTGCAACTCGTGGGAGTCGGGTTCGTCGCGGCTGCCGGCGCGGCCGCCAGCGGGGCCTCTCGGGACGAGCTTGGACGCCAATCCCTACTGCTCGCGGCGGCCGCGGCGGTGGGATTCGGTGCATGGTACGTCCTCCTCGACCTGGCGGCACGCGGGGGCGACCCCCTCTGGGCGCTGGTGTTCAGTCGAACAACCTCAGCGATGCTGGCCACCGTCTTCGCATTCGGACGCTTCAATCGTGCGCGGTTCCCCTTGCGCATGGTGATCGCGGCTGGTCTCTTCGACGTCGGCGGCAACGCGCTCTACGTGGTCGCGCGCGACGTCATCCCGATCGGGCTCGCTGCGGCTCTGACGGGGCTCTACCCGATCGTGACCATGATCCTCGCGCGCGTCGTCCTGGGCGAGAAACTGCCGCGTCTGGGCCAGCTCGGCGTGGCCTTCGCCCTTCTCGGCATCGTGCTGATCTCCGCCGGAGGGTAGGGATTCGTTCGTCACGACGTAGCTGCGCGCGGCGCCGATCTATCGGGCCAACGCGCGTAGGACTGGCGTGCCATGCGCCGGCTGGCCTCAGGTACGAGGCGCACGTACACCGCGATGGCGCCTCACGTGCGCTGCGACCCGATCTGTGGGGCAGCCATCCATCGGCGAGGCCAACGCGCACACGACCCGCCCCAGTAAGTCAATGGTAAGCGGCCGGTAATCCTCGCTGAGGTCCCATGTGTGCCTGCCCGCCACGCGATCCGCCGGGTCGCGCGATGGGTCGAACCTGAGGAGATTCACGTGTCCCGCTTTCCCTTTCGCCGATCCCTGCTGTGGTCTCCGCTCGCCGCGCTGGTTGCCCAGCTCATCCTCACGGCGGCGGTCGCGGCCGTGACCGGAGGCGGTGATTTCCCCCTCCGCCGCTCATGACGGTCGCCGGCGGTAGAATGGCGGGCCCGCCCCTCGAAGCCAATCGAGTCACCGTACCGCCGCATGACCTGGGATCGCGTCGCCATCGTCGAGCAACAGCTCGACAACTACCTCGAGGCAACCGGGCCGCTCGTGCCCCGGCTGGCTGCCGACGCCCCGCTGCGGTCCGACGGCGGCCTGACCGCGGCAGATGCGCTGGCCCTGTTCGAGAATCAGCTCGCCTCGCGCCAGATCGACGTTGCGGCCCGTGAGCTGAAGAAGACCAATCGCAGCTTCTACACCATCAGCTCGGCGGGTCACGAGAACAACGCGGTGGTCGGGGCCAGGTTGCGTGTCAGCGATCCGGCCTTTCTCCACTATCGGTCCGGCGCCTTCATGATGGCTCGGGCCCGCCAGATGCACGGCGGCACGCCCACTCTCGACACCCTACTCGGGGTCGTCGCCTCGAGCGAGGATCCGATCAGCCATGGGCGTCACAAGGTGTGGGGCAGCAGATCGCTGTGGGTGCCTCCGCAGACGAGCACCATCGCAAGCCATCTGCCCAAGGCGATGGGGCTGGCCTTCAGCCTGGCGCGGGCCAAGCGCCTGGGTGTGGCAAACGGCCTTCCCGCGGATGCCATCGTGGCCTGCTCGTTCGGCGATGCCAGCGCCAATCATGCCACCGCACTGTCGGCGATCAACACCGCGCGCTACGCCGTTCGCCTGGGCCTGCCCATGCCACTTCTCCTCATCTGCGAGGACAACGGCACGGGCATCAGCGTGCCGACCCCCGACGGCTGGATCGCCGACACATTCGGAAGCCAGCCCCACCTCGCCTATTTCCGCGCCGATGGAGAGCTGGACGAGATCTGGGACGCCGTCGGGACGGCCATCGACCACGTGCGTGAGACACGTCGACCCGCATTCCTGCACCTGCTCACGGTCAGACTCTGGGGTCACGCGGGCAGCGACGCCGAGCAGACCTACCGCGCCGTGGCGGAGATCGAGGCGGTGGAGGCGCGCGACCCGGTCCTGCGGAACGCCCGCCGCCTCGTCGAGTCGGGCGCCGCTGATGCAGAGATGCTCAAGGATCTGGTGCGGGAGACTCGCACGCGTGTCCGCGCCGTGGCCGAGGAGGCGGCACTTCGACCCCGGCTGCAGACCACCGGAGAGGTGCTGGCGTCGATGGCGTCGCATCACCCGGAGCGGGTCAGGGTACGAGCCGCCACCCCGCTTGCGACCCCCGAGGAACGCACCGCCGTGTTCGGTGCCACGCTCCCAGAATCGGCCACGACGCCAACCAGCCGAACCATGTCAGGTCTGCTGAACGCGGCACTCGCCGATGAGCTCCTTCGCCGCCCCGAGCTGTTCCTGTGCGGCGAGGACGTCGGCCGCAAGGGCGGGGTATACAACGTGACGAATGGGCTTCAGAAGCGGTTCGGCAAGGCCCGCGTGTTCGACACGCTGCTCGACGAGACAAGCATCCTCGGGATCGCGCAGGGGGCGGCCCATATCGGGCTGCTGCCTGTCCCCGAGATCCAGTACCTGGCCTACATTCACAACGCGCTCGACCAGATTCGCGGCGAGGCGGCCTCCCTTCAATTCTTCAGCTCCGGACAGTTTCGCAATCCGATGGTGGTGCGCGTCGCGGGCCTCGCCTACCAGAAGGGCTTCGGGGGTCACTTCCACAACGACAACTCGATCGGCGCGCTTCGCGACATTCCCGGACTGCTCATCGCGACCCCGGCACGCGGCGATGATGCGGCCCGCATGCTGCGCGGGGCGGTTGCCATGGCCATCGAGGATGGCCGAGTCGTCATCTTCCTGGAGCCGATCGCGCTCTACCACGAGAAGGATCTGCATGCCGATGGCGACGGCGGCTGGCTGACCGACTATCCCCCACCGCCGGACGTGCTCCTGCCCGGGGACGTCGGCCTCTATGGCCAGACCGATGGGAACGCCGACGTGCTGCTGGTCAGCTACGCGAATGGGCTCCGGCTGAGCCTCCAGGCAGCGAAACGGTTGTCCGACGAGCACCACCTGCGGGCCCGCGTCCTCGACCTTCGCTGGCTGAGTCCCCTGCCGACCGAGGCCATCCGCGAGCATGCCGCCGAGATCGGAACGGTCGTTGTCGTCGACGAGTGCCGCGCCACCGGGGCAGGGGTGGCGGATGCGATCGTCGCCGACCTCGCAGAGGGGCGGATCGGGCGCCGGCTCGCGTCGGTCCGGGCGGTCGACTCGTTC
Organism: Candidatus Limnocylindria bacterium; assembly: GCA_038233215.1. Lineage (GTDB taxonomy): Bacteria > Chloroflexota > Limnocylindria > QHBO01 > QHBO01 > JACDBZ01. The sequence goes on from JBBSML010000003.1 coordinate 100,601, forward strand.
GTTCCCCTCGGACCGGCAACCTCCGCGGTGCTGGTGGGGGTGGACCAGATCATCGCCGCGTGCGTAATGGCCGTCGGACGCCGCCGCCACGCCGACGGGGCACGAGCGTGACGCGGGCGGCGGTCGCGTTTCCGGCGCGTGGCTCCTATGGTCCGAGATCGCTCGGTTCGCTGCCTGCCGCTCACCCCTGGGTGCGGCGGGCGGACCAGCTGCGCGCCGACTATGACCTTCCCGCGCTCTCGGCCCTGGATGGTGCCGATCGCTTCGATCCGGCCATTCACCTTCGTTCGGCACATGCATCACCCCTCACCTTTCTGTGCGGGCTGCTCGACGCCGAGCGGATCGCGGCGGATCACGAAGTCGTCGTCGTCATCGGCTGCTCCGGCGGCTGGTACACCGCGCTTGCCGCTTCAGGCGCGCTCGAGTTCGATGATGCGTTCCGACTGGTGCAGACGATGGCCCTGCTTGCCGAGGAGCCGATCGTCGAGGAGGACCGCGGCGGTCAGCTGATCTACGCGCTCACCGATGAAGGGTGGCAGACGGATCCCGCGCGCGTGGATGCCCTGGATGCGATCCTGGCACGCGAGGATGGCGCCGTGCATCGTTCGCTGGACCTGGGAGCCTTCACGGTCATCAGTGGCACGGCCACCGGGATCACGGACGTCGCTGCCGGGCTGCCACAGATCGAGATCGGATCGCGCCAGTTCCCGTTTCGGGCCGCGATGCAGGAGGCATGGCACACCCCGCTTCGCGCAACAGCGGCGGCGCGGGCGGGTGAGCTCCTCGCCGACCTCTCCTGGTCGGCGCCCAACGTGACCCTCATCGATGGACGAGGCGCGCGATTCACGCCCTGGTCGGCCGATCCGGCCGAACTGGCACGCCATACCATCAACGAACAGCCGATCAGCACCTACGATTTCGCCCTCAGCCTGCGCGTCGCCCTCCGCGAGTACGCGCCGGAGGTCATTCTGCTGCCCGGTCCGGGCGCCAGCCTCGCCGAAGTGTGCGCTCAGCAGATCGTCGCCGAAGGCTATCGCGGCAACCGCACGCGGGCGGAGCTGGAGGCAACGCAGGCCGGCGGGACACCCATCCTTCTCTCGATGCGCCGATGAGCGGGTGCCGCTTCCATCTGCGCGGCCCGCTCGATCTCGGCCGAACACTCTGGCCCTTGCGTCACGGCCTCGGAGATCGGACGGTTCTTCTGTTCCGCGACGAGGCGTGGCTGGCGGCGCGCACGCCAGACGGCACCGCTTCCGTTCGGCTGCGGCGGGTCGGCATGACGCTCGACGCCGAAGCGTGGGGCGCCGGCGCCGATCATCTCCTTGGTTCGGTTCCAACCCTGATCGGCGAGGCGGACGAGCCCGAAGACCTGGTCGCCCGGCACCCGATCATTCGCGACCTCCAGCGTCGCCACCCGGGGCTCCGCATGCCGCGCAGCGGGCGCGTGCTCCAGGCGCTGGTGCCATCGGTCTTCGAGCAGAAGATCACCGGCACCGAGGCATTCCGCGCCTACGCCGCCCTCCTGAGCGCTCACGGCGAGCCCGCACCGGGTCCGGCGAATCTGATCCTCCCGCCGAGCCCCGCGACCTTGGCGGGACTGGCGTATCACGCCTATCACCCGATCGGCATCGAGCGCCGACGAGCCGAGGTCGTGCGTCGAGCATCCGCACGGGCTGGGTGGCTCGAGTCCGCCACAACTGCCCAGGAGCTCATTCGCCGATTGACGTCGCTTCCCGGCATCGGTCCCTGGACGGCTGCCGAGGTGGCTCGCAGCGCCTTCGGCGATCCGGACTCCGTCAGCGTCGGCGACTATCACCTTCCGAACATGGTGGCGTGGGCTCTCGCCGGTGAAGCGCGTGCCGGCGATGCCCGTATGCTGGAGCTTCTCGAGCCGTACCGCGGCCAGCGCGGGCGGGTCCAGCGCCTGCTGGAGGTCGGCCGCGTGGTGGCCCCACGCTATGGCCCACGCATGTCGCCGCGCAGGATCGCGACGATCTGATGGCGTCCCCGGCAGGATTCGAACCTGCGACCGACCGCTTAGAAGGCGGTTGCTCTGTCCTCTGAGCTACGGGGACTTTGTTAGTTGGTCATCCTGAGCACGAAACTGCCCGTTGACTCCATGGCAGCCCCGTCGTATCGTTAGCACGCCGCAAGCCTGAGCAACTAACAGAGAGGGCCGTCATGACTGTGAAAGCGTCCACCTATGCTCCTGATGCGCTTGCCAGTCTAAGGGACTCGTTCGCACTTCACCTAGATGCGACCCGTTCGTCGAAGACGACCAAGATCTACCTATCGGCCCTGGACGCGCTGATCCGCCACCTCGACGCCCACGGCATGCCGACCGCGGCACGGTCAGTCAAGCGGGAGCATGTGGAGTCGTACATTGCGGCCCGCCGCGCCACGGTCAAGCCGACGACCCTCTCCGTCGAGTTCCGAGCCCTCCAACAGTTCTGGCGGTGGGCGCTGGAAGAGGAGGAAATCGACCGATCCCCGATGGAGCGCATGAAGGCTCCGCGCGTACCCGACTCCCCCGTTCCCGTTGTCCCCGTCGAGGACTTCAAGAAGCTGCTCAAGACGACCGAGGGCAGGGAATTCACGGACCGGCGCGACGCCGCGATCCTGCTCGTCCTCTTCGATGCCGGCATCCGGCTCGGCGAGCTCGTCGGGCTGCGCCTCGAGGACGTCGAGCTGCGGGAGCGGCTTGCCTATGTCACCGGGAAGGGCGGGCACACACGCGCTATTCGATTCGGCACCAAGACAGCGGTCGCGCTGGATCGTTACCTTCGGCTACGTCGAGCACATCGGTACGCCGTGTCAGACGCGCTGTGGCTCGGCCAGGACGGTCCACTCACCGGCTCGGCGATCGCAACCATGCTCGCCCGTCGATGCGAGCGCGCAGGACTCTCCCGTCTCCACCCGCACCAGTTCCGGCACACCTTCGCGCATCACTACCTCGCGGACGGCGGGCAGGAAGGCGACCTCCAACGGCTCGCCGGCTGGCGAAGCCCGATCATGCTTCGCCGCTACGGTGCCAGCCTCGCCGACGAGCGGGCTCGCGCGGCCTATCGCAGCCCGGCGGACCGACTGTGAGTCGCATAGAGCGTAAGCCGATCAAGCATCAGAAAGTGGCGCTGGCGGCAACGCCTAACGTCCCAGTCACCCCCAGCGACAGGGAATGGGAAAGCAATAACCAGGCAGCGGCGCGGGCGGCACGAGTGAACGTTTTGCTGCGTGTGCCATGTGGCACTCGCGGCTGTCGTGAACGCATCGCCGTCGTCGAGCTCGCCAGTGTGTCGCCGCCCAGCATGCGCGTCGTCGTCCGCGCACCGGGACGCGCTGAGCCTGCACCTCAAGGCGTCCATGCGCGCATACGCATGCTTGGACGCATTCGTCCAAGTGAGGATGCGTGGGGGTTCCCCATCGATATCTGGCCGGACGGCTCAGTTCTAGAGATTGGCTGCCGCCTCGGTCACGACTTCTCCGTCATCAGCAAGCACGACATTGCACGCCGGGTCCGCGACGTGCTAGCGTAAGGGCAGCAGTGAGAGCTGCCGATGAACGATGCCGAACCCGCAAGCCGCGGGTTGAAAACCGGTCAGTAGTCGCCGAGGCGTAGCCGCGTCCTCAGTCGAGACTGATCGGTTTCGTGTTTTCCGGGACTGCCACCTCACCTCGGTCGATGACCGGAGAGGTGGCATCAAAGAGTGTTATCCCCAGAGGAACGCAAGCTGCGAGCGAGAGCCGCAGCCTACGCCCTGCACGCTCAGGGCGGCACGTCTACCAAAGCAGGTACCAGATCATTTCTGGAGCGTTTTGAGCGCCAGGTAGACCCCGACGGCTTGCTCCCGATCGAGGAGCGCACACGCCGCGCTCTCTTGGCTCGCAAGAGCTACATGAGTTTGCTCGGGATGAAGGCCGCGAAGGCAAGGCGGCTCGCGGCCGATCGAGGGGCGGCTGCCGATGCCACCTGATGGCAGAAGCCGCCCTCCACAGGCGGCTCCACCGAACGCAACTGATGTTGACTCTATCACCCTCACTGAGCTTCCAATGGCGTTCGAGTGGCGCCAGTGCCCTGAACATCCTGTTCTCGAGATCAGCGTCCTCGTGACGCGTGATGCCGCGCCCTGGTGCGTTGGCGGTGCCGAGATTCATGGCCATTGGCTCGACCGCGAGCAGGTGGTGGCATGAGAACTGACGGGATGGGGCCGCCGCTTGTCGCGATGCCCTGGGAGCAGGATGATCCTGAGCCGATCAGCCGCCCGGCAACTGCGGAACATTCCGCAGTCCAGCCTGATGATGAACATCGTGATGAGCCGCTTCCGCCGCCAAGTGAACCGATGGCCGTGGCTCGCGCCATCGTGGCCGCCCTCTACGCCAACGATGCGCGGCTGCTGCTCCGATCGAGGTCCGGTGACTTCTACCGCTGGGATGGCCGATGCTGGCCCGAGGCTGAGTCACGCGGCATCCGGGGAGCGGTGTACGCCTTCCTGGAGCACGCCACCTACGCCAACAAGGACGGCATCCCGGTGCCGTGGGGCGCCGACCCGACGCAAGGTGGATGACGTGCTCGACGCCCTGCGCGCCGTTGTCCACCTGAATGTCGCGGTCGAAGCGCCAGCCTGGCTCGATGGGCGCAGCCTGCCGGCATCGGAGATGGTCGCGGTCGCCAACGGGCTGCTGCACCTTCCGACGCGACGATTGCATCCGCATTCCCCGCACTTCTGGACCCACCACGCGCTGCCCTTCGACTACGACCCGGCGGCGCCCACGCCGACCCGCTGGCTTGCATTCCTGCGAGAGCTGTGGGGCGACGACGAAAGTTCGATTGCCGCCCTCCAGGAGACCATGGGCTACCTGATCGGTGGTGACACCCGCCAGCAGAAGATCTTCCTGCTGGTCGGTCCCAAGCGCTCCGGCAAGGGCACCATCGGTCGCGTGCTGACTGGGCTGCTGGGTCGGCACAACGTGGCCGCTCCGACGCTGGCTGGCATGGCCACCAACTTCGGGCTATCGCCTCTGATTGGGCGTCCACTGGCGCTCGTCTCGGACGCCCGACTGTCGAGCAAGGCCGACAACGGCGTCGTCGTCGAGCGGCTGCTATCGGTGTCGGGCGAGGACTCGATCACCATTGACCGCAAGTACAGAGATCCGTGGACCGGGCGCCTGTCGTCTCGGTTCATGGTGCTCACCAACGAGCTGCCGCGTTTGGCCGATTCGTCGGGCGCCCTCTCGTCGCGCTTCGTGCTGCTGGTCCTGAGCCGCACCTTCTACGGGCGCGAGGACCCGACGCTCACCGATCAGCTCCTAGCCGAGGCGACGGGCATCTTGTCGTGGAGTCTCGACGGACTCGATCGTCTCAACCAGCGCGGCTATTTCGAGCAACCAGCTGCCGGCGCCGATGCACTCCGCCAGCTCGAGGACCTCGCATCCCCGGTGGCCGCATTCATCCGCGAGCGCTGCCACGTTGGATCCGATGCCAGCGTGGCGGTCGACGAGTTGTGGACGGCCTGGAAGTTGTGGTGCGAAGGAGACAACCGGCACCCCGGCACCAAGGCGGTGTTCGGTCGCGACCTGCGAGCGGCGGTGCCGACCCTCAAGCGCTATCGGTCGCGTGATGATGATGATCGTCGCTACGTCTATGCCGGCATCGGTCTGGGTGAGAACAACAATGGACTGGACCTAGGACCTCTAGGACCGGACCCCACGAAAACGGCCTCTGTCCCTAGTGGTCCTAGGACCTCACCAATGTATTCCCCGCAAACCGGGGCCAGCATCGGTGGGGACCACAATGATCCGGACCGCGGACCAGTGCGGACCAACGGCGCAGATGAGGGTCTGGTCCGCGATGGTCCGCGACCCAACCCATTGTCGGCTGTACCCAGCGATTCGATCGAGGGCCGGTACCTGCGATCCATCGGGGAGCTGGACTCGTGACCCGCTCTTCACACGCCACCATCGCCATCGCCAGCCTTATCTCCGAACGTGACTGGCAACGGCAAGTCACCGATGCCGCGGATCTGCTCGGCTGGTCGTGGTGCCACTTCCGACCTGCCATGACATCGAAGGGATGGCGCACGCCGGTCTCGGGTCCACTCGGGTCTGGCTTCGTCGACCTCGTCCTGGTCCGTGGCGATCGCCTCGTCATGGTCGAGCTGAAGGCTGAGCACGGACGGCTGACGATCGAGCAGCGCACCGTGATCGACCTGCTTCGTCCAGCGGTTGAAGTCCATGTCTGGCGTCCGACCGATCTCGAGATCGCGCTGGAGGTACTGCGATGAGCGGACGCCTGCCCACGATCCGCGCCACGTGCCACGTCTGCGCCGAACGGCGCCCTCTCGATGAGCTGTTGAGCGTCGAGCGTAGGCGGCAACCAGTCCCGATCTACCTGTGCCGGCCAGGCTCAACGAAGACCGCCTGCTTCGGCCGCATCCAGAAGGGCGTCGGGGTCAGTCGCGTTCGCTCGGCAATGACCGACGTCAAGCCGCTCATGGGAAAGGAAGACCGATGACCAACGCACCCGATGCCGACGAGGTCTGGGCCGACGCCTCGATTGCCGAGGCGTCGCTGCTCGCCCATGCCAAGTCGTTGATTGCGAGGGCGGTCGAGGAAAGCCTCGCGGCCGTCGAGCCGGAGATGCGCGCACTCGCGGCGAGGCGGCACGGCGGTTCCTGATGGCCGTGACCGTCGAGACGCGACGTGTCACCGAGCAGCACCTCGACCGGCTGAAGGTCACCGACCAGGAGGTCGCGCTCTGGTCCGAGCTGGTCGGCCTGCGCCAGACGTTGCAACGTCTTCGCCGCGAGCTTGAGGACTACGAGGACGGCGAACGTGTCCATTGAAGCGATGAAAGGGCCGATGCCCGACCCGGGGTACACACCGACATGGCGGCAAATCCCTGTAGACCATCGGCCAGTGCCCTCCCCCGCGCTGCATCCCGAAACAGTTGAAGAAACGGAGCCCAATCCATGGCTGAACCACCGATCCTCAAGGCTAATCACATCCTGGCGGTCCGCTCGACGGGTGCGAAGATCCCGCCACCGAGCCACCTCAGCGCCCATTCGAAGCGGTTCTGGCAGCAGATCAGCGCTTCCTGGGACCTGGAGAGTCACCATCTGCGCATCTTGGAGCTGGCCTGTGGGGCGCTCGACCGTGGAGAGGAGGCTCGCCTCGCGATCACGCGTGACGGCGCCTACCAGCCTGCTCGCGACGGTTTCAAGATGCACCCCGCCATCTCCGTTGAGCGCGAAAGCTCGCGGACGGCGCTGCGAGCTCTCCGCGAGTTGGGCTTCGATGTCAGCGACCAGGCGCCCTCGCAGCGCAACCGGAAGGCGAGCTAGTGCCGCGTCTTCAACGTCGTGGCCTCGGCCGCTCCGACCAGCTCAACGTCGAAGAGCGGACCGATCTGTGGGGCGCACCGTTGTTCGGCCGGCCCGGCTTCCCCGACGAGGCAGCTCGACGAGCCGCCTGGTTCGACCATCGCGACGAGATGCTCGATGAATTCATCGAACGGTTTCCGCTGCTACGGCCAGAAGCGTTCTGGCAGTTCGAGCCGGGTATCCCCGATGCCTTGCGCGACGGCGACGCTCCCGACTCCCTTCAACAGCTCGACGACCTAGAGCGGCGTCGGCTGGCGTGGCTGCGCTCCAACGGCGAGCTCACCGATCACGAGCTTCAACAACTACCTCATGAAGGAGATCATCATCATGACGACCATCGACCCGCGGCCTGACGAGGCCGATGCAAGCGCTCCAGTCGCCGCCCAGGCGCCGCAGGACGGCCCACAAGCGGCGGAACAGGCGGAACCGGCCGAGGATGCCGCCGACACCGCCCTGGTGCGCAGCCTTCGCCTCGAGAGCCGTGGCCGCAAGGACCGAGTCCGAGCCCTGGAGTCCAGGATCGCCGAGCTCGAGCAGGAGGTCGGAGATCACCGCACTTACCGCCTCGATCATGCGGTCCGAGAGGCGAACGCCGGCCGCCCGCGGCGATTGGCCGACGTGTCGGACCTGTTCGTCTTCAGCTCGGCTGCCGATCTGCTCGACGACAACGGCGCGCCCGATCCGAACAAGATCCAGGCCGCTCTCGACCAGCTCATCGACAAAAAGCCGCACCTTGTCCAGCGCACTTCGGGATGGGATGGCGGCCTCCGTGGGTCAACCGTTCCGCCTCCTGCACCTTCACTCGGCGGTCTCATCGGAGCCGCAGCGCGCGGAGAAGACTGAGGGCATGAGAAGGGCCGGGGCGGCAGGCGGAGAACCGCCGCCCCGGCTTATGAATCGCTCGCTACTTCTTCGAGGAGGTCGGCTTCTTCGGCTTCTCCTCCACCTCCGTCGCGATCCCACGGAGTGTGAGACGGGCGGCCGTCGCCTCATCGGTATCGAACTCCTTGCCGGCACCGTGGAGACGACCGTCGAGCGTGACCTGCGTCCCTTCACGCACCTTCAGCCGCTTCACGGTGTGACACCGGTCAGCACGACGAGACCGGCAGGGTTGAGCGCGCCGATGTCCATGCGAGCAACGATGCGGAGCGCCACCTGGTCATAGTTCCCGTAGGTCTCACGGAGCACGTCGAGGCGCGGTTCGAGGTCCCGACCAATCGCGACCTGGTTCATGTCCGCGAGGATCACGGTGCCAGTGGCAAGCTGCGTCGTGACATACACCGGGATGCCCAGAAGCGTCATGCGGCCCGCCTCGGCGGGTGACGACTGCAACAGGTAGCCGCCGCTGCCAGCTCCCTCGCGCTGCTTGTGGAGGGCGATGAAGACCGCGGGGTTCATGAACCAGGCGGTCGGGGTGGCATCGTTCGCCATCGCCGTTCCGACCGCGTCGTACGCGACATCGACGGTCGGCGTGCCAACGAGGCCGGTGACCGCTGCGCCGGTCTGAGCAGCCAGGCCGGTGATCGTGTTCGCCGCCCCGGTGCCGGCCAGGAAGGCAGAGTCGAGTTCGCGGGCGATGGCGCGGATGAACGCGTCACCGATCAACGTCTCGACGTTCCCGACCGAGTTTCTGGCGAGCTCGTTGCTGAGCCGATGCAGAACCTTGAGGCTCTTGAGGCTCGTCGGGAGCAAGGTCATCTCGTCGTAAAGCGGGTCAACCTCTGCGATCAATGTGTTTTCGCTGCGCCAGGGATCGGCCAGGTTGATGCTCGCGATACGCGGGACGCGGACTGGAGCGCCGCCACGAGCATCGAAGACACGATCGGACGGGGTGGCCTGCAGGACGATGGAGCGATCGGCGAGAGGGTCGAACAGGATGGGGATGACGCGCTCGGGCGTCAGGACGCCGCCGATGGCGTCGGTGGTATAGCCGCTAGGCATAAGAAAAGCACCTCAGAAGTCAGATGGACTGCCGGGGGCGTCGTTCCGACGCTCACCGTTGACCCGTCCGGGCGCTTTACCGTCACGCCCACCGCGTCCGCGGCGACCGCTCTGTTTATTGTAGCGCTCGCGCTAACATCAGCGCCGATGGTGGTACAGCTCCGTGACCGTGACGTGATCGACCTGGCGTCCACCATCGACGCCCTGGCGACATACGCAGTTGCCTTCGATGAGATCAGCGAGGCGGATGGCGCGTCCTACAGCGCCGCGGATTTCGTGGCGTGGCTCCGGCTCGAAACGAGGGCGACTCACGACGATCGTGACGACGACACGCGTGCGGCAGGGCAGCGGCGGTGGCGCGGCTGATCTGGAGGCGAATCTCTGACACGTGTCAAGGGTGTTTCGGTAACGCTCCCATCGCGGGAGGGTTTGCCCCATCCAGATCAACTACCGCCACGATGGCGGTAGATATTCCGATACGGAAGATCTACTCGGCCTGAGCACTTTCGGCAACAGTTGCCGAAAGTGGATACTCCCTTCGAGAGGCGTCACCTGTGTCAAAGTGATACCGGTTATAGGCTTGACACTTCCCTTAGTACCCATCCTTGATGATGCCTAGAGGTAGCAGCGTGCTACCGCTATTCACGGTCGGATCGGTGCGTGAGGATACCGGCGGCTCTTGCTGAGCAACTAACTGTGTGCCCTGCGCTCACCTCCTCACGCTCAGAGCACGCCGCAACTCACTAACGCGCTTAGAAGGCGGTTGCTCTGTCCTCTGAGCTACGGGGACGTGTGAAATCGGTACGGATCCGGCACGGGACTATACTCGACGTCCAGCGCCGACCCGCTGCACTCCGGAGGGAACCCGAGCCAATGCCAAGCGCGATGCGGCCGCGAATCAGCGTGATCAATGACAACGCGCAGTTCCTCGCTCTCATGTCGGCAATCCTCGACGAGGATGCCGGGTACGAGGTTGCGCTGTTCACCGGCGAGGCGACGACGATGGCGGAGCTGGCCGCATCGACGCCCGACCTGATCGTGGTCGACCTGCTGCTGGGCGGCGCCTCGGGTTGGGAGATCGTTGCACTCTCACGTTCCGACCCGCGATTGGCTGGCGTTCCGATCATCGTCTGCTCGGCCGATGTGGTTGCCCTGCGTGCTCGCGACGCCGAGCTGAAGCAGATTGGCGGCCTCCACGTGCTGGCCAAGCCATTCGGCATCGATGAGCTCACCGGACTGGTCGAGCAACTGATCGGCGTACCCGTCAGCGGCTAGACTGACCGGCAATGCCCGACGAACCGATCATCACTCCCGTCGCGTTGCAGCGAACCCAGATTGACGTCGATCGTGAGCTGCTGCGAGACGAGGATCTCCTCAATGAAGAGCATCTGCGACGCATGGACCAGGTTCTTCTGCGCCGCAACCTCGATCACGCCCGCATGTTCAGCAGGAAGCTCAGCCTCGAGCTCCAACAGTACGTGCACCTTTACACCCCCGAGGCGAATGAGTTCCGACGCCGGATCGAGAAATACCTGGTCATGGAACGCATGATCGAGCGCGAGATGGCGCGTCGCCACACCTACTGACCTCAGGCGATCGCGCGCTGCGGCTGCCGACGCGTCGATGCGTGACCGCCGTCACTACCGGTCTCGCGCTCCTCGACCATATCCTCGAGCACCGTTCGCACCCAGCCCGACAGGCGCGGCATCTCGAAAAGAGAGAAGGTCAGGCCGCGCGACTCCAGCTCACCGTGATCCCAGCCATGGAACTCGCGTCGGGCCGCGACGCCGCACATCTCGTCGTACAGCTCGGGCCAGCCGACCCCCTTGCGGTGGTGGCAGAAGCGAATGAATGAGACCACGTCGGGGGGCGGGGGCTCCCCCGACGTCCCGGGCCGCGTGGCGGCGTCAGACACGGACGGCCGCTGCGTCATGCGATGGCACTCTCCAGGGTTCAGGTGGTGAGACAGATGGATCCGGACTATCGGTCTGACGATGAGGGCAAGGACCGGCGCAGATCGTAGGCCTGATCACGGCCAAATCGGAAGGGGTATGTCCACGAACTTCTCCACAACCTCCCCGACGGCGCTTACCGCTGGTGGAGATCTCGGCCCTCGGTCAGCCGCGACCGGCAACGCAAGACCTCGACATCCTCATCGGGCGTCGGCATGATGATGCTGAGACCCGACAGTGAGGACTGAAATGCAAGCTACTGTGGGCGACGAACGAGACTGGAAGCGACGCGGGGTCCTCCTGACGACGCCCGGAGTGTGGCAGCCCGGTTTCGGCGTGCCCTTCCTGTCGCCGATGCCCGGCCAATTCCTGGCGAAGGACCTGACACTGTTCGCCGTCTCAATCTGGACCGCGGGGGAGGCCCTTCGCGCCGCCAGACGATGAGATGCGATGAGCGACGTGAGGTACAACTCGCGTCGCCTCCCTGACGTCAAGCGCCGGGCCAGCCCGCGTACTATCGACCGATGACCTCCCGTGTCCCATACCGCGCTCGGCGCATGACGCAAGCAGCCCGCCTCGGAAGTCGCGGATCGAGGCGTCGACCCGCCACGGGGTCCCACCACCTCGACCCTTGATTACACAGCTCGCCTACTGGACCGCTGGCTCGTTCGGGATGATGACCCAGCAGACCGCGTAGGGGACGATCCCCGGGATGCCCCCAGGCAACAGGAGCAGGATCCAGAAAGCCCGCACGAGCCAGAGAGGCAGCCCGAGCCGCTCGGCCATGCCACCGGCCACGCCGGCGACCAACGGTGTCGGCGAGAGCGATAGAGCCTGGCTGTGTCAGCCATGTTCAAAGGTTCCTTTCGTCGTATCGGACTAATCGTCGACCTGCCGTCGTGCTGGCTCACGACAATGAACCGATCGGGCCGCGACGCCGTTTCGTTGGCACATCAACGGAGGCACGCCCATCGTACGCCTCGTCGCCATTGCCGCCAGACCGACACCATCGTGTTCTCCGACCCGATGACAGCGCAAAGTGTCGAGCTGCACGACGGGGACTTCGTCTCGTTCGGCGGCGGCGGAGTCGGTCCGGAGGGAGGTCCGGCTCCGCCGATCTGTCGTGGCTCAATCCGCCAGACCCTTCATGCCTCGGTGAGGCGTTCGGCGTCCACAGCCTCAGTCAGGTGAATGACGTTGAACTTCGGCCGTGAGGGCTCAAGGTGGCGATCCTCGTGCCCGGCGCGGCTGCGACATGGCGTAGGCCGCGCCGAGCTCGACCCAGCGAGCGAGATCGGCGTCGACGGCGATGCCAGGCGGGGCGACGTAGACCACTCCACGCGCTGGGCGCCCTGTGAAATCCATCGGTCGGGTATGGGGTCTCGCCAGCGCAGCGTCGTGGCCATCTGGGCCGACCCGAACCATCAGATCGTCCCCCACGATCCCGACCGCCATGCGGTCGCCGACCATGAATGCGATCCCGCCGAACATCTTCCGCTCAGTCACCTCGGCGTGGCGAGTGAGAAGGGACCGGATTCGTTCGGCCAGCGCTTCGTCAAAGGCCATTCGTTGATCCTTGATGCGGGGCGGACGCCACCGATGGTAGCTGTCCATCCATGAACGGGATGTCGCTGCATGCGTTTCGGAGTCCTGCGGCCGGAGCGCCGCGCACACCGCGATGGCGGTAAGGGCAAGGTGGTACATCACGCCGGATCGGCAGGCCATCGCACTCGTCGCGAATGCGCCGAATGGCCTCAAGGTCGCCGTCCCACAGGGCGGCATGGCCCGCGACGCCCCAGCAGCAACGCGCGTTCAGCTTGTCGTGGCGCGCCTGAGCCTGCGCATGCTCGCGAGCGGCCGTCAGCTGCCGACGGAAGGATTCGCCAGCTTCACCTGCGCAGCGCGCCGCGTGGCGACTCGCTCGAGCGGGAACTGCACGGGAGCGGCCGGCTTCCTCCTCGACACAGCCGCTTGATGCTTGCCCGTCGCATCGATCTCGGCGATCGTGGTCGGCGCGGACTCGACCCGGTTGCGCCCGGCGGCCTTGGCCCGATAGAGGGCCGAATCGGCAAGGGAGACGAGGCCTTGCGTTCAACCTGGTGGGCGTCCGTCGCGGCCACGCCGATGGAGACGGTGATGCGTCCATAGCGGCCCGGGCCGATCTCGATGATCGTCTGCTGGACCGCGGCGCGGATCTTCTCGGCGACCGCAGCGGCCTCGGGGAGGCTGAGATGGTGGAGTGCGATGATGAACTCCTCACCACCATAGCGCGCGACGACGTCGGACGTGCGCAGGACGCCACGGATCGTCCGTGCCAGGGCACGGAGGGCCTCGTCGCCGGCGGGGTGCCCATACGTGTCGTTGAATTGCTTGAACAGGTCGACGTCCAGCATCAGCAGGCCGATGCTGTCGCCGTCCCGCTGCGCGAGCGTGTACTGCTGCTCGAGATACGCGTCGAAGAACCGCGCGTTGCGCAGCCCGGTCAGCGGATCGGTGTTCGCGAGGCCTTCCATCGTCGTCAAGAGCCGCGCGTTCGCCACGGCCAGCGCCACCTGCTCGGCAATTCGGGAGGCGCGCTGAACATCAACCGTCGCGAAGCTGTTCGGCTCCGAGCGCTCGAGATGGATCACGCCGACGATGCTGCCGAGCGCCGGCATCGGCAGGCAGACGACCGAGCCGTGCTCGGCCGGATGGGCCGCGCACTTCACCGGCATCTCATCCGACACGTCCTCGGCGATGTAGACGTTCGCGCGGCGAATGCCGGGGCATCGGTCGGTGCGCTCGACGGCCACGATGGAACCGATCTCCGGTGGATCCGCACCCCAGGCGGCGGCCACCGTGAGCCGGTTCGTCGAATTGTTCAGCAGCATCACCTGGCCGCGCGCGGATGGGGAGACTCGTCGGAGGCCGCGGATTGCGGCATCGACCAGCGTCGGCTCGTCGTGCGCGAATGCCGTGAGCTCGGCAAGCTGATTGAAGACCACCGCCATCTCCGCTTCGGTCTTGGCCGAGACGAACCGCGACGCGGCGTCCGCCCGCATCTGCTCCAACACGACTGCGAGGCCACCGATCTCGTCGTCGTTCTCTTGCACGAACGTCACGTTCTGGCCGGCGATGAGCGCCTGCGCGGTGCCATTGAGCCGATGCAAGGGCCCGCTGATCGAGCGGACGAGCCACCAGCCGCCGAGGGCGATCAACAGGGCGAGCCCCGCGACGATCGCTGCCACGAGCGGTCCCTGCTGCCGGGTCAGCGCCGCGAGCGAAGCCGCCGCTGACTCATGCCGCTGCTCCGTCAGCTCATCGACGGCTTCGACGGCCGCGAGCACCGCCTGAAATTCTCGGTCGCTGCTCTCCACGAGCGTGCGTGGCGCGAAGAATTCGTTCTCGCGCGCCTCGCGCATGAACGGCTCGGCCCAGCGCGCACGCCAGTTCGTCGCGGCCTGCCGAGCCGTGAGGGAGGCAGTAACGATGGCGCCATCATCGAACGCCAGCCGACCGATCTCGATGAACGCTTCGACCTCGGCCTCGACCGCGTCCCGATACCCGGCCGGCGTAGCCGCGGTCGGCAACAACGCGTAAGTGATGACCATCGCCTGCTGTCGGGCCAGCCCCAGATGGAGGGTCGCCTCGGCGTCGACGAGCTGGTTGGTCCGGCGCACCTCCGCATTGATGGCGGTGATCCGGCCGCTGAGCATGCCGAAGCCACCGACGGTGAGCACGGTGGTGGCCACCACGAGCAGCGAAACGGCCATCACCAGCCGATTCCGAATTTTGTTCGGAATGCGCGACGGGATTGTGGGTTCGGGATGGGTCATCAGCCGTCAGCCTGAGCGATGGCAGTGGTCCAGCAATAGGCCATTCGTCCGTCGGGGTCGGTGGCGGGCACCTCGTACTGCGCTTGTGCGAATCAACGCCGATGACGATCATGTCCTCCGTTGCCTCCTGATCAGCGGTGACTCCGGACCGGCCCGAGTCGACACGCCAGAGTGAGGGCGATTAACCACTCGCCTGTGAAGTCACGCCGGTCGGTCCGATCCATGTCCGGCGACCGGCAGATCGCAAAATGAATACCGCGGCGGCGGGCGGCGAGTCTATGAGCCAAGTCGCCGGACCCCGGCAGAGTGACACTCAGCCTCGAACGTACGCTGTCGCGGGTCGGGGCGGGTATGAGTCAGGAGTGTTCGTGGACATCAAGGAACTCATCGGGGCCATCGGGCTGGCCATCGACGTGGCCGGGGTGCTCGTCATCCTGGTGGCAATCGTCGCGGCGGGCATCGGCTTCGTCCGCGGCCTCATGGCCGGCATGGCGCCAGAGGTCGCGTACCGGGCACTGCGGCAATCCATCGGCCGGGGCATCCTGCTCGGCCTCGAGCTGCTCGTGGCGGGGGACATCATCCGGACTGTGGCCATCGAGCCGACCCTCGATAGCGTCGTGGTGCTGGCCGTCATCGTGCTGGTCCGGACGTTCCTCAGCTTCTCGCTCGAGGTGGAACTCACTGGGCACTGGCCGTGGAGCAAGGATCGCGTCGAGGATCGCTAGAGTCATCCCCCGCGCCGGGTCAGGCAGCAGGCGGCTACCTCCACTTGCGAGGGCGCGTGGCCCCTTGGGGGATGGTCCACGGCGTAGAGTGGGTTCCGAAATCGCCAACGACAGAGACTCACATGCCGCTTTTCATTGATGTCCCCGCGCCCGTCGCAGGCGCCACGGGACAGGCCTTGGCCGACGCGCACAGCAGGGATCTGGAGATCCAGAACGGCGCCGTGGTGGAGTATCAGCGCTACTGGTTCAGCCCCAGACCAGGCGGGTCTTCAGCCTGATCCGTGCGCCGAGCGCCCAGGCGACGGCTGAAGTTCACCGCCACTCGCACGGGCTGACGGCGGACGACCAATCGAAGTCGTCGAAGGCTCGTAGACGATGAGTACCCAGCAGCCCGGGGTCGCCTTCTCCGAGGAGTGCCGCGCACCAGCCGACCTCGTCTACGACCTGCTGGCCGACGCCCGCACGCATCTCGATTGGGGCGGCCGCCGACAGGCGTGGTACTTCCGTCTTCTCACGTTGGAGGCACCGGAAGGGCCGATGACGATCGGCACCAGCTTCGCGAGCTCAGGCTCCATCCCCGGCACAGCACGGGCGCGATGTCGAACCCGGTTATGCCGAACCCGGCGACTACACGCCCCGCTGCCGGCTCTACCGAACCGCGAGTGGTCTACGCGGTCTGCCGGAGCGAGGCTGGATCGAAAATGCACTGCGGTAGGTCCACCGCTTGACATTCGAGCGGCTCTAACGTTTAGGGTTGGCTCATGCGCATCGGAGCCTTGGCCGAGCAACTCGGCACCACACCACACGCGATCCGCTTCTACGAGCGGCGTGGCCTGCTGCCGGCACCCGCGCGCAGCGACAACCGCTACCGCGAGTACAGCGAGGCCGACGCCGAACGGCTGCGGCTGCTGATCGGCCTCCGCCAGCTCGACATCCCGCTCGAGCAGGCCGCCGAACTGGCGACGATGTGCGCCGCCGGACGCTGTGACGAGGTGTCCGACGAACTCCGAGGCCTTCTCACTACCAAGCGGGTCGAACTGGCTCGACGGGTCGACGAGATGCGCTTCCTGGATCGCCGAATGGCCCACCTTGCCGGTCAGCTCGAGGCCGGTGGGACCCCACGCACCCTGATCAACTTACGGAAGGAGGAGGAACATGCCCCTGCGATGTGATGACTGCTGCTGCGAGAAGCACTGCTGCGGCTGCGGCACCACGTAGACCTTCCAACCCATCGGCGGGGGCTACTTCGCAGCTCTGGGCCGCGCTGGAGTGAGTGACCGCCGCGGGCGGCACGGTCGTGACGCCACGCTCCGAGATCGGCGGCGACATGACCACATGCGTGTCAGCTCAGAGGCCTTGTCCCGCCTCGGGATGCGCCGAGGCCGCATAACCCGTGAGGGCGCTGCGCCGGCCCTCCAGCGCACCCGCACGCCGCCCGCCGGGTCAGGCTGCGCTGACGCCATCGATGGCGCGCCCGGCGCGCCCGAGGATGAGGTCGACAAGGTCGACGTACGGCAGCACGGCCGCTGGATCACGCCAATGGTGCAGGCTCAGCGTCGAGACCGCGGCGTCGATGCTGCCGTCCGCTAACGGCAGCTGAGCCGCGTCCGACACCTGGAAGTCGACGCGCTCACTGACTCCCGCCTCGGCCGCCCGCTGCGCAGCCGTGCGCAACATCTCAGGGGCGAGATCGATGCCGAGGACACGGCAGCTCGGACAGCGGCCGGCGATCTCGACTGCCAAGGCCCCTGGGCCGGTGCCGACATCGAGAATAAGGCCCGGCCGGCTGGCGACCTCCTCGGCTACCCGGCGGTGCAACGGGGCGAGGATGCGAGGGGCAATGGCGCCATATACGCCGGCGCCGCGCGGTGAGAACAGCTCGAGTCGTTGATCGACCCAGCGGATCGCGCCGGCGATCCGCTCGCCGCCCAGCGCACGCAGCACAATCGCGACGGTGGCGAGCCTGATGAGCCAGCCCATCTACGCGGGCAGTGCGTCGAGCAGATCACGGCAGGCCTGCTCGCAGCGTCGACAGGCCTCGGCGCACACGCGGCAGTGTTCCATCCCCATCGCCGCATGGCGCTCGCACTCCTCTGCACACGTCCGGCATGCCTCGGCACACGCCTCGACCAGCCCGCGCGCGGCAGCCGGATCAGTTGCGGTCAGCCGTGACAGGACGCTACCAGTCGCCTGGCACACGTCCGCGCAGTCGAGGTTCAGGCGAATGCAGCGCACCAGGTCGGACAGCGAATCCTCACCGAGGCACGCATCGGCACAGGCCGCACAGGCCTGGGCGCAGTCGACGCATGCCTCGATGCAGGCCGCCAGCTCGGCGGGCGCGTTCGACGCACTGGGATGGGTATCGATCATCTGGGGCGCATAGCTCATCGGAATTTCCCCTCGTGCTACGGTGGGTCAGGCCGGTCTGCCGGCATGGCACTACACTGCCGTAGCAGGTTTCGCACCAGAAGGGGCAGGGAGCGACAGCAGCATGGAACTGAGCCTCGGTTTGGCCTTCGCCGCCGGCGTGCTGTCGTTTGTCTCCCCTTGTGTGCTGGCCCTCGTACCGGTCTACCTCGCCTACCTGGGGGAAACCGTCGCGGCGCTCGGCAGCCCGCCGAATGTCGCGGCCAGTGGGGCCGCCGCCCGGACCGGCGTCATCGATCGTCCCGTCGTTGGCCAGGTCCTGCTCTTCACGCTGTCATTCTCCGCGATCTTCGTATTACTGGGCGTGTCGATCGGACTGCTGGGAGCGAACGTGTTCCGGCTCGTCCCCTACGCCCGCGAGGCGACCGGCCTGCTGGTGATCCTCATGGGTCTCGCGGTCACCGGCGCGTTCGGTCCGGTGCTCTCGCGCGTGAACGTCGGCCTTCGCCTCGAGTCACTGCCGAATGGGCGCTCCGCGCGCTCGATCGCGCTCGGCGCACTTTTCGCGCTGGGCTGGAGCCCGTGCATCGGGCCGGTGCTGGGCGCGATCCTGACGATGGGTGCCTCGAGCCAGGACGTCGGTGTGGCCGCCCTCCTGCTTTCCTTCTACTCACTCGGACTGGCGACGCCATTCGTGCTCGCCGCGGTCGCGCTCCCCCAGCTGCGTCCAGTCATGTCAGGTCTGCGGCGTTGGCATCGGCCGGTCGAGATCAGCGCCGGCCTGTTCATTGTGGGCATGGGGATCCTGATCTACCTCAATGCCTTCAGCCGCATGGCCAGCCTCTTCACGTGGACCATCTGAAGCCGATGGCGACCCGCAACCGCGAACCGTCGGTGACCGTCTTGACTCGCATGGACCCCATGACGAGCTGCGCCACATGCTGATCGTTGCGCCCGCCTTGCTCTTGGCGGCACTGCTCAGTCTGATGGGAGCGGTGGTCATCGGCCTGCTGTCTGCTCTGTGGGCCGAGCTGCAGCCGGCGACCGCCGAGGACACCGGTGCGCTCCCCGACCCTCGCGCCAACGCGTCACTGGCTTCGATCGCCCACGCCGCGGTCTCCCTGTGCCTGGCGCTGCTGGTAGCGGCCCTTATCCTCCGCGCCGTCGTCACCGGCCATGCGCCGTGGTCGAACATGTACGAATTCAACCAGGCCTTCGCGGCCGCCATCCTGGCCGGCTACCTCGGCCTCGAGCGCCGGCTGCCGATCCGCTCGCTGGCGCCGCTGGTCGCCGTGCCGGCGGCTGGCCTGGTCGCCTACAGCCTGACGCTACGTGCCGAGGTCGTCCCCCTGCCGCCGGCGCTTCAGACGCCGTTCTTCCTCACCGTCCACGTCGGCAGCGCCATGCTGGCCTACGGCATTGCCGCCATCGGCGGCGCGGCAGCCGTGGGCGAGCTCATGCAACGTTGGCGCGGCGATCGGCTCGCCTGGCTGCCGACGGCGGCCGTGTGTCGGACCGCCTCCTACCGCAGCGTGATGCTCGGCATGCCGGTGCTGACGCTGGCCATCGTCCTCGGCGCGGTGTGGGCCAACATGGCGTGGCGCTCGTACTGGAACAACGATCCCAAGGAGCTCGCGGCGGCCACCACCTGGCTGGTGTATGCCGCCTACCTGCATCTCGCCGGGCGTCGGGACCGTTGGGGGGCATCGGCCCCCTGGTTCCTGCTCGCCGGCTTCGGCGCCGTCCTGTTCACCTACCTGGCCGCCAACCTGGTGATCCCCGGGCAGCACAGCTATTCCGGGATCTGAGTAGGCCGGCCCGATGGCTCACAGTCTCAGCCGCAGCCGTCAGGCGGGACTCGATCGCCTTGCGCGCCTCGCCGATCGGCTGCTGCGCGCGATTGGCGATGCGCGACTCGGCGTCGCTCTGCTTGTCGCGGCCGGGGTCGCCAACCTGCTGGCGGCCGCGCGTGCGGACTGGCGCTGGCTGCTCGACAGCCCGCCGTATCTGACCGTGGTGGGCGCAATCCTCATCACCGGCGTGGCCGCAGTGGCGGTGCGCATCCCGCCCGTCGTCCGCGAGTGGCTGCACCCCGTCCCGCTCGCCAATAGCCGGGACGTGTTAGCAACCGACGTGCCGCTCACCACCCAGCTGACGGGAGCAGAGCGCGCCCACATGCTCGGAGCCCTTCGCTCGGCGGGTTACCGGCTCTCCGAGAACACCACGCCAACGAGCTGGCTGGTCGCCGGCACGCGGCGCGGCTGGTCGCGCTTCTCTGCGATCGCCAGCCACCTCAGCCTTGTGCTCCTCGTTGTAGGTGGCGCATTGGGCACGGCGTTCGCCGAGGAGACCCGCTTCGGCCTGTTCCCCGGCGAACAGTCGTTGCTCG
The DNA here is from genome assembly GCA_038233215.1 of Candidatus Limnocylindria bacterium. Taxonomy (GTDB): domain Bacteria; phylum Chloroflexota; class Limnocylindria; order QHBO01; family QHBO01; genus JACDBZ01. Next base: position 121,166 of record JBBSML010000003.1, read on the forward strand.
CCGGGCCTCGCCCGGCGGCGACCTCGGCGGTGCGCTTCGACGGGCTCGATGCTACGTTCGACGAGCGCGGCCGGCCACTGCGCTTCGATACGCGGGTCACCTTCATCCACGCCGGAGACGTCGTCCGATCGCAGGTGCTGCAGGTCAACGATCCAGGCTCCTTCGACGGGTACCTGGTCCACGCCTGGACCTACGGCCCGGCCGTCGAGCTGCGGGTCGAGGATCTCGGTGGCCGCACCCTATTCGATGGCTGGGTGGCTCTGGGTGGTTCCGCGTCCAGCAGCCGCGCGCCTTTCGTGGAGCTGCCGTCGCTGGGCGCGACGATCGGCGTCGAGATCGCGAATGCCGATGCCAACTTGGCACGCCTGATCATTGCTGGTGAGCACGGCGTGAGCGACACGACCGTCCTGGGTCCGGGCGAGCGCCGTCGACTTGGAAACACCCTGGCCAGCCTCCGCGGCTTCGCCACGTACGTCACCTTTCTCAGCCGCCGCGACCCGGGCATGGGCATCCTGTTCGCGGGTGGCTTCCTGCTCGCGGGCTCGCAGGCGATCGCCTTCTATCTTCCCCGCCGCCGGCTCGACCTCCGCCCGGTCACAGGTCGGCTCATCGTGCGGGTACGTGGCGAACGCTTCGACGACGCCCAGCCTGAGCTGCAGCGCGTGGCGCGCATCGTCGAGCGAGCGCTGTCAGAGCGCGGCGGTGGCGGATGAGCGCGTCCGCCGGTCGGCCCCTACGTCGCAGCCAGCGCGCGTCGCTGCTGTGGGTATCCGGCCTGCTGGCCCTCACCGCCCTCCTGCTGGTGCTCGTGTTTCTGCCGCTCGGCCGCGCGTCCTCAACCGGTCGCGGCAGCCTCGTCGGTAGGCCAGCACCGGTCCTCGAGGCCGTCGACCTGGCGGGCAAGCGCTGGACCATGACGGAGGCCGAGGGCCGGTTGATCTGGATCAACTTCTGGGCGACCTGGTGCCCTCCCTGCCGCAACGAGATGCCAATGATGCAACGCCTGGCCGAGGCGTATGGTGATCGGCTCCTCATTCTCGGTGTGGATTACGGCGAGGAGCCCGGCGCCGTGCGCGACTTCGTCGACCGCTACGGCATCACCTATCCCATCCTGCTGGACCCGAGCCTCGAGAACTTCTTCCGCTGGAGCCCGGTGTTCGGGCTGCCGCGCCATTATTTTGTCGACTCGCGCGGCACGATCGTGTACCAGGTGCCCGGTGAGCTTCCGGCGGGCCAGATGGCCGGCGTGCTCGATGAGCTGCTGGGTCCGGTCGAGCCGACCGACTGACGCGCGGCAGAGTTGATGAGTCTGGATCGAGTCAGCATCGCGTCGGTTGCCGACGACAAGCAGGTCGCGGCCGCGGTCGACGCCCTGGTGGCCGCCTTCGCTGCGGATCCAGGCTGGTCGGCCCTGCTGCCGGACATGAGAACTCGTCGTTCGGCATTGGCCGCCGCACTCTCCGGGCTGGTGGCAGACGGCGCGCGCAGAGATTCCCTGCTGGTCGCACGGGTGGACGGAGGTGTGGTCGGGGTCGCCGTTGCATGGAGGCCCGGCTATCATCCGTCGCCGTTCCGCACCCCACGGTACGTGGTCGCGGCAGCGACGATGCTGAGCGCCGCGCGGCTTGCGACCGTGCCTCTCTGGCGGCGCATGCAAGCGCTGCGGGCTGCCGACCCCAGGGCAGAGCCGCACTGGCATCTGGCGGTGCTCGGCGTGCGACCTGACGCGCAACATCGTGGCGTAGGGAGCGCTCTGCTCGAGGCATTCCTTGAGCGCGTCGACAACGCGGGCGGCGTTGCCTACCTCGAGACCAGCCGCCCGGAGCTGGTGGCATGGTACGGCGGCGTCGACTTTGGGGTACGCCAATGGCTCACCCTTCCCGGCGGCGCGTCTGCGTGGACAATGTGGCGTTCGACAGACTCAGCGCGGCCAGAAGCGGATCCGCATCGATCACCCGACGAAGAGGTGGCAGACCGCCAGCCCGATGGCGAGTGCGACAGGCGCTAGCCACTCGATGGGGGCCGCGGCCGAACCATCGTCGGGCAGGCCGACGTCGAGGAGCCGGCGCAGCCGCAGCTCGGCGACGGTGGAAAAGCCGATGCCCAGAGCTGACGTGCTGCGATCGCACTTGAGCATGGCCGATGCGATCGACGCCGAGCTGGCACCGGCCGCCAGCGCGTAGCGATCGGCCTCGATCTCGAGCTGCGCCATACGTCGCTCAATCCAGTGCTTGATGGCAGGCAGCCAGCCAAGGAGCCGCGACCAACACAGCAGCGCAAGCCCGCGCAAGGGTGCTCGTGTGCGACGGTGATGCTCCTCGTGCAGCAGGACGGCCTGCAGCTCTTCGGCATCGAGGACGTCGAGCAGCGCGTTGGAGACAAAGATCGCCGGCCGGATGGGACCCGCCACGAACGCCTCGGGCGCACGGCGAGCGTCGAGCACGTGCACATGCCGGCCGTGCAGATGGATCGGCCTCGCCACCCGCTCGAGCTGGCGCTGACCGGCAATGGCTGGTCCCGTGCCCTTGGCCAGCAGCATGAGCCAGCCACCGACGATGGCAGCAACGCCAAGCTCGGCACCCAGCATCGGGTCGCCACCGATAGCGCGAGCGGCGGCAGCGCAGAGGGCCACAGTGACCATCGGCGCCACCGCCAAGGGGACGAGATGGATGGGACGCATCAGTCCACAGCCTTGCCGGACGGGTCTCGGCCCCCGGAGAGAGCAATCAGCTGCCGTTGCAGCTCGGGATCGACATCGGCCAGGCGCTCAGCGAAGTGACGCATGGCCGAGGCACCGTAGCGCGCGATGAGGTCGTCGACCGCGCGACCGCTGCTGGCCTCCACAAGTTCTACCTCCGAAAGCGTGGCCCGGTATACCGCCTCGCGTCCGCGCCGAGAGCGCTCCACCAACCCGCGCTCGCGCAGGCGCGTGAGGATCGTCGTGACGGTTGTGTAGGCGGGGGCCCGTTGCTTGCTCGACAGTTGATCGATCAGGGAGCTCAGAGTCGTCTCTGTGTCCGACCACAACACGCGCATGACCTGCGTGCCGAGTGGACCCAGCACGGCGCCGACCGATGGCTCAACCAAGCGCTGGGTGCGTTTCGTCACGAGCGGAGGCTACCAGACGGCGTCGATCTGAGCGATGCGCTATCCTCGTTCTACGACAGTTGTGTAGTGATCCCAACATCAGGTGGTGCGTGGACTGGCTTTTGGCTGATGGGGCGCAGCCGATCCCCGGCATGGCAGGTGCCACCGCGGCGGGCCTGTTGGCGGTCAGTGCGTCGGTGCTGCGGAGGCGAGCCGATCGGTTCGACAACTCCGTGCTGTCGGTCTTTCTCAGCGATGCCGGCACCATGCTGAGTTCGTTGGCCGTCACAGTTGCCGTGGTGTCCGCCGCTCTGGCGTTCGGTGTTGAAGGAGTCGGGCGGCCGCTGTGGCTGATCGTCGCACTGGCCTGCGTCGCGATCGCCGGCGGGCTCCTGGTGTGGCGCTGGCGAGCGGAGCTGGCGAGTCAGGCCAACCGATACCGGCCGGCGACGCCGACCGGCGCCCCCGAACGCCGCATCATCTCGACCGCCTGGGAGATCGGCGTCGTGTCCGCGGGTGGGGCGGGATTGTTCACCTACATCGGCACCTCCGACCATCGATTTGGCCATCCACTGCACTGGATCCTGGCGGTGCTGGGCGTGCTGCTGGGCTATGCCCTCGGCATCGCCGCCGTCACGCCTCGCTTCCGGCTGCAATCACCGACCCGCAAAGCGTAGGAGCCCCGCACATTGAGACGTATCCCGCACCCGGGCGCAATGCTGGCGCTCGTCGTCCTTGGCACCGTCGCCTCCGCCTGCAGTGGCATCAGTGGCATCAGTGGCGACGCTTCCATCGATCGCGACTTCATCGACATGATGGTTCCCCACCACGAGTCGGCGATCGCCATGGCTGAGATCGCCCGGGAGCGTGCCGAACATCCCGAGCTCGAACAGTTGGCCGACGACATCATCGGCGCGCAATCAGCCGAGATCACGCAGCTCAAGGGCTGGCGCGAGAAGTGGTTCGGCAACTCGGACACACCGTCCATGGAGAAGATGCCGATGCTGCCCGCCATGTCGATGCCGGCCGGACATTCGATGAGCGGCGGCAGGATGGACATGACCGGCGAGGCGGATGGCCTTCGTGACGCCGATCCGTTCGACCGGCTGTTCATCGACGCTATGATCCGCCACCACCAGCAGGCGGTGGAAGCGGCTCAGATCATGCTCGACCAGACGGAGCGCGAGGAGATCCGCCGGCTGGCGGAGGACATCGTCGCGGCGCAGACTCGCGAGATCGAGCAGCTTCGCGAATGGCGCGCCGCGTGGTATTGAGGCGACTGACGAGGCCGTGAAGGTTCAGCATCTCCGTTCATTGGGCCGGGCGCCGGACTTGGGGCTGAGTTCGCGCTAGAGGTCCAGCATGTCATCATCCAAGCGAAAAACCGGCCGGCGCCGAGGCGGCGCCGCGCGATCTCGCGGGCGGGCGTCCGACTCGCGCGGGATCGGGCGACGCTGGATCCTCGCAGTCGGGGCACTCGTGGCGCTGGCGCTGGCAGGGGTCGCAGCCGTGAGTCTTTCCGGTAACGGGGGCGGCGACACCCCGTCCGCCTGGGCAACGCTCGGAACCGCGGATGTTCACTCGCTGGCCTTCGACCCTGACGATTCGGCGCATCTGTACTTCGGGCACCATGGCGGACTGCTCGAGTCGCGGGATGGAGGCCTGTCGTGGCAAGCCGCGACATTAGCCGACGGCGACGCCATGAACGTGCGCACCACCGCCGGCGGCAGGGTGCAGATCGCCGGGCACGATGTGTACATGGAGAGCACCGACCGCGGAGCGAGCTGGCAGGACGTGCCGAACGACCTGCCTGGCCTCGATCTTCACGCCTTCGCGGTCGACCCGGCCGATCCAGAGCACGCCTGGACGTTCGCGGCCGGCTTCGGCCTGTTCGAGACCTCGGATGGTGGGCGGCGTTGGGAGTTGCGGCAGCCCGGCAACTGGGCCGCTCTGACGGCATATCGACAGGATGAATGGACGATCCTGGTGGCGGTGGGACCGGATGGGCTGGTCAGCAGCGCCGATAGCGGCGCCAGCTGGGAGCCGCTGGCGTATCCCGGCGCTCCGCTCGCTGGCGGCATCGCGGCCGCGAGCGATGGCAGCGCCATATACGCCGCCACCAGCGCCGGACTCAAGCTGTCCCGTGATGGTGGCCGAGCATGGGAGGCGACGGGCTTCGATGCCCTCGTGCTCTCGGTGGCGGTGACGCCGGACAATCCCGACAGCGTGGCGGTTGTTGATGAAGCCACCCGCTTCTACCGCTCGGCCGACGGTGGCAAGAGCTGGCCCGGCGGCCCGTGAGCTTCCGCGGCCAATTACGCCACCGCCCAGAAGTTCGGAACCGAAAGCACCGCTGCCGGCGTCACTGGTCCAATTCGCACGCCCATTCCCCTGAACACCGCCGCCCGCGGCCAGCGCCTCGCCGTCCTGTTCGACGCGCATTACGACGCGGTGATGGCCTATGCACGACGCCGCACCAGACAGCTTGCGGACGCCGAGGACGTAGCCTCTGAGACGTTCATCATCGCTTGGCGCCGCCTCAATGACCTGCCGGCGGACTACGAACTGTCTGGGCCCGCATCCAGGAGGTCACCATGCAGAACAGCAGCAAGCGGTCCGTCAATCGCCGTATCGCCCTCGGCCTCGCCCTGGGCTCTGTCGCCGTGGCAGGCGTCGCCGCCCTGGCCTTGACGCTAAATTCGTCGCCGGTGACGACACCTTCGCCTGGGCCTGTGGCTTCACCCAGCCCTACGACGCGGCCGTCGCGGCCGAGTGGGCTCACGCCAACCGCTGAGAGCGTGTCACCCGTCGCGCGTCCCTGTAGCAGTGTCCTGCCCGTGGCGAGCTTCAGCCTCGGGCAGGCATCGGGGCGAGCTGTTTCGACCCACTTAGCCGGTTGCCGGTTCAGCCGGTTCGTCGCTGTCAACCGCTGTCGCCTCGCCTCCTCTGCGCCGACGACGCAGGCTCCGCAGGGCGGCCGCCAAGAACAGCACACCCGGAAACAGCGGAAGGAAACCGAGGCCCCCACCCGCGGTACCCACAGCCAGCCCAATGCCGATAGCAGCCACACCGATGGCGGTGAGGATCGGCGCGGCCGAAGGAGCGTGACGCGAGGCGTACCCGGTCGGCCGGACCTGCGGCTCAACGGTCGCTGATTCGTGCGACGAAACGCCGCCCCACCCGCCCAGTCTGACCATGAGCACCGCGCCGACAATGCCGCCTGCGAGGGCGGCTATGACGCTGACCGGGTCACTCAACACGGCGGGCTCGACCTCGTTCCACTAGCGTTCCGTCATTCGATTACTCGCATTCGGCTCCGGTCAGGATCGTATCGAACTCCGGCAGCAGGGACCACGAACCGCCCCACCAGCGTCACCCTTGCCCCCCTGATAGACGGCGTTCAGTCGAATTGCGCGCGAGAACGAATCGACGACGCCGAGATGGGCAGTGCTATCCACGCGGCCTTGCCTGGGCCAGGACCACGAAGGAGGCGCCGCACGACGACAATACTACAGGGCTGTGGCGTTCGGGAGATCGTGTCCCGAGCGCTGTGCGCCGCCGACAGTGGAGAAGATCAGCCAGCGCAGGTGCGCTCGATCGCGCCAGATGGCGGGTGGCATCGGGTGGACGGCGCAGCGGAAGAAGACAGATGGGCTGAACGGGATGGACGCAACGTCCCAACAAAGCTGGCTGCTACGGCAGCAGGCTCGACTCGGCGAAGGCACGGACGAAGGGCTCCGCCCAGAGCCCCACGACGATGAGCGCGACAGCCATGGCCACCGTGGCGATCGCCGCCCATCGGCCAAGGACCGGTATCGATTTGGGAGGGGCGTCGAAGTACGCTGGCGCAAGAACCCGCACGTAGTACACGATCGATACCACCGTATTGAGCGCCGCGAGCACCGCCAGCCAGATGTAATCCGCCTCGATGGCAGCTCCGAAGAGCAGGAGCTTGGCGACGAAGCCGGCCAGCGGGGGCACGCCAATGAACGACATGAATGCGAGCAGGAGTGCGCCCAGCAGCAGTGGCCGAGCGCGACCCAGTCCCAGGTAGTCCTCGAGCTTGGTGCGGCCGCGGAGCTCGACCACCACACCGAATGCAGCCACATTTCCGATGATATATGCCAGCAGAAAGAACAGCAGCGACGGCACCGCCAGGCCGCTGAGCCCGAGGGCCACGATGGCCATCAGTCCGTACCCGGTCTGGGACACCGCCGACCAGCCGAGGAGCCGACGCACGTCGGTCTGCCACAGCGCTGCCAGGTTGCCAAGCGTCATGGTGACGGCCGACAGGACGGCGACGAGCAGGCGCCAGTCCAGTGCGTCGGTCGGTAGGGCCAGCACGAACCGGGCGAGGAAGATGAGGCCGCCGACCTTGGGAATGCTGGTAACGAAGGCGGCCACCGGCGCCGGAGCGCCCTGGGCCACGTCGGGCATCCAGGCGTGGGCCGGTACCGCCCCGATCTTGAAGGCCACGGCGAGGATGACGAGTGCCGCTCCCACGGCAAGCCCCACGCCGCCCGTCGGCGGCAGGCCGGACCGCAGGCCGGACAGCGTGGTCGACCCGGCGAGGCCGAACAGGAAGGCCACGCCGATGAGCATGGCGGCGCTGGTCAGGGCACCGATAAGGTAGTACTTGATCGCGGCCTCCGAGCCCGGCGATGAGCGGCGGTGATAGCCGGTCAGCACGTAGCCGGTTGCGGAGGACAGGATCATGGCCACCACGAACTCTTTCAGGTCCGTGGCGCCGGCCAACAGGATGGCCCCCAGGGCGCCGTACAGAATCAGGGTGTAGTACTCGCCGTGTCGGGGGTCCGAGCGGAACCACGGCACCGACAGGCCGATGACCGCGGCGGTGACCGGCAGCACGATGAGCTTGGACCACACGGCGACGCCGTCGCGGGCGTAGGTATCCGCAAAAGTCAGTGATTCGCGCCCGCCGAGGGCGGGGAGCATCGGCAGGGTGGCCAGCGTGGCCAGCGCGAGCGCGACCAGGGCCAGCAGCGCCGCGCCGCTCTGCCATCGGCGCGGAGCCAGCAGCGCCCACAGCAGGACGGCCACGCCGCCGACCACGAGCACGATCTCCGGCACCACGTCCCCGACCGCGGCCGCCATGTCCATCGGCATGACTTCGCTGTCCGGCATCCGTCAGCGCCCGACGAACGGTCCGGCGAACGAGTCGATCACGTCGAGCAGCCAGGCCGGGAACACGCCGATAACGACCACCAGGGCCAGCAGGGCGGCCAGGGTGACTGCCTCCGTCCGGCCCAAATCGCGGAACTCACTCCAGCGTTCCGGGAGGCCGCCCAGGAAGACGCGGCCCAGCATCCGCAGGAAGAGCGCGGCCGTGACAATGATTCCGAACAGACCGACGGCGGCCAGCCACGGGTACACGGCCAGGGCGCCGGTGAACACCTGGATTTCCGCGACGAAGCCGGCCAGACCGGGAAGCCCCAGGCTGCCGAAAGCCGCCAGGACGGTGAGGCTGGTCAGCCACGGCGCACGCTGCAACAGACCGCCGTAGGCGTCGGTCTCGTAGGTGGAGCCGCGAGAGAGGAGCGAGCCGCTGATCAGGAACAGCGAACCGGTGATAAGGCCGTGTGCCACCATCTCCACGGTGGCTCCCGTGAGGGCGATTGCCTGGGCCGCGGCCTGTCCGGGCACGGCCGCCCCGGCCACCGCCAGCCCCAGGATGACGTAGCCCATGTGGTTGATGCTCGTGTAGGCCACCAGGCGCTTGAGGTTCGTCTGGGCCAGGGCGACGAGCGCGCCGTACACGATGGCGATCACCGCCAGCACCGCCAGGGGGAAAGCGAACTGCGCGAACGTGTCGGGCAGCATCGCCATCAGGATGCGGACGAAGCCGTAGGTCCCCATCTTCAGCAGCACTCCCGCCAGGACCGCAGATACGGGTCCCGGCGCGTCTACATGGGCGGGCGGCAGCCAGGTGTGGAAGGGCACCATCGGAGTCTTGATGGCGAAGCCGATGAAGAAGCCGATGAAGACCAGTACCGCGTACAGGCCGCCGCCGGCGAGCGGCTGCTGCTCGATGATCTGGGCCATGTCGAACGTGCGCGGTTCGGTGGTGAGGTAGATGCCCAGGATGGCAAGCAGGAGGGGCAGGGAGCCGGCGAAGGTATAGACGAAGAACTTCAGCGCCGATCGACGTGCGTCCCCGTGTCCCCACGCTCCGATGAGGAAGTACATCGCGACCAGCGACACGTCCCAGAACACGAAGAAGAGAAAGAGGTCGAGGGCCAAAAAAAGCCCGATGGAGGCACCCTCCAGGAAGAGCATGAGCGCGAAGTACGACGGACCGCGGCCCCGAAGGTCAACGGGGTAGGCGGTGGCCGCCACGAAGATGAGCGCTGTCATCGCGGCCAGTGGGAGTGAGAGCCCATCGATGCCGACCCGGTAGCTGACGCCCAGGGTTGGGATCCAGTTGAGTGCCTCGACCTGTTCGAAGCCGCCGGTGCCCTCGAAGGCAAGCCAGGCGAATGCCAGGAGGACGAGCGGGATGGCCGCCGCCAGGGTGGCCACGCGCTGCAGCCTTCGCTCCGAGGTGGCCAGCCACGACAGCCGGCGACCCAGCACGAAGATCAGCACGACCCCGACGATCGGAAGAATGACCGCAGCGCTCAGCACCTTCGGATCGTCACTTCAAGGGCTCCATATCAGGACAACGAGCATGACCGCCAGGCCGACGACGATGATGACGTAATAGTGGTGCGACTCGCCGGTCTGTAGGCGGCGACTGGCTTCACCCACGAAGCCCACACCTCGCGCGCCTGCCTCGACCGCCGCATCCACGCCCAGATCGTCGGTCGTCCGCGAGGCGCGGGCCGTGCCGAGCGTCAGAGAGGTGATGCCGCGAACCATGCCGTCAAAGGTCCACTCTCCGTGGATCGCGGCGAGTGCCGAGACCCGGCGCGCAAGCCAGGCAACTCCCCGGATGCCCGCGTCGATGACTCGGTCGTCAAGTCGTGCAAGCGCCGCCGCCAGTGACTCAATCGGCCGTACGACGACTGCATGCGTCATCGTCGGCAGACCGAGCCAGTCGGCCGCCGCCGCCTGCAGTTGGTCAGGCAGGCCGAAGGTCAGCAGCTGCCGGCGCCGGAAGAGCTGCCATACGAGCCCGAAGGCGACGGCCGTCAGGCCGACAGATGCCGCAATCTCCCAGGCAGCACCCGATTGGAGGGTCCCTTCCGTCATCGACGCCACGAACCGCTCGCCGCCAGGCAGCCAGACGGCTGAGAGGAGCAGGGTGACGGACGCCAGTACCGCGAGGCTCGCCAGCTCCGCAGTGCCGGGCCGGTATGGCTGAGCTGCCCTCGTGCCGACATCGGGAGGACCGAAGACGAGAAGCTGATAGCGCGCCGCGTAGAGCGCGGTAAGAAGGCTGGCGATCAGAACGGCACCACCCAGCCACGGCGACGCGTGCAGCGTGGCCGCGAGGATCCGTTCCTTGCTCCACGCGGCGCCCAACGGAGGTACCGCAGTAAGCGCCAGACCGCCGACCGCCGACAGCAACGCAACCAGCGGCATGGCTCGCGCCAGACGCAGGCCGCCCAGCCACCCTGAGCCGGTGGCATGGATCGCCATGCCAGCCCCGAGGAAGAGGAGCGACTTGAAGGCCGCGTGCGCGACGACCTGGGCGCCGGCGGCGGCCACTGAGCCGGCGCCGACCGCAATGAACATCAGGCCGTATTGGGCTGACGTGGAGCCGGCCAGGGCGCGCTTGGCATCGGTCTGGAGCAGGGCCACCACGGCACCCGCGAGCGCGGTCGCAACACCGACGGTCGCGACGGCGGGCAGGAACCAGGCGACCGCACCAAGGTCAGGTCCGAGACGGATGAGCAGATAGGCGCCGGCGGCCACCAACGTGGCCGAGTGCAGCAGCGCCGATACCGGCGTCGGGCCGGCCATTGCGGCGAAGAGCCAGGGGGAGAAGGGCAGCTGAGCGGACTTGGCCGCTGCTGCCAGCAATACGCCCGCGGCGACGACCGCCTGAGCACCGGGATCTGCCCCTGGGATGCCGGCGAAGGCAAAGCTGCCGGTGGCGGCGAACGTCATGCCGGCAGCAATGAAGAGACCGATGTCGCCGACCCGCGTCGTCAGGAACGCCTGGGTCGCAGACCGGACAGCGTCGGGGTCGCGCCAGCGATGGCCGATCAGCGTCCACGAGAGGAAGCTGACGAGTTCCCAGCCGATCAGGAGCGTCAGGAAATCCGCCGCCGAGACCAGCAGGAGCATCGCCGCCACGAACGCCAGCAGGAGCGCCAACAGCCGTCGCCGGCCGTCGTCCTCCGTCGCGGCTGCGTACGCGACGATCGGTGTCGCGATCAGCGGAACGAGTACCGACATCGTTCGCCCGAAACCATCGAGTTCCAGACGAAGCTGGATCACCGGGCTCCACGCCCAGCCGAAGCTGGGCTCTGACGTGGCTGCCGCGATGGCGA
>JBBSML010000004.1:0-123173 GCA_038233215.1 Candidatus Limnocylindria bacterium
CGGCGATTGATCCGCGGAAACGGCCGTCGAGCCGGATCACGGCCCGATTGGGTCGGCGCGTGGCGTCCGGGAGGCGTGGAATGGAGCATCGATGGTCTGATCAGCTGGCAGAAGACGGCCGACGGCAGGCTCTCGCCAGCCCCTCCAGTGGCGCGTAGTAGGGTCTGGCCGTCAGACCAGGCGCGGAATGGCCCGCAGCCTGATCAAGGCGTCGTGGAAGCTGAGCGCCCACGGCCAGCGCGTCGGCAGGTGCAGCGTCAGGCGCCGCGCCGAGCGGGTGATGCGACCGACCAGGCCGAACAGCCGGCGACGCAGGGTCTTGGTCGTGACGAGGGTCTCACCCAGCGCGATGCGGCTCGTCCAGCGCGCCAGGTTGTGGGCCATGACCTGCACCGCCAGCCAGGCAGCGTTGGCGGCGAACCTGCCCGACGGCAGGTGGTTGAGGCCGACGCCGTACTTGAGGTCACGGATGGCGTTCTCGATCTCGGCGTGGCGGCGATGGTCGGCCTCCAAGGTCAGTGTCTCGCCGTCGCGGTCGGTGATGAAGGCGTGGTAGTCGTAGAGGGTCAGGAGCGCAAGCTGACTGCCGGGCGTGGGCCGCACGCGGCGCACGATGAGTCGCACCGGCACCGCGTCGTCCTGGTCGGCGAACGGGGTGTAGACGGTCTCGGCCACGTCGGCGCCGCCGTCGATCCAATACGGGATCGGGGTCCAGGCCGCCTCGGGCAGGGCCTCGATCCGGGATCGCAGCGCGGCGTGCTGGCGGATGGTGATGGAAAAGCGGACCTGCATCCGGCGGCAAACCGCGACGACCGCGGCGGCGTAGAAGCCCGAGTCGGCGCGCACGGTGAGCGCACCCGTCGCCCCCGCAGCGCGCACCCGGCCGATCGTCTCGGTCAGGAAGTGGGCGGCGCCGCGGGCGGTGTTGGCGCGGCCCTCGCGCAGGCGGGCCATGAGCACGTCGCCCGTGCCGGCAGCGACCGCCAGCAGGGGGTGGTAGCCGCGCACGCCGGTGTAGCCGTGGTGCCGAGCGCCCTGCTTGGCCAGGCCATACGTCTCGCAGATGGTCGAGTCCAGATCGATGGTCAGTGGCTCACGGCCGGGACCGGCACCGGCCGCCCAGGCGCGTGCCAGCAGCGCACGGCTGACCGCGTCGAGCTGGCGCACGTGGCCCCAGCGGAAGCTGCGCAGGAAGGTGCCCAGGGTCGAGGCCGCCTTGAGCGTGAGGCCGAGGACGCGGCTCGTGCCGCCGGCGCGCAGGGCGTTGGTGTCATCGATCGTGTCGCCGCCGGCGAGGGCCGACATGACCAGGCTGAGGAGCTTGTCGCCCGCGTTGGCCCGGCCGGCGGCGGCACCGAGGTCGAGGTGCGCATCGACCAACTCGCGCAGGCCGAGATGGTGGGCCAGGGTGGCCGGCAGCAGGAGGCCCGCGTCGGCCACCAGGCGATCGTCGTCGAAGCGTGTTTCCATGCGGTCGAGGGTGTGCGATGATCGCATCAATCAGGTGCTCCTCTGTCGGGCTTGATGGTTGTCTTCCAACCCCATCTTCCCAGTTCAGAAGGGCACCTGATTCGTCATTTCCGCGCCTTCAGGTCCAGTTCAATCGGTGGATCCGGGCTTAGGCGCCGCTGACTTCCCTGGAATGGCGAGGCGCTGACCGGCATAGATGCGGCTCGGATCGGTGATCCCGTTGGCCTTCACCAGCGCCGACACGGAAATGCTGTACGCGCGGGCGATCGTGGTCAGGTTTTCGCCTCGAGCGACCTTGTGGGTCGCGGATGCAGCGGGCTCCGGCGCTTTGGTGGCTTTGGGGGCAGCCGGAAGTGATGCGCCGGGAATTGCGAGGCGCTGGCCCGCGTAGATGCGGCTCTCATTGCTGATCTCGTTAGCCCGCACGATCGCCGACACGGTGACGTCATAACGACGCGCGATCACCGTCAGGTTCTGGCCTCGCTTCACGACATGCGTGTGCGCCGCCTCCGGCTTCGATGTGGCCGCCGGAGCGGCCTTCGCGGCCTTTGACGTGACGCGCAGGCGCTGACCCGCGTAGATTCGGTTCGGATTCGGCAGCTCGTTCAGATCAACCAGGGTCGCAATGCTGACATGGTGGCGCTTCGAGATGCTGGTGAGGGTGTCGCCCGGCTTGACCGTCACGCTTGGATCGGCTGCGAGCGCGGCAGTGGCGAACATCGGGCCGACCACCGCGGTGGCTAGCAGGCCGACGAGTGCGGCGAACAACCTGGGGCGTTGCAAGGGGACCGTTCCTCCAAGAATTCCATAGCCAGCGGTCAGCGGGTCCGTAGCACGAACGCATCACGACGCGGGGCGGATGTTAGGAGCGATCCGAGGAGGGTCAAGGTACCTGCGGGTCGCCGGGGAGTACTTCGGTACCGTGTGGTGAGGTCAGCGTCGAGCAGGCACGAATCGAGGGCATCGGCGACCCTCTGCTATACTCTGCGACCTCGCGCATCCGTGCGGGAACCCAATCACACACGCTTGGCTGATCTCGCCGTGTCCTCGGTGCCGTGATGCGATCCGCTCGCACGCGGTGGACGCGAGAACCGACGTCAAGCGGAGGAACGAACCGGAGGTATCTCTTTGGCTGCCACCAGCATGAAGCAGCTGCTCGAATCGGGCGTCCATTTCGGGCATCAGACCCGCCGCTGGAATCCGAAGATGCGCGAGTACATCTTCGCCGAGCGGAACGGGATCCACATCATCGACCTGGCGCAGACGGTGTCGCTGCTCGAGGCCGCGCTCGAGTTCGTGCGTGAAACCGTCCGCCGCGGAGACAGTGTCCTCTTCGTAGGCACGAAGAAGCAGGCACAGGATGCGCTCTCCGAGGCCGCGACGCGCTCCGGACAGCACTATGTCAACACGCGCTGGCTTGGCGGCATGCTGACCAACTTCACCACGATCAAGCGACGCATTCAGCGCATGGAGGCCCTGGAGGCCCGGCGCGACGCCGGCGAGTTCGAACGGCTCACCAAGAAGGAAGCAACGAAGCTGACCGAGGAGATCAAGAAGCTCGACAACGCCCTCGGCGGCATCCGCAAGATGCGTCGGGTGCCCGGCGCGGTCTTCATCGTCGATCCGCACCGCGAGGCGATCGCGGTCGCTGAAGCACGGCGACTCGAGATCCCCATCGTGGCGATGACCGACACGAACTGCGATCCCGATCTCATCGACTGGGTCATCCCTGCCAATGACGACGCAATTCGATCGGTGCGCCTGATCTGCGGTCTCATCGCCGATGCGGCGAGCGTCGCCCAGCAGGAGCGCCAGGCGAAGCTCGACGAAGAATTCGAGCAGGCTGAAGCCCTGCCGCCCGTCGACGACACCGCGCTCGGGTCCGAGGCTGACTACACCGCGGCGCTTGCCACCGGCGAGGCGCTCGTCTTCGAGCCCGAACCGGAAGACGACGAAGAAGAGGAGCGCAAGGCGCGCGCGCGACGCGCCGCCAACCTCGACGAGGGCGAGCCCGAGCACAATCCCGATCGTGAGCACGAGCGCCAGATCGCCGAACAGACCAAGGAGCATGAGCCGCGCCCGTAGGCGCAGGGCGAACTGTCATGACGAACACACGAATCATCAAGCCTGAGGATGTCAAGCAGCTCCGGGCGCAGACCGGCGCGGGCATCATGGACTGCAAGCGCGCGCTCACCGAGTCCGACGGCGACTACGACAAAGCGGTGCTCTTCCTGCGCGAGAAGGGCCTTTCGACCGCCGCCAAGAAGGCCGGGCGTGTAGCTCGTGAAGGGATCGTCACGAGCTACATCCATCATGGATCGCGGCTCGGCGTCCTGCTGGAGCTCAACTGCGAAACCGATTTCGTGGCGCGCACGGATGACTTCCAGCAGCTTGCCAGGGACATCGCCATGCAGGTGGCAGGCATGGCCCCACAGTACGTTAGCCGCGAGGACGTTCCCGGAGAGATCGTCGAGGAGCAGAAGCGGCTGTTCGCGGTCGATGCCGAGCGCGATGGTCGCCCGGCTGAGCGCATCCCGACGATCGTCGAAGGCAAGCTGAACAAATGGCTCGAGTCGGTCTGCCTGCTCGATCAGCCCTTCCGCGCCACGGATCGCAAGATCAGTGACCTGATCACCGAGAAGGTCGCCCTACTCGGCGAGAACATCAGGGTTGCCCGCTTCGCTCGAATGGGAGTCGGGGAGACCGCACAGCCAGAGACCGACGAGGCCGCCTGACGGTGACCGCACGGGGTGCCACGTCCGAAGCGACCTCACCTCGGCGGGTGCTTCTGAAGCTTTCCGGCGAAGCGTTGATGGGGGCCAACGAGTATGGGATCGACCCCGAGATCGTGCGCGGCATCGCCGCACAAATTGCCGCGGGCAAGGAGGACGGAACCGAGATCGCCGTGGTCGTCGGGGGTGGCAACATCTTTCGCGGGCTCGCGGCGAGCGCGCGCGGCATGGATCGATCGACCGGGGATTACATGGGCATGCTGGCGACGGTGATGAACGGGCTCGCCGTTCAGGACGCATTGGAACAGGCTGACTGTCCGACGCGCGTGATGAGCGCGATCGCGATGAACGAGATCTGCGAGCCGTACATTCGCCGCCGCGCCGTCCGTCACCTGGAGAAGGGCCGTGTCGTCGTGATGGTGGCCGGAACCGGGAACCCTTACTTCACGACCGATACCGCGGCCACGCTCCGCGCGGTCGAGGTCCATGCCGCAGTGATCCTCAAGGCGACCAGGGTCGACGGGGTGTACGATGCCGATCCCGAGAAGCATCCGGACGCTCGGCGCTACAGCGAGATCGGCTACACCGATCTGCTGAGCAATCGACTTCAGGCACTCGATGCGACCGCCGTGAGCCTGGCAATGGACAACGAGATGCCGATCGTCGTCTTCGATATGACGGTCCCCGGTAACATCACCCGGGCGATCGCCGGCGAGCGAATCGGCACGCTGATCTCAGGAGAGTGACACGATGACGCACGAGGCGCTGATCGCGATCGAACCGAGGATGCAGCGCGCCATCGAGGCCATGGAACGCGATTTCGCCGGCATCCGCACCGGCCGCGCTTCCACGGCACTCGTCGAGCGCATTACGGTCGACTACTACGGGGCGCAGACCCCGCTCAACCAGGTCGCCGGCATCAGCACGCCCGATGCGCACCTGATCGTGATCCAGCCGTGGGATCGTTCGGTCCTGTCCGCCATCGAGAAGGCCATCACCAAGAGCGACATCGGCCTGATGCCGAATGTCGACGGGACCGTTGTGCGTCTGCATGTGCCGCCGCTCACCGAGGATCGGCGCAAGGACATGGTGAAGCAGGTCCGGCGTCGTACCGAGGAGGCGCGCGTGGAGGTCCGCAATCACCGTCGCGAGGCGTCCGACCTGCTCAAGAAGGGCCTGCGGGACGGCGATCTCTCCGAGGACGAGGAGCATCGGGAGCTCGAGGCGTTGCAGAAGCTGACCGACCGACACGTGGAGGCAATCGACGCGCGGGCGGAGCGCAAGGAAGCCGAAATCCTGGAGGTCTGACCGTGCCGGGCGAGGTCCGACCCCGGCATGTTGCGATCATCGCCGATGGAAATCGTCGCTGGGCGCGCGATCGCGGGCTGCCTGTGCTCGCGGGACACATCCAGGGCATCGAAGCGATCCGTCCGATCCTGCGGCGGGCGCGGGATCGAGGAGTCGAGACGCTTTCGGTTTACACGTTCAGCACCGAGAATTGGAACCGGCCGGAGGACGAGGTGGCGGGACTGTTCGGCCTCATCGATGGTGCCGTGCGCCAGTACACCGATGAGCTCATCACCGAGGGCGTCCGCGTTCGGGTCATCGGCCGCCTGCATGAGGCACCGTCGGACGTGCAGCGTTCGATCCGGTCCGCGGAGGAACGCACCGCCCGCGGCACGCGGATGGGACTCAACATCTGCTTCAACTACTCCGGGCGCGCCGAGATCGTCGACGCGGTACGGGCCATGCTCGCGGCGCACGCCGATCCCCGGGATCTTGACGAGGCGCATGTCGCGCAACACCTTTACACGTCCGGCCAGGCCGATGTGGACCTGATGATTCGTACCGGTGGGGACCAGCGGACCAGCAACTTCCTGCTCTGGCAGGCCGCCTACGCTGAGCTCGTCTTCACACCGAAGTTCTGGCCGGACTTCACCCCCGAGGACCTGGACGCAGCCCTGGCCGACTACGCGGGCCGCGACCGGCGCTTCGGAGGCTAGGTCGTGCTGCGAACTCGAGTCATCAGCGCGCTGGTGCTCGCGCCGATCATCCTGGCCACCGTGCTGCTGGGGGAGCCATGGCTGTCACTGCTGGTCGGGGTCGCCGCCTTTCTCGCCCTGGTCGAGCTCGTTGGCCTGCTCGACACGGCGGGCCACCAACCGCCGCAGGTGCTGACTATCGTCAGCGGCATGGCGCTCGTCGCTGCGGGGCTGATCGCCGCGAACGGCACAAACGTCGGCGGCGTGGCGGCAACCCTGATCGTTGCGCTCGACCCGCCCGGCCTTGTGACCGCGACATTCGTTGCCGCCATGCTGCTCTTTGCGGCGGTCGGGTTCACACGGGCCGATCCGCGCGCGGGCTTCATGACCTGGGCGATCACATCGTTCGGGGTGGCATACGTGGGCCTCCTGCTTCCGACCATCGTGCTCGTGGCCCATCTGGCACCGTCGGGTGGATCAGCGAACACCCCGGTCGGCGTCTTCGGCATCGGATCCGGAGCTGCGTGGGCATTTCTGCTGGTGCTGGTCGTGTGGGGGTACGACACCGGCGCCTATCTCGTCGGGCGGAGTCTCGGCCGGAGGCGGCTGCTCGACCACATCAGCCCGTCCAAGACGGTGGAAGGGCTAGCCGGGGGTCTCGTGCTCGCCACGCTCGGCGCTGGCGTCGGAGCCGCGCTGGTCGGGCTCGAGCCATGGCATCCGCTGATCATCGGGCCGGTCGTGGGGCTGGCGGCGCAGGCCGGCGACATGGCCGAGTCGATGCTCAAGCGGGCGGCCGACCGGAAGGAATCGGGGTTCATCGTACCTGGCCACGGTGGGATCCTCGATCGCATCGACTCGTTCCTGTTCGCGGCACCCGTCCTGGCCGGCTACGCCGTGCTGGCCGCCGGGCGAGTGGTATGACCGGCATCGCCATTCTGGGCTCGACCGGATCCATCGGCCGGCAGGCGATCGAGGTCATCTCGGCGATGCCGGACCGATTCGACCTCCTCGCGCTGGCCAATGCTCGCGGCGGCGATCCGATGGCCGAACAGCTGTCTGCATTCCCGGCCGTGCGCTGGTGGTGCGCCGACATGCGGCAGCGCGAGCTTGCGCCCGATCGTTGGGCCGGCGCCGGACTCGCCGAACTCGCCACCCTCGATGGCGTGGATCTCGTCGTGGTGGCGACCACCGGAATGGCGGCATTGCCTGCCGTCCTTGCCGCGCTACGATCCGGCCGTCGCGTGGCATTGGCGAACAAGGAGACCCTCATCACAGGTGGTCACCTCGTCACCGCGCTGCTCGATGAGCTGGGCGGCGATCCGCTCGAGCTGTTGCGTCCGATCGACAGCGAGCACTCGGCCATCTGGCAGTGCCTGATCGGCGAATCCGTTGCGTCGGTGGCTCGCCTGGTGCTCACTGCCAGCGGTGGGCCCTTTCGTGCTCGACGCCCGGGAACCCTGGCGGACGTCACCGTGGCGGAGGCGCTCGCGCATCCCACGTGGCGGATGGGCCCCAAGATCACGATCGACTCGGCGACACTGGTCAACAAGGCGTTCGAGGTCATCGAGGCCAAATGGCTGTATCGGCTTGCGTACTCTAAGATCGATGCGGTGATCCATCCCCAGAGCATCGTGCACTCGTTCGTCGAGTTCGTCGACGGTTCGTACAAGGCCCAGCTCGGGCTTCCCGACATGCGGCTCCCGATCCAATTTGCCCTCACCTTCCCCGAGCGGCTTCCCTCGCCCGCGCGCCGACGGTCGCCGGCGGAGTGGGGAACCCTGGACTTCGAGCCGCTCGCCATGGGCACCTACCCCGCGTACGACACGGTGCGCCGTGCCGCTGAAGCCGGTGGCAATCGCGGGACGATCCTGAATGCGGCCGACGAGGTCGCCGTCGAGGGGTTTCTCCGCGGACGCATGGGCTTCGGGGACATACCGGCCGTGATCGCCGGTGCTGTCGAGCGCTGGGGCGGTCCCGAGGAGCCGGGTGTCGACGAGATCGCTGCGCTTGACGCTGAGATTCGTACCACGCTCGGTGCTGCCTGATGGAGGTCATCGGCACGGTCGCCGCCTTCCTCGGCGTCCTGATCGTTCTCGTCCTCGTCCATGAGCTCGGCCATTTCCTGGTTGCCAAGCGGGCCGGGATCACGGTCGAGGAGTTCGGGATCGGATTCCCCCCACGAATTGCCTCAATCATGTGGCGCGGGACGCGCTACAGCCTGAACTCGATTCCGCTCGGCGGCTTCGTGAAGATGCTCGGCGAGGATGGGGACGTCGAGCTGAAGAGGCTGCGCGACCAGGGTCTGACGGCTGACGAGGTCGAGCAGGCGATGGCGGGCGCGTTCAACCGGAAGCCGATATGGGTTCGCGTCACCGTCCTGCTGGCCGGCGTCGCGATGAACTTCCTTCTTGCCGCCGCGCTCTTCGCCGGCGCACTGAGCCTGCCGACGCTGATCGGCCATGGCCCGCTTACCGTCACCAGCGTCCAGGACAACAGCCCCGCCGACGGAGAGCTGGAGGAGGGCGACATCATCGTGGCGGCCGACGGAGAGCGCTTTGAGCGATCCGCGGAACTGACCGAATACGTTTCGGGCCGCGCCGGTTTCAACGTCGTGTTCACCATCATGCGCGACGGCGAGCAGATCGAGAAAGCCCTGATTCCGCGTTCGGTGACTCCGGAGGATCGCGCCCGTGGCACCGGGCCGGTCGGTTTCGCCTACGAACCCGAGCGACTGGTGGAGGAGCCCTCGACGGTCGACGGACCGCTCGACGCGGTCGGACGCGGCACAGCGGCCGCATGGATGCTCGCCATCCAGATTCCGGGCGGGCTTGCCGACGCGGTGGGCGGCCTGATCGGGCTGAACCCCGACGCCGGTGACGCGATGGGGCCGATCGGCATCGCCCAGGAGACCGGGCGCGTGCTCGAGGCGCCGCTGGTCAGCCAACTCCTGTTCGTGGGTGTGCTCTCGATCAATCTGGCCGTCCTCAATGTCCTGCCATTCCCGCCACTCGACGGGGGTCGAATCGTGGTCGTCCTGCTCGAGTCGGCACGCCGGCGCAAACTCCCCGCGGAGCGCGAGGCGCTGATCTACCTGACCGGGTTCGCGGTCCTGATGGCGCTCGTCATCCTGATCAGCATCCAGGACATCCAGCGGCTCGTAACCGGGGGATAGGCAGCCTCGAACGGGCGAGGAGGTGGGTGATCGGGTATACTTCGGGACGGTTCGACCGGCCGATCGACGAACCGCAATATTGAACTGAGTACGAGGACGTGGGTCGGTTCGCCATCCCACGTCTTTGTTTGTCCCCGAGCGGGGAGCGAGGAGCGGCCATGAATCGAGACTTCATCGGAGCACTGCTCCAGCTGAACGCCGAGAAGGGTGTGCCGCAGGATATCCTGATCCGAACACTGGAGCAGGCGATCGAGTCGGCCTATCGGCGCAATGCGGAAGCGCCCGAGAACGTGGTCGTGACCGTCAATCCCGAGACCGGCGAGATCAGCGTTGCGCGCGAGTACGAGGTCATGGCCACCACCGAGGAGGTGGAGGACCCCGAGGCCCAGATGTTTGTCGCCGACGCGCAGAAGATCGATCCCGCCACGGGTGTCGGCGCTCGTGTGCGCATCCCGGAGAACGTGACGCAGGCACAGCTTGGACGCATCGCGGCACAGACCGCGGGCCAGGTGTACCGTCAGCGGCTGCGTGAGGCGCAACGGGATGTCGTCTTCCAGCAGTACGCCGCCCGTGAGGGCGAGATCATGACCGGAACCGTCCAGCGCACGACCGAATCGGCCGTGGTGCTCGATATGGGTAAGGACGTGGAGGCGGTCCTGGCGGTCACCGAGCAGCTGCCGAGCGAGATCTATCGCATCGGCCAGCATCTCAAGGTGTACGTCATGGAGGTCCGTCGCACGACGCGCGGACCGGTGATCGTCGCCAGCCGCACGCATCGGGGATTCCTTCGCCGCCTGATGGAGATGGAGATTCCCGAGATCTACAACGGCACGGTCGTGATTCGCGGCATCGCGCGCGAGGCGGGCAGCCGGTCCAAGGTGGCGGTCGAGAGCCGTCAGCAGGGGGTGGATGCCAAGGGCGCCGCGGTGGGCCAGCGCGGTGCGCGCATCCAGTCGATCGTCGCCGAGCTCAATGGCGAGAAGGTCGACATCGTCCTGTGGGACGAGGATCCTGGCCGCTTCGTGGCGGAGGCGCTGTCACCGGCCGAAGTTCTCAGCGTCCGCGTCGACGATGAGCACAAGATCGCCAACGTCATCGTTCCCGAGCGCCAGCTGAGCCTGGCCATCGGCAAGGAGGGCCAGAACGCTCGGCTGGCGGCGAAGCTCACGAGCTGGCGCATCGACATTCGATCAGAGACGGGCGTCGCAACCGCTGCCGCGGGCGGCGACCACGCTGAGGCCGGCGTGGACGAGGAGGTGGCAGCCGATGCCGAAGCGACGACCTGACCACGTTCCGGCGCGCACCTGCGCGGTCTGCCGCCAGCCGCACCTGAAGCGAGAGATGACTCGCATCGTGCGCGTGGCGGCCGGAACCATCCATCGTGATGACACGGGGCGAATGCCAGGCCGAGGAACCTATATCTGCACTGATCCGGCCTGTCGCGACAGCGAGCGCAGCGCGGCCGCCGTGAAGCGAGCGCTCGGCGCGGAGCCTGCGCCCGGATCACTCGAATTCGAGGAAGTACCACATGCCACCACGTAGATACCGACCGCGCCGCGGGCCACGCCCGCAGCGCAAGCGAACCGGAGCGGCCGGCGCTGCCCTGCTCGAGGCACAGGCGCCGGTCCGGCCCGCCGGACCGATCGAACTGCCGAGCTCGATCACCGTCAAGGACTTCGCCGAGACGCTCGGCGTGAGCTGGGCCGAGATCATCAACGTCCTCATCAAGAACGGCATCTTCGCGACGGTCAACCAGGCCATTGATTTCGATACGGCCTCGCTCGTTGCCGCCGAACTCGGGTTCGAGGCGACCGAGGGCGGCGTCGCCGAGCGCGCGGCAGCGGTCGCAGCCAGCGAGCAGGATCTCGTCTCGCCCGGTGGGGCCGGCGAGGGTGACGGTAAGGCGACGCTGTGGACCGATGACGACGCAACCAAGCTCGTGACGCGCGCGCCGATCGTGACCGTCATGGGCCACGTCGACCACGGTAAGACCAGCCTGCTCGATGCCGTGCGCGAGACCAAGGTCGCCTCCGGTGAGAGCGGCGGCATCACGCAGCACATCGGCGCCAGCGAGATCATTCACAACGACAAGCGGATCGTCTTCCTCGATACCCCCGGCCACGAGGCCTTCACGGCCATGCGCGCCCGCGGCGCACAGGTCACCGACATCGCGATCATCGTGGTGGCGGCCGACGACGGCGTGATGCCGCAGACCAAGGAGGCCATCGACCACGTCCGCGCCGCGCGCGTGCCGATGATCGTGGCGATCAACAAGGTCGACAAGCCCGACGCCAATCCGGACCGTGTGAAACAGGAGCTCGCCGACAACAAGGTTCTGATCGAGGAATACGGTGGAGACGTGATCGCGGTGGCGGTGAGCGCCAAAGAGCGTACCGGGATCGATGAGCTGATGGAGATGGTGCTGCTCGTCGCCGACCTGCAGGATCTCAAGGCGAACCCGGATCGCGACGCGATCGGAACGATCGTCGAGTCCAAGGTGGACAAGGGACGCGGAAACGTGGCGACGGTCCTCGTCCAGACTGGAACGCTCAAGGTCGGCCAGATCGTGAGCGTCGGTCGAACATGGGGCCGGGTCCGCGCCCTCAACAACGCGGCGGGCACGCGCGTCAAGCAGGCTGAGCCGGCCTCTGCCGTGGAGATCATCGGCCTCCAGGGACTTCCGGAGGCGGGCGACATCCTGCGCGTCGTGGCCGACGAGAAGACGGCCCGCGACGCGGGCGAGGCCGCGGACCGGGTCGCCGCGGGAGCGGACGGACAGAAGGTCAGCACGCTCGAGGACATCAGTGCCCAGATCAAGGACAGCGAGGTCGCGGAGCTGCGCGTCGTGCTGAAGACGGACGTGCAGGGCTCGATGGGGGCGATTCGCCATTCGCTGGAGCGGCTCAACACGACCGAGGTCAGGATCAACATCCTGCGGGAGGGTGCGGGCGACATCAACGAGAGCGACATCAACCTCGCCTCGGCGTCCGACGCCGTGGTCATCGGCTTCAACACGAAGCTCGATCCGGGGGCTCAGCGCTCCGTCGACGCCACCGGCGTCGACGTTCGTATCTACGACGTGATCTACAAGCTGACTGATGACATCGGGCTGGCGCTCTCCGGACTCCTGGCGCCCAAGCTGGTCGAGCAGGTCGAGGGGCACGCCGAAGTGCGCATGGTCATCAAGGCCGGACGTGCCGGCAACGTGGCCGGCTCCTACGTCACCGATGGGCGCATCGTGCGTGGCGGCCAGGTCCGCCTGTTCCGTGCGGGCCAGCTGCTCACCGAAACGCGGATCACGTCGCTGAAGCGCTTCAAAGACGACGTTCGCGAGGTGGCCACCGGCTTCGAGTGCGGCATCGGCCTCGATGCGGATGACATCATCGAGGGTGACGTCATCGAGTGCTACCAGATGGTGACCGAGCAGGCCTAGCAAGATGAGCCAGCGAACGGATCGGCTTGACAGCCAGATTCGGCAAGAGCTTGCCGATCTGCTCTACCGCGAGATGAAGGATCCGCGCATCGGGTTCGCGACCATCACCCGGGTCGAGACGGCGCGAGACCTCGGCACGGCCAAGGTCTGGGTCAGCATCATGGGGACCGATGAGGAGCGGGAGGTGACGATGAAGGCGCTGACCGACGCGGCACCCTGGCTGCGCCGGCAACTCGGCGGCCGGCTCACGCTGCGCCACATCCCGCAGCTCGTCATTCGCCACGACGACTCGATCGAGGCGGGTGACCGCGTCCTGCGCCTCCTGCGCGAGATCGAGCAGGAAGGTTCCTCGTGAGCCGGCAGGCGGTCGTGGAAGCGATCCGAAACGCATCGCGCATCACCGCGATCTGTCACGAGAACCCTGATGCCGACACGCTCGGGTCAGCGCTGGCCCTGCGCATCGCCGCTGAGCGCCTCGGCAAGCAGGCCGAGGTGGTTGCGGCCGATCCCGTGCCGCCGTCGCTCGCCCAGCTCACCGGCGCCGCCGACGTTCGGACCGCACCGCAGCTCGAACCGGACGTCGCGATCGTGGTCGACGGACCGCTCTCGCGGACCGGTGCCGTGGCCAGCCAGTCGGCGGACTGGCTGTCGCGGGCGCGAATCGTCAACATCGATCATCACGTGTCGAACGACGGCGGCGAGTCGGCAGTGTCCTGGATCGATCCGGGCGCCGCTGCGACCTGCGAGATGGTCGCGCTCCTCATTCCGGAGCTGGGTGTCGAGATCGATGTCGACATCGCGACCGTCCTCACCGCTGGCATCGTCCAGGACACGCACACGTTCTCGCATCCGAACGCGACGCCGCGGACATTGCGGGTCGCGGCGGACCTGTTGGCGGCCGGTGCGCCGCTTTCGGCCATCCATCGCTCGATCTACGCCGACAAGCCGTTCGGGACCCTCGCACTCTGGGGCCGCATCATGGGCGGCCTGAAGCAGCGGCGCGACGGCCGGATCGTGCACGCCGCCATGACCAACGCCATGCTCGCCGACACCGGCACCGATCCGATCGCCTCCGAGGGACTGATCGACCTGCTGGCGTCGACCAAGGCAGCCGATATCACCGTGCTCTTCAAGGAGGTCGACGCCACGCACGTGCGAACGAGCGTACGAACCTCGGCTCGCGCCGATGCGGTGGCCATCACCTCGGCATTCGGCGGCGGCGGCCATGCGCGCGCGGCGGGTTGTGCGATCGACGGCCCGTTGCCGCAGGCTGCGGCGAAGCTGCTCGACGAGTGCGAGCGGGAGCTCGACCGGGCCGATGCTCGGGGTCGTTAACCTCGATAAACCTGTCGGGCCGACCAGCCACGACATGGTCGGCATGATGCGGCGGTTGACCGGCATCCGGCGCATCGGCCACGCGGGAACGCTGGATCCACTGGCATCTGGCGTGCTGCCGGTCCTGGTCGGTGCCGCGACGCGTTTCAGCGCCGAGCTGACCGGGGGATCCAAGCGGTACGACGCCGTGTTCCGCCTGGGCGCGCGGAGCGCCACGGACGACGCCGAAGGACCGATCGAAGCGGTCCACGGCCCAGTCCCGGACGAGCCAGACGTGCACGCCGTCCTCTCCGGCTTCATCGGGACCTTCGACCAGTTTCCGCCCGCGTTCAGCGCGCGGAAGGTGGGCGGTCGGACGGCCTACCGCGCGGCGCGTGTCGGGGAGCCCCTCGACCTCCCGGCGCGGGCGGTCACGATCCATGCGCTGGACATTCTGGCTTACGAGCGTGTGGACGATGGTGCGGACGTCCGCATCGATCTGCGTTGCGGCACCGGGACTTACGTGCGGGCCCTGGCGCGTGATCTCGGCGCGCGACTCGGATGTGGAGGCTACCTCCGGGCGCTGCGCAGGACGGAGGCAGCCGGTCTGAGGGTGGATGCCGCCGTCACGCCGGAGCACCTGGAAACACTCGCAGCCGATGGTCTCCTGAGAGACGCGCTCTTGCCGGTCGGCGACCTCCTGCCAATGCCGAAGATCATGCTTGACCGGCACGTGGCAGATGCGTTTCGCAATGGATCGGCCCGTTCCCTGGTGACTTCTCATGCCGACGGGCGGGTCGCCGTGTTCTCTGGTAACGAGCTGATCGGCATCGGGTCGGTGAGCGCGAACCTCCTTCAGCCGGAGAAGGTTCTGCCACGGGAGTCATCAGCCCCATGACCGCACTGGGGATGGATGAGCTGCCCATCATCGGGCCTGCCGTGATCACGCTCGGGGTGTTCGACGGCGTCCACCGTGGCCATCGACACGTGCTGACAGCAACGGCGCAGGCGGCGCGCGACCGAGGTGCCGCCAGTGTCGCGCTCGTTTTCAGCCCACATCCCGACGAGGTCACTCGCCCCGGGACAACGATCGGCCGGCTCTTGCCGCGCGAGCTGACGCTGGAGCGGCTGCGGTCAGCCGGAGTCGATCACGCGTTCGAGATCCGCTTCGATGCTGCACTCCGAAATCTCGAGCCGGAGGCATTCCTTGCGGGCCTCGCCCCCGCCATCGAGCTGCGCGGCATCACGATGACGCCCGGGAGCGCCTTTGGACGTGCCCGGGCCGGCACGCTCGAGCGCGTTGCGGAAATCGGGGCGGAGAACGGATGGGACTGCATCGCGGTCGAGTCGCTCACCTCCGACGGCGAGGTCATCTCATCGTCACGGATTCGCGCCGCGCTGCGCGAAGGGGAGATCGAGGTGGCGTCGGCCCTGATCGGATCGGCGCCGCTGCTGCGCGGGATCGTGGTCCACGGCGACGAGCGGGGACGCGAGCTCGGGTACCCGACGGCGAACCTGGCGTTCGAGTATCCCGCCGTGCTGCCGGCGCAAGGGATCTATCTCGGTCGCGTCGGTGTTCCCGACCGCGACGTGGGCCCGGACCACGCGGCGCTGGTCAGTGTCGGGGTTCGCCCGACGTTCCACGATGACGGACGGGTCCTGGTGGAGGCCTTCCTGCTCGATTGGGACGGCGACCTGTATGACGCGAGCTTCGACCTGAAACTGGACGCGCGACTGCGTGAGGAGCGCCGATTCGACGACGCCGACGCGCTCGTCATGCAGATGCGGGCGGATGAGGCCGAGGCACGACAGCGGCTGCAAATTCCGTGATGTATGAGGGCGACCGTCCGCCGCGAGATCGATGTCATGGCCCAATATTACGAATGGCGACCGACAGGCTCGTCTGCTAAACTTCCCGCGTTACAGAATGAATGTGGAGGAATACGTGCCGCTCGCCAAGGACGCGAAAAGCGCAGTCGTCGACGAATACGCCACGCACGACGGTGATACAGGATCACCCGAGGTGCAGATTGCGCTTCTCACCGAGCGGATCAAGTCACTGACGGAGCATTTGCGTAGCTACCCGAAAGACAATCATTCGCGCCGCGGGCTTCTGAAGCTCGTTGGGCAGCGCCGACGTCTGCTCGCGTATCTGGTCCGCAATGATGTGGACAGGTACCGCACCGTCATCGGCAGCCTGGGGCTGCGCCGCTAGACACCGACTGCGATCGACCCAGGGCCGCCTGCCTTGGGTCTCGCACTTCTCACACCAACTGCGGTACCCACCCCCGCCTGACGCCGCGCTCACGCGAGTGCGCCACGGGAATCGAGCGTCGGACGCCGCACCCAATATCACTGGAGGAATCAGTGGCTATCAAACACGAGGCCGAAATCGGCGGCAAGAGCTTCAGTATGGAAGCTGGCAAGCTCGCCGAGCAGGCTCATGGCGCGGTCATCGTCCGCTGTGGCGACACCGTTGTTCTTGCAACGGCAGTTGCCGGCAAGGAGCCCCGCGAAGGGGCCGACTTCTTCCCTCTCACCGTCGACTACGAGGAGCGGATGTACGCCGCGGGCAAGATCCCGGGCGGCTTCATCAAGCGCGAGTCGCGTCCGTCGGAGGCGGCCATCCTGGCCATGCGCCTGACCGACCGACCCCTCCGTCCGCTCTTTCCGAAGGGCTACTTCAACGACGTGCAGGTCGTCCTGACGGTCCTGTCGACCGACCAGGAGAATGATCCGGATATCCTCGCGCTGAACGGCGCATCGGCGGCCCTGAGCATCAGTCACATCCCGTTCATGGGACCGGTCGGTGCCGTGCGCGTCGGTCGCATCGGGGGAGAGTTCGTCACGAACCCGACGAACAGCGAGCTCGCCGAGAGCGAGCTCGACCTCGTGGTCGCCGGCACCCGCGACGCCGTGATGATGGTCGAGGCAGGCGCAAAGATCCTGCCCGAAGCGGTCATGGCCGACGCGATCGCCTACGGTCACAGCGAGCTCCAGAAGTCGATCGATCTCCAGGAGAAGCTGGTCGCCTCGGCCGGGACGCCGAAGAAGGTTCCGTTCATCGGCCCCAAGGCCGCATCGGTCATCAGTCTCGGCAAGATGCTCTCCCAGAGCAAGAATGAGTTTGTCGTTTTCGATCTGGAGACGACGGCCATGAAGCCGGAGGCCGGATTCATCGTTGATGTCGCTGCGCTGCGGCTGCGCGACGGGCAGATCGTCGACCGCTTCGAGTCCCTGGTGAACCCTGGACGTCCGATCGTTGGGCACCAGGTCCACGGCATCAAGACCGAGGACGTCGCCAAGGCGCCGACCGCGGCGGAGGTGCTCGGCAACTTCGTCCACTGGGTCGGCGAGACCCCGATCGTGGCTCACAACGCCGCGTTCGATGTGCCGTTCCTGCTTCGCCATCTGCCAAACGACCGCAAGTGGACGCCGGCGGCCGTGTTCGACACGCTCGAGCTCGGTTACCAGCTCTACCCCGATGCGGGCGCGTACAAGCTCGCTGACCTGGTCCGTTTCGTGTTCGGTCGCGATCACGCCGCCGCACACCGCGCCATGCCGGATGCGGAGGCAACCGCCGAGCTGTTCCTCCATTTCACCAACGGCCTTTCGGAGCGGCTCGATGCGCTGCGCCAGGAGATCGCCGACGAAGTGCGGGGCGCGCGTGACAACTACAACCGCACCGAGCAGGGCGATCGGCTCGAGGACATCCGGCGCCGTCACGGCATCGCCTCGCCGCTGATGGACGCTGTGACAAAGGCCACCGTTCGCGAGCTCGTTCTCAGTGAGAACGTGCGCATCGACGGTCGCGACACGAAGACCATCCGCCCGATCAGCGTGGAGGTCGGCATCCTGCCGCGCACGCACGGATCGGGCCTCTTCACCCGCGGGCAGACGCAGGCGCTCTCCATTGCCACGCTTGGCCCCTCCAGCAACGTGCAGCGCATGGACACGATTTCCCCGGAGACCGAGAAGCGCTACATGCATCACTACAACATGCCGCCGTACTCCGTTGGCGAGGCCAAGTTCATGCGTGGCCCCGGCCGCCGCGAGATTGGCCACGGCGCCCTTGCTGAGCGCGCACTTCTTCCCGTCCTGCCGGATGCCAGCGAGTTCCCGTACGCCATTCGCGTCGTGAGCGAGTGCGTGAGCTCGAATGGCTCGACCTCGATGGCCTCCACGTGCGGCTCGACCCTGGCACTCATGGATGCCGGTGTGCCGATCAAAGCGCCCGTCGCCGGAGCGGCGATGGGCCTCATCACCGACAAGGAGACCGGCCGCTACGCCGTCCTGACCGATATCACCGGCAAGGAGGACGCCTACGGCGACATGGACTTCAAGGTGACCGGGACGGCCGACGGCGTTACGGCGCTCCAGATGGACATCAAGACCGGGGGCATCACGATCGAGATCATGCGTGATGCGCTCGATCAGGCACGGGATGCCCGGCTCCACATCCTGGGCAAGATGACCGAGGTCATCAGCGCCAGCCGCGAAGACCTCAGCCAGTACGCGCCGCGGATCACGACCATCAAGATCCCCGTCGACAAGATCCGGGACGTCATCGGCGCCGGCGGCAAGGTGATCCGCCAGATCACCGCCGAGACCGGTACCCAGATCAACGTCGAGGACGACGGCACGAGTCAGATTGCCGCCACCACGGGTGAGGCCGCCAAGAAGGCGATCGCCTGGATCGAGGGCCTGACCAA
Source organism: Candidatus Limnocylindria bacterium (assembly GCA_038233215.1). Taxonomy (GTDB): domain Bacteria; phylum Chloroflexota; class Limnocylindria; order QHBO01; family QHBO01; genus JACDBZ01. The sequence goes on from JBBSML010000004.1 coordinate 18,819, forward strand.
GGACGTCGAGGTCGGCAAGGAGTATCTCGGCAAGGTGACCCGGATCATGAACTTCGGTGCCTTCGTCGAGATCCTGCCGGGCAAGGAAGGCCTGGTCCACATCAGCCAGCTCGCGGACTACCACGTCCCGCGCGTTGAGGACGTGGTCAGCATCGGCGACGAGTTGATGGTGGTCGTCACCGAGATCGACCGCATGGGCCGCGTGAACCTGAGCCGCCGTGCCGCAATGGAGCGGCACATGGCCAAGGCCGGCGATCGGAGCTGAGGACCTCGACTCCGCGCGGAGCATTACTCCACGCGTGACGGAGCGCCGGACATGTCGCCCATGGCATGGTCGGCGCCACGCCCCGATGTACCATCCTCCTGCGGCGCTGCATCAGGCCCCGCTTCGCGAGACAGAGGTCCGCGACCACGCGGCCTGTCGGTGACGTGGGTGGATGCCCGTCGCCCGCCCGACGACGCGAACAGATGACCCTCTCTTAGGAGTTCCCATGTCCGATTCCCTGCGCATCATTCCGCTCGGCGGGGTGGGCGAGGTCGGCAAGAACATCACCGTCATCGAGATTGACGACGAGATCCTGGTGGTGGACTGTGGCCTGGCCTTTCCCGAGCCGGAGATGCTCGGCATCGATCTCGTCATCCCGGATGCGACCTACCTCGCCGAGAACCGCGAGCGCGTGCGCGGCATCATCCTCACCCACGGCCACGAGGACCACACCGGCGCATTGCCGTACGTCCTTCCAAAGATTCCTGGCACGCCAATCTACGCAACCCGGCTTACCGAGGGCCTTGTCCAGGGCAAGCTGCGTGAGCACAAGCTTCTCGACTCGACGCCGCTGCACGTCATCGACCCCGGGCAGGAGTTCGCGGTCGGGTCGTTTCGGATCACGCCGTTCCGGGTCAACCACTCGATCCCCGACGGCGTCGGGTACGCAATAAGCACGCGTCTCGGGACGGTCGTCCACACCGGCGATTTCAAGTTCGACCACACGCCGCCCGACGGCCGGCGTGCCGACCTTGGGCTCATAGCCGAGATCGGCAACCGCGGTGTGGAATTCCTGCTCAGTGACTCGACCCGGGCCGAGAAGGACGGCTACACCCTCTCTGAGACCACCGTCGGGGACAGCCTCAACAGGCTGGTGGGGGAAGCTCCGGGCCGGGTGATCGTGGCGACCTTCGCGTCGAATATCGGTCGCGTGCAGCAGGTGATCGATGCGGCCTGGGCGCATGGCCGCAAGATGGTCGCCCTTGGCCGCAGCATGGAGCAGAACACGGCTATCGCGCTGGAGCGTGGGTACCTGGACGCCCGTGACGGCACGTTGGTGAAGAAGGAGCAGCTCCAACGGTTACCAAAGGAAGAGCTCGTTGTCATGACGACCGGCTCGCAGGGCGAGCCGATGAGCGGGCTCACGCGCATGAGCAACCGAGACCACCGCAATATCACCATCGAGCCCGGCGACACGGTCATCGTGTCGGCCAGCCCGATCCCCGGCAACGAGGAAGCGGTCGCCAAGACGATCGACAACTTGTTCAAGGAGGGGGCGATGGTGCACTACGAGCCGCTCGTCCACTGCCACGTCTCCGGCCACGGTTCGCGTGAAGAGCTCAAGCTCATGCTGGGACTTGTCAAGCCCCGCCATTTCGTCCCGATCCATGGCGAGTACCGCATGCTGGTGCAGCACGCGCTCCTCGCCGAGGGGGCCGGCGTTGATGTCGACAAGATCTTCGTACTCGAAAATGGACAGGTGATTGAATTCGATGGCCAGAGCGGCCGCATGGCGGGCTCGGTAACGGCCGGTGCGGTCCTGGTCGACGGGATCGCCGCCATCGACGGCATCGACGGCGTGGTCCTTCGCGATCGGCGCATGCTCGCTTCCGATGGCGTGGTCATGGTTGCGCTGACCATCGATGCCAAGACGGGACAGCCGGTCGGTCTCGCGGACCTCGTCAGCCGCGGTTTTCTCTCCGATCCGGAGGACCCGGTCATGGGCGCGGCGCGTGATCACCTGATGAACGCGCTTCGACAACGACGCGAGGACGAGCACACGGCCGAGGCGGCCTACGTGAAGACCAAGATTCGTGACACGCTGAGCCGCTACTTCCATCAGCGAACGAAGCGCCGACCAATGATCCTGCCGATCGTGATGGAGGTCTGACCCGGCCCGTGGCCACCAAGCGGAGGACGACGACACGACGTCGCCCGAGCCGACGCCGGAAGCAGAAGACCGCGATGGTGCTCAGTGCGCGCTTCGTCCGCGAGGGTCTGGCCTTCGTGCTGCTCCTCCTCGCGATCATCAGTGTCATCGCGTTGTTCGCCCGGGACGCCGGCGCCATCATCCGCCCGTGGCATGACGTGCTCGCCACCACGCTGGGCTGGGGGATCGCGTTCGCCGCACCCCTTCTGGCGGGATTCGCGGTCATGCTCTGGATGAAGACGATGCCGGCCGAGCGCTGGATGGCGGCCACCGGCGCAGCACTCGTCGCGCTGGCCCTGCTTGGCATGTTTCACCTGTCTGTCGGCGGCGGCGCCGAAGCAGTCGCGGCCGGAGAGGGCGGGGGAGCGATCGGATTCGGCGTCAGCGCTCTGCTCGTCGGTGCTGTCGGCAGCGCGGGAGCTTGGATCGTGCTCGTGCTCCTGGCGGGCGTCGGCCTGCTGCTCTACTTCAACATGACAATCGGTGATCTTGTCGCTGCCTACCTCGCCGGCCGGGACGACCGGCACGACCGTGAGGCCGATGAGGCTCGACAGTCGACCGATCGTCAGTCTCGCAGCGTCGAAACACGCGGTCGGCCGGACGCACCGCCCCAACCGGATGTGGGAGGTGGATTGATCAACCGCATGCGAGACCGGCTCGCCGGCGGCGGTGAGATCGATGAGGACCACCCGGTCATCCTGCGTCGTGAGCGTCCAACGCCATCCAGCAACGGCAACGGCCGGCCCGCACCGCCGCCTCCCGTTGCCGCCTCCGAGCTCGAGCATCGACCGGTTCCGGCCATCGCGGAGCTCGAACATACAGAAGAGGCGCACCTGGCCGAGACGGAACCGGAAGAGGGCGTCGATGCGGCGCTTGAGCCAGTGGAGCGGGTCTGGGAGCTGCCCGCGCTCCATCTGCTGGCCGACGCGCCCGAGTCATCGGCGGCACAGATGGACCTTACGGCGAAGGGGCAACGCATCCGTGAGACGTTGGCGCACTTCGGTATCGGCGTGAAGGTCGCTCGCATCCAGGAAGGTCCCGTCGTCACGCAGTACGCCCTCGACGTGGATCCCGGGATCAAGCTCAGCCGAATTGAGGGTCTGTCGGACAACCTGGCCCTGGCCCTTGCGGCCAGAAGCATCCGCATCGAGGCGCCGATCCCGGGGGAGCCGTATGTGGGCGTAGAGATCCCGAACTCGGCGTTCGACCTGGTGACCCTCAAGGAGGTGCTCGCCAGCCGCAACCACGTGGAGGCCTCGAAGAAGTCGAAGCTTGCCTTTGCACTCGGCCAGGACGTGGCCGGCCAACCGTTCAGCGCGGACCTCGCCCGGATGCCTCACCTGCTCATCGCCGGCGCCACCGGTTCGGGCAAGAGCGTGTGCGTCAACGCCATCATCGACAGCTTCCTGATGAACGCCACCCCGGCCGAGGTCAAGCTGATCCTGATCGATCCCAAGCGCGTCGAGCTGGCGCAGTACAAGGGCATTCCGCACCTGCTGTGCGAGGTGATCGTCGAGCCCGAAAAGGCGGTCAATGCCCTGAAATGGACGGTCGGCACCATGGAGGGCCGATACGCCGAGTTCGCCTCACGCGGCGTGCGGAACATCGCGGGATACAACGAGGCGCTACGCGCTGGCGAGCCGCGCATGCCGTATATCGTGATCGTGATCGACGAGTTGGCCGATCTCATGATGGTGAGTGCCTACGAGGTCGAGGCTACCATCACGCGCATCGCGCAGCTGGCTCGGGCGACCGGCATCCACCTGATCGTGGCCACCCAGCGCCCATCGGTCCAGGTCATCACCGGGCTGATCAAGGCCAACATTCCGAGCCGCATTGCATTTGCCATGACTTCGGGCATCGACAGCCGGACCATCCTGGACACGACCGGGGCCGAGGATCTGCTGGGTCGCGGCGACATGCTGTATCAGCCGATCGACGCGCCGCGCGCCGTCCGACTTCAGGGGGTGCTCGTCACCGACCCCGAGATCGAATCGGTTGCGCGTCACTGGCGCGCCCAGGGAGGACCGCAATACCGGCCGGAGATCACGGCCGCTCGACGCGATGGCAAGCCGGGAGGACGCCCGGGGGAGGAAGACGCCGATGATGATGCCGATGCCCTGTTCAGCCAGGCGGTCGACATCGTGCGGCGCTCGGACAAGGCCTCGGCGTCGCTGCTGCAGCGACGTCTACGCATCGGCTACGCGCGGGCAGCCCGCATCCTGGACCAGATGGAGGACCGAGGGGTGGTCGGCGCCGCGGATGGAAGCCGATTCCGGGAAGTGCTGGTCACGTCCGACGGATGGGGGGGCGACGTGGACCCCGCTGAGGACGAGGAGCCGTGACCGACCAGGTCCACAAGCTCGGTGAGGTCCTCCGCGCCGCCCGTGAGGCCAGGAGCGTTGATCTGCCGCGGGTGGAGCGGGACACCAAGATTCGGGAGCGTTACCTGTCGGCACTCGAGCGAGGTGAATACCGTGAGCTACCCGGGGCTGTCTACACCAAGGGCTTTCTGCGCAACTACGGATCGTATCTCGGGCTCGATCCGGAATACCTCATCGACCTGTACCGACTCGAGACATCGGGGACGCCGGCCGACCGTTCGGTGGCTCCGACTCCGCCGCGGCCGATGGCGGTCCGCCGTCGACGTACGTTCGTGGTCACCCCAGGCGCTGTGGCTGGCGCGATCCTGACGATCATGGTCGGCGCGCTGGTCGCCTGGATCGCCTATGAGTTTGTCAATTTCGCGCGCACGCCGGAGCTGCGCATCACCCAGCCCGCCGGTGACGTGGCCGCACAGTCGGAGGAGACCATCACCCTCCGCGGGGTCACCACCTCTGGTGCCACGGTCACCGTCAGCGGCCTGCCCGAGAATCCGAGCACGACCGCCGATGCCGAGGGAAACTTCGAGATGACCGTCGAGCTTCTGCCCGGGTCGAATGAGATTCGCATCGAGGCTGTCGATCCGCTAACGCGCCGTTCCTCGGCGACGTTCGTGCGACGCGTCAACGTCGTCGCGGACACGGTCGTGAGTCCGTCGCCGAGTTCCGGCGCCAGTCCACCGGCGGCCGTCGACCACCCGGCGGCCGACGCTACGATCACCGGGCCGGTGGCGGTATCCGGGGCGGCGGCGCCAGGCTCGGAAGTCTTGGTGCGCGCGGTGCTGGTCGAATCGCCGGTGCCGAGTTTCTCCGTCGAAGATGCGAGTGGTGACACGGTGGAGCTTGACCCGGTCGACCCATCCGCCCCCGAGCCGACGACCGTGGTCGCGGAAGCGACCGGCAGCTATTCGGCCAGCCTATCGCTGACACCCGGCACGTGGGACGTGGTGATCACCCCAGCCGAGGCACCACTGACCACCCGCCGCGTGACGGTCCTGCCCGAGGAAGGACTCACCGGTATGCTCCGTCTGGACGGAGGAGACTCGTATCTCGAGATCGAGGAGGACGGGACATCGCTCGAAGGTGTTTCGGGCGGGATCAGTGACGATGGCGACCGCGTCGAGATCGAGGCGGACGAGACGATCCGGATCCTGGCCGGCAACGCCGGCGCCGTGGGCGTGTCCATGAACGGCATCAACCTCGGCACGATGGGAGGCAACGGGGCCGTCATCGAGTGGGTGGTCACGCGAACAGGGGACTGAAACGAGGATAGGGGAGCCATGGCAGCAGATTCATCATTCGACGTGGTGAGCGATTTCGACCAGCAGGAGCTCGTCAACGCGCTCGACCAGGCGCGTCGCGAGATTGCCACGCGCTACGACTTCAAGGGCAGCAATGTCGGATTCGAGCTCGGCAAGGATGCGATCGTGCTCACCGCCGACGACGAATACCGGGCCGGGGCAGCCAAGGACCTCCTCGAATCGAAGGCGGTGCGCCGTGGCCTGAGCCTGAAGATCTTCGACTGGGGCAAGGTCGAACCAGCCGGCGGCTCCACCGTCCGCCAGGAAATCAAGTTGAAGCGGGGCCTGACGAGCGAACAGGCGAAGGAGCTCTCGAAGCGCATTCGCGAGATGTTCCCCAAGACAAAACCCTCGATCCAGGGCGACGCCGTCCGTGTATCGGCCAAGTCGAGGGATGAGCTCCAGGCCATCATTGCTGATCTGAAGGGGCTTGAGTATCCGGTCGACCTGCAGTTCACGAACTACCGCTAGGCCGATGCCGCCCACGCGACCACCGACGGATGACGAGCTCGATGCGGCCGCGCGCCGGCTGGGTCGGGCCCTCGTCAAGCGTGGCTGGCAGATGGCAAGCGCGGAGTCATGCACTGGCGGGCTGCTGGGCCACGCCATCACCCAGATTCCGCGCTCGAGTGACCATTACCTGGGTGGCATCGTGAGCTACTCGAACGCCGTCAAGGAAGAGCTCCTTGACGTGCCCGGTGCGCTTCTGGAAGGCGTCGGTGCGGTGTCGGCCGAGGTGGCCGAGGCGATGACCACCGGCATTCTAAGTCGCTTCTCCGTGGCCCGGCTGGCCGTCGCCGTCACCGGGATCGCCGGCCCGCATGGAGGATCGGCCGACAAGCCGGTTGGCCTGACGTACATTGCGGCCGCGATTCGTGAAGGCACGGCGGTCGTGGAGCGTCATTCATGGCCGCACGACCGATCAGGGAACAAGCGCGCGTCTGCGCTGGCGGCGCTCGAGCTGGCGACGCGCCTGGCGTCCGAGAAATAGCGATGGTCGAGCGCGGCGAGCGAATCCACGTCATCGGCATCGCCGGCTCGGGAGCGGCCGGAACGGCTCTCCTGCTGGACTACGCCGGAGCCACCGTGGATGGATGCGATATCGACGCGCCGTCGCCCTACACACCGCCGCTGGACGCGGCAGGTATCCATTACGCTGCCGCGCACGATCCGGGGCACCTCATCGGCATCGACCGGGTCGCCATCTCGCCCGCGTTGCGCTCAATCCAGGACCACCCGGAGCTCGCCGCTGCCCACTCTCGGGGCATTCCGGTCGTGACGTGGCAGGCACTGCTCGGCGAACTGCAGATGGCAACCGGGCGCATTGGCCTCGGGGTCACCGGCACGCATGGTAAGTCCACCACCACGGCACTCCTGGGCCATCTGCTCATCGCCGCCGGGCTCGATCCGACCGTGGAGGTCGGTGCCTTCATCGGCGCATGGGGCGCATCAGTTCGACCCGGCGGGGGAACGCCATTCCTGGTGGAGGCCGACGAGTTCGGCGACAATTTCCTCAATTACCACCCGGCCGGCGCGATCGTCACGAATGTCGAGATGGATCACCCCGACTTCTTCGCCGATGCATCCGCGGTGATGGATTCCTTCGAGCGATTCGTCCGTGGCATGGGCAGTCATCCGGCGTTGAACGGTCGCCTGCTCGTGATTGCCGCCAACGACCATGGTGCCATGGAGCTGAGTGGGCGCCTCGGGGAATGGGAGGGCCGCGTCCTGCCATATGGGCCGGGCGGCGAGATCATGGCGACCGACGTCGCGCGCGGGCGCGACGGCACGACATTCAGGCTGTTCGACCAGATGTTTCAGATGTCCCTGGCCGGGGAGCACAACATCCTCAATGCCACGGCCGCGTTGATCATGGCTCGCGCGCTCGGTGCCGACCTCGAGTTGTTGAACGAGGGCATGCGAACGTTCTCAGGGGCGGGGCGCCGCATGGAGCTGATCGCCGATACTCCCACGGTGACGATCTACGACGACTACGGACACCACCCGACCGAGGTGCGTGCCGCGCTGTCCGCCGCCCGACAGAAGGTCGGACTCGACCGGCGTCTCTGGGCGGTCTTCGAGCCGCACATGTACTCGCGGACGGCCCTCCTCATGGATGCGTTCGCCACCGCCTTCACCGATGCCAACGAAGTCGTCATCGCCGACATTTTTGCTTCACGCGATACGCCCGACGCCATGGCCTCCACCAGCGCCGAGGCGTTGGCGGATGCGATCGAGCGCAACTCGGCGGTGCCCGCTATCGCGACCGGCGATGTCGACGCCACGACGGACTACGTCGGAGACCACGTCGGGGCCGGCGACGCGGTGCTCGTGATGGGTGCTGGCAAGTCCTACCGGATCGCCCGCAACCTCGCGGATCGGCTGGCGAAGGATCCGCGTTCGTGACCGGCCTTCGGTCCGTCATTCTGGGCGCACTGCTGGCGGTGGCCGTTGCGATCGCCTACCAGGCAGTGGTGGGTCTGGTCGACGCTTCCGGCGCGCGCGACCAGCCCGCACTGATCCTGATTCTTCTGCTCGCGGCATTCCTGGGCGTGCTGACAGCGGTCGCCACTCGGATGCTGCGCCTACCGGGGGCAACCGCACCGACCGTGCTCGTGCTTGGCTGGACGCTGGTCCCGGTCGTCCTCGGCGCCATCCCGAGCGCCGCCACCCAGCTCTTCGCGGGGGATGCAGGGCTATCAGCCGATCAGGCGTTGGCTCTCGCGGCCGCGACCGTTGCTGCCGCAATCACACTCGGAGTTCCGGCGGAACGACGCTGATCAGCCACCGCGAACGAGTGTTGAGGCGCCGGTAGTTGCATACGCAACTAGATGTTGTATCATTTCCTCATGCCAGCCATCACCGTCGACGACATCTCCGTTCTCGCGCATATTCCGGCGCCTGATCCCCTCATCGCGCGGCAGCGCGATGTCCGCGGCGTCACGACGGCGCCTCGTGGCTTCGAGGGCGACGGATTCCCGGTACGTCGGGCGTTCGCGGGCGTCGATCTTGCCGAGCTCGATCCATTCATCCATCTCGACCAGATGGGTGAGGTGGAGTACGCGCCCGGCGAGCCGAAGGGCACGCCGTGGCACCCGCATCGCGGTTTCGAGACGGTCACATACCTCATGGACGGTACGTTCGAGCACAGCGATTCGAATGGCGGTGGGGGAGTGATCACCAACGGCGACACGCAGTGGATGACGGCCGGTGCCGGCATCCTGCACATCGAGAAGCCGCCGGAGGCACTCGTCGTCAGCGGCGGACTGTTCCACGGCTTCCAGCTGTGGGTGAACCTGCCGAAGGCGCAGAAGTGGTCGCCGCCGCGTTACCAGGACATCCGCGCCGGCGAGGTGGGCCTGCTCGCGTCCGCCGACGGCGGAGCACTTGTGCGCGTCATTGCCGGTGAGGTTGCCGGCCATGCCGGCCCGGGGGCGACCTACACGCCGATGACGCTGGTGCACGCCACCCTCAGTCCGGAGGCCAACCTCACAATGCCCTGGCGCGCCGACTACAACGCCATCGTCTACGTCATGGCCGGCGCGGGCACGGTAGGCGCCGAGCACGTGCCGGTGCAGACCGGCCAGCTCGCCGTACTCGGTCCCGGCAACACGTTGACGGTCACCGCGTCGCGCACCCAGGAGAGCCGCAGCCCCACCCTCGACGTGCTCATCCTCGGCGGTCGCCCCATTCGCGAGCCGGTGGCATGGGCTGGCCCGTTCGTGATGAACACGCGCGAGGAGGTCATGCAGGCTTTCGCCGATTACCAGGCCGGGCGCCTCGGCGTCATCCCCGCCGTGCACGGCGCACCGACCGAACTGAGCGAGTCGCGGCCCATCAACCCAGCACCGACCGCGTGATCTGACGAGCGCGAGACGCCGCGGAGCCGCGACGCGGAAGTGGCTGGTGACGCACAATGGCCGCCGTAGCGGAGCGCGTACGGCATCCGCCAACAAGAGGGTCGACAACCATCCCCGAGCATCGGCCACCAAACACATCCGAGACACCGCACCGAGCGGCCGACGAGCCCGAAACGCCCGTCGGACGCCTCGGGCGATCCGAGTCGATGCAGGCCGCTCTGTATCGCATTGCCGACACGGCGAGTGCCGCCAAGGACATGCCGTCGTTCTATGCCGCGATCCACGAGATTGTCGGCGAGCTGATGTACGCCGACAACTTCTACATCGCGCTCTACGATGACGAGCGACAGCGGATCAACTATCCATTCTTCGTGGACGAGGTTGACACCGACCTGCCCGATCCCAATGCGTGGGAGGTGTTCGGGATCGGCGATGCCGCGGGTGTGACCGCTCACGTGCTGCGGACCGGCCGGCCGACATATCTCGACGCAGCCAGGTTCGAGCAGCTGCTCGCGAGCGGCGAGGTGCAGCCGGCGGGTGACACCAGCGTCCTCCAATGGCTCGGCACTCCGCTGCGTTCGGACGGCCGAACGATCGGCGTGCTGGCGGTGCAGAACTACCGGGCGGACCGCACCCTCACGCCCGATGACCTCGACCTGCTGACATTCGTCGGCCAGCACATCGGCACGGCTCTTACCCGGGCGCGGGCCATCGAGGAAACCCGCCAGCGCAACGCGGAGCTGGCCCTCGTCAACGAGGTCGCGACGGCGCTCTCGATGCAGCTCGATTTCGACGCGATCATCGAACTCGTCGGCGACCAGATCAGCGCCATCTTCGAGTCAGACTCGGTCGGCGTCTCCCTTCACGAGCCGGACACGAACATCCTCTCCTTCCCGTATCTGTTCGACCGCGGTGTCCGTCTCCAGGTCGACGCGATCGAACTCGGCGCCGGCTTGAACTCCGAGGTCATCACGACCCGACGGCCCCTGCGCGTGAGCTCGAACGAGGAGATGGCGGAGCACAACGCGCTGACGGCTCGTCGATTCGAGGGCGACGATGAACAAGCGGAATCGTGGCTGGGCGTTCCCGTCCTCGTCGGCGACCGTGTGCTCGGTGTGATTAGCATTGAGCGGGTCGAGGCGTACGCAATTGACGACGCGGACGAGCGTCTCCTTTCGACGCTTGCCTCCAGCCTCGGTGTGGCGCTCGAGAATGCCCGATTATTCGCCGAGACAAAGCGCCTGCTGACCGAGGCCGACGAGCGCGCCGCCGAGCTTTCGATCGTCAACAGCGTCCAGCAGGGCCTTGCCCAGAACCTGGACATGCAGGCCATGTACGACCTGGTCGGGGACAAGATCAGGGAGATCTTCGACGCCCAGGTCGTCGACATCGGCATCATCGATCCGGAAGCCCGACTGATGCACTTCCCGTACTCCATCGAGCGGGGTGTCAGATTCCCCGACGAGCCGACCCAGGTCGATTCCTCACCGCTCATGCTCGAAATCCTTCGTGAGCGCCGATCGATGGTCTGGAACGATATGCCTGCATGGCAGGCCGAGCACGGGGTCGTGGCGCCAGTCGTCCAGGGCGAGCCTTCGCTCTCCGTAATCATCGCGCCGCTCATGGCCGGCGGCGATGTGCGGGGCCGCATCTCGCTCCAGAATCTCGACCGCGCGGATGCGTTCACCGAGTCCGACGTGCGACTCCTCTCGACGCTGGCGGGGAGTCTCAGCGTGGCGCTCGAGAACGCGCGTCTGTTCGACGAGACGAAGCGCCTGCTGACGGAGACCGATGAGCGCGCCGCCGAGCTCGCCATCATCAACAGTGTTCAGGAGGGACTGGCCCAGAACCTGAACATGCAGGCCATGTACGACCTCGTCGGCGACAAGATCCAGGAAATCTTCGACGCCCAGGTCGTCGACATCGGCATCTACGACACCGCGGCGGCGACCATCTCCTTCCCGTACACCATCGAGCGCGGAGTGCGACTCCCCGACGAAATGATCCGCATCGAGGACTCGCACCTCTCGAAGACTGTGCTCGAGACCCGTCAACCGCTCCACGTCCGCGATGTCCCGCGCTGGCTCGCGGAGACCGACGTCGTCCAGGCGCTGCAGGGCGAGCAGCCGCAGTCGCTGCTCCTCGCTCCGCTGATCGTGGCCGGGGAGGTGCGCGGCCGTATCTCGATCCAGAACCTGGACCGCATCGATGCGTTCAGCGAGTCCGACGTTCGGCTCCTTACCACCCTTGCCTCGAGCCTGAGCGTGGCGCTCGAGAACGCGCGCCTGTTCGACGAGACGCGTCGCTTGCTGACCGAGACCGACCGGCGTGCTGCGGAGCTGGCGATCGTGAACAGCGTGCAGCGCGGGCTGTCGTCCGAACTCGACGTCCAGGCCATGTACGAGCTCGTCGGAGAGCGCGCGACCGACGTGTTCGACGCGAACGTGGTCGACATCGCCATCTTCGATCGGGACGAGGACCTGATGCGGTTCCCGTTCATCATCGAGCGCGGCGTCCGATTCGACGATCATCCAGGCCCGGTCATCGGCTTCCGACGCCGGGTCATGGAGACCGGGCAGCCGGTGGTGGTGACGCACGACCTCGGCACGGAGGCTGCCGAGGTGGGCCAGCCCGCGCAGCTCATCGGCGAACCCGCGAAGTCGGCCATTTTTGCGCCCCTCGCCCTTGGCGACAAGGTCCTCGGCGTGATCAGCCTCCAGAACCTGGATCGCGAATACGCCTTCAGCGAGGCCGATGTCTCGCTTCTGACGACGATCGCTGCCAGCCTGAGCATCGCCCTGCGCACGGGCCGCCTGATCGACGAAACGCGACAACGCGTTGCCGAGCTCGGTACGATCAACGAGGTCAGCGAGGCCATCACGGCGCAGCTTGAGGTGAACCCGCTTCTCGCACTGGTCGGTGACAAGACGCGCGATGCCTTCGATGCGGACATCGCGTATGTCGCCCTCGTCGACGACGAGTCAGGATTGATCGAGTTCCCGTACTACGTCGAGAAGGGCACCGAACTGCCGCAGCCGCCGCTTCGCAGCGGGGAGGGTCTGACCTCGCGCGTGATTGAGCGGCGCGAGGCCATGCTTCTCAACGACGAGGCGGATTGGAACGAGCTGGGCCAGCGGGGGGTCGGGACCCCCGCGAAGTCCTGGCTCGGCGTGCCGATCGTCGCGGGCGAACGGGTCATCGGCGCAATGAGCGTCCAGAGCCTGACCCACGAAGGTCGCTTCACGACCGCCGACCAGAGCCTGCTGACCACCATCGCCGCAAACGTCGGCGTCGCCGTCCAAAATGCGCGGCTCTACGCCGAAACGCGGCGGCGCGCAGAGGAAATGGCCGCGCTCGCGGAGGTTGGGCGCCAGGTGTCCGCGACGCTCGAGTTGTCGGTGGTGCTCGAACGTATCGCCGACCGGGCAAAGACCCTGCTGCGCGCCGACACCAGCGCCGTCTTCCTTCCACAGCCCGACAGAAACGAATTTCGAGCAATCGTCGCTCTCGGCACCGTGGCCGACGCGATCCTCGCCGATGCCGTGACCCCGGGTCAGGGCATCATCGGTGACATCGCCACGACCGGACGCGCCGAGTTCGTGAACAGCACCAAGCACGATCGCCGGTCGGTGACGATCCCCGGCACCGACGAGGACGAGGACGATCGCCTCATGGCGGCGCCGCTGACGATCCGCGGCGAGGTGGCGGGCGTGCTCGTCGTTTGGCGCTTTGAAGGTTCGGCCCCCTTCACGACAGCCGACCTCAGCTTCCTCGGCGGACTCTCGCAGCAGGCGGCGATAGCGCTCCAAAACGCGCGGCTCTTCGCCGATGCCGAAGAGTCACGTCGGGTCGCCGAGCAGGCGAACGAGGCGAAAAGCAGCTTCCTTGCAGCGATGAGCCACGAGATCCGGACCCCGCTCAACGCCGTGATCGGCATGAGCGGCCTGCTGCTCGACACGACCCTGAACGAGGAGCAGCACGAGTTTGCGGAGACGATCCGCACCTCGGGCGACGCCCTCCTCACCATCATCAGCGATGTTCTCGACTTCTCGAAAATCGAGGCCGGCCGCGTCGATCTCGAGGCACGGCCATTCGTACTGCGAGATGCGGTGGAGGCCTCGCTCGACATCCTTGCGCCATCGGCGGCGAAGAAGGGGCTCGAGCTCGTGTACGCCATCGACGAGGAAGTGCCCCAGGTTCTCGTCGGCGACACCGGACGACTCCGCCAGATGCTCCTCAACCTGTTGTCGAACGCGGTGAAGTTCACGGAGCATGGCGAGGTGGTCGTAACGGTCGCTGGCTCGAGACTCGCATCGGACGGGGCACAGGACCGATCGACACACGCAGGCGCCGATCGCTGGGAGCTGCGGATCGACGTGCGCGACACCGGCATCGGCATCCCGCCCGACGCGATGGGAAAGCTGTTCCAGTCCTTCAGCCAGGTCGATGCCTCGATCGCGCGCCGCTACGGCGGCACCGGCCTCGGTCTCGCCATCAGCCGACGGCTGGCGGAGCTGATGGACGGCGACCTGGCCGCCAACAGCAGTGGCGTGGCGGGGGAGGGGAGCATCTTCCACCTCACCGTGCGGATGGCGGAGGGCGCCGCCGACGCCGTCGCCCCGGCTCGACCACGCCGCATGGATGCGGACCTGACCGGACGGACGGTCCTCATCGTCGACGACAATGCCACCAACCGGCGCATCCTCGTCGCTCAGACGGCCCGATGGGGGATGGTGCCGCGCGAGACCGGCTCGCCGGCAGAGGCGCTCGGCTGGCTCCAGGCCGGGGAACGCTTCGACATCGCCCTGTTCGACCTGCTGATGCCCGAACTTGATGGGCTCGAGCTTGCTGCGGAGGTCGCGTCGATGACGCCGAATGGCGACGCGCGCCCGATGCCGATCGTCGTGCTCAGTTCGGTCGGAGTGCGCGATCGGGAGGGAACGCCACTGGCCGCCTGGCTCGCAAAGCCGGTGAAGCCGTCGGCCCTCTTTGACACGATCGCCACGGTCCTGCTTGGCGAAACGGTAGTCCGCTCTCCGACTCCGGCCCTATCGGAGCCAGGCTCCGCTGCCGACCTCGGCATCCGCCATCCGCTTCGGATCCTGCTCGCCGAAGACAACGCGGTAAATCAGAAGTTGGCTCTTCGATTGCTGGCGCAGATGTCCTACGAAGCACACGTCGCCGACGACGGACGCCAGGCCGTCGAGGCATTGGAGCGCGAACGGTTCGACGTCGTGCTGATGGACGTGCAGATGCCGGAGCTCGACGGGCTCGGGGCCACCCGAGAGATCCGGGCGCGATGGCCGGTCGAGCCGGTGTGGATCGTGGCGATGACGGCCAACGCCATGGCCGGGGATCGCGAGGCATGCCTCGCGGCCGGGATGAACGATTACATCAGCAAGCCCGTCCGGCCCGCCGAACTGGCTGCGGCGCTTGCGCGGGTGCCCGTGCCGAACGGAGCAGCCGGTCATGGAGCAGTGCACACGAAGGGACAAGCCCATGAATGAGCTTGAGACACCGGTCCTCGACGCGGCCGTGCTCGAGGAGCTCGCGAAGTCGGTCGGCGGCGACCGTGAATTCGTCGTCGATCTGATCGGAACCTACCTCGACGACACGGAGGGCCAGATCGCGGCGATCGAAGCGGCCGTCGCTGCCGACGACCCTGCGGCGCTCGTTCGTCCGGCACACACGCTGAAGTCAAGCAGCGCGACGCTCGGGGCAAAGCGGTTGGCCGAGCGGGCACGAGCGCTCGAGATTGCCGGTCGCTCCGAGCGCATCGACGATGGCGCCCGCGTCGATGCCGAGCAGCTCGCGCAGGACTGGCGGGAGGCCAAGACCGCGCTGCAGGAGTGGATGGCGAGGAGCGACACCTCGTGAGTGAGGTTCGAATCGCGCTCGTCGTGGATGACAGTCGAGTCAACCGGCTGGTGCTGACCCGTCAGCTGAGAGCGCTCGGCCTGGAGGTCCTCGAAGCCGAGAACGGGATCGAGGCGCTCGACCTGGTTCGCGCCCACGCGAGCGCAATCGACGTCGTCCTCCTCGATGTCATCATGCCCGAGCTCGATGGCTACGACACCCTCGCCACGCTGAAGGCCGATGACGCCACCCGACACATCCCGGTCATCATCGTCTCCGGGGTCGAGGAGCTCGACAGCGTCGTTCGCTGCATCGAGCTGGGCGCCACCGACTACCTGACCAAGCCGATCAACGCACGGGTCCTCGAAGCGCGCCTCAACGCGTCGCTGGCCGCCAAACGCCTCAGGGATCTCGAGCTGGAGCACATCGAGCAGCAACGCAGGCTGACCGAGACGATCGATCGACAGAAGACCGAACTGAGTCGCTTCCTCTCGCCACAGATCTCTGCGCTCATCTCGTCGCCGGAGGGGGAGCAGCTGCTGGCCGGGCATCGGCGCATGATCACCGTCGCCTTCTGCGACCTGCGCGGTTTCACCTCGTTCGCCGAGCAGGCTGATCCGGAGGAGATGCTCGGCGTCCTGGGCGAGTATCACCGCATGATCGGCGAGTCCATCGTGAGGCACGGCGGCACGCTCGAGCATTTCGCAGGTGACGGCGTCATGGTCTTCTTCAATGACCCGATCGTCCAGGAAGACCATGTTGAGCGGGCCGTTCGGATGGCGGTCGAGATGCGCAGCCGGTTCGAGGACCTCGGGGCGGGCTGGCGCAAGCGCGGCTACGAACTGGGGTTCGGCATCGGCATCGCCGTAGGCTACGCCACGCTCGGGCGTATCGGTTTCGAAGGCCGCCACGACTACGGCGCCATCGGCAACGTCGTCATCCTGGCGTCGCGGCTCAGCAGTCAGGCAGCGGCCAACCAGATCCTGCTCAGCCAGCGTGCAGCCGGCATGGTCGAGGAAATCGTTGACGTCGAATCGGTCGGTGAATTGCAGATCAAGGGCTTGAGCCGGCCGGTGAGCGCCAGCAACGTGCTCGTCCTGCGCTGATTCTCAGCGCTCGAGGCGGGCGAGTGCCGTTCGCTACATCGGGTTCTACTCGCTATCCGGGACGATTATATAACATAACATACATTTGCGGAAGTCCAATCTACGCTTGGACTGAGTAGTGCTGTGAACGCCGGTCGACGGCAGCGTGCGCTCATCGGCATCGTGATTGCCGGGTGTGCCGTTTGTTCTTCGCGGTGCTTGGCGTGGTGCGGTGCTTCCTTGGCGATTAGATTCAGGTTGGCTCGCGCTTGTGGTCCTAGAACGCATGGACGATATTCCTATGGGAACCCAGCCTGCGCGCGCATAGGTTCCCCGCATGCATCACACACTCTGGTCGACCGCCATCGCGGGACTCGGGCTCGGCAGCATGGCAATGGTGGGTGGAACGGCCATTGGCGGCGAACTGGGTCCGCTGGCGATCGGATACGGCCTGCTGGTGGCGCTCGCAGCCCTGTACCTGGTGGCCGGCCTGGCCGTCCGTGAGCGGGTCTGGCGCCGCCTTTCCGCCCCGAACATCGGACGGCCGCATGCGGATCGTCTGGTAGGCCGCCGCGTCTTTTAACCCACGCCTCGCCGTTGCCGCAGCGCTTCGAAGCCGATGATGGCCGCCGAGGTCGCGGCTCCAAGCTCCGGTGCACGGTCTCGCCCGTAGCCGATCCTGACGCGGACATCCGCCTGTTCGACGAACGATCGCGTCACACCGCGCCGCTCGCCACCGATAAGCATGAATAGGCCACCGGTCAGATCTGTCTTGCTGAGCTCGATGGCCTCATCGGTGGCAACCGCGCATGCAATGCGCATTCCGCGTCGCCTGCACGCATCAGCAGCCTCTTCGGCTGATGCGGTCATCGCCGTCGGAATGAGCTCGCTCGCGCCTGCCGAAGCGCGTGTCACCGTACTGATTGCCGTCTCCCAGCTGCGCCGGACGACGAGCGCATCGACGCCTGCGGCGTACATCGCCCGAACCGCCTGTCCGAAATTGAATGGATCTTCGATGCCATCGAGCATGATGATCAGGGACCGATCCCCCACCTCGGTCAACAATGTCCCGATGCTCTGTTGGCGGCGTGGAGCAACTAGGCCGATCACGCCGCCGTGGGATCGCCCGGAGGCGAGCTCATTGATCGTCTCGGCCGCAACCTGGTCGATCGTCACGCCGCGCTCGCGGGCTAGTGCGCGCAGCCGTCCAAAGCGTCGGTCGCCGGGACGCGTGGCCCAGATACGACGCACCTGACGCACCTCGCCCTCGAGGGCAGCCTCGACCGATACGTGGCCCTCCACGACCATCGGCCATTGGTTGATCGGGTTAGCGCCGCGGTCCGGGCCATATGGTATGAAATCGCCATCAGCGAGGTACGGGGCCTCGGCGGAAACGGGCGGTAGGCCGATTTCGGCACGGCGCGTTTCGAGGTGAGCGGCATCGGCCACGGGCAGGGGGAACTCGGGCTCCCCGTCCGCGGCCAGGATGGCGATGGTGCCGTACGTCTGGCGTTCACCGGCCACCGCGGCCACACGATCGGTCAGCGTGCCGAGATGACGCGGGTCCGCGTCGCCCGTATCGACCGCGGTGGCGAGGACCGGGATCCACGAACGTCGCAGCTCGTTCGCGCGATCGGCATGCTGAGCCAGCATCCAGGCCGCGTCCGTACCGTCGGCGCCGACCAGTCGCAGTCCTGGCCATTCGCCGGTGTCCTCGATCAGCGCGGCGAAACGTGAGACGTTGGCTTCGTTGACCGCAAGCAGTGACCGTGCCTCTGGCGGAGCATCATCCCAGGAGTCGAGGGCGACAATGAGCGGGGTGAGAGGTCCCTTCAGCCGTCGTTCCAGTTCCTTGTCGAGCACGGCATCCTCGGCGCAGCGCGCGAAGAATGCGTCGGCGGCCGCAAGCTCGCGCGCGGTCATCTCGAGGAGCTCCTGGCGGAGCCAGGGCAGCGAAGGCATGCGGGATTTCAGCGAGATGTGGCGCCGCGCCGGCGCGTTGCGCGGCCGGCTGCGCTCAGCTCAGCCGCGATGCCCTCCGGCAAGTGGCCACGGACGCGAACACCGCGCTCCTCGTAGCGCTCCTCGACCTCTCCCGAGGTTCGCGCACGGGCAACGAGCTCACCGCGCTCGTAGGGCACCACCGCATCGACGACGACCATCTGTCCGCGCAGCGCGTCCGCAATCCGTTCCCGCAGCAGATCCAGCCCCGCCCCCGTCACGGCGCTGACAAAGACAGCCCGCTCGGTCGAGGGAGCAGCATCGATCTCCACCGCGAGCAGGTCGATCTTGTTGAAGACGGTGATGCGCGGCTTGTCTCCCGCGCCCAACTCGTCGAGGACCGTCTGCACTGCCGACTGTTGGCCCAGGAAGTCGGGATCGGCGGCGTCGACGATCTCGAGCAGGAGGTCGGCGCGCATGACCTCTTCGAGGGTCGCGCGGAAGGCGTCGACAAGATCGTGTGGGAGCTTGTTGATGAAGCCCACGGTATCGGTGATGACGGCCTGCTGCCCGTTCGGGAGCGATACCTGGCGGCTGGTTGGGTCGAGCGTGGCGAAGAGCATGTCGGCGGCGTACAGGTTCGCATCGGCGAGCGCGTTGAGGACCGTGCTCTTGCCTGCATTCGTATAGCCGACAAGCGCAACGCTGGCGACGTCATTACGGTCCCGCTTCCGTGTGGCGATGGCCCGATGCTTCTCGACCTCCGCAAGGTCTGCCTTGACCTTCTTGATCTTGTCGCGAATCAGACGGCGGTCGGTCTCGAGTTGACTCTCGCCAGGCCCGCGCGTCCCGATCCCGCCACCCGTGCGCGAGAGATGCGTCCACAGGCGGGTCAGGCGCGGGAGGTGGTATTCGAGCGCGGCCAGCTCGACTTGGAGGCGACCCTCCTTGGTCTTGGCATGGCGGGCGAAGATATCGATGATCAGCGCCGACCGGTCCAGCACCTTGCACTCGAGCAACGTCTCGAGGCTGCGCTGCTGGTTCGGTGCCAGCTCGTCATCGACGATGAGCACGTTGAAGTCGCTCTCGGCCTTCTCATCCAACAGTTCGGCGGCGCGCCCCTTGCCGAAATACCAGACGGGATCCGCTTTGGGTCGACGCTGAGAAGCCTGGCCGACGACGGTCGCCCCGGCTGTTTCAGCCAGAGCGCCGAGTTCCGCGAGTGAGCGCTCCACCGGCCAGCGATCATCATCGGGACCATCCAGACCGATCAGAAAGGCACGCTCATCCGGTGTCGTGAGGTCGATCATGCGCGGGCGTTCAGTCATAGGTTCGATCCATGGTAGCCGAGCATGCGGCATAGGGCTCAGTGGCCACCCGACCGGATGAGTGCGTCAGCGCGCTCGACAAGGTCAGGATCGTCGGTCGGTTCCTCCCCGGCCGATATCCAGCTGATGCGAGGGTCGCGCCCGAACCAGGTGAGCTGACGCTTGGCGTATTGTCTCGTACGGCGCGCGGTTATCTCGATCGCCTCGTCCAGCGACCACTCCCCCGCCAGGTGACGCGCCGCCTCGCGGTATCCGTGGCCGCTCATCGGTCGCAGCTCGGGTCCGTAGCCGGCGTCCAGCAGCGCACGAACCTCGTCGAGCAAACCGCTGGCGAACAGGCGCCTCGCGCGCTGATCGATGCGCCGATACAGCACCTCGCGTGGCCGGTTGATGCCGAGGAGCGCGATGCGTCTGCCGAAGGGCTCGCTGACGGGAGCCACTCCCCCACCTGCGGTCTCGAACCGCTCCAGCGCGCGGAGCACACGCCGCGGATTGTGCAGGTCGGTTCGCTCGGCCGCCTCCGGGTCAGCGGTCCTCAATCGATCGGCGAGTGGTGCCAGTCCATCGGCCTCCAGGGCCTTCGTCAGCCGCGCCATCACGCCGGGCACGGAAGGCTGCGATGCATAATCGTGGCCGTCCAGCAGCGCGGAAACATACAGGCCGGTGCCACCCACCAGCATCGGGATCCGACCGCGCCTTCCGATCTCGGGAAGCAATGATCGGGCACGCTCAACCCAGTGCGCCACGGTGAACGGCTCATCAGGATCGACAATGTCGAGCAGGTGATGCGGGACGGCTGCCTGCGCGACCGCATCCGGCTTGGCCGTGCCGATATCCATCCCGCGGTAGACCTGACGAGAATCGGCCACCAGGAACTCGACCGGCCAGATGCGAGCCAGCGCCAGCGCCAGGTCCGTCTTGCCCGATGCTGTCGGCCCCACGATGCCGATGACGGGTCCCGCGACCTCGGCCCGGCTCATTCCCTCATTCCTCGCGCGGAGTATATACATATATACTCGACGACCACGAACCTACACCTCGATCAGGCGTTGGACCTGTTCGATGGCGATGGCGCGCCCGGTGGCCGGATCCGCAGTGATGACGACCGCGTTGAATGAGACCGGTCCCTCGGCAACCGCGAATCGGGTCGGGAGGTGGCGAGTGAAGCGCGGCAGCACCGTCTCGAGGCTGAATCCGATCACGGAGTCGCGCGGTCCAGTCATCCCGATGTCGCTGATGAAGGCCGTGCCGCCCGGAAGCACGCGGGCATCCGCGGTTGGCACGTGCGTGTGCGTGCCAACCACGCCGGAGACCCGCCCATTGAGATACCAACCCATCGCGTTCTTCTCAGAGGTGATCTCGCAGTGGAAGTCTAGGATCCGTACCGCTGGAAGCGGTTCGGCCGACTCGTCGAGCAGCTCGTCGAGCTTGGTGAACGGCGAATCCAGCTGGTTCATGAAGACGCGGCCCATGGCGTTGATGACGGCCACCTCGGTTCCATCATCGGCGTGATGAACCAGCCATCCGCGTCCCGGCGCCTCATCGGGGTAGTTGATCGGACGAAGGACGGGGCGGTCCGTGTCGAGGTAGTCGTAGATCTCGCGTTTGTCCCAGATGTGATTGCCGCTGGTGATAACGTCGACCCCACCGCCCAGCAGCTCCTCTGCCAGGCTTGGTGTCAGCCCAGCGCCGGCAGCCATGTTCTCGCCGTTGGCGATCACAAGGTCGATCGTTAGCTCCCGACGGAGATCCGGCAGCGTCTGCATAACGGCCAGGCGGCCCGGCTTGCCGATGATGTCGCCGATGACGCAGATGCGGACGCCACCAGCCGCGGCGCTCACCGGGCGTAGTCGATGGCGCGTGTCTCGCGGATCACGGTCACCTTGATCTGTCCGGGGTACTGGAGCTCATCCTGGATCTTCTTCACCACGTCGCGGGCGAGACGGCTGGACGCGAGATCATCGATATCCTCGGGCCGGACGAGGATGCGGATCTCGCGGCCGGCCTGGATGGCGAAGCAGCGTTCGACGCCGGGAAAGCTGAGCGCAATCTGCTGGAGATCCTCGAGGCGTTTCACATAGTTGTCGAGGTTTTCGCCACGGGCGCCCGGCCGTGACGCACTGATTGCGTCGCCGATCTGCACAATGGTGGCCTCTACGCTCTCCTGCTCGACTTCCTGGTGGTGCGCGGCAATGGCATTGCATACGATCGCGTTCACGCCATACCGTTTCGCGATATCGGCTCCGATGGCAGCGTGGGCGCCTTCCACCTCGTGGTCGACCGCTTTGCCGATGTCGTGCAAGAAGCCACCCTTCTTTGCCTCGGCCACGTTGGCACCGATTTCTGCGGCAAGCAGGCCGGACAGACGGGCCGTCTCGACGGAGTGATTGAGCACATTCTGACCGTAGCTGGTTCGGTACTTCAGCCGGCCGATCAGCTTGATCAGCTCGGGATGGAGGCCGGGCACGCCCGCCTCGTACGCGGCCTGCTCGCCGGCCTGGCGCATGACCACCTCGATCTCGGAGCGGCATTTCGCCACCGTCTCCTCGATGCGGCCCGGGTGAATGCGGCCGTCGCTGATCAGCTTGACCAGCGTCATGCGCGCCACCTCGCGCCGCACCGGATCGAAGCCGGAAAGGACGACCGCCTCGGGTGTGTCATCGATGATGAGGTCGACCCCGGTTGCCTGTTCGAGCGCTCGGATGTTGCGACCCTCCCGGCCGATGATGCGTCCCTTCATCTCCTCGTTCGGCAGTGGCACGACGGTGATCGTGGCCTCCGAGGTGTGATCGGCCGCGATGCGCTGCATGACGGTGGTCAGCACCCGTCGCGCCTTGTCCTCGCCCTCATCGTGCGCGAATCGCTCGATCTCGCGGACCCTGTGCTGAGCCTCGGCCTGCGCTTCGTCGACGATCTGGCTGATCAGCCCGTCCCGTGCCTCGGCTGCGCTCAATCCTGAGATCCGCTCAAGCTCCGCCAGCTGCCGCTCCTGGAGCGCGCGGCCGCGTGCGGTCTCCGCATCGAGCTCCTGCTGGCGAGCGACCAGGGCTACTTCGCGCCGCTCGAAGGCTTCCACCTTACGGTCGAGCGCCTCGTCCCGATCCAGGAGTCGGCGCTCTGAACGCTGCAGGGTGGCGCGCTGTTCACGCCCCTCTTCCTCGGCCGCACGGCGCAGCTGCAACGCCTCGTCCTTGCCCTCGAGGACAATCTCTTTCTGCTTGGCGCGCGCGTCGGAGACGAGCCGTTCTGCATAATGTTCGGCGTGCTTCACGGATCGCCCGCTCAGCACACTGCGGGCGAAGAATCCGATGACGATGCCGCCAACGGCGGCCAGCGTCGCCACGATGATGACGACGAGGAGATCAAGCATGTCGGCTCCCCCAATGCGTTGGAGCCCCGTGTGGGCAATATCGCGCCGGCCAGTGGCCGGAGCATCGGCAAGTCAAGCAAGGCGTGCGTCTCGGGACGGTTCCCGATCGGGGGAGTGTAGCGCAACTCCGCCGATTGCCCGCGACGGCGCTCAGGCCGAGAAGATGCGTCCCATGAGCCGCACGTGATCGAGGTCACGGGGCAGGAAGTCCTGCAGCATGATGCGTTGTGTTCCCTCCCGCTCAAACATCGTCACTCGTTGGCGAGCCTCGTCTGGCGTGCCCATGATCCAGCGTTGGCGTCGTTCTGCAAGCCATGCGTTGGCATCGGCGTCGCCTTGCCCCAGCGCGGTCATCAGGTCCGAGACGCGGGTTCGCAGATCGTCCTCTGTCTCCGCTACCAGGACCCCTGTCATGGCGGAGTAGACAAGCTCATCTGGGTCTCGTCCGACGACCTCGCATGCCGCGCGTACACGCCCGTACGCGGCCGGAACGGCGTCGGGCGATGCCGAAATGAGGTTGAACTCGTCGGCGTAGTGCGCGACGAGCTCGGACATCCGTGGCAGACCCTTACCGCCCAGGATGACATGGGGATGTCGGCGGCCCGCCCGTGCGATCTCTCCATGCTGCTTGGAGCCCCGAACTTGCCAGTGGTCACCTGAAAACGACCAGCCGTCGTCCTCGGTCCACAGGCCGTGGAGGATGGCGAGCTCTTCGGCGAGCATGTCATAACGCTCGCCGAGTGACGGAAACGGAATACCGAGCTGGGCGTGCTCGTCCTCGTTCCAGCCGGCTCCCAAGCCCGCCTCGATCCGTCCGCCGCTCATCTCGTCGACCGTCTGGATGACTTTGGCCAGGCTCCCGGGGATCCGAAACGTCACCGGGGACACAAGGGTGCCGAGCCGGATCGACGTCGTCTCGCGCGCGAGGCCGGCGAGGGTCGCCCAGGCGTCGGTCGTCGGCAGTCCCGATTCCCCCGGAAAGCTGGCGTAATGGTCCGATCGAAAGAATGCCTCGAGCCCCGCATCCTCTGCCGTCCGGGCCAGAGCCAGGATCTCGTCGTAGCTGATCCCCTGCTGGGGCTCGGTCATCAGGGCGTAGCGCATGGCCGGCAAGCCTACTGCTCCTGTAGCTCGATGGGCAAATCCGCCAGGCGCATGGTGCCTCGTATCGTCTCGGGGTCGAAGCCGCGACGGGCGAGATACATGCCGATCCGCTGGCGGGCCCGGGGTTCATCGGGCAGCGGACGCCCCTTGAGGTGGCGCGCCAACGCCTGGAACGCGCGCTCTTCCTCGGTCCCGGGCAAGGACTCGTCCTCCGGGGCGCGCTGAGGACGGACGTGCTCCACGCGGTACGCCTCGATCACGTCGCGTTCCACTCCGTGCTGCCTGAGCTCCACCTCGAGGGCCCGACGCCCGCGTGGGTCATGGCGATCGCGCTGCTCGGCCCACCAGCGAGCAAAGGCGGCGTCGTCCACGTAGCCCAGCTCCGCCAGCCGGCTGAGCGTCACTTCGATGTCCGGCTCCCCGACCCCGGCACGACGCAGGCGCCGATCAAGCTCCCACCGCGTCCGTGGCCGCGTTGCGAGAAAGCGAACGGCAGTCTCCATTGCCGCGGACGCATTGGGGGTCTCGGTGGGATCGCGCCGTCGGGAGCCCAGTCCGGGCATGGCTCGTGTCTACTCCGCCTCGCTGATGCCGTCGACGCCGACCTCGATGCTGGCCACTCGACCGCGAATCTCGTCATCGATGCGCTTGGCGATCTCCGGATTGGTTTTCAGGAACTCGCGCGAGTTCTCGCGACCCTGACCGAGACGCACATCCCCGTAGTTGAACCACGCACCGGTCTTGGAGAGGACGCCGGCCGCGATTCCGACGTCGAGCAATCCTCCCTCGACGCTGATGCCCTCGTTGTACATGATGTCGAACTCGGCAACGCGGAAGGGGCTTGCGACCTTGTTCTTGACCACCTTGACGCGGGTTCGGGAACCGACCGCATCGGTCCCTGACTTGAGGGTCTCGATCCGACGGATGTCCATCCGTACGCTGGCGTAGAACTTGAGGGCACGGCCGCCGGGCGTTGTCTCGGGGTTACCGAACATGACGCCGATCTTCTCGCGCAACTGGTTCGTGAAGACAAGCGCCGTGTTGCTGCGATTGATGGCACCGGTCAGCTTGCGCAGCGCCTGGCTCATGAGCCGCGCCTGGAGTCCCATGTGGCTATCGCCCATGTCTCCCTCGATCTCGGCGCGCGGCACCAGGGCTGCGACCGAATCGACGATCACGACGTCCACGCCGTTGGACCGAATAAGCGTTTCGGCGATTTCGAGCGCCTGCTCTCCGGTGTCGGGCTGGCTGACGAGCAGCTCATCAACGTCCACGCCGACATTGCGCGCGTAGCCGGGATCGAGTGCATGCTCCGCGTCGATGAACGCCACGATGCCGCCCATCCGCTGGGCATTGCCGGCCACGTGGTAGCAGAGCGTCGTTTTGCCGCTCGACTCGGGGCCGTAGATCTCGGTGATTCGACCGCGCGGCACGCCACCCACGCCGAGTGCAAGGTCCAGCGCGACCGATCCGGTCGGGATGGCTTCGACGTTCTGCGCGGCACGATCGCCGAGACGCATGATCGACCCGCGGCCGAACTGCTTCTCGATCTGGAGGATGGCGGCATCCACCGCCCGCCCGCGTTCGCCGTTCTTCTCTACCGGAACCTGGGCAATCGCCACCGGTGCATCCATCTGTCGTTCCGCTCCTGAATCATTGTGTTGGGTCCCGGCGGCGCTGGTTCACTCGTCGTCGCTGGGCGTGCGCTCCTTGCGCCTGGGCTTGATCACTTCGACCGATGCCGGCGGCTCATACGTGGATGCCATCGGCGGGAGCTTCGGCGCCTTTTCCTTTGCCTTGCGCTTCGGCTCCTTCTTTGGTCGATCTCGGCCCTTTGCCATCGCTCGAACCTCCCAGATGTGTGGACCGACCGAGCTGCGCCATCCTGCACCACCGGCCCTTACCAACCACTTACCCGGCGCTTACCGGCACCGTTGCGGTCGATTCTACCCTTGGCCGCGACAGCTCTGGCGTCGCGAATCACCTCATTCTACACCGGTGTCATACGATGTCATACAGCCGCGCGGGCCTTGACGCCCTCGGTAGCCCCGCCGGGCGGGGCTAATGCCCATCGGACGAGGCAAGGGTCCGAGCTCAGGTGCGATCTGACCCGCGCCACGGTGGGATGACCACGGAGCTGCGTCTCGATCGCCGTTAGCCCCGTGGTGCGGGTCGCGGGGTGATCGCGAGGCTCGCTCCGGCTCAGACGGTTCTGCGAAAGCCTGCAGCGATCATCCGGCGAAGCTCGCTGAACGATCCTTCGGCCAAGGACGATCGCACGCGTCGCAGGAGGGCAAGCGTCCACGTCACGTTATGGACCGTGGCCAATCGATACGCCAGCAGCTCCCGGGTACGGAACAAGTGCGCCAGGTAGGCGCGCGAGTGGTTGCGACACGCCTCGCAGACGCAGGCAGCGTCGATGGGGCCATCGTCATCCTGCATCGCCGAGTTCCTGAGGTTCAGACGTCCTGCATCGGTCCATACCTGGCCCGTACGAGCCACCCGGGTGGGAAGGACGCAGTCAAAAAGGTCGATTCCGCGCTCCACCGCCGTGAAGAAATCGACGGGCGAGCCGACGCCCATCAGATACCGAGGGCGCGAGTCATCACCCAGCCCATCCGCAACCACGTCCAGCGTGGCGGCCATCTCGGCCTTCGACTCTCCCACAGATAGTCCGCCGACGGCGATCCCGTCGAATGGCAGCGCGCCAATGGCCGCCACGGATGCCCGGCGCAGCTCGGCATCCACGCCACCCTGGATGATGCCGAACACCGCCTGATCTGGGCGGGCCCGCGCGGCCAACGATCGCTCCGCCCACCGGTGCGTACGTTCCATCGCGTCCGCAACCTGCGCGCGCGGGAGCACAGGGTCGACGAGCTGGTCGAAGGCCATCGCGATGTCCGATCCGAGGAGCGCCTGGATCTCCATCGCGCGCTCAGGCGTGAGCCGGTGCGTCGAGCCATCGAGAGGCGACGTGAAGGTCACGCCGTCATCATCGACACGCCGCAGATCGGCCAGGCTGAAGACCTGAAATCCGCCGGAATCGGTTAGGATCGGTCCGTCCCAGGCCATGAATCGATGCAGGCCCCCCAGCCGCGCGATCCGCTCGGCGGTCGGCCGCAGGTTGAGGTGATAGGTATTTCCGAGGATCATCTGCGCGCCGGCTGCGTGCAGATCACCCGGCGTCAGGGCCTTGACGCTGGCCTGCGTGCCGACCGGCATGAATTCCGGAGTTTCGATCACGCCGTGCGGCGTCTCGATTCGGCCCAGCCGGGCGCGGCCGACACTGGTCGGCTCGAATGTGTAAACGATCGGGGCGGACGGTGACACCGCCGGAGAGGATAGGCTACGCACACCACGGAGAGGTGATTGTCGCGTGCGATTGAACGAATGGCCGCGGATGCCGTTCCTGAACGACGAAGTGAAGGAATGGATCGCGATCGAGCTGAAGAGCCTCGGCGTCGAGGATCTGGCGGTGTATGCCCTGGAGGCGGGCACCGAGGGCGATGAGCGTCGGGTGATGGTGGCCACCGAGGTCGGCCTTCTCGATCATCGGTATGCCCCGTTCGGATCGTCGGCCCGATACCGGCTGGCGATGCTCATGTACCCATGGCAGGTCCTGCGCGGCGTCGAGCTTCGCGCCGATACCTTCCGCCTCTGGGCGCGCGAACACCGCACGCGATGGTCATTCCGCCTGCATCACCCGCATTTCGAAGCAGCCACCGAATCCGCGGATCTTGGGCAGGCGCTCTGCGATCTCGCGCGCGTGTGCGCCGTGATGGCCGAGCCATTCGGCGTCCCGGCCGGACGGGTGTCAAGCGACGTGCCGGGCGTCATTCCGGGCGGGCCGCGGCCGCTCCCCGCCACGGAAGACCCCGAACAGCGTCGCCCAGCTCCACCCGCCAATGTCGGGGCGGAGTCGAATGGAGGACCGCCCGCTCAAGAGGAGGCTAAGGCCGAGCCCGAGGTGAAAGCCGTGCCGATCGACACGGGCGAAGAGGTCATCGGCCTCTCGGACGAAGAACGGGAAGCCGTCCCGACCCGCTCCGACGGCCAGGCCTGACGGACTTCGCGGTGATTCCGTTCATGAGCGGCATGAGCTGACGAGGATCAGACAATCAGCATCGCGTCCCCGAAGCTGAAAAACCGATACCCCGCTTCGAGCGCGGCTCGATACGCGCCGAAGAGCGCATCACGCGCCTCAAATGCGTCGGCCTCGCCCATGCCTTCCTGCACGAACGCGGTAACGAGCAGGAGCAGCGAGCTGCGAGGCAGGTGAAAGTTGGTGATGAGCGCATCGACCGAACCGAATGGGTAAGGCGGCGTGATGTAGAGATCGGTCCAGCCGGAGGCTGCCTCGGTCCGCGCAGCCGTCTCGAGCACACGGACCGCCGTCGTGCCAACCGCAATGACGCGGTTGCCGGACGCGCGTGTCGTAGCGATTGTCCGGCGAGTCTCGGCTGGGATCTCGAACCACTCGCGATGGATCAGGTGCTGGTCGGTGAACTCGCTCTCGAGCGGACGGAACGTGTCGAGTCCGACATGCAGCGTGACCGAGGCGAGGGCCACACCCCGCGACACGAGAGACGCCAACAGCTCAGGCGTAAAATGCAAGCCGGCGGTGGGCGCCGCCGCGGAGCCGGGCGGGCTCGCATAGACGGTCTGATATCGATCCGCCGGCGCCGTTCGATCGTGAATGTACGGTGGGAGCGGCATTTCGCCGGCGGCGGCCATGATGGAGGCCGGGTCGCCATCGAAGCGAACCACGCGAGCCCCGCCGCCAAGGCGTTCGCCCACCTCGACCTGCTCGCCCGTCCGCAGGGTTAGCCGATCCCCTTCCGCGATCCGTCGCGACGGGCGCACCAAGGCCTCCCATCGGACGGGACCCCCTGCCAGAGGTCGCAGGAGAAGGACCTCGGCCAAACCGCCGCTGGAGCGTCGGGCCGAGAGCCTGGCGGGAATGACACGTGAGTCGTTCACGACCAGCAGGTCGCCGGGCTCCAACAAGTCGCCGATGTCGCGAAACTTCAGATGTTGAACGTCTCCCGGGCGCGATCGGTCCATGACCAGCAGGCCAGAGGCGTCGCGAGGCTCGGCGGGTATCTGGGCGATGGCGTCGGCGGGTAGCTCGTACGAGAAATCATCGACGCGCAGCCGCGGACCACTCACCACGCAAGCGTAGCGCCCGGCCGGGTGATCCGACCGGGCGCCATCGGCTCATCGATGGCTCAGGCGCTGATTCCGCCGGGGAGGAGGGCCTGAGCGAAGTAGATCAGGAAGGCGATCGCCACCAGCCACATCAACGGATGGATGGCGCCGAGCTTGCCGAGGGCAATCTTTATCAGCACCCAGATGATGAACCCGGCGCCGATCCCGATCGTGATGCTGAACGTCAGCGGCATGAGGATCAGGGTGAGCAGCGCAGGAAAGCCTTCCTCGATGTCGCCGAAGTCGATGTCCTTGATCATCACGGCCATGAGATAGCCGACCACCACCAGGACCGGTCCGGTGGCGACGAAGGGAACCAACGTGGCCAGCGGCGAGAACAGGATCGAGATCAGGAACAGGACGCCGACGACGACCGCCGTCAGCCCGGTTCGTCCGCCTTCGGCGATCCCCGCCGCGCTTTCGATGTAGCTGGTGTTGGAGCTGATACCGGCTGCTCCACCCGCTACAGCACCGACCGAATCGACCAGCAGCAGGCGCCCGACGCCGGGAACGCGTCCATCCCGTTCGGCGAGCCCCGCCTGTTCGGCGAGGCCGGTGGCGGTGCCCATGGTGTCGAAAAAGTCGGTCAGCATGAAGCTGAAGATCGTCAGGATTGCCGCGACCAGGCCAAGGGTCGAGAAGACGTTGGTGACGTCGAACATGCCGAGCGTCGAGAAGTCGAACGGCGAAGTCAAACTGGCAGGGACGGTCTGCACTCCGACGATGAGGGCAATGATCGAGGTGAAGACGATGCTGAGGATCAGCGCTCCCGGCACCTTCCGCACAAAGAGGATGATCGTCACCAGCAGGCCAAGGAAGAAGACCCCGAGGTCGGGCGTGCTCGGGAACACGAACTGCACGGGGACTGGCCCGGACGCATCGGGGGCGTTGATGATCACTCCGGCATCCACGAGGCCGATGAACAGGATAAACAGCCCGATTCCGACGCCGATCGCTCGTTTCAGGGCCAGTGGCACGGCATACATGATCGCCTCGCGCAATCCGACGAGGACGAGCAGCAGGACAACGAGGCCCTCGATCACGATGACACCCATCGCGCCCGCTGGCGTCAGACCCGTCGTCAGCACCAGGCCGAAGGCGACGGCGCCGTTTATGCCGAGTCCTGCGGCCAGCGCGATCGGAAAGTTGCTGACCAGGCCCATCGCGATGCTCAGCACGCCCGCCACAAGGGCGGTGGCCGCTGCCGCGGGGGCAACGAAGTCCATCACCGCCTGCTCGCCCTGCGGGATGAACATGGCCGACAGGATCGAGGGATTCAGGAACAGGATGTAGGACATGACCATGAAGGTGGCCAGGCCGGCCTTCATCTCGGTCCCGACCGTTGTTCCCCGCTCTGTGAGCTTAAAGAATGAGTCGAGTCCCCCACCGCCAGGCGTGGCTGGCTCGCTCCGTGGTGCCTCAGTTGCCGTCACTCGGGATACCCTCCGCTCCTTGGCACGCGCAGTCCGGGAGATAGGCACGCCGGGCCGGTGCCGCTGCGCAGCCTACTCCCGTGCGGGGCTCTCCGACGCCAATTTGCGCGAGGAACTCCGCCTGCCCACGTGCTGGTCGGCCGAGGTTGCACCCTAAGTGTCGAAGAGACCGGGTTGCGCCGATGCGCCAGCCGAGCTGGCGGGCGGCGTCAGGCCGAGGTGCTCCCAGCCACCACGCGTCAGCTGGCGGCCTCGCGACGTGCGGGCAAGCATGCCGATCTGCATCAGGTACGGCTCGACGACATCCTCGATCGTCTCGATCGGTTCACTGACGGTGGCCGCCATGGTGGCCAGGCCGACTGGTCCGCCTCCGTGGTGATCGGCCATGGCCTGGAGCAGCTGACGGTCCATGGCGTCCAGGCCACGCTCGTCAATTTCGAGCAGCCGAAGCGCATTGCCGGCCAGCGTCTCGGTGACTCCCCCGTCCCCACCCCCGCGCACCTGGGCGTAGTCGCGCACGCGCTTGAGCAGGCGGTTCGCGATCCGCGGTGTACCGCGAGAGCGACCCGCGACCAGTCGGGCGGCATCATCGGTCAACGCCACCCCCAGGATTTCCGCCGAACGCCTGAGAATCCGTTCCAGCTCGGTCTCGGTGTAGTAGTCGAGCCGATACGTCACACCGAACCGGTCGCGCAGCGGTCCGGTGATGGAACCGACGCGAGTGGTCGCCCCGATCACCGTCAGGTGCTCGATCTGGAGCCGGACCGAGCGCGCGCCCGGCCCCTTGCCGAGCACGACGTCGAGCGCGAAATCCTCCATGGCCGGATACAGGATCTCTTCCACGGCATGGCTGAGCCGATGAATCTCGTCGATGAACAGCACGTCACCGTTGCCGAGGGAGGTCAGCACGGCCGCGAGGTCGCCGGCGCGCTCGATGGCCGGGCCGGAGGTCGTCCGGATCTGGGCGCCCATCTCGGCGGCAACGATGTTCGCGAGCGTCGTCTTGCCCAGCCCCGGCGGCCCATACAACAGGATGTGGTCGACCGGCTCGGATCGATGCTGCGCCGCATCGATCAGGATGGCGAGGTTTTGCTTGACGCGATCCTGGCCCGCGAACTCGTCAAGCCGGCGCGGCCGGACGGTCGACTCGAGAGCAAGCTCCTCCTCAGCGATCTCCGCGGTGGCGATGCGCTCGATCGTCATCGGTCAGGGTTGGTCGGCGCCGAATCGAACATGTGAACGATTCTAGTGCAGCGCCTCGCTCGCCCAGCGGCGGATCAGCTCGTGGTGCGGAGCCCAGGCGCGCCAGGTCTCCTCGCCCCACTGGCGGACGAGCGCGCCATGTTCGGCGGACGTCGTCGCAGCCAGCACGTCTCGAACGGTCAGTGCGTAGGTGAGGGGCGGCTCGAGCCAGGGCCAGTCCCGATCGCCGCTCGCGAGTCGCTGGGTGATCGGATTCAGCTCCCGCATGCCCATGCCGTGCTCGAGCCAATGGCACAGGCCGATCAGGTGGAGCGCCACGGACTGCCGCTGCCGTCGTTCGTCCCGGCCCGGATGCTGAACGGTATACACATCCACCGTGTGCCGATGGATCCAGCCGTAGCCGGGGTCGCCGAACTCGCGGGCAAGGACCTCCCCGAACGCAGCCCAGCAGGCCGGCGAGGCGCCGATGTACTCGTGGGTCGCATCCTGGCGCACCGGCTGGAAGAGCGCGTCGCATCCCGGACACGGTTCACCCAGGGCGGCGAGGTCGGTGGGAGTATCGACGTCTGGGGCATGAAGCTGGACATCGACGGCCGTGACGAGGTCCGGGTGATCGATGAGGATGGCTCGGAGCCCCTCGTCACCCGTGGCGGCATTCGCCATCGCGAAGGCCTCGCGCCGTAGCAGGACCGGTGGACCCAACCGACCCTCTGCCCTGGCGGCCACGACCCGGCGGTCGGTCGCCGCGCCTGCCAGTACGGCCCGGACGGTCCTGAGTGCCATGGTCGGCTGGTCGCCGAGCAGGATCAGTGCGGCCTCGATCTCGGCGGGCACCGCGGCGAGACCGATGCGGAGCGAGTGGCTGAGACCGCTGGAAGGGGCGGTGTTGAGCGCCGGCAGCACTCCAGCGGGGACGGCCAGTCCCGGCGGGACGACCGAAATCACGGGATCGAGGCCCGACCCACGGGCCAGCATGACCACCGCCTCCAGCAAGGTTCTCCTGCCGATCAAGGCGAGCTGCTTGGGAGACTCGAACCGCTTCGAGGTCCCGGCGGCAAGGATCACGGCGGCGGTCTGCATGAACTCATTCTGCACCCGTGTCCCGGCCGCCCGCGGGCCGTCGCGTTGGGCGCGTACCATCCCGGGATGACGGATTCGCGACCATTGGCCGCCGGCGCTCGGTACGGGCACACGAACGTGATCGCCCGCGATTGGAACGTACTGGCAGCCTTCTACGAGAGCGTGTTCGGATGCCTTCCGGTTCCACCGGAGCGCGACTACTCGGGAGCGGCCCTCGAGCGTGGCACGGGCGTTGCCGGCGCGGCGTTCCGCGGAGTCCACCTCCGGTTGCCGGGTTGCGGGCCTGACGGACCGACGCTCGAGATCTATACGTATGCCGAAAACGCCGACAGTGCCGGGGCGGCCTCGCCCAACCGCGTGGGGTGGGGACATGTGGCCTTTGTTGTCGACGACGTGGACCAGGCCCGGACTGCGGTATTGGGCGCGGGAGGCGGCATCGTCGGTGACGTCGTCACGACGCAAACCTCGGACGGACGGCGCGTCACGTGGTGCTACCTCACCGATCCCGAGGGAAACATCCTCGAGCTTCAGAGCTGGTCACCGCCTGCGGATGCCTGAGCGCTACCACGTTCTCATCGAGAATGGGACAGTGGTCGACGGCAGCGGCGAGCCCGGCTTTGCGGCGGCCGTCGGCGTCCGCGACGGACGCCTCGCGGTCATCCGCACCAAGACCGACGAGCTTGCCGCGGAACGGCGAATCGACGCCAGAGGGCTGGTGGTGAGCCCCGGCTTCATCGACCTGCACAGCCACTCGGGGCTCATGATCTTCGCCGATCCGTTGCACGAGCCCAAGGTTCGCCAGGGCGTGACCACCGAGGTCATCGGCGTGGATGGCCTCAGCTACGCCCCGATCGACGACCCAGAGGATCTCGAGGCGCTGGTCGAGATGAATGCCGGCCTCGATGGGCGGCCCGATATCGCCTACGACTGGTCGAGCGTCGAGAGGTATCTCGATCGACTCGAAGCGCTGCGCCCCAGCCTCAACCTGGCGTACCTGGTCGGGAATTCGGCGCTTCGCATCGGCGCCATCGGGTGGGATGAAGCGGAAGCCACGGCTGCGCAGGTGCAGGACATGCGCGCCATGCTGCGCGAGGCGATGGAGCAGGGCGCCATCGGTCTCTCGTCGGGCCTTGACTATCCGCCGGGTTCGTACGCGGATACGGATGAGCTGGCAGCCCTGACGTCAGAAGCCGGTCTGTATCACACCCATGTGCGCTATCTACTCGGCGACCGGTATCTCGACCCGTTCCGGGAGGCCATCGAGATCGGGAGGCGCGGCGATGGTGCCGTGCACATCACGCACTTCTATCACCGCGAAACCTTCCCGGGTGGGCCCGGGCCCATGCTGGAGCTCGTCGACGACGCGCGATCCGATGGTCTCGACGTGACATTCGACACCTACCCCTACGAGTGGGCAAGCACGCGGTTGCTCATCATGATCCCGCCCTGGGTCCAGGCTGGTGGGCCGATGCCGACGAAGGAACGCTTGGCCGACCCTGGTATCCGTGACCGCATTCGGCGCGAGCTGGGTGATCGCGGCGTCCTGTTCGCGGGTCGACGAGCGTGGGACGACGTCCGGCTCGGGGCCTTCATGACGCCCGACCTGCTGCGCTGGGAGGGTCACACGCTCGGGGACGTCATCGCCGACCGCGGGGATGACCCGGTCGACGTTCTGTGCGACCTGCTCCTCGCCGAAGGGCTTCGCCTCAACCAGGTCACGCCCGGACCGTGGACCGAGTCGCTGCGCGAGTTCATCCGGCATCCGGTGGGGATGATCGGTACTGATTCCACGTTCGTGGGTACCAAACCGTCGCCGCGCACCTATGGCTCATTCCCGCGGGTTCTGGGGCAATTCGTGCGCGAGGAAGCGCTCATGAGCCTCGAGGAGGCCGTGCGTTCGATGACGTCGGCGGCCGCGTCCCGACTGGGACTGGCGGATCGAGGACTGGTCCGGGACGGGTTGGTCGCCGATCTCGTCGTGTTCGACCCCGACCGGGTGCGTTCCAATGCCACCTACGACAATCCGTGCCAGTACCCTGACGGCATCGATTGGGTCCTCGTCGGTGGCGAGGTCGTCGTGGAACAGGGAACGCACACCGGCGCTCGTCCGGGGCGAGTCCTCAGGGGTGGTAGATAGGATCCACGTCCTCCATACGCCAACATGGTCGGCCCCTTGCGACTGGCAGCCAGCCCGAACTCACGTCGAGGGATCCGCGGCGATTGCCAATCGAAACGGTAGGATGCACCGATGGAGCGCTCGAGCATGACCGTCCGCACCCTGCCGCCTGGTGTGGCCGTCCCGGACACGGCACCGCTCATCATCCCCACGGATGCTCCCGTGCCGGGTCGTGCGCGAGCGGCCGCCCCGTTGCGTCGTGAAGGGCCGGCAAAGCTGACCGGCGCGGCGAAGTACGCCGATGACCTGGTCTTCCCTGGCGCCTGGTTCGGTGCCACCATTCGCTCGACCCAGCCGCATGCCCGGCTGATTGGCATTGATCTCGATGACGCGTTCGACTGGAAGCGCGTGATCCTGGTCACCGCTGACGACATCCCCGGCGAGAATGTCGTCAGCCTTATCGCTGATGACCAGCCCGTGCTCGTGCCGGTCGGCGGCGAGATCCGCCACCAGGCGGAGCCCTGCGCCCTGATCGCCGCGCCCGATCGGGCGACGCTCCACGCGGCGAAACGCCACGTCAAGTTGCGTACCGAGCGTCTCCCCGCCGTCTTCGACCCGCTGAAGTCCGAGCACGAGTTCGCCCACTACACGGTCGAGTCCGGCGACGCGGCCGCGGCCATGGCCACCGCCGAGCTGGTCATCGAGGGCACATACCGCGTCGGGCACCAGGAACAGCTCTACATCGAGAACCAGGCGATGATCGCCGTGCCGCGCGAGGATGGCGGTGTGACGGTCCATGGGTCGCTCCAGTGCCCGTACTACGTCCACAAGGCGATGAAGCGCGCGCTCGACATGGGCGACGAGCTCGCGGTCGTCGTGCAGGCCGAGACCGGCGGCGGCTTCGGCGGCAAGGAGGAGTACCCCAGCGTGCTCGCCGTCCATGCCTCGTTGCTGGCGCTGAAGTGCCACAGGCCGGTTCGCATGATCTACGACCGCCACGAGGACATCAGTGCCACCACCAAGCGGCACCCGGCAGTC
Organism: Candidatus Limnocylindria bacterium; assembly: GCA_038233215.1. Taxonomy (GTDB): domain Bacteria; phylum Chloroflexota; class Limnocylindria; order QHBO01; family QHBO01; genus JACDBZ01. The sequence goes on from JBBSML010000004.1 coordinate 55,318, forward strand.
GTTCGCTATCGGTCTGGCGTCTCGGGCACGGGTGAGCTGGTCGCGCAGGAGATCGAAGTCATCATGGACGGCGGCGCCTACGCGACCCTGACGGCCGTGGTCCTGTCGCGCGGGACGTTGCACGCAGGAGGGCCATATCGGTGTCCGAACGTGCGCATCACCGGGCGCGCCATGGCCACCAACACGCCGCCCAACGGCGCCTTCCGCGGCTTCGGCGCGCCGCAGACCGAGTTCGCCGCCGAGATGCAGATCAACCGCATCGCTGAAGCGCTGGATGCGTCGCCGCTCGACCTGCGTCGTCGCTGGGTCTACCGCGAGGGCGACACGACACCGACCGGCCAGGTTCTGCGCGAATCCGTCGGCGGGATCGAGGTGCTGGAAGCGGCGGCGGAGGCATCGGCCTTCGATCGGACGCACGCGCAGACACGTTCGATGCGCGAGGCCCGAACCGATGGCGCGCGCACGGCCACCGGCATCGGCCTGGCGCTGGCCTGGCATGGTGCCGGCTTCACCGGCTCGGGCGAGGTCAAGCTCGCGTCGGTCGCATCGGTGGAGCTGACCGACGACGGGCGCATTCGCATCCTCACCGCCTCGACCGAGATGGGCCAGGGCACCAAGACCATCTTCCCGCAGATCGTGTCGGATACGCTCGGGGTCACCTACGAGGAAGTCGAGATCGCGCCGCAGGACACCTCGATCGTGCCAGACTCGGGTCCGACGGTGGCCTCGCGCACCGCGATGGTGGTCGGTGGTTTGCTGATCAAGGCGGCCGAGAAGCTGCGCGCCCGCGTCGAAGAGGTCACTGGTGGCTCGTTCGCCGACACGTACCGCGATGCGGGCCCGATGCGCATCGACGAGCAGTTCGTCCCCTACCCCGGCGAGCCCTTCGACGACAAGGCGTATCGCGGTGATGCGTACCCGGCGTTCGGCTGGGCGTGCGCGGTGGCGAAGGTCGACGTCGACCTCGACACCGGCGCGGTGGCGGCTCGCGAGTGCGTCAGCGCCAACGACATGGGAACGGTGATCCACCCGGTCATGGCCGCGGGCCAGATCGAGGGCGGCACGCTCCAGGCCATCGGCTACGCGACGATCGAGGAGATGAAGCTGACTGACGGTCGCTACATCAATGACCGTCTGGCGACCTACCTGATCCCGACCTCGCTCGACGCTCCCCACCTGCGCTCGATCTTTGTCGAAAAGCCGTTCTCGGGCGTTCCGCACGGCGCGAAGGGGATCGGCGAGCTGCCGATGGATGTCGGCGCGCCCGCCGTGGTCGCCGCCATCCATGACGCGACCGGCATCTGGATCCACGATCTGCCGGCCACCGCCGAACGTATCCTCGCCGGCCTGACCGGTGCGCCGATGCCTCCCCCGCCTGGCATCTCGACCGAGGATCCGGTGCCGCTGACGCCACCGATCGAGGATCTCCCGGCCGGCGGCGACAAGATGCCCTTCCGCGCGCCCACCGACCCCGGGGACGATCGCTGATGACGCGGGTCAACGTGCCATGAGCTTCCAATTCGCCGTCAACGGCGCAGCAGTCGAGGTGGAAGCAACCGGCACCCGCCGCCTTCTGGATGTCCTCCGTGAAGATCTCGGCCTCACGGGAACGAAGGAAGGCTGCGGCGAGGGCGAATGTGGTGCGTGCAGCGTCATCATCGACGGCGCGGTGGTCGACGCGTGTCTCGTACCGGTGAGCCAGGTCACCGGTACATCCGTCCGAACGGTCGAAGGACTTGCGGATGACGGGCGCCTGAACACGCTGCAGCAGGCATTCCTGGAGACCGGTGGCGCGCAATGCGGCATCTGCACGCCCGGGATGCTCATGGCCGGCGACGCATTCCTGGCTTCAGGGGCGGATCCGACCGAGGACAACATTCGCGAGGCGATCGCCGGCAACCTGTGCCGCTGCACCGGATATACGAAGATCATCGACGCCATCGCGCTCGCAGCCGAACGGAGTGCTCACCCATGACCGATACGACCGAGCCCCTCAACCAGGCGCTCGATGACCACGACATCACCCTCGCCTTGACGCCCGGCCAGCTCGTCCTGCTGGCGATCGGCATCTTCGTTCTGCTTCGCGTCCTTCGAGGCCTCAAGCGCTAGACATATGCCGAACGCCGTCGAGCCACCCTCCGAATCTCCCACGCGCCTGGAGGCGGCGTATGCGCTGCTCGCCGATACGTCCGACTCACCATGGCGGCCACTGGCCGGCGGCACCGACCTCATGGTGACCATGAGCGGCGAGATCGGCGAGCCACCGGAGCGCGTGCTCGACATCTGGGCGCTCGACGAACTTCGAGGCATAGCTGTCGAAGCCGATACGCTCGTCATCGGCGCACTGACGACCTACACCGAACTACGGCATTCCGAGGTGGTCGCCGAGTCCGCTCCTGCGCTGGCGGAGGCCGCGGCAACGATCGGCGCGGCTCAGATCCAGAACCGTGGAACGATCGGCGGCAACGTCGTCAACGCCTCCCCCGCTGGCGACACGTTGCCGGTCCTGCTGGCCCTCGGTGCTGAGATGGTTCTCGGGTCCGCGAACGGCGAACGCACGGTGCCTGCGGATGGCTTCTGGCCGTCATATCGCGCAACGGCGCGGCGCGACGATGAGCTGCTGGTTCGCATCCGAATTCCGCTGGTACAGGGTCGACAGGTTCGTTTCCGCAAGATCGGCACGCGCCGGGCACAGGCCATCAGCAAGGTCGTGATGGCGCTGGCCTGGCGCTCCTCAGCTGAGGACGGACCCTGGACCGATGTACGCCTCGCTCTCGGGTCGGTAGCGGCAACCCCGGTGCGAGCACCGGCGACGGAGTCGACGCTGGAAGGAGCACGCCCCACCCGTGAGACGGCCGATGCCGCAGTCGAGGCCCTCAGCGCAGAGCTCGAACCGATCGACGACGTGCGTTCCACCGCCGACTACCGGCGGCTCGTGGCCGGCCGCGTCCTGCATCGGCTCGTCCGCGATGCCGGCGGCTGGTGATGGAGATCCCGACCGCGACGGTTTTCGAGAACCCGGCCGAGTTCCGCGCCTGGCTCGAGGAGCACCACGACCGTGAGACCGAGCTGTGGGTTGGCTACTACCGAAAGGGTGTGCCAAAGACGTCGATGACGTACCCCGAGGCCGTGGAGGAGGCGCTGTGCTTCGGCTGGATCGATGGCGTGGGACGCCGCATCGACGATGAGGTGTCCGCCAATCGGTTCACGCCGCGTACGAAGCGCAGTACGTGGAGCGCGGTGAACGTGGCGCGCATCGGCGAGCTCATTGTCACCGGGCGAGTCCATCCGGCAGGGCTGCGCGCTTTCGAGGCGCGGACGGCCGACAACACCGGCATCTATTCGTACGAGAACCGGCCCGCGGACCTGCCGGATACCTATCGTGCGCAGTTGCACGCGAACACGGCCTCGTGGAGCTGGTGGCAGGCGCAGACGCCCGGATATCGGCGTGCGGCGACCTGGTGGGTCGTATCGGCCAAGCAGGAGACGACCCGTGACCGGCGGCTGGCGACTCTGATCGAGGACTGCGCGGCTGGTCAGATGATCAAACCGATGCGGTACGGCCGACATGCGGAGTGAGCGCGTGTCGGCCAGCCAACACCTGCACTGTCGGGCGCGGTCCAGGCATCGCACGACAACATGGGTGGCGTCATGTGGTGCCGGTCCCTCGCGGGCTGGGACAATGCCCAGATGATCCATCCGCCCGCTGGAGTCCAGCTCACCCGCCAGACCGATCACGCCGACGACGTACTGACGCCCGAAGCACTCAACTTCGTTGCCGAATTGCATCGGCACTTCAATCCTGAGCGGCATCGGCTGCTGGCCGACCGCCGGCAGCGCCAGGCGCGCCTCGACGATGGTGAGATGCCGGACTTCCTGCCCAACCCCATCGAAAGCCGGGACGGAAACTGGCGGGTGGCGCCGGCGCCATCCGATCTCGAGGATCGGCGCGTCGAGATCACCGGCCCGGCCGAACCGAAGATGCTGATCAACGCGCTCAACAGCGGCGCATCGGTCTTCATGGCCGACTTCGAGGATTCACTCTCCCCCACCTGGGACAACATCGTGACCGGTCACTGGGCGGTTGGCGAAGCAGTGAGACGGCGACTGACCTTCCACACCGACGAAAAGGCGTACGCCCTCAACGACACCATCGCGACGCTGTGCATTCGGCCGCGTGGCTGGCACCTGGAAGAGGCGCACGTCGTCGTCGATGGCGCGCCGATTTCGGCCAGCATCTTCGACTTCGGCATCTGGTTCTTCCACAACGCCCGCGAGCTGATGGACCGCGGATCGGGGCCCTACCTGTACCTGCCCAAGCTCGAGAGCCACCTCGAAGCGGCACTCTGGAACAAGATCTTCGTCGCGGCGCAGGAAGGCCTCGACATCCCGCACGGTTCGATCCGAGCCACGGTGCTCATCGAGACGATCTTGGCGGCCTTCGAGATGGACGAGATCCTGTTCGAGCTGCGCGAGCACGCCGCTGGGCTGAACGCCGGCCGCTGGGACTACATCTTCAGCATCATCAAGAAGTTCCAATCGCGCGCCGACATGATCCTGCCGGACCGAGCGGCGGTCACCATGACGGTTCCATTCATGCGGGCGTACACCGAGCTGCTGGTGCAGACGTGCCACCAGCGTGGGGCGCACGCCATGGGTGGCATGTCGGCGTTCATCCCCTCGCGCCGCGATCCTGACGCCAACGAGCGAGCACTTGCCGCGGTTCGAGCCGACAAGCAGCGCGAATCCTCGGACGGATTCGACGGCACGTGGGTCGCCCATCCCGACCTCGTGCCCGTCGTGCGCGAGATCTTCGACGCCGTGCTGGGCGATCGACCAAACCAGAAGGACCGATCGCGCCCGGAGGTCAAGGTCTCCGCTCGCGACCTGATCGATGTCCGGGTGGCCGATGGCTCGGTTACCGAGCATGGAGTGCGTGCAAATGTCTCGATCGGGCTTTCGTACCTGGCCAGTTGGTTGGCCGGCAACGGCGCGGCCGCCATCAACAACCTGATGGAGGATGCTGCCACGGCGGAGATCAGCCGCTCGCAGCTCTGGCAGTGGCGAACCCACGCCGTCCCGCTCGACGGCGGCTCACCGATGACCGCCGAGCGTTACACCACGGTCCGTGACGATGAGCTCGCCAAGCTTCGATCCTCGCTGCCCGACTTCCCCTGGGCCGATGCTGGCGCCCTCCTTGATGAGCTCGTCCTTTCCGAGGACTTCGCCGAGTTCCTGACCCTGTCCGCCTATGCCAGGCTCTCCTGACGATCGCGGAACAGAACCCTCGCGCATCTGCCTATCGCGACACGCTTGCAGGCGGCGGCCGAGGATGCGTGCAGGATGCTCTCACCTACGGCCGGTAGACCCTCACGTAGTCGAACTCGGCGGTAAATCCGTCGCCGCCCATGGATACGAGGCCGATTCGAGCGTTGGAACCGAGGTCGTGCGTCCACACGCCACCGCGGACCCAGTTGACGCCATCGTCACTGGTGTAGGCGCGATAGTGCTCCTCGCCATCGATGTCACGCTTGGCGATTCGCAGCCAGGTCCACTCGCCGGGAGGTCCGACGACGGTGTTGCCGTACGGTCGCAGCGCCTGCGCTGGCGGTACTTCCTTGGCAAACTCGGTCTGGCGCGTCTCCCAGATCGAGACGTGCGCCAGCTTCACGTAGCTGTCGTCGCCGGCGTAGACCACGAGGCCCGCCTGGGTGTAGTTGAAGCAGCATCCGTCCGCCGGAACGTTCAACCGCACCTTGGTCTCGACGATGTAGTCGCCGCCCGGCATCGGCTGCGTCAGCACGGATGCGCTGTTGCTGCCCTCGTACAGGTCCGCGGCCTGGGTGTCGAACGCGAACACGCCACCGCCAACGCTCCACTCAGCGGTCTCACCGCGCACCCAACGCCATCGGTTACGCAGGTCCTGGCCGTCAAACTCGTCGGAGAGCCCCTTGACGGCCGTCCGTGGCTCATCCCATGCCGCGAGGACTGCGAAATATGCTGTCGTGTCACCGGGCTGCGCGGCCGGCGCGGGCATCGGCTCATCGGACGCCCAGAGGCCGCCGCGCACCTGCGGCCAGCCATCAACCCAGTCGACCGGATCAATCAGGAGCGGGCGCTTGGTGAAGCCGGGGGCGCCGGCAAAGTACGGATCTTCCCGATCGACGGCGTGGTACGTGGTCCACCACTGTCCGTCGAAGTCGATCAGCACGCTGTTGTGGCCCGTGCCCACCCATCGATTGCCGTTCATGCTGAGCACCGGCGTACCGCCGACGCGCGATTCGAGCAGCGAGGAACCGACCTGGTCGACGAATGGACCGGTCGGGGACGACGAACGACCGACGAACACGCTGTAGCCGGTCAGCGGACCGCGGCAACAGTCGGTCGCCGACACGAACAGGTAGTAGTGACCGTCGCGGTAGGCGACCTCCGCGCCTTCATAGCGATTGGCGATCGTGATCTGGGTCGACATGGCCGCGGGAGCGGTCAGGACGCCTCCATCTGCGATCAGCAGGTCGCGCACGAAGATGCCACCGTAGTAGCTGCCGAAGTAGATGTGGAGATTACCGGACTCATCGGCGAGGACCTCGGGATCGAAGGTCCAGAAGAAGTTGCAGCCACCACCGCCTCGACGCGGTTCGACCAGAGGCCTGCCTGAATCCACCCACGGCCCGGTCGGTGAGGCGCTGGTGGCATATCCGATGGCATTGTCGCTCGAACAGCCAGGCTCCCCGCTGACTTCGTCCTTCACGTCGGTGATGCCATAGAAGAGGTAGTACGTCTCGCCGATCTGCTTGATCTCCGGGGCCCACATCCCGGCCGTCGGCTCGCCCCACGCGGGAACGGAGGTGAAGGCGTCGTTGACGTAGGTCCATGTCACGAGGTCCTCCGACCGTAGCGTCGGAAGCTTATGGAAGTTGAAATCCCCATCGGCATTGCGGTCGCCCGCGTTCAGCGGATCGGACGTGCAGTAGGTGTACCAGTACCCATCCGCATAGAACGTGGACGGGTCGGCGCAGCTCTCAACGACACCGTCGCCCGGCAGCGCCGCAAGGAGCGGATTGTCGTACGAGTCAGCAGCCAGGATCGATGACGGACGAACCGCCTGCCCCAGCAGTGCGCCAAGCAGCAGCAGAGCCGCAATGAAGGCAGGAAGCACGCGGGAGGAGGTCCCGCGACCGAGATCCAGGTCGATGGTCGGACGGTGCACGCTATCTCCATCATCTGCTGCGACTGGTTCCGAGCCGATGGGTACTCAGGCAAGCAGGGCGCATCGGCATCGGATGACTTGCATGCACCTTAGTCGGTCGCGCGCGGGCAGGCAACGTCTCCGCGCCATTGGCGCAGTCCCACGCAATCGAGGTCCCAGAACACGCGCGAGTACACCACCGTCCCGGTCATCCAGTCTTCATAGGTTGGATGTCGTATCACCTGGAACGCGGGTTCCGGAATGCGCAGCGAGGGACGACGAAAGCCATGCTCGCCAGCGGGCTGGAAGCCAAAGCGCCGGTAGTACGTGGGCGAGCCCTCGAGGAATACGAGGGGCTCAGAGCGTCGCGCCACGTGTCGAAGCCCGTGGCGAACAAGGGCCGTACCCACCCCGTTGCCCTGACAGGCAGTCACGACGGAGACCGGCTGAGCACCAGGACCTCGACGAGTCGCCGCGGCGCGTCGAGCAGCGACCGGGTGAAGAGGATGTGACCGATCAGCTGCCCGGCTCGCTCGGCCACAAACGACAGACCCTCGATCCAGTCGGGCGACGTCCGCAGCGCGTCCGCGAGATCCGCGACGACCCGCTCGCCAAAGGCGTCTTCGATGACCGTCCGTACCTCCGTCTCCTCTCCAGGCAGCTCCGGTCGGTATCGAACTATGGGCATGGGCGTCTCATCCATCGGCCAATGGCTCCGCGACCTCGCGTGCCATGGCGGCCAGGCCATCGGGCCCAGCAGCAGCGGGCACCCCAAGGATCACGTGGTTGGCGCCGGCGGCGACGAAGCGCCGAGCGGTCGCCAGCGACGTCCTCCGCGTCTTCGCCGACGCTCCGCAGTCGAGCTGTGCGGCGAACGTGAAGTTGTGGGGATCACGTCCAGCCATCGAAAGGGCGTGACGGATCTCATCGCGCTTCTCCGCGAAGTACGCAACATCCCCGGGTCGATTCCCCGGCATCGGCCAACCTTCGGCGTATTGAACGGCGAGCCGAATCCCGCGAGTGCGCTGCCCACCGAGCCAGATCGCCGGTCCACCCGTGCGTACCGGACGCGGTTCGATCGTCGCGCCGCGAAGTGGAAAGAGCGGGTCCTCCAGGGTCACCCCCCGTCCGGCCGCCGCATCCTCACCGAAGAGAGCCGTCACGGTCCTCACAGTCGCCTCGAGCCGGTCGAACCTCTCAGGCAGGGGCGGTAGCCGGACGCCGAACGCGTCGTGCTCGCCTTCGTGCCAGCCAGCTCCGATGCCCAGGATGAACCGGCCACCGGTCACGTTGTCAAGGACGGTGGCAGCCTTGGCCATCACGGCGGGATGGCGGAATGTCGCCGATGCGACCGCGACACCGAGCCAGCGGCCGGGAACAGTGTGGGCCAGCGCAGCGAGCGTCGTGAACGCTTCGAATGCAACGCCACCTCGCTCGCGATTCGCGTCCGCGAGGTGATCGCTCATCCATCCGGCATCGAACACGGCGAAGGTGCCGGCGCGCTCCCACATGGCACGGAGCGTGGACCAGTCCAGGTCGGCTGACTCCGTCGCCGAGACGCGAAAGCCAATGGGGCCGGGACGGCTCCCGCCCTGCTCGTTCACGAGTTGCAGAATGACACGTCCGAGGACCGAGCGTGGAAAACGGCTCCATGGGCCCCGACGGGAGCATGACCGATGGAAAAGGAGGTGCGCGTTCCAGTCATAGGAGGCAGACTGGATCACTGACCGCTTGCGGTCCCCCAGCAGCGATCCCGGACTACCGCACACCTGGAGATCTTCATGCTCAAAGACAGCGCCGCCTTCTCAGGATTCTCGTCCAACGATGTCCCGAAGGCAAAGGAATTCTACGGCCAGACGCTTGGGCTCGACGTGTCCGAGGAGAATGGCATGCTCACGCTCGAGATCGCGGGCGGGCAGACGGTCCTCATCTATCCCAAGGAGGACCACGAGCCGGCAACGTACACGATTCTCAACTTCCCGGTGAAGGACATCGAGAACGCGGTTGATGCACTCGCCGAGCGCGGCATCGCGTTCGAGCAGTACGGAGAGGGCATGCACCAGGACGAGCGCGGAATCATGCGGGGCGAAGGGCCGCCCATCGCCTGGTTCAAGGACCCGGCCGGCAACATCCTCTCGATCCTCCAGACCGAGCCCTGACAGATTCGGACGGAAGACGAATCAGACTGACCGATGCAGACGACCGAGGCCGTCAAGCTCTTCGACTATCTCTACTGGGCGCGAGACGCGGTCCTTCGTGCCGCTGCCGAGTTGAGTAGTGATGAATTCATTTCGACGGACAGCGTGACTGATCGTGACCTGCGAGCCACGCTCGTGCACGAGCTGGACGTTGAATGGAGCTGACGTGAGCGCCTGAAAGGGGCCGATTGGGATGAATGGGGTGACGATGCCGACCTGAGTGCGAGTGACTACCCCTCCCTCGAATCCGTGCGAGATCACTGGATGCGCGACGAGGCGGAGATGCGCGCCTGGCTGGCTCTACTCACCGATGAGGACCTCGACGCTCCGCCACCTCGCGACGAGGACCCCCTTCCCCTGTGGTACTACGTCATGCATCTCACACGGAATCCAGCAGCTCAGCGAGGCAGCGGTACTCCTGACGAGGGCCAACCACTCGCCCGGCGACATCGGTTTCCTCGAATTCGCACACGACCGCTCGGGCCACGGCCAGGCGAGCGAGTCGCAAAATCAATGGTGACGTGGCACGGAAACCGTGGTACGCTTTCGGAAGCAACGCCCAGCTTGGGCATAACATCGCGGCAGCACGAACGCTCCTCTCACGGTCTTAACGGCGAGATGGCTCGCTGAGGCCGCACAAGAGGAGTGTTTTTCTTTGTTGACCTACCAGGACAAGACGCTGACCTGCGTCGACTGCGGAATGGAGTTCTCGTTCACCGCGAGCGACCAGCAGTTCTACGCTGACCGCCAGTTCAGCGAGCCGCGCCGATGCCCGGCCTGTCGCGCAGCCAAGAAGGCCGCACGCGGCGAGAGCACCGGTGGCTACGGCGGTGGCGGTGGCGGTGGGGGCTACGGCGGTGGCGGTGGCTACAGCGACCGGCCGCGCGAGATGTTCAGCGCCACCTGCGACGGCTGTGGCAAGGAAGCCCGCGTTCCGTTCCGTCCCACCGGCACCAAGCCGGTCTACTGCAGTGACTGCTTCCGCCGCTAGGCGCCAGCAGGACACCAATAAACGACCCGGCGGGTTTCCCCGCCGGGTCGTGTGGTATTTGGGCCCCACTGTCGACTACGGTTCGTCTGGCCGCCACGGCTTCGCCCAAGGGTATTTCTGGCTCGCGACCTCCAGTGCCTTCAGCATCTCGGCTCGTGCATCGGCGAGTGCCTGGGCCGTCCGAGCCGCCTCTGACGGATCCGTGTCGCTGCGCTCTGACTCGACACGAAGCCCCTCGGTCAAGCGCCGGTATGCCTGGATGGCGTCATTTGCCGTTCGCGTGATCTGACTCGTCGTCTGGCGCAGGAGCCGCAATTGCTCCTCGGGCCGAGCCTCACGCAACAGCTCACGGTCGAGCGTGGCGCTCAGTTCCTCGATGCGGGTCGTGGCATGGCGGATGGCGCGCAGGTCGCCCGAGCTGCGGCGGGAGAGTCTCGTCGTGGATCTGATCAAGGAGTCAGGGTACACCACACGCGCTCAATGGCTGGAGCGGTACACCAGGCCGATCCCTTCCGGATCACAACAGGGTCAGGAGTTCGCCATCGATGGTGGGGATGAACCCATCGCCGATGACGCTCACAACGTGGCTGTCCTGGTCGCTCAATTCCGGCGGGCATGCCGTCTCGTTCATCCCCCAGCTCGGCGCCTGAATCTGGTCTCCCTGCTCCATCCAGTTCCCCGAAAAGGTACGGCAGCCGGTCGAGCCGGTGAACGTTCCGTCTTCATGCAGCTCGAGCGTCGCCGGCTCGCCCATCGGCCGCGATGCGACATCACCGTCGACCAGCGTGTCGAGCACCCATCTGGTGTTCACGAGGTCGGATGTCGGCGGCGCAGTCAGCGCTGCGAATCGCAGGTCGACCCCGTCCCCCCGCGCCACCAGCTCCTCTCCGTCGCGCGTGATCTGGCGGACCCGTGCCATCGCTCCGAGGTACGCGGCTTCCGCGGTCATGGCTGGATCCTCGCAGGCCATGTCGGTCTGACCAAGGTTCTCCAGGCGCAGGCCGTCGCCGCCCATTCTGATCTCGCCCCCATAGCTGTTGCACGCGGCCGTGCCCGCGATCCGGCTCCCCGAGATCGTCAACGTGATGCGATGGTTGTCTAGGATTGGAGCATCCTGTCCATCGATTGAGCCGCCGGTCAGCACCCAGTCGCCGACCACCAGTCCATCGGACGCACGCGGGTCAGTGGGGTCAGTCGGCGCCTGGCCCGCGCCGCAGGCAGCGAGCAGGGCGGTCAGCAGGAGAACGGGAGTGATGGCTTGTTGCATGCCGCTCCGACGCCAAATGGCCTGCATCGGTTCCCATCGCGCCGAGCGCGACGGACCGCCGGTCACAACAGCCATCGCTCGAGGAACCGGCCTCTCGTTTCCCCGATCCCTCGACCGCCAATGATCACGTCTCGGACGGCTCCCTGGAACTGCATTCCTTCGTACGGTGAGAAGTCGCTCGTGTGGTGCAGGTCCGCCTGTCGCAGGCTGCGACGCGCACCCGGATCCCAGATCACCAGGTCGGCGTCGAGACCTGGCGCGATCGCGCCCTTCGACTGCAGCCCGAAGAGGCGTGCCGGGTTGCCGGCCAGCACCTCCACCATGCGATGCACGCCGATGCGACCCGCGGCCACGCCCTGCGAGTAGACAACGCTCAACAGCGTTTCGATGCCCGGTGCGCCGTTGCTGATCTCCGGGAAGGCAGGCGCCGGAACGCGCTTCTCGCGATCAAGGCGGTCGGCGACGTGATCGCTGGCCACCACGTCGAGAATGCCGTCGCGAAGGCCCGCCCACAGGGCCTCGACATCATCTTCCGTCCGTAACGGCGGCGAGATGACGCGCTTGATGACCTCGCGTTCGTCGGGATCGGCATACAGCACATCGGTGAAGGTCAGGTAATGGGGGCAGGTCTCGGCATAGACCGGTTCACCGTGCGCCTTGGCCTCCGCGACGGCATCGAGCGCCTCCTCGCAGCTGAGATGCACGATGTAGAGCGGCGCCTCGGCGCGCCTCGCCATCTCGATCGCCTTGCGTGTCGCCACACCCTCCGCGCGTGACGGTCTGGTCAAAGCGTGGTAGCGGCAGGCTGTCTGACCCTTGCTCAGGGCATCGGCGACGAGCGGGTCAATGATGGCGGGGTCCTCGCAATGCACCTGGAGCATGCCGCCATGCTGCCCTGCGGTGCGCATGGCTTGATCGAGATCCTCGTCGCACAACCGGAAGTCGTACACCATGAAGGCCTTGAAGGTCGGCACCCCGGCCTCGATGAGTGCAGGCAGATCGCCGATGGGATTCGCCTGCTGCCCGCTGATGACCGCGCAGAGCCCATAGTCGATCGGAGACTGCTCGACCGTTCGCTCCTGGAACTCCGCGAGGCCGCCCAGGAGCGAGCGAGCACCCTCGTCTGAGATGCCGGTGCCCGGGTTGTTGAAGGTCAGCACGGTGGTCGTGCCACCGTGGGCGGCGGCAAGCGCGTCCTGCCGGAACCGATCCGGATGCTCGGCATCGGGGAGCCGCAGATGCGTGTGGACGTCGATGACCCCGGGCAGGACGAGCATGCCGGTCGCATCGACGATGCGTGCGCCGCCGGGTGCGAGCTCGGGTCCGATCGCCTCGATCCGTCCGTTGGCCACGGCGATGTCAATCTCCCGTATGCCCTCGGGGGTGACGACACTCCCACCGACAATGAGGAGGTCAGCGCTCAGGGTGCCTCCTCGATCTGGATCTCCTGGGCTCCCTCCCACAGGACGCGGCGGCCGACCGTGCGCAATCGGTCAAGCCAGCCCTCATCGGGGACCAGCGTCGCAAAGTGGTTCCCCGCCAGCTGGCCGACTCTCGAGTTGAAGCTACAGGCGCCGTAGGGAAACAGGATCTCGCACTCGCTGATGTCACCGATGTAGATGAGCAGGTCGCCCGGCGCAGGGTGCGACGTGTGGTTCTCCAAGCCGACGTTCGGCCGCTCCTCCCCGAACGGAATCCAGGTCGACTCGCCGCTCCATTTGCAGTGGATCAACTTCGACCGGATCGGGAGCCATGGCAGCAGCGCCTGGCGCGTCTTTGGTGCGGCCTCCTCCCAGCGCGCGCCGAACCGCATCTCCCCCACCGTGATCGTCAGGTCTGCCATCTGCGGAGGATACGCCGAGCGGGACCGATCAGTGGGGCCAACCGTCGCGGCGCGGCACGAATATCGGGCATGATGCAGCGACAGTTACAGAGGCTTTCATGGCCGACGCGCGCGCAACGATCAGCACACACGTCCTTGACCTGGTGAGAGGCAGCCCTGCGTCCGGCGTCGGCGTCGCTCTTTTCCGCATGGCCGATGGCGACGCACCCGAGCTCGTCTCGGATCTCCTGACCGATGAGGACGGTCGCATCGGCGACCTGCTCGACGGCTCGGACCTTTCCGCAGGTGATTACCAGCTTGCCTTCGACATCGGCGCATATGCGGACGACCCGGACGCGTTCTTCCAGAGCGCCGCGCTCGCTTTGCACATCACCGACGCGTCGCGCTCGTACCACGTCCCGCTCCTGCTCAGCCCCTTCGGGATGAGCACCTACCGCGGCAGCTGAACATGGCGGAGGTCCCGTCGGTCGAGGATCTCAATGCGCTCGACGCGGCTGGATTCGCAGGCGTCGTCGGGCCACTGTTCGAGCGTGCGCCGACATTCGTCACGCGGCTCGGGGAAGCGCGGCCGTTCGAGTCACACGACGACCTCTTCGACGCGGCCCGCGTGATCGCCCGCGAAATCCCGGAGGCGGGCCAAATCGAGCTGCTCGACGCGCACCCGCGCATCGGCGCGGACCCGACACTCGTCTCGGACCTCTCGCTCGGTGAGCAGGGCGATGGTCATGTCAGCCAAGCCTGGGTCGGCGAAGAGCTCATCGCGCTGAACGGGGCCTACGAGTCCAGGTTTGGATTCCGTTTCGTCGTATTCGTGGCCGGCCGGCCACGCGTCGATATCATCCCCCTGCTCGAACGGTCGCTTCGCGCCGATCGTGACGAGGAGCTCCGCCGCGCGCTGGACGACATCGTCCTGATCGCGCGCGATCGGATGGCGACACTGCGGGGTCCACGCCCCTTGCCCGAGGAGCTGCGCGAGGTACTTGCGCTCGAGACATCGCGCTGGATGATTGGCGAATCGGACCGCGACGGGTTGATCCGAGCGGCGCAGCGGCTCATCGAGGAAGGTGTTGAATCGCGACCCCTGTTGACGCTCTCCCTGGCAAACCAGACGGAGGAATCCGATCTCGCCCCGATCGTCGCCCGACTAATGAGCGAAATCGGCCTGGAGGAGTGGGATGCGGCGCAGGCTGGGCAATTGCTGGCGCTCCATGCAGCGGCCTCCATCGTCGGCGGCGTGCGCCAGCCGATCGACGGCGCGCGTCGCATCGCGTCCGTTTCTGATAGTCCCGAGTTTCGCGAGCTGGTCCGGCGCTGGGACCTTGACGTCGACGCCCGGGGCGGCCTGGATGTCGAGATTCGCACCGCAGCGGTCGAACTCTTCGGCGAGGAGCAGTGATGGGAATGAAACACGAGATCCGCTACGGCAAGGCGGACGTCAAGGTCTACCGAACGCATGCCGAGCCGTTGACCGGCATCACTCCGATCCCCGAATCACCGTTCGCCGGCCGCGACAACACGCTGGCCGCGGCCCAGATCGAAGTGGTGGTGCGCGGCGAGGTCTTCCTGGACGCGTACACGACGGGCGATAACCGCCTGGTGGTGGCCACGGACACCATGAAGAACTTCATCCACGCCGTTTCGTTGCGCGCCCGCGCCCGCACGCTCGAGGAATGGCTGATTGAGGTGGGTACCGCGTTTCTCGACACGTATCCGCACATGGAGCGGCTGACCATGCTCGGTCGCGACCTGCCTTTCCCGGCCGCGTTCATTCCCGGGAGCGACGGCTTCGATACCTCCGATCGGCTCTTCAGCCGTGACCGAGGCGACTTCGGCAGCGCACGGCTCGAGCTCGAGCGCACGGTCGAGGGCTCCGTCGTCGTCACGGATCACGAGTCGGGGCGGCGCGAGCTCCAGCTCATCAAGGTCACCGGGTCCTCATTCGCTGACTTCGCGCGCGATGAGCACACGACCCTCCCCGAGCGTCCCGACCGTCCGCTCTATATCTGGTGCGATATCGGCTGGCGCTACACCGATGCGTCGCATGCCGTGCTGGCCGATCCCGCTCGCTACGTCGCCGCCGAACAGGTAGCCGACTTGGCGAGCGCCGTGTTCCACGAGTTCGTCAGCCTCTCCATTCAGCACCTGGTCAATGAGATCGGGCTCCGCATGCTCGACCGATGGCCGCAGCTCGCCGAAGTCAGCTTTGACGCGCAGAACCGCCTCTGGGACCTTGTTGCGGAGTCGAGCGACGATCCCCGGGTGAAGACCTACTCCGATCCACGGCCGCCGTTCGGAAACATCGGGCTTGTCCTCCGGCGCGAGTGAGCGCCGTCGCCAGAATGCGTGGCCGCTCAGCGTAACGGCCTCGTCGGAACGAGCCCGTCGGATGCGATCAGGAACGTCGGGAGCCGATCATGGTCGGATGGTCGATCGCCGGGCAGCGGTCCATGACAACCTCGAGCCCGGCATTCGCCGCCAGCAGCGCAGCCTCTTCGTTCCAGACTTCGAGCTGCATCCATACCGCTCGGGCACCGATGGCGATGGCCTCCTCGACGTGGGGCAGGACGAGCTCGGAACGGCGGAAGATATCGACTACCTCGATCGGTGCGCGCGGATCCGTGGGCACCGAAGCGAGATCCGGGTAGGCCAGCTCTCCGTGGATCACCGACTCGTTGGGGTTGATGGGAACGACGCCATAGCCCTGGCTGAGCAGGTAACGCGAGACGCCATGTGAGGCGCGCCACGGATGCGACGAGCACCCCACCACCGCCCAGACGCGATACGTGCGGAGGATGTGCTCAGCGACGGTCGGGTCGCTCCAGTCGCGCGGCGTCGTCATCGCGAGCGGGCAAGCTCCTGGAGGGCTGCTTTGATGCGCACGTCGAGCTCCTCCGCGGTCCCAGCCACCGCGCCGGCAGCACGCCTGGCCTCGGACGCCGAGTAGCCGAGCGACTCGAGCGCGGCGACGACGTCCGAATCGGTCGAGCTCGCACCACCCCCGGCGATGCCGGCCGCATGCACCTTCTCCTTGAGCTCCAGGATGATGCGCTGCGCAGTCTTGCGCCCGACCCCCGAGACGGCCGTGAAGGTGTCCGGTTCATCGGTCACAATCGCGAGCTGGAGCTTGGTCACCGCGTGGGCCGCCGTGATGGCAAGTGCCAGGCGCGGACCGACCCCGGCGACCGTCATGAGCAACTCGAAGAACGTCAGTTCCTCCGTGGTGGCAAAGCCGAACAGCGCCTCCTGATCCTCGCGAACGAGATGATGGGTGAAGACCGATGCTTCCCGACCGATCCGCAGCTTCGCCAGCAGCGCCGGTCCTGCCATGATCCGGTAGCCGATACCGACCACCTCCACGAGGGCGTAGTCCTGCCCGACATGCGTCACCGGTCCGCGGACCGATCCGATCATCTGGTCACCACTTTCGGCTCGGACGCTGCACGGTAGGCACACCCGATGGCGATCGCCAGCGCGTCGGTGGCATCATCGGGCACGCCGACGAGGCTGACGCGGAGGAGGCGCTGGACCATGGACGCCACCTGCGCCTTGTCGGCCGAGCCATTTCCACAGATCGTCTGCTTCACCTCGTTGGGCGTGGGCTCATCGATCGGCACATTCGATTCCGCCGCAGCGAGGAGGGCGACGCCTCGCGCCTGGCCGACCGTCATCGCCGTCTGCACGTTGCGCTGGAAGAAGAGGCGTTCGATTCCGATGCGCTGCGGCCGATGCTCCCCGATGAGTGCCCGCAGTGCCCCGTGGAGCTGGCGAAGGCGCTCCGCGTCCGTGTCCACGGCCGGGGTGCGGATGCACCCGGCATCCACCATACGGACCTCCCCATCACGAAGCTCGACCACGCCATAGCCGCAGGTGGCGGTGCCTGGGTCGATACCGAGCGTGATCACGTTGGCATGGTAGGGAATTTGGCCGAGAGGCGTCCAGATGCTTGACAGTCGATCGACAATAGTCGTACGATGTACCCGTGCGTTCGAGATTCTTCGAACCAATCGCAATACGGTCGAAGGAACGGTCCTCCACAATGATGCTCCCACCGAACCCTGGCGTCCTCGATTCCCTCATTCGGGAACGCCAGAGCAGCCTCAGAACGCTGCCTGCCCGACGATCGGCTCATGCCCGCGTCGCCTGGCGAATTCGCATTGGCCATGCCCTGATCATGGCCGGTAGCTCGCTGAGCGGCGAGCGGGTCGAACAGCCCGCTCGCCATCAGCCCCTCTCCCGCGCCGCCTGATTCGCACACTGGCACGCTGAGAGGGAGAAGCCGTGGCACCGACCCGCCGTCCCGGCACGCCGCCGGGAGTAACGATCGAGGTCTCGCCGGCCTACGAGCTTCTCGAGTCGCTCGTGACCGCGTTCAGCGAAGATGAGTCAGGCACGTACGAAATCGGAAGCGGTTGGATCGGGAACGCGCGTCAGCGGGCCGGCGACGACCTTCTCGCTCGCATCGCCGCCGTCTCGCTGGGTGACCCCGATACGTTCATTCATCTTGCCGGGATCGCGTACGACACACCCGCGCCGCGCGATATCCCCTCCTTCCTGAAGCATCTGCGCCAAACCGACGCGGACGAGATCCGGCTGCACCTGGTGCAGTTCTACGCTCGCGACATCAGACGCATGACCCCAGCCGCCGTGATCCGTGCTGCCATCGGCGGCGACGCGGCGGCGAAGACGGAGTTCCTGCGCACCTCGCATCCGGATTGGGAGCCGTGGAGCGACTATTTGCGGGGCATCCTGGACACGGATGGTATCGCCTTCAAGGCAGAGCTGGTAGGTGTCCTCGAGCAGTGGGCCGAGCGAGTCATCCTGCCCGAGCTGCCGACCATCATGCCGATCCTGGAGCGCGACGCAGAAAGCAAGCGCGATCTTGCACGCGATCTCGCCGTTGACCGATTCGTCACCGTCGCGACGAACGGCGTTGAATTCGCTCCGCGGCCCGGCATCGACCGCGTGGTCATGGTTCCCAGCTTTGTAAACCGGCCGCTCGTTTCGTACCTGGAATTCGGCGAGGTGCTCCTGATCATCTATCCCGTGGCGGATGAAAGCATCCTCGCGGATTCGGACACACCCCCGCCGCGACTGGTGAGGCTTTCAAAGGCGCTGGGTGATGAGAAGCGGCTTCGGATCCTGCGAATGCTCGCTGACGGCGAGAAGACCCTCATGGAGCTGGCTGAGACGTTCGGCGTCGCGAAGACGACCATGCATCATCATCTGATCATCCTCCGATCGGCCGGGCTCATCTCGGTTGGCGTCGGTTCCAAACGCTATCGTCTCCGCCACGAGACCGTGCCGGACGTCGGCGCATTGCTGAGTGGGTACCTCGGCGCCGCGACTGAGTCTCCGGTGGCGTCGAGGACGCGCGACGGCCGCCGCAAAGGCTCGACCGAAGCCGCGAGCTGACGCCTAGACCACCTGGGCCTCGAGCCGTTCCATCAACGCGTCGGGAATGTCGAAGTTGGCGTAGACGTTCTGGACGTCGTCGAGGTCCTCCAGGCGCTCCATGAACTGGAGGACCTGCCTGGCCGTCTTCTCATCGCCGATTTCAACTTTTGTCGTCGGCTCCATCGAGAGCTCTGCCGAATCGGCGTCAAAGCCGCCCTGGGCCAGCGTTCGGCGCACCGATTCGAGGTCCGCCGGCTCAGTGGTCACCATGATCGCCCCGGAATCAGGTGCGCTGACGTCGGAGGCGCCGGCATCGATTGCCGCCATCGTCAGCTCGTCGGGATCACTGCCGTTGAGCGGGAGGCTGATAAGACCCTTGTGTTCGAACTGCCATGCGACAGAGGACAGCGATCCGCCCGCCTTGCTGAAGACGCTGCGAATCTCGGATGCGGTGCGATTCCGGTTGTCCGTCATCGCGGCGATGACCACCGCGACATTCGCCGGCCCGAGTCCCTCGTATGTCACTTCTTCATACTGCTCTGCATCGGCTCCGCCGCCGGTCGCGCGTTCGATGGCGCGCTTGATGTTCTCAGCGGGCATCGAGGCGGACTTGGCCGTGTCCACCGCCATGCGGAGACGGTAGTTGGCGTCCTGGTCTCCCCCACCCTGCCGAGCGGCGGTCATGATCTCGCGGGCCAG
Organism: Candidatus Limnocylindria bacterium; assembly: GCA_038233215.1. GTDB lineage: Bacteria > Chloroflexota > Limnocylindria > QHBO01 > QHBO01 > JACDBZ01. Next base: position 74,899 of record JBBSML010000004.1, read on the forward strand.
TTTCGTGAAGACCGCGCCGCGCTTCGCGTCGTTGGCGCCTTTCTGCCGTTTGATCTGGGACCATTTGCTGTGGCCTGACACCGGTCCTCCTGCCGCGCTTGCTGCGGGCATTGTTGCTGCTGACGGTCGAGATTCAGATTCTACCAACAGCTCCCCAGGTCAGACGTCAGTCCACCGGCGGCCGATGGACTCGCCACACTCAACCACGGCGAATGCGTTCCCCGAGTGGCACAAGCACGGCGCGGTCCACGCTCCAGCGGCCGGCGCCGAGAATGACCAGAACGGACGAGAGCCCGAAGAGGCCGACGTGCGCGATGACCGGGTCGTCGGGCAGCGCGAAGAGCGCCAGCGTCAGCACGGCGAAGCCGACGACGGCGCTGAAGCGCGTCAGCACTCCGAAGATGATGGCGACGCCAAGGGCCGTCTCGATCAGGATCGCGCCGAGCACCCACAGCTCAGCGGCGACGGGCACCACGGCGGTGAGCTCATAGCGGTCAACGGCCGCAAGGGCCTGGTCGTAGATGAAGAGCTTGTCCACGATCCCCGAAGCGGCGAAGGCGCCTCCGAGTCCAAGCCGCACGACGAGCGGCACGATGTCGTCGTACCGGCTGCTCGCAAGGTTCACGTTGGCCGCTCGTGCCCCCGGACCACCCGGGAAGGCCGCGCGCAGCAGATCGTCCAGGCTCGGGCGACCCGGACCCAGGATGGCGGCTGCGGCAACGGCTCCGGCGACATCGAGCATCATCACCAGCTCCGGATTGACGACGAAGGTGACGACGTAGGCGCCAAGCGCAATGAGGGCGGCCGGTCGCACCGCCAGGCCGAGAAGCAGAAGGAAGCCCGTCGCGGTCAGCAGCAGCGCGAACAATCCGTCCGCATCCATGGTGGGCAGGAACCGCACGCGCGACACTCCGGAACCGATCAGCACCAGACCGACGGACAGCCGCACGATCCAGGGCAGATACTCTCGATACCCCGCGACATGTTCGATGAATCGTGTGCGGGCAACCTCGAGTGGTCGCCAGCGGCCCCACGCGAGGAGTACCAGCACGACGACCACAAGCCCGATACCGAGCAGGAGAAGCGAGCCCGGCCGCGACAGCGCGTCGAACAGAAAGCCGATCGGGTCCGGGGAGCCACCGGGGTCGGTGACGTAATCGACGTGTGCGATCAGGAGTCGGTCCATCGGGGTCCATTGTCCGCTAATTCGGCTCCTATAATGGCGTCCATCCCCGGCCTCCGATCGCTCGAGGCGGACAACATCGGCCTCGGCGACTCCGGCACTGCTTGCGCAAGGAGCACCGATGAAGCCGACCAGCCCCGACAGGATCCGAAACATCGCCCTCGTCTCCCACGGAGGTGCCGGCAAGACGAGCCTCGCCGAGGCGATGCTGTTCGATGCCGGGGCGATCCCACGGCTCGGGACCGTCGAAGCGGGGACGACCGCCCTGGACTGGGACCCTGACGAGCTCAAGCGCAGCCAGAGCATCAATCTGGGAATCGCCTCCATGGAGCACGAAGGGGTGCGGATCACGATCGTGGATACACCGGGGTACGCGGACTTCCAGGCCGATGTCGTGGAGGCACTGGCAGCCGTCGACGCGGTGATCGTAGTGGTCGACGCATCGGCCGGTGTCGAGGTCGGCACCGAGGAGGTCTGGAAGCTTGCCGATGCGCGCCGCCTGCCGCGCATGATCTTCGTCAACAAGATGGATCGCGAAAACGCCAACTACGACGGAACGTTGGAGGCGCTGAAAGCCCGGTTCGGCCCGAAGATCGCGCCGGTCTACCTGCCCATCGGCTCAGGCGAATCGTTCCGCGGGTACGTCGACGTCATCGAGGAGCACGCCAACGTCTACGAGAACGGCTCGCCGAAGGAGGTGCCCATCCCGGCCGAACTCGAGGGCATCGAGCATTCGCGACGCGACGCGCTGGTGGAGGCGGCCGCCGAGGCGAGCGACGAGCTGATGGAGAAGTACCTCGAGGGCGGGGCCTTCACCGATGCCGAGATCGAGGCGGCGCTGCACAAGGGCACCCGTGAGGGCTCGGTCGTACCGGTATTTGTAGGCTCGGCAACGCAGAATATCGGCGTCCGCGAGTTGATCACGATGATCGCCAAGCACGTTCCCTCCCCGGCGGAGGTCGGGACGCGCGCCACCGGCCACGGTGACCAGATCGCGCCCGATCCCGACGGTCCGTTCGTGGCGCAGGTATTCAAGGCCAGCGCCGACCCCTTCGTCGGCCGCCTCACCTACTTCCGTGTCATCTCCGGCACCCTCAACGGGCAGGCCCACATCTACAACGCAACGCGCAAGGAGGAGGAACGCATCGGCAACCTCCTGTCGGTCCAGGGCAAGGACACGGAGACGCTGTCGAAGGTGGGACCCGGGGACATCGCCGCTGTTGCCAAGCTGACCTCCACGGCCGCCGGTGACACCCTCGTCGCCGATCGGGGTCACGCGGTGGAGCTTGCTCCGCTCGAATTTCCGGCTCCTTCTCTCCAGGTGGCCATCGAGCCCGAGTCGAAGGCCGACCTGGACAAGCTCGGACAGGCGCTGCATCGGCTCAGCGAGGAAGAGCCTGCCATCCATATCCGGCGCGAGGACGGCACGGGGGAAACAATCCTGACCGCCATGGGCGATGCGCACGTCGATGTGATCGTGGACCGCCTCAAGCGAAAGTTCGGGGCTGCCGTCAGGACCGCCACGCCGCGCGTGCCCTATCGGGAGACGATTCGGCAGGCGGCGCGTATCGAAAATCGGTACAAGCGGCAAACCGGCGGGCACGGCCAATACGGGCACGTGGTGATCGAGTTTGCGCCCGCGGAGATGGGCGCCGGCTTTGTATTCGGGAACAAGATCGTGGGCGGCGTGGTGCCAAAGCAGTACATCCCCGCGGTCGAAAAGGGCCTCCGCGAAGCGATGGCCGAGGGTGTGCTGGCTGGCTACCCGGTAGTCGACCTCACCGCCACGTTGGTCGACGGCTCGTACCACCCCGTCGACAGCTCCGAGATGGCCTTCAAGGTCGCAGCATCCCAGGCACTCAGGAAAGCGTTTGACGCAGCTTCGCCTGCGCTCCTTGAACCGATCCTGGAGGTCGACGTAGTGGTGCCGGATGCCTTCATGGGTGACGTGATGGGCCAGATCACCTCGAAGCGTGGCCATGTCCTCGGAATGGACTCCATCGAGGGCATGCAGCATCTCAAGGCACAGGTCCCACAGGCCGAGATGTTCCGCTACGCCACCGAGCTGCGCTCGATCACGCAGGGCCGCGGCCGCTTCAGCTGGAAGGTCGACCACTACGCGGAGGTGCCCCACACCATCGCTGATAGGGTTGTCGCGGATGCTGCGAACAACGGGCACGGCCCGGAGCGTGGCCGCTGACTCCGAATGAGGCGCTCGACAGGCTCGGCGAATGGGCGCAACGCGAAGAGACCGTCCGCGGCCTGATCCTCCTGGGTTCACGCGCGCGCGCCGAAATTCCCGCCGACGAGTGGTCGGACACCGATCTGCTCGTCTTCACCACCGATGCCGACCGGTGGCTGAAGGACGGCCGGTGGCTGGACAATGTCGGCCCGGTGGTGCTCACCTTCGTCGAGCGGACGGCGCTGGCCGGATTGTTCGAACGACGCGTCCTGTTCGAAGATGCCATCGATGTGGACATGGTCATGATCCCGCTGGAGGGTATCGATGCGGTGATCTCCGCGGACGGAGCCGTGCCGGTTCTCGCGCGCGGGTATCGGGTGCTCGCCGACAAGGATGCGCGATTCGGTGATCTTGCCGACATGGCCACCGCTGCCGACCCGCGCGCGATTCATGGCGCAGCACCGTGGCCCCCGGCACCTGAAAACGTCGCCAACCTCATCGGCGATTACCTTTACCACTGCGTGTGGGTCACCAAGAAGCTCCGGCGCGGGGAGCTCGCCGTCGCAGTCGGGTGCCACAACGCGTACCAGGGTGCGATCCTGCGCCGCTTCGTCGAGTGGCAGGCTGCGGCGCGGTCCGACGGCGCAACGAACACGTTCTACGACGGACGATTTCTGGAACGCTGGGCAGCTCCCGCAACGGTTACCGGACTGGCTGTCTCCCAGGCCCACTACGACACCGCCGATCTCGGCCGCTCCATCCTCGCGAGCATGGAGCTGTTCCAAGCCGTCGCCGGCGAGGTGGCGCGTGCAACCGGCGCCGCATACCCGTCGGACGCGCACGCCTCAATCCACGACTGGGTTCGCCAAGCCCTGGATGCCGACGACTAGCCCATTAGTCGCGATACGCCCAGGGTTCGCCCGTCGAGCGCATGCGGGCGAGGGTTCGGCGGTGCGCGATTCCCTCGGCGCGATAGGTACCGATCGCAACCAGCGCCGCGACCACGCTCACCAACCAGGGAGCGATCGACCACGGATCCGTCGGCCCGGCGATCAACGTGGCAATCCAGATCAGCAGCGCGGTCAGGCTGGCAGCGGTGAAGCCGGACGCAATTGCGCCGGTCAGGAAGGCGAGAGCCATCATTCCACGACCTCCGCGACGGCAAGGTTGCGCTTTCCGCGGCGCAGCAACAGCCAGCGCCCCGCGAGAAGGTCCGTGCGATCAGGGACCGCGGCCGGATCCGCGACGCGGACATTGTTGATGTAGCCGCCACCATCGGCGAGCACTCGGCGCGCCGCACCGCGACTCTCCGAGAGGCCGGTCTGCACGAACAGGTCGAGCACCGACGGAAGACCATCGCGGCCGGGAAGAGCAGCGCGCCGGAGGTCAGCGAATGCCGCGGCGAGCGTGGCCGCGTCAAGGACATGCAGGTCGCTGCCTCCAAAGAGCGCCTCGGATGCCGCCATGGCCGCCCGCGTCGCATCCGGGCCATGGACGAGCTCGGTCACCTCGGCCGCGAGGGCGCGTTGAGCCGAGCGAGACTCGGGACGTGACACCACCTCGGCCTCGAGCGTCGCTATCTCAGCGTGCGAACGGAAGCTGAAGACGCGCAGGTACGTGCCGACGATGGCGTCATTGGTGTTGAGGAACCATTGGTAGAACGCGAATGGCGCGGTGAGCTCGGGATCCAGCCACAGCGTGGAGCCGGAGCTCTTGCCGAACTTTTCGCCATCGGGTCGCGTGATGAGCGGCGTCGCCAGCGCGTGCGCCATCGAGCCCTCGACCCGCCTGATCAGGTCCACCCCGGCGGTGAGGTTGCCCCACTGGTCGCTGCCGCCGAGCTGAAGGGTACAGCCGTGACGCCGATACAACTCCAGGAAGTCCACCGCCTGCATCACCTGGTAGCTGAACTCGGTATAGCTGATGCCCCCCGCCTCGAGCCGGGCGCTGACGGATTCCTTCGCGAGCATGCGGCTGACGCTGAAATGCTTGCCGATATCCCGCAGCCAGTCGATCGCCGACATCTGTGCCGTCCAGTCGAGGTTGTTGACGAGCAGGGCAGCGTTGGAACCCTCGAAATCCAGGTAGCGCTCCACCTGAAACCTGATGCCCTCCACCCAGCCGGCGATCACATCCGGATCGTTGAGCGTTCGCTCGCTGGTCCGCCCGCTCGGGTCCCCGACCAGGCCGGTCGCGCCGCCGACCAGGCCGATCGGACGGTGCCCGGCCAGCTGAAGGCGGCGCATGGTGATCAACAGCACCAGGTTGCCAAAATGGAGGCTCGGCGCCGTCGGATCGAAGCCGCCGTAATAGGTCACTGGAGCGGCGGCCATGGCCGAGCGAAGGGCGTCAAGATCGGTCCTGTCCGCGACCATCCGACGCCATTCAAGGTCGTCAAGCACGGCTGTCCGCGCGGCATACGTCTCCATGGGGCGATGAGTATACGCATCGAACATCCGTGCTACCCTGCCGCCCGATGACCCGACGAGCACCGCCGGCGGGCCGGCGGCCCGCCCCACGCCGCGGGTCCGCGAGCGCACACCCCCGCCGCCGACCTGGCTCCACGGCGGTACCTCGGCTCATCCTGGCGGCGTTCGGGCTGCTGGCGTGCGGCCTCTTTGCGCTCATCCTCAGCGTCTACAGCTCGTTTACCAGCGGCCTGCCCGATGTGGCCGACATCGAGACCTTCGACCTCGTCGAAGGCTCGAGTGTCATTTCGGCCGATGGAACGGAGCTGGCGACCTTCGCCATCGAGGATCGCCGCGAGATCAGCTTCGCGGAGATGCCCGAGCTGATGATTGAGGCACAGGTGGCCGCGGAGGATCGGACATTCTGGACAAACCCCTGCGTCGACTTCCGCAGCATCGTGCGGGCTGTCCTCCAGAATTTTCAGGCCGGCCAGACGGTGTCCGGCGCATCGACCATCTGTCAGCAGCTCGTGCGGATGCGCCTCTTCGACGCGGAGCTGATGGCTGATCCTGAACGCCAGGTCGAGCGCAAAATCAAGGAGGCAATCCTCGCGCTTCGACTCGCTGACCGGTATCCCGGAGTCGAGGGCAAGCAGCGGATCATCGAGATGTACCTCAACCAGGTCTATTACGGCAACAACGCGTACGGGATCTGGGCCGCGGCCAATGCCTATTTCGGCAAGGATCTGACGTCCGCGGACGCCGATCAACAGCTGACGATCAGTGAAGCCGCGATGCTGGCGAGCCTGGTGCGTGCGCCATCGCGGCTCGACCCCTCCCCGGAGGCGGTCGAGCAACAGGTGGACGGTTCGACCAGGTATGTCGTGCCCGAGACTGCCCAGGCCATGAGGTCGCGCAACATCGTCCTCAACCAGATGCTCGACTCCGATTTCATCTCGCGGGCTGAGTACGACGCCGCGATCGCCGAGCAGGTGCTCCTCGCGCCGCCGGACGACAACGCGTACCTCGCGCCGCACTTCGTGTACGCCGTCCGGCGCGAGGCCGGCCAGCTGCTGGAGGGCGAAGAGGCGCTCGACGTCGATGGGCTGCGGATCATCACCACGCTCGATTACGACGGCTACCAGGCAACCGCAGAGAAGTGGGCCCAGATCGCCTACGACATGGACCGGCTGAGCACCGAGCAACTCGTCACGAAGTACGGCGAGGCGGCGGCCGGCGAGAACGGCTGGATCGGCCAGCTTCAGGGTCGCAACATCAACAATGACGCCATGGTGACCGTCAACTACCGGACCGGCGCAGTGCTCGCCTATGTCGGCAGTGCCAACTTCTTCGGCGAGTCGACACCGGAGCACCAGGCGAACTTCGACGTGATCGGACAGGCCTATCGCCAGTCAGGATCTGCCTTCAAGCCGATCACGTATGCCGCGGGCTTCGAATCGGGCGTCATCACCCCGTCGACGATGTTCATGGACGTCGAGGGGGAGATCGTGGATGGCTACTCCGTCCCAAACGCGGATAACCGCGAGCGGGGTCCCGTTCGCGTGCGCGACGCGTTGAAGTACTCGCTCAACATCCCGGTCGTGAAGGCGCAGCAACTCATCGGGACCGACGCTGTCGTCCGCCTGGGTGAGCGGCTCGGCCTCGACTGGGACCCAAGACAGGAAGAGGCGGTCGCCGTCCCGTCACTGACGCTGGGCACCATCGGGGTGCATTTCCTGGACCTGGTGGGAGCCTACGGCGGAATCGCGAACGGCGGGCAGTTCCACCCGCCGTATCTCATCGAGCGCATCGAGGACTCCCGCGGCAACGTCATCTACAACCATGCCACCGACGCAGAGGATCCCGAACAGGTCCTGTCAGCCGCATCGGCCCACCTCGTGACCGACATCCTCGCCGACAACACCGATCCCGAGACCAACCCGCTGTGGGGTCCGCGCTTCCAGCTCCAGACCGATGCCGGCCGGCGGCCCGCGACGTTGAAGACCGGCACGACCAACGACTTCAAGGACCTCCAGGCTGTCGGCTACCTGGCTCCCGACCCCGACCCCGAGGTGATCGATGGCGCCATCGTGACGGGCGTATGGGTCGGCAACAGCGATTTTTCAGCGATCGAGGACGTGTTCGCCGCCGATGGGCCCACTTTCATCTGGCACGATTACATGGCCGAAGTCGCGGCGCTCAACGACCTGCCCGTGCACAATTTCGAACGGCCGGAGGGAGTCGCGGAGATCACCGTCGACGCCGTCAGCGGCATGCTGCCGGGTCAGCACAGTGAGACGACACTGACCGAGGTGTTCCGAGCCGATCGTCAGCCAAGCGAGCGGGACACGCTGCATCGTGAGCTGCGCATCGAGGCGGAGACCGGCAAGATATGGCAGGACGGATGTGGCGACTTCGCCACCGTGGCGCCCTCGGGCTCACCGGATTCCTCAGGCGCGCCCCCGCCGCGTGATGCCGAGGAGCGCGTGTACCTCGACCTGGCCGGGTGGGAAGAGGACCGACCAACGTGGGAGGATGCCAATATCGCCTGGATCGAGGAGTGGACCGGTCGCGAGTCTGAGCTGAATGCGACCATCCGCTCGCCGTATCCAGGACCCATTGACGCGCCGCTGGCCCCGACCGAGGATTGCACGCCCGGCGAGATTCCGACCTCAACACCGTCACCGACGCCGTCACCGACGCCGTCACCAACGCCGTCACCGACGCCGTCACCGACGCCGTCACCAACGCCGTCACCGACGCCGTCACCAACGCCGTCACCAACGCCAACGCCGACTCCGTCACCAACGCCAACGCCGACTCCGACGCCGAGACCGTCACCGACCCCCAGGCCAACGCCGATCCCCACGCCGACGCCGATCGTCCCCACGCCAACCGCGACGCCGATCGTTTCGTTGCCGACCCCGACACCAACGCCCGATCCGGCGCAGGCTCCCTAGAGCTCCGCGATCGTCGCGCCGTCCCCGCCCTCATCGCGACGGCCGCTGCGCACACCTCGAACCTGTGGATGCTGAGCCAGTACTTCACGCACCGCACGACGCAAGGCCCCGGTCCCCATGCCGTGCACGATGACGACGTTGTCGAGTCCGGCGAGGAGCGCATCGTTGAGGTGGGCGTGCAGGCGCTCGAGGGCGGCCTCGACCCGTTCGCCATGCAGATCCAGTGTCGGCGACACGCGTTCGGCCGCGCGGCGGCGCATCTCCTCTGCCTCGACATCGCGTGGTGGAGGGCCGGTGATCGGCTCATGCACAACGTCGAGGTCATCGGCGGGGATGACCAGCCGGGCGCCATCGGTCTCCAGCGTGACCCGACCCGTGCGGCCGCTGATCTCCACGATCCGGCCGGTGCTGCCCAGCGTGCGTGAACGTGCCCAGAGGCCGACTCGCGGCTGCGGTCCCTGCGGCGGCTCGTCGGCCCCGGTGGCGTCTACGGGTTGCGGAGCCTCGACGGTCTCGCTGCGGACCTGCCTCGCGCGCTTCGCGAGGTCCTCGAATGCCTCCGCACCACGAGGCGTTCGAGCGGGGCCAAGGTTGCGCTGTCGCGTCAGCTCTCGTCGGACATCGGCGACTTCACGCTCCGCTCGGGCCAGCATGTCGTCGGCGGCACGCCGCGTATCGGCCAGAAGCTCTCCCGCCTCGCGCCGGGCGCGCGAGACACCGGAGCGTGCACGTTCCCGCTCCTCCGCAGCCGCGTTTCGCTCTTCCCGCGCCGTCTCGAGGGCGGCCTCCTGGGCTTCCTGTGCCCGCGCGATCGCGGCCAGCGTCTCCTCCATGCTGGCGTGCTCCGCCGAAATGCGGGATTGCGCATCGGCAAGGATGTCGGTCGGGAGGCCGAGCCGCTCGGCGATGGCGAAGGCCTGGCTCTTGCCGGGCAGGCCGATCGTCAGCCGATACGTGGGACGCAGCGTGGCCACATCGAATTCGACGGACGCGTTCGTCACCGACGGGTGCTCGGTTGCAAATGTTTTGAGCTCGGCGTAATGGGTCGTGGCCGCCACCATGGCTCCGGCCTCGAGCAGCCGGGTCACGACTGCCATGGCGAGGGCCGAACCCTCGGTGGGATCGGTACCGGCACCGACTTCGTCGAGCAGCACCAGTGTTCTCGGTCCTGCCGCCTCGACGAAGCGCACGATGTTGCGCAGATGGCTCGAGAAGGTCGAGAGCGACTGGGCGATGCTCTGCTCATCGCCGATGTCGGCCATCAATCGCCGGAACACCGGAAGCCGCGCTCCATTCGCCGCCGGGACCTGCATCCCCGCCTGGTGCATGAGGGCCAGGAGGCCGAGTGTCTTGAGTGACACCGTCTTGCCGCCCGTATTGGGACCGGTCACGACGAGCGCTCGATATCCGAAGCGGTCGCCGAGCCGCAGATCGATGGGCACCGCCGCCCCGCCGAGCAGCGGATGCCGCGCCGACAGCAGCTCTGCCGCATCGTCCGCTGGCGCGGGACGGACCGCGTCCATCGCCGCGGCGAGGCGAGCCCGCGCCATCCACAGGTCAGCGCGTGCCATGGCCGCCAGGCTGTCGCGCAGGCTACTGCCGCGTTCTTCGACCGCCGCGGACAGCGCATCCAGGATGCGCTCCTCCTCGCGGGTTTCGGCGAGCGATGCCTCGGTCCAGGCATTGTTGAGCTCGACGACGCTCAACGGCTCGATGAAGAGGGTGGCGCCGGAGGCACTCTGGTCGTGAACGATCCCCTTGACGCGGCCCTTCGCCTCAGCCCTGATCGGGATCACGTAGCGGCCGGAACGGACAGTGACGATCGGCTCGCCGATGAGTCCGGCCAGTTGCGTTGAGCGCAGCATCGTGTTCAGGCGCTCACGCACCCGGTCCTGCGAGGTGCGCAGGCGCTTCCGTATCGCGGCAAGCTCGCTGGAGGCCGAGTCGAGAATTTCGCCGCTGTCATCAACGCTGCGAGCGATACGCTCGGCCAGCTCTGGAGATGGATCCAGGTCGGCGCGAATGCTCGCGAAGTGCGTTCCGCGCCAGCTCCTGAGCCGCTCCGCGAAGCGGCCGGTGGCATCGAGCGTCTCGGCGATTTCGAGCAATTCGGCTGGTGTGAGCCTGCCACCACGCGCGGCACGCTCGAGTGATGCGCGGATGTCGCGCGCGCCGCCGATCGTTGCCTGTGCCTGCTCATGGAGCAGGGTGACCGCCTCTGCCGTTTGATCCTGGAGCAGACCCACGTGGGCGGCGTCGCCACTCGGGACCGAGGCCATGGCCAGCTCGCGGGCGGGCTCGAACGCGGTCAGCTCGGCGAGTTGTACGACGATCGCGCCGAACTCCAGCGCGCGCAGCGTTCCCTCATCGGCGACGCCCGACGCGCGATCAGCTTCGGGATACGTGTGGGTCATCGGCGATCCAGAAACGCATGGGCCGTGCCGCCCACGGGCCGGCGTACTCGACGCCGATTCGCGGTCCGCTGCTGACTGTCGGAGACGTGCCGCCCCTTGGTTCGATCCAGATGGGACCCGCACGCAGATCAGTCCCATTCAGCGTCCGGTCAACCGCGAGAGCCCGCCCCACGTTGCCGGGTCCAGAGGCCAGGCGAACATCGGAAGGCTTGGGGCCGCGCCTCCCGCGCGCGACCTCGAGGCCATCGTCGATCGCGAGCGCTCGGATGAGAACCGCCTCTGGCTTGTCGCCCGGGCCGGTCACCACGTTCATGCAATGGTGCAGGCCATAGATCAGGTACACGTACAGGTGGCCGGGCGAACCGAACATGACTGCGTTGCGCGCGGTCTGGCCTCGGGCGGAATGGGCGGCAAGGTCCTCGGGGCCAGCGTACGCCTCAACCTCGACGATGCGGCCACCGACCACCCCGTCCGTTGCCGCGTGGACCATTCGAGCGCCGAGAAGGTCGCGTGCGACAGCCGTTGACGGCCGATCGAACCAGGCGCGCGACGTGACGGCATGGGCCGGCGTCGAATTCACGGGACGAGAAGGTCGGCGATCTCCGTCGGGACGAAGGGCCGAGCCAGGAACCCGGCCGTCGGGATCAGGCTGTCACGGAAGAACTGGATGATGAGGGAGTCGTTGAGCGCATCGTACAACGAGGCCACCCAGCCACCGGTCTCTCCACCGGTGCGGAAGTAGCTGTCGAAGACGACGAGCTGGAAGGTGAGAAGAAGCGCAACAAAAATAAGCCCGAAGATCGCGCCGCCGATCTCGTCGAGCTGCTTGATCACGGGCAGCCTGGTTCGGTGGTACAGCGATCGGATCGCGAAGAAGCCTGCGGCGACGAGGCCGAGGAAGAGCAGCACGAATATGAGGAGCTCTCGACCTTCAGGGGTGAACGCGCGCCAGAATCCCAGCAGGTCCACCAAGGGACCTTTGAGCTGCGCAGCGAGCACGAATGCAACGATCACGGCGAACGCGTTCAGGACGTAGCGGATCATCCCCTGCGTGAATCCCGCGAAGACTCCTGCTGCCAGGATCACGATGAGGACCAGGTCGAACCAGCTCAGCCGGGCGAGCAGTTCCAATGCACTCCACTCCTTGATGACACTCACGGCGCCGAGCACGCAGTTATCGGGGCTCGGGCGGCCGCAAGGGTACCAGCCGTCAAGCGCGCGCGAAAGGTACGGAACTCCTATCGGATCTCGGCTGCCAGGTGATGCCGCAGCGCGCCGCGGATCTTGTTCAGCGATTTTTCGATCGCCTTCGGATCGCTGACGCCGTCGGGTTGGAATCGAAGCGCCAGGGCGTAGCTGACGCGGCCAGCTCCAATCTGCTCGCCTCGGTACATATCGAAGAGTCGGAGATCCACGAGGGAGGGTCCGGCACTCATGCGCGCGATCCGCAGGAGCTCCCCGACCGGCGTCGCTTCATCAACGATGACGGCCAGATCGCGATCGACAGGTTGCGCGTCAACGATCAGCCGCGAGCGTGTGTCGGTATCGACCAGGTCGAGCAGTTTATCGAGATCAATCGAGGCGTCGACGGGCCGACCCGCAAGACCCCATGCCTCGACAACGCTCGGATGCACCTCGCCCAGCGATCCGTACGGACGGCCCGAGGCATCGCAGACGAGCCCCGCGCGACCAGGGTGTCGGTGCGGATGGGCGCCGTCGGCCTCCTCGGCCCGGTACGTCGGGCGCGGCGCATGCAGCGCGTCATGGAGTGCATCGATGATTCCCTTGATGTCGGACACGTCGACCGCTCGCTCCCGCTCTGCGGGGTAGGCCGGCGTCGCACGCCCGGAAACGATGAGACCGAGCTCCCATGACTCGTAGCGGTTGGTCCCTGCGGTCGCGGCGCGCCGATCCCGGGGCGTCCGCCCTTCGGCGTGATACCAGTACACCTTCCCGAGATCGAACAGCTGAACGTCGGGAGTCCGCCATCTCGCATTCTCCGCCACACCCGCCAGCAGCGACGGATAGAGCGTCGGACGCATGATGGAGTGGTCCTCGCTGAGCGGATTGAACAGCCGGACGAGCTCGCCACCATCGGCCTCGTAGCCAGTCCGTTCCAGGTCCGCGCGCCCGATGAGCGCGTGGGTGACCATCTCGTCAAGGCCGAGCCCGGCCAGGATTCGACGCACCCGATGGCGTGGCTCGGTCGGGTCGGATCGATACGGCGGCAGTGCGGCGTGCGGCAACCGGCCGGGAATGCGCCCGTAGCCGTGCGCCCTCGCCACCTCTTCGGCAAGATCGGCGTCCGATACCACGTCAAGACGATACGGCGGCACTCCGACGACCAGCGCATCGCCCTCGCCGGTGACCTCGAAGCCCAATGGCACCAGCAGCTCGATGACCCGTGCTGGGCTCAGCTCAACCCCGAGGAGGCGCGACATCCGCTGCACGCCCATCTCGACCTTGCCGCGGGCCTTCGGTTCGGGGTCATTGTCGACAATCCCGCGTGCGACGTGCGCGCCGGTGAGCTCCGTTATCAGCTGGGCCGCGCGGTCGATGGCAAGGCGCGGCAGATCATGACCGATGCCTTTTTCGTGTCGCATGCTCGCCTCGGATCGCAACCCCAGCCAACGGGCGGTGTTACGGATCGTGGGGCCATGGAAGGTGGCCGACTCGAGGATGACGTTGGTCGTGTCGGCTGTCACCTCGGTGGCTGCGCCGCCCATGATGCCCGCCAGCCCGATGGCGCGCTCTTCATCGGCGATGACGAGCATGTGCGAGTCCAGGGTTCGCTCGACGTGGTCGATGGTCGTCAACGTCTCCCCAATGCGCGCGCGACGAACGAGGATTCGGCCATGCGGTACCGCGTCGGCATCGTAGGCGTGCATCGGCTGTCCCAGCTCGTGCATGACGTAATTCGTGACGTCGACGACCGCGCTGATCGGCCGCATGCCGGCCGCGATGAGTCGATGCTGCATCCACTCCGGCGATTGGCCGTTCGTGACGCCGCCGAACCAGCGCGCCGCGAACCGCGGGTTGAGGTCAGGTTCCTCGATACGCACCGAGACATGGTCGCTTGCCACGGGTTCGGCCTCCGCTACGCTGACCGACGGCATCCGAAGCGGGGCGCCGGTAAACGCGGCGATCTCGCGCGCCAGCCCGACCATGGAGAGGGCGTCGCCGCGGTTCGGCTTCACATCCACGTCGAGCACCGTTTCGCCCACGAGCTCCGACAGCGGGGTGCCCAACGCGATCTCTTCGCCGTGACCCAGGATATGGATCCCGTCCGCATCGGGGCCGAGGCCCAGCTCGATTGCGCTGCACAGCATGCCGCTGCTGGTCGCGCCGCGGATCTTGCTGCGCTCGATGCGCCGGTCGCCGGGAAGGATGGCGCCAACAAGCGCCGTTGGCACCAACTGCCCGACCTCGAGGTTCTGGGCGCCGCACACGATCGCGAGCTCTCCACCGGCGTCCCCGACATCCACCTTTGTGAGCCACAGCGTGTCGGCGTTGGGATGGCGATTGACCTCGAGCAGGCGACCAACCACCACATCGGTCCAGTCCGCGCCGGCAACCTCGATGCCGCTGACCTCCATGCCGCGCATCGTGAGCTCCTCGGCCAGATCGCGCGGCGAAAGGTCGAATGAGACGTACTCGCGAAGCCAGGAAAGCGGAACGCGCACCTAGCGGCCCTCCACGAACTGGGTGCCGAAGCGCGCGTCGGCGCTGAAGAAGAGCCGGATGTCGCCGATGCCGTGGCGCAGCATGGTCATCCGATCCGGACCCAGCCCGAACGCATATCCCTGGTACTCGGCAGGGTCGAAGCCACCGTTACGCAGCACCATCGGATGGACCATCCCTGCACCCAGGATCGTCATCCATCCGCTGCGCTTGCATGCGGGGCAACCCGAACCGCCGCAGACGAGGCAACCGATATCGAACGCCACGCTGGGCTCGGTGAAGGGGTAATAGCCCGGACGGAACCGCGTGCGGACATCACGGCCGTAGAGGGCCCGGGCAATCTCCTCGAGCAGGCCCTTCAGATCCGCGAGGCTGGTGTCCCGGTCCACGACCAGCCCCTCCACCTGGAAGAACTCGAAGGCGTGACTGGCGTCGACAGCCTCGTACCGGAAGCAGCGGCCCGGCATCAGCACCCGTATCGGCGCGTCGAGCGCCTGCATGGCCCGGATCTGGACCGGGCTCGTGTGTGTCCGCAGAATCGTGCCGTCTGTCGCTGGTTTCGGGTCGCCGGCCTCCACGCTCCCGGGCTCCGCGACGAACAGGGTGTCCCACAGATCGCGCGCCGGATGGTCGGGAGGAATGTTGAGGAGCTCGAAGTTGTATTCCTCCGTCTCGATCTCGGGTCCTTCGAAGACCTCGAAGCCGAAGGCATGGAAGATTTCGCGCACGTCGCGCATGAGGGTCTGGACCGGGTGCAGGTGCCCGATCGCCACAGGGCGGCCGGGAGCGCTCATATCGATGGTCTCCGAGGCCAGCCGTGCCCGCAGGTCGGCTACCCGCAGGGAAGCCAAGCGCACATGAATTTCAGCCTCAACCTCGGTGCGGACCCCGTTCGCCAGCTGGCCGAGTGCCGGACGTTCTTCCGGCGCCACTGCTGCGAGACCCCGGAGCAGGGCGGTGAGCTGGCCCGAGCGACCGAATAGCTCATGGCGCAACGCGTCGACCGCACCGGCGGTCTCCGCGCTGTTCAGACGGTCGCGCGCGGTGGCACGCAGGGCCACCAGATCGGCGCGCAGGTCACTCATGGCTGGCGGACACCGATCACCGGCGGCTCCGGCAATGGCAAGGCCGCCGGTGCGCGTTGTGGATTGAGGTGTGAGAACGCATGCATCCGTCCGCGATCATTCTGGGTGAAATCGAACGACCCCGGCCCGGGTGTGGGACAGGGTCGTGAGACCGGCGAAGGGTGCCGCCGGTCAGCTGGTAAAGGAGCTCTTCGAGGTTTCGACCATCGCGGCGAAGGCGGCGGGCTCTCGGATGGCCATGTCGGCCAGGATCTTCCGGTCGACCTCGACGCCCGCTGCTTTGAGGCCGGCGATGAAGCGACCGTACGGGACGCCCTGCAGCCGAGCCGCAGCGTTGATGCGCTCGATCCAGAGGCGTCGCATGTCGCGCTTACGGTTTCGTCGGTCCCGATAGGCGTACACGAGCGCATGAATCAGCGCCTCGCGCGCCGGGCGAATGAGCTTCGAGCGTGTTCCGCGACGCCCCTCCGCGCGATTGAGCAGCTTCTTATGGCGCTTGTGGGCCGCGACGCCGCGCTTTACTCGGCTCATGCCTTACTTCCCCTTGCCGGCGTACGGCATCAGGCGCTCGAGTGCGTCGGTGTGCGTCTTCGACACGGCCGCAACTCCGTCGTAGCGGCGCGTCCTGCGGCTCGACTTGATCTCGAGGTGGTGGCCGCGCATGGCCTTGGCACGGACCCACTTTCCGGATCCGGTCTTCCGGTAGCGCTTTGCCGTGCCCTTGTGAGTCTTCATCTTCGGCATATCGTTACGATCCCTGCTGTGCCGGTGCCTCGCTCGACGCCGTGGGGGCCGGCTCTCGAGGTGGAGCCGGGCTCTTGGCGGCGAGCGCGTCACCGATGGTGTCGGCGGCGTCCACGGAACTCGCCGCGCCGCCGTTCTCGCTCTTCTTTTCAGGCCGCTTCTCGACCGGCGCCATGACGATGTACATGCTCCGACCCTCGAGCAGCGGCTGCCGCTCGACGATCCCGTGCTCGGCCAGGACCTCGGCCGTGCGCATCAACAGGTCTCGACCGAGATTCGAGTGGCTGATTTCGCGTCCGCGGAAACGAACGGTGACCTTGACCCGGTCCCCCTTGTCGAGAAACTCTGCGGCTCTTCGCGCCTTTGTCTTGAGGTCGTGGACGTCGATCTTGACGGCCAGGCGAACCTCTTTGAAGGTCTGCGACTTCTGCTTTTTTTTCTGTTCTCGCTCGCGCTTCTGGAGCTCGTACTTGTACTGGCCGTAATCGAGAATGCGGCACACCGGTGGGACCGCTGTAGGAGCCACCTCCACGAGGTCCAACCCCTTCTCCTGGGCCAGGGCGAGGGCTTCAGATGTGGGCATCACGCCCAACTGCTGCCCTTCATCGTCGATGATCCTCACCTCACGGATGCGGATCATCTCGTTGATGCGGAGGTCCTTGGCCAGCTTCCTTGCTCTCTTTCAACAACAAGACCACCTCACCGATCATCGACGGGTGGCCCTGCAACGTACGCGAAATGCCGCCGGATGATACACCGATCAGGAGCGGATGGTCAACGCGGGTAGTCGTAGAAGACGGCCACCTGGCGGCCGTCCGGATCGGCGACGCGGAAACTGCGGCTTCCCTCCCAGCGATCGCCTGAGGGTGGAGCGACGAGCGCAAAGCCGCGGCGGCCCAGCTCCTGCGCCCAGGCATCCACCTCGGAAGCGGTATCAACCTTGAAGCCGATCTGAAGGCCGTCGCGCGTGGGCTTGGCACCGTGCCTGAAGCTGAGCTCGAACCCGGCCGACTCGAGGTCGACCGCGCCTTCAGCCGATGCGATCCTCCGGAAGCCGAACGCCGACTCGTAGAACTCCGCGACCCTGGCGGGGTCGGTGGAGAGCAGCGCCAGTTGGCCGACGCCGCGCATCTTCCTCACCGGCTGGTCATCGAGTCCATTCGCAACCGATCGGGTTACGAATCTTCTGACGCCTGAGCGGACTCCAGCGCCACTGGCCACAGCTCACGTGATGCGTCGCGCGACCGGAGATTCGCGACGAACTCGTCGAGGGCCACACTCGCCTCACCTTTCGCTCGAGAACGCAGGCGCGGCGAGACAGCGCCGGCCTCGGCGTCTCGGTCCCCCACCACCACCATGACCGGGACCTTCTGCTCCTGCGCGTCGCGCAGCTTGAGCTGCATGCGCTCGGACCGATCGTCGACATCGGCGCGCAGGCCGGCGCCCGCCAGGGCCGAACGCACCGACTCGGCGTAGTCGAGGTGACGATCGGCGATGGGCACGATCATGACCTGCACCGGAGCCAGCCAGAACGGGAAGGCTCCCGTGTAGTGCTCGGTGATGATGCCGATGAACCGCTCGAACGAGCCGTAAATCGCGTAATGAATCACAACCGGGCGCTCGAAGCCGCCATCGGCCGATCGGTACTCGAGGTCGAAGCGCTGCGGCAGCTGGTAATCCGCCTGGATGGTGGCCATCTGCCACTCTCGGCCCAGCGCGTCCTCGATGAAAATATCGATTTTCGGCGCATAGAAGGCACCGCCGCCTTCGTCCAACTCATAGGCCATGCCGTCCTCGTCGAGCCGATCGCGCAAGCGTCCCTCCGCGCGCTCCCAGAACTCATCGGAGCCGAGGCGCTTCTCCGGGCGGGTGGCCAGCCTGGCTCGCGGCTCGAAGCCGAACGGCGCGTACTGCTTACGAATCAGGGACAGGGCCAACCGAAGCTCGTCATCGACCTGGTCGTCGCGGCAGAAGACATGCGAGTCGTCCTGGGTCAGCTGCCGCACGCGGAACATGCCGGCAAGCACGCCGGTGCGTTCCTTGCGGAACAGGGTGGAGTAGTCGGCAAAGCGCATCGGCAGCTCACGGTACGAGTGCGAGCGCGTCTTGTAGATGAGGATCTCTTCCGGGCAGTTCATCGGCTTGAGGCCGGAGACATGGTCGTAGTCGTCGAGCACGAACATGTTGTCCTGGTAATTACCCCAGTGGCCGGAGGTCTCCCACAGCTCCTTGCGGACCAGGCTCGGAGTGCGAACCTCGTCGAAGCCCGCCTCGCGCCGCACCTGCCGCGACCAGGTCTCCAGCGCTCGCCAGATGGCCATGCCGCGCGGGTGGAGGAAAGGCGCTGCCGGCGACTCGGGGTGGAAGGTGAACAGGTCCAGCTCACGGCCGAGCTTGCGGTGGTCGCGCTTCTTTGCCTCCTCGAGCCGCCACAGGTGCTGATCCAGCTCCTCCTGCGTGTCCCAGGCCGTCCCGTAGATGCGCTGCAGCATCGGGCGCGTCTCGTCGCCGCGCCAGTAGGCGCCGGCGGTGTTGAGAAGCTTGAAGGCACCGAGGTCCTTCGTGGACGCGAGGTGGCCGCCGCGGCAGAGATCCTCGAAGGACCCGTGGCGATAGAAGGAGACCGACTCCCCCTCCGACGCCGGCAGGGCGTTGACGATTTCGACCTTGTACGGCTGTCCTTCGACTTCGAGGCGTTGCACAGCTTCAGCGCGTGGCAGGTCCATCGAATGCTCGAACGCAAGATCTGCGACCTGCTGTTGGCGCATCTTCGACTCGATCTGCTCGAGATCGCTCGGCGTCAACGGACGGGGCAGGTCGAAGTCGTAGTAGAAGCCGTTCTTGATGGCCGGGCCGATACCCAGCTTCACATCGGGAAAGACCTCCATCACGGCCGCGGCCATCATGTGTGCCGCGCTGTGCCGCATGGCCGCGAGGCGATCCTGCGTGCCCGATGCGAGGGCCGCGCCCACGTCTCGGGCGATCTCGTCAGCGTCGATTGCCATGCCCCGAAGGGTAGCGCATGAGGAACGTCAGGTCCGCGGGTCGTTGTCCGATTCGGGAGGGGGCGGGCCGCCGGGCATTCCCGTTTCCGGTACGGGGTCATCCATGTCGCCGGTCGGCGGGGTCAACGTTCCGCCGCCCGGATAGGCGTCGTCGCCGATGGGATCGCCGGCGTCGCGTTCGGGCCGGTCGAGCGGGCCCTGGCCGGGACCCTGCGGGTCGTCTCGATTGATCATGACCGCGGTCATGCAATCACCGCGCCACCCCGCGTGGCTGTCAGACGCGCTTGAACTGCTCGAACGGTTGACGACAGGTGGCGCAGTGGTAGATCGCGCGGCAGAGCGTCGGGCCGAATGGATTCTCGAGCGTCGTGCTGCGAGAGCCGCAGAACGGGCACTCGGCGACCGGCAACACCGCCAGCTCGTCCAGGCCTTCGATCTCCGCCATGACCGGCGGCGCGAATCCGCTGAGCCGCAGGCGCTTCCGACCCGTGGGGGTGATGCGCTCACTGGTCCAGGGCGGATCGAAGGATACCTTGACCTCGATGCTATCGGCCACCCCGAGCAGGCCGAGACGCTCGATGATCTGCTGCTGCATGACGGCGATGGCAGGGCAGCCGATGAACGTCGGCAGCAGCTCCACGGTCAGTCGGTCGGCCTCGAACCGAACGTCGCCGATGACCCCGAGATCCACCAGGCTGATCGCCGGGATCTCCGGGTCCGGGATCTGGGCCAGCTCCGACCAGATGCACTCCTCGCGGGCGTCGATTGCCGGCGCATTCACCACGTCGCCCCGACCTCGGAACCCGCGACTGCGGTGAACTCGGTATGCAGCCACATGAAGTCGTCGGTTCGGCGCCTCCGCCCGTCACCCGTTGGCGGCGCAGCCGGCAGCTCGCCAACGATCGATTCCAGCACCGGTGTCACCTCGCTCTGCCATCTGGCGTGCAGCGCGAGCATCGGCTCAGGGAGCACTCCGTCGCGGAGGAGCGTCTCCTCGCCGGCGAGTGGCGCAAAGATCTGCTGGGCATCGGGCCACAGGCACTTGACCGAGCCTGCAAGACGATCGCGGCCGACCTGCGAACCGTCGGCGAGGCGCCGCAGCCAGGCGTCCGCATGCATGCGGTGATACGTCTCTTCCCGCTGCATCTTGGCGGCGAGCGCGGCCAGTGGCGCATGGCTCGAGCGAACGAGCGCGCTCAAGCGCACGGCATCGGCCGACTCGTACAGATAGCGCCGCGCGACGCTGAATGCCCAGTCCCCTCGCGCATGATTGAGCAGCGCGGCGTGTCGAAACGCGCCTGCCTCTCGACCGAAGGCGATGCGGTCCGCGTCATCATCGGTCAGTTCGGCCAGCAGTTCGTATAGAGCACGAGCATGCCCGATCTCGTCCTGGGCGATCGAGCTGGTCGCGACGTCCTCTTCCAGCATCGGCGCAATGCCCGTCCATTCCGAATCCCAGAAGCCGAGGACGAACTCATCGTCGGCGACGCTCATGAGCAGCTCGGCAAGTGCGCGGCGAGCATCAATGCCGAGCGCGGGGGTGACCTGAGTCACTCGCCCTGCTCCGTCGCTCGCGCCCTCGCAGCCTCGAGCTTGTGCTTGATGAGGTATCCACCCGGCTTCTTGTGAGAGCGGTCAAGCGGCGGCTTCAACATGTCGGGGTCATCGAGCTCAGCGATCGCATCGCGGGGCACGATCCACAGCCGATGGGACTCACCGCGACGCCCGTAGAACTCACGTGCGTAATGCATGGCCAGCTCGTCGTCGGGAGCGTTGACATTGCCCGAATGGATCATCGGGTCGCCCTCGTGCTCTTGACGGAAGACCTCCCAGACGCGCTCTGTCATGGGAATCACCGCGCTCAGGCGGCGGCCGTCGGGGTCCCGAGGAGCGCGTCGCGAACCCATTGGGTCTCGGCGAAGTTGATGCGGCGGAATTCGAGGCGCTCCTGTGACGCCGGTCCGTGCCCGGTGACGACCGACTTCAGCTCTGCCCAATCGGGCTCGGTATATTCCCAGCGACCGGTCGCGCCCTCGTGGCGAAGCGCGGGGTCGGGGATGGTCAGGCCCAGTTCCAGGATGCGCGGCACGTAGATCGAGAGGAACTCCTGCCGGAGCTGCTCGTTGTTCTTGGCCTTGATGCCCCAGTGCAGATCCTTGTCCTTTGCCGGGTCCGTTGGTGGACCGTGCATCTGCATGAGGGGTCCCCACCACCTGTCCAGGGCCTCCTGGACCATCGCACGCTGTGAGTCCGTCCCGTTCATCAGGGTCAGGACGACATCGCGCCCGTGCATGATATGGACCGATTCCTCCCAGCAGATCTTCTTCATGGTGCGGGCGTACGGCGCGTAGGAGCTGTCGCGGAGGGCCTGCTGGCTGACGATCGCGGCTGCGTCGACAAGCCAGGCGATGATCCCGACATCGGCCCACGACTTCGTCGGGTAGTGGAAGACGTTGTGGAACTTGGTCTTGCCGTCGATCAGGTCGGCGAGCATCTGCGCGCGCGGCTTGCCGAGGTCTTCCGCCACACGGTACAGGAGCTGGGCGTGTCCCACCTCGTCCTGGATCTTGCTGGTGAGGGCGAGCTTTCGGCGCAGATTCGGCGCCCGCATGATCCAGTCGCGTTCAGGAAGGACGCCCATCAGCTCGGAGTTGGCATGCATTTCGACGAACTTGAGGACCGCCGCGCGGTAATCATCGGGCATCCAGTCATCGGCCTCGACCTTCCCACCCTTGCCGACGTGCGCATAAAAGGCGGTGGCATCCCCCGCGGCGTAGGGCGGTCGCCCGTTCAGTGGCTGGATCGTATCGGCGTCGTGCATAAGGAGAGGGTACTGCAAGACCGATACGAGGTGGCTCAGCAGGGGAGGAGCTCCAGGGTCGTCTCGAGCACCTCGTCGGCCACCATGGCGGGCGTCGCGCGATTGCCGGCGTACTTGCGCTCCAGCTCCGCGCTGTATGCGGTCACCCGCTCCGGATCGGTGGCATGCGGTACCACCGGGCGCCCGCCCCACGGTAGGAGCGAATGAGGACTCGATCGGCCGCATCGACCAACACCCAGATGATCGTGCGGTGCACCTCATCGTCCGGACCGCGCGTCTCGATCCGCACCTCCTGCGCGTCTCGAAGCCGCGCGAGCGTATCGGCGTCGAAAGCCGGATCACTCATGCGGTGCACGCTTGAGCGGCCGATGCCAGCGCCGGTGGGCGTCGTGCAATGACCCACCCACCGTCAGGCCCTCGGCCCCAACGGTGACGTCCGGGCGCGGTACGTACAGGTCGATCGGCATCAGCCCGGCGGTGCGCACCAGCAGGTAGTCGGCAAAGACGGCGTCAACGGTGCCGATGCGCACGCCTCCGGCCCCGACCAACCGGGCGCCGGGCCTGACCTGCTCGTCGTTCATGCCGCGTAGCGTAAGCGGATCGCGGAGGCCACGTCTCACCATCCCCGGCGGGGTGGCTGAGGTTCGGGCGACTCGGCCCATCCACGAGCTCGCTTTGGGCACGCGCGAACTCGTGGCGATTCGCGTCACGCATGCCAGCGCGCTACCGTGGAGGGCATGGATCGATGGCTCTTCCCGATCGCGCGGCTCATCGGGGCATTGGCTGGTGCGTTCGCCGGCATCGTCGCCGTGCAATTCATGCGCCTGCGCCGCATGGAATTCCTGCCGGCCTGGCCCGGGTTCGCCATCAATCACATCATCATGCCGACCACCGGCGAGCCCTCCGTGCCGCGTCACATCAATATCGTGGTGCTGGGTGACTCCACGACCGCGGGCGTCGGCGTCAGTCACGCCCACGACACGCTCCCCTACCTCCTGGCGCGTCGCGTCGCCGATGCCGAGGTCCGGTCCGTCCGCGTCGTGAGCTACGGCTGGGCAGGTGCCCGGGTCGCTGATCTTGCGCGCCACCAGGTGCAGCGAGCGCGCGCCCGTATCCGGCCGAACGATCGCGGTCCCTTCCTCCCGGATGCCGATATCGTGGCGGTCGTGATCGGCTCGAACGACGCCACGCACAACACCCCGCCCCGGCGCTACCGCGCCGACCTGCGCACGACGCTGGATGAGATCCGCCGGCACGCGCCGAATGCCCGCATCGTCCTGGCCGGCATCCCGGCCTTCAGCGGGGCCCTGCGCGCCCTCGAGCCGTTGATCTTCCTGGCGGACCAGTACGCGCGCCTCCTCCGACCGATCAGTCGCACCGAGGCCGCGCGCATCGGTGCCGCCTACGCGGACCTGTATTCCGGCGTCCCGCGGCTCATCGAAGGACGCGTGGACGTCCTGTCGAGTGACCGATTCCATCCTTCAGTCGTCGGCTATGACGCGTGGGCCGAGGTCATCTTTCAGGCCCTCCGATCCCACGTCGGCACCGCAGATCCATCGGTCGTGGCCGCTGGCGCCTGATCCCGGCCGAAGGACAGTTGCCACGTGGGCCTCAGGCCGCCGCGGTCACCGGGCCATCCCCGTCGATCCGATGCGGAATGGCGTCGACCTCTCGGTCACGCCGCAACTGGAAGCGACGCGACAGGGACCCGATCTCGCGTCGGAGAAGATCGCCCCACGGCTGCCTGATTGTTCCGACGACGGGATAGCGGCCGACGAAGACACCGAGGGCGAGCGCCCCCTTGGCGGGGAACTGTCCAGGCTCGAACTCGAATGCGTAGTGATATTCGCCGCTGGCGGCGCGCCGTGACGAGCGAATCCGAGCCCGGAGGGCGGTGCTGCGGCCCGGCAGGTCGAAGCTGACCAAATGGGTCTCACGCTCGACGAGCGGCTCCATCGTCGCAACCAGCGCCCCACCCACTGACACGTCCTGGATCGCGGTGATCTCGCCGTCGACGGCACCGGCAATATCGACCGCAAAGCGGACCGCGTTGCGACGCTCGGCCGCGAAGCGCATCGATCGCACGCGGCGCATGGCTATCCACACCAGACCAGCGTTGACGACGAGCCAGAAGAAGGCACCCGCTGCTGCCAACTCCGACGCGTATCCGATTGCACGAATCCCGAGCAGGTGAAGGACGTAGACCGCGGCGCCGATGACGGACACCCCAAGGGAAGCGCGCAGGAGAAACGGAGCGTCCACCCGACCTCGGTTGGAGGCGATGCGGCCCTTCGGGGTCACCTCGAAGCGAGGGATGCGCGAGGTGAACAGGGTCATCGTGGCGAAGAAGTTCGGCGACATTCTCACGAGATCAAACACGATGGAGACGATCGGTCGGTACGCTCCGCGCCCAAGCAGGTAGAGGGCCGCCTGTTGCAGTCCGTAGGTCACCCCGAAGGCGACTGCAAACGTGAGCCCGTCAGCGACGATTGGGATCTGTCCGGAGACGAGCACGAACGGCGGCAATGCCAGGAATGCAAGCGTGCGCCATGAATCAAACCAACCGAGGAGCGTCGACGCGTAACCGAGACGCTGGCCGAGCGTCAGACCACGAACGAAGAGGGGATTCTCGACACGCAGCACTTGCATGGCGCCCGTTCCCCATCGGTTGCGCTGGAGCTGGTACTGCGCGGCATCATCCGCCGCAAGCCCGCGCGCCAGGACCTCGTTGTGGTAGACGGTCCGCCAACCCGCCCGGTGAAAGCGGATGGTGGTGTGAATGTCCTCGGTGATCGTCTCGGTGGCCGCCCCACCGATCGAGCGGAGCGCCTCGGTGCGTACCAGCGCGTTCGTACCACACCAGAATGCGGCACTCCAACGGTTCTTGCCAGGCTGGAGCAGGCGATAGAAGAGCGTCTGCTCGTGGAAGGGCTCGCCGTATGCGACGCCACTCCCGTGCTCGAAGCTCGTAACGTTGTAGAAGTCCTGGGGCGTCTGGACCAGAGCCACCTGTGGATCGGCGAAGTAGCCGAGCGTGGCCCGCAGAAATTCGGGGGCGGCCACATGATCGGCGTCGAGCACGGCCAGGATCTCGGTATCCACCACACCGAGGGCATGGTTCAGGTTGCCCGCTTTCGCATGCTCGTGGGTCGTTCGCGCGAGATAGCGCGCACCGAGCGCCGCCGCCAGCTCGGCGACCTCGGGGCGCTCGCCATCATCGAGCACCCAGGTCTCATGCGCCGGTTCGAGTGCCACCGCGGCGGCAATGGTCGGCACGAGGATCTCCGGCCCTTCGTTGTAGGTCGGAATCAACACTGCGATCGTCGGGACCCGGCCCAGCTCACGTCGACGCGGTCGCACGTCAACGTCCCACAGGCTGAATGTGAAGAGGCCGAGACCAATTGCGGCGTGCACCTCGAACACGTACATCGGCAACGACAGGTACCAGGCATTCATGTTCAACGTGGCGGTGGCTCGCCATCCCAGATACGCCGCCGACACGATGAGTGCCGCGACGGCGACCACACGCATTGCGATCAGACGCGTTGGGGAATCGGGTGGGGGGAGGTGCCCGCGTTGGCGGGTGGTGCTGCTCATCCAGCACAGGACACCATCCGAAGGAGACTCGGACCATGCACCGATCGTCCGGTCCGCGGCCGTACTCTAGGTGACGGTCACCCGAATGGTGTGATGGCCACGAGCGCCATCGGGCGCCGGCGGTGTCTTCTGATCGGTCTGCGGCTCATCGTCGCCGTCGATGGCCCGCACGCGCACGAGGTGCTCGCCGGCGGTAGCCTCCCATCGGCGCACGAACTGGACCCACGTGGCGTCTGAGATCGGAGCACTCAGCTCAGCCGGTTCCCAGCCATCCTCATCGATCTGGACCTCGACGCCGCTCACACCCCGATCGGGTGCCCACGCCACGCCGGCGACCGCAACGGTTCCCGCGGAGACGCGGGCACCGTTACGCGGGACGTCGATCCGAGACTGCGTCAGGATCGGCGCCTCCTTGTCCCATCCGAGCGGCACCCAGTAGGCGTCGAAGGCATCCAGCGTGGTCAACTCGATCTCGGACAACCATTTCGTTGCGCTCACGTACCCGTACAGGCCGGGCACGATGAGGCGAGCCGGAAACCCATGGCTTGGTGGCAGCGGCTCGCCATTCATGGCGATCGCCACCAGCGCCTCTCGGTCGTCCGCGAGCGCCCAGGCCGTGGGAAAGCCAGCGGTGAAGCCGTCCACGGAACGGCCGACGATCTGTGTCGCCGCTGGATCGACGCCGGCACGCTCAAGAAGGTCCTTGAGGTGGACACCAGTCCACAGCGCGTTCCCGACGAGGCCGCCCCCTACCTCGTTGCTGACGCAGGCGATCGTCACGTACTGCTCGTGCAGCGGAAGGGCCACGAGCTCGTCATACGTCAGCTCGAACGGCCGCTCGACCATGCCGGTCACGTTCAGACGCCAGCCATCCAGGTCAGGCCTGGGGACCAGCAGTGCCGTGTCGATGCGGTAGAAGTCCCCGTTCGGTGTGATGAGCGGACTCAGCCCGGGCACGTCCAGCGACCCGTTGGTGGGCGGCGGCGAGGCACTCGCGGTCGGCTTCGGGATCGACCCGACCTGAGGCGCGCCACCGCTGAGGCGCCCGCGATCGAGCAGCGCTCGGCCTGCGATACCACTCGCTGCCGCGACGCCGATCACCGCGATGGATGTACCCAGGAACCTCCGGCGCCCCCAACTGGGCATCTCCGCCAGCGGCGCGCGCCCGCGTTCCGCGGCCATGCGCAGGAGGCGAGTGAGAACGCCGATGGCGATGGCGACCGCCGCTGCGACGACCAGCAATGTCGTGATGGGCTCGGAGAGCGGGTCGCGCAGGCCGGCCGCCAGGAGGAGGATCGCCCCGATCGCGATTGCGATGCGCGCCAACCCGGGTCGCGTTCGCGCCAGCACCCCCAACGTGGCCGCCAGCACGAGGGCAACGAATGCCACGAGCAGGTTGAGGAGCAGCTTGTCGGCTTCGCCGAACAGATCAACGACAAACTGCTTGGCGCCCGGTGGCTGGAGCGCGATGATCAGGTCCCCGACCGCGATGGTCGGACTGGCCGCGCCGGGAATGATCCCCGCCAACAGCTCCGCGCCACCGAGTGCCGCGGCTCCTGCGGCCAGTCCGGCGAGGGCTGCGGCGCGCCTCGAGGGCAGCGTGGATTGCGTGGTGGGCATGTTCATGGGTCGCGCCTAGGGTACGCGCACGCGTGACGATCGTATGACGGGTACGGCCTGAGCGGCTCACCTATCATCACGCTCATGCCCGCTGACACCATCGACCTGCGCTCGGACACCGTCACGCTTCCCACGCCTCCGATGCGCCGAGCGATGGCCGAGGCCGATGTCGGCGACGACCAATACGGCGAAGATCCATCGGTCAATCGGCTCCAGGAGGCGGTTGCCGCTCTCTTCGGCGTCGCTGCGGCGCTCTTCCTCCCGAGCGGAACGATGGCCAACCAGGTGGCGCTGCGCACCCTGACCCGACCCGGCGACGACGTGCTGGTTCCGAGCGAGTCGCACATCGTCCTGCACGAGACCGGTGGCGGAGCTGCCAATGCCGGAGTCCAGTTCAGCGTCATCGGCGCGATGGGCACGTTCGGCGCCGATGCCGTGCGCGCCGCCATCAAACCGGCCGGCCACATCGTCTACCCACCGACGACGCTGTTGGTCGTCGAGAACACGCACAACCGAGCAGGGGGAATCATCTTTCCGGCCGATGCGCTGCGCGAGGCATTGGGCGTCGCACGAGATGGCGGATTGGCGACGTATCTTGACGGCGCTCGCATCCTCAACGCCTCCGTGGCCAGCGGGCAGCCTGCCGCGGCGCTGGCCGCCGGTTTCGACCTCGTTGGGATGTCACTCAGCAAGGGCCTGGGTGCGCCGGCGGGCTCGATGCTGGCGGGCTCCACTGAACTGATCGCGCGGGCCCACCGCTACCGGCGCATGGCGGGCGGAGCGATGCGTCAGGCCGGGATCCTGGCGGCGGCTGGGTCGTATGCGTTGGCTCATCACGTCGAGCGACTCGCCGACGATCACGCCAATGCCCGCCTCCTGGCCGAAGCGCTTCTGCGCGGCGATGACATCGTGCTCGACCTGGCCACGGTTCAGACGAACATCGTGGTCTTCGAGCTTGTCGAGCGGCGCGGCGTCCCGGACGCCTCCGCCTTCGTCGAAGGATGTCGCAACCGCGGCGTGCTCCTCAATCCATTCGGGACGCGAACGGTCCGAGCCGTCACCCACCTCGGCGTGAGCGCAGAGCAGTGTCGTGCTGCCGCCAGGGTGATGCGCGCCGTAGCCGATGGCCGCTAGACCTGCTCCATCGGCTCGACGGTTTCGGGATCGAGCGTCAGGGATGCCGAGTTGATGCAGTAACGCAGGCCCGTCGGCTGGTCACGGGCATCGTCGAAGATGTGGCCAAGGTGGCCGCCGCAGCGCGAGCAGTGCACTTCGGTCCGCTTCATGAAAAAGGCTCCATCGGTCTCGGTCTCGACGGCTTCGGGGTCCTTCGGCTGGTAGAAGGACGGCCATCCGGTACCGGACTCGAACTTCGTGGCCGCATCGAAGAGCTCATTGCCGCAGCCAGCGCAGCGGTAGACGCCGGCCCCGTGTTCATCCCACAGCGCGCCGGTGAACGCCTGCTCGGTCCCCTTCTGTCGAAGGACGCGGTGCTGCTCGGGGGTCAGGGTTGCCCGCCACTCCTCGTCGGAGCGGCTCATGCTTTCATCTGTCATGCACATAGCGTACGCCCGCAATCGCCTCGCTGCACTCGCGACGTATTCTTGACCGATGCAACGGCCGCGCATTCTTCTCGCACCGGGGGCGTCCGGCACGATCGAACGGCTGCGCGAGCACGAGCGCGGCCTGACTGCTCGAGGCATGGAGGTTCACCTCGTCGACCTGCCCCGCGGCCGAGCGGAGCGCGCCGTCATCGTCTATCGCCGCGCGCTCGAGAGATTCAGTGACAACGCACCGATCATCGGCGGACATTCGTTCGGCGGACGGGTCGCCTCATTGCTGACACCTGAGCTGCCGCCGGCGGCGCTGGTGCTCTTGTCCTATCCGCTCCACGCACCGGGGCGTCAGCCCTCCTGGCAGGAACGGACGGCTCACTGGCCGCAGATCGCCTGCCCGGTGCTGGTGCTCTCCGGCGAGTCGGATCCGTTCGCAGATCTGACCCTGCTGCGGCGAGCGGTGAAACAACTACCTGAGGGAACCCTGTTCACCTACCCCGGCGTGGGACACGGCCTTGGACCTGTGCTCGACGATGCGCTTGACCGCGTGGCCGAATTCGCGTCGCGCTGAGTCAGCCCAGTGCGCCGGCGATGGCCGCCAGGAGTGAGACCAGGAACCAGCCCAGCAGCCCCAGGATGATCAGCAAGAGTCCCACGAGCCCCAGCAACACCACCCATTCTCCCCTGGTTGAGGCATCGGGCCGCTCAAGATGCCGACGGATGAGACCGAGATTTCGCGTGTTTGCCTTGAACCACAGGTCAAATGCATCACCGATGAACGGGATCGCGCCGATGGCGATGTCGACGGCGGAGTTGGCCAACATGCGGGCGACGATGACGCGCGGCAACCCCAATCTCGATCCTCGCCAGACCACGTACAAGCTGATACCACCGCTCACCAGATCCCCCACCACCGGCACGAATCCAATGAGAGCGTCGATGCCGAACCGCCGGCCGCCAGTCCCCGGCACGGGAATGCTGTTGTCAAGCAACCATGCGAGCGTCTCGACCTCCGCCAATCCGCGCGGCTGACTGTCCCGGGAGCGTTGGGGTCGTGTCATGCGAGTCATCGGCTCAGCGAATGCACGAGTAGTGCCTCGTGCCGGTCTACGACGATTGACGTAGGTGCCCTGCGCCAATCCGACCTGTCAACAGAGGTCGACGATCGCGACACT
The DNA here is from genome assembly GCA_038233215.1 of Candidatus Limnocylindria bacterium. Classification (GTDB taxonomy): domain Bacteria; phylum Chloroflexota; class Limnocylindria; order QHBO01; family QHBO01; genus JACDBZ01. Next base: position 105,330 of record JBBSML010000004.1, read on the forward strand.
CTCGGTCATGAACGCCATCCCCACAGTCACGTTCCAGCACGGGCCCCCCGGCCTCACATCGGGGCGAGCCGTGAGTCTCGGCATCCTTCGAACGCTCATGATCGGGGAGGCTGCACTGGCCCTGGTCCTGGCCATCGGGCTGAGCATCATTGCTTCGGCGCTCAACGAATCCCTGGGCGGCGCCCTGGGCCGGAGCACGGAACAGAGCGTGCGCTTTGCTGCGGGGTTCTCGATGCTGTTCGCAATAGCCGCGGCCGTCGCATCCTGGGGTGTCCGCCGACACCGCGCGTGGTCGTGGACACTCGCCGCGCTCCTCCAGCTGGTCCTCGCCATCGGAACAGGTTTCGCCGTTGTGACCGCGGTGTGGCATCCCGCCTACCTGCTCGGCTTCGGGCTCGCCACAGTCGTCATGCTGGTCCTCTCCACAGCGTCGGTGCGGCGCGCCCTCGGCCAGGAATGAGCTTCGCGGCGTAAACCGTCGCACATTGAGCAGCTACGCTGATGCGGTGGAGATGCTGCGAGGGTCGGTCGGACTGCTCCTGACGTTGGCCCTCTCTGCTTGCACGCTCCCGCAGATCAGTTCGCCGACGCCCAGGCCCACGCTGTCGCCGACCCCAACTCCATCTCCGACACCAAGTGATGCCCCCGCGCCCTCGCTGGCCGCGTCACCGACTCGGCCGCCGGCCATTCCGGACTTCGAGGCCGGCGAGATTGTGGTCACCACCATCGACGGGCTGCGGGTCAGGAGCCTGCCCGGGGTGGACCGGCCGGTGGTCACCGGATTGCTGCCTCTGGGCTTCGAGCTGGAGGTGGTGATGGGCCCGATCCCGATCGAAGACATCGGCTGGTACCTCGTCACTGATGCGGACGAGCGTGAACCTGATTTCAGCGAGGGTTGGGTGTCGGCTGGATCCGCGTCGGATCCACTCCTGACGGCCACTGGCCGCCTCGACGAAGGCTCACCGTATGTGGCGTCCATGGCTCAGACGGGTGATGCCGAGCAGGGACCGATCGCCATCGGCGAAGGCGATCACGCCATTCGCTGGGTCGCCCTGGATCCGGAACGCGCGCGCTGCTCGTTCGCCGTCTCGTTCACGCCCGCCGGAGGCGGCGATTCGGTACCGGCGATTCGAGCGACAATCGGGACCGGCGTTGACCGTGGCACGCTTCAGCCCCAATCGCTTGCCGCCCTGAACCTCAACGAGCCGGTCTTCGCCGTGGTGACATCCGACTGTGCCTGGGCACTCGTCATCACGAGCATCCCACCTGATGCCTCATCACCGGCCGGGTCACCCAGCCCATCGCCGTCGCCCTGAGCCGCGAGAAGGTCTGACCCTAGTTCAGCTGGCCGTTACCGCGGGGGCAGAAATGGCCCTGCGGATCCAACGGCTGGCCACAGAATGGACAGGCCGGGCGGCCGGACCCGATAAGCGCGTGGGCGCGACGCACGAACGCGCGGGCCTCCGGCGCATTGATCCGAATGCGAAGCAGATCTGGCCCCTGTTCAGCATCGTCGGGCAGCTCCACGTAGTCGCCGTCCTCCGTTGGCGTCTGCGCCTCGATCATCACCGCATCGGTGGCGGCATCCCAGGCCAGTGCCATCGCGCCCACGCGGAAGAGCTCGACGACGGGTTCCTCGAGCGGGAGCTCGTCAACGGTGGCGGCGTCCGCAGGCGCCTCGACCGTGTCGAGCAGGTCATCGAGCCGTTGAGCGAGGGCCGCGACCTGGACCTTTTCGAGTCCGACGCTGATCAATGCGCCGCCTTTTCGGGCCTGGAGGAAGAAGGCTCGATCCCCCGGCTCACCGAGCGTTCCGGCGAGGAATCGATCCGGGGCATCAAAGATGAAGAGTCGTCGTGTCATCGAACTCATCCTAGCGCGTGCGGACCCGGTACAGTTCCGGTGCCGATGAGCACCAGAGCCGCCCCGAGGTGAACTGACCGAATGCGACAGCGGTTCCGTCCCCTGCGCTCGCGTGTGATGGCGCATCGACCAGGCGCTGATGGCGGAGGAACGCGCTCGTTTTGGGTCTGGGGTTTCATTGCCGCCGCGCTCCTGGTCGGCGGAGCGGTCCTCGCATCTCAACTCGTGAGACGCGACGACGATGAGATTCTGCTGGATCCCTCGCCCTCAGGATCAGCTGGGTCAAAGACGGTGGCCATCACGTTCGGGACGGCACTCGACCCTGCGACGAACGAGGTCGCCGCGGACGCGCGCACCGACCGATTCAGCGAAAGCGATGCATTCGTGTATTCAGTCCCGGTCGCGGGGACAGTCCCCGATGCCGTCTACGTCGAAGTGCGGCTCGCCGGAGACGTGTCGGCGGCACCGGTCCAGGATCCGGTCGACCCACAGCAGGTCACGACGACGAATGCCATCTCGTTCAGCGTCCCTGCCGCCGCTCTGCTGGCGGACTTCGGCGCGGGTCAGTTCCGAATGCTCATCTATGCCGATCCGGCCGCCGAGCCGATTGCCGAGGGGATATTCACGCTCATCGAACCGGACGCGACCCCGACCCAAAGTCCGTAATAACAAACTCCGCAATAACGAGGAAGGGATCGGAGACGTGCCCCATCTCCGATCCCAGGTGGCAAGTCGGCGTGCCCTCCGACTCGTCTACGGCACAGCCTAAGGTCTCCGGACTACACCTGTCAACACTTAATTGACCGCGAGTGCCTCACTGCTGAGCTCATAGGCGCCCCGGTGGTCGCCCGCGGCAGCGCGCAGGTCGGCCCATTCCCGCAGGATCTCCCGAAGCCGATGCGGCACGCGACTCGACCGCGCCACGTCAACCGCCTCAGCGAACTGCCGTTCCGCCTCAACCGTCTGACCGTCCACACGGCGGGCGCGCGCTGCGGTGAGCATCGCAGCGAGGCTGGCAAGCTGGTTTCCGCTGCGCTCCGCGTAGACGCGGGCGTCGGCGGCCAGGCGCAGGGCCTCGGCCGCATCGCCGGACGCCAGGGCGATCTGGGCCTCGGTATCGGCGACCGCCGCCATCCAGCGTTCGTCGCCGGTCGTCTCGATCTGCATTCGCGCATCGCTCGCCAGCTCGCGGGCGCGTTCGACCTGGCCGGTCGCCAGGTAGGCGAGCGCGAGATCGTTCTCGATCCGAGCTGACTCGAAGATTGCGCCAGCGGCACGGTACAGCGCCATTCCCTGGGTCCCGGCGCGAATCGCCGCCTCGAAATCGCCGACCTCTCGATATCCGATGGCGAGGTTGAAGAGGAATGCGGCCCGACGCCGATCATCGAGATCCGCCGCCTGGCCACGGGCCTCTTCGAGGTAGGAGAGCGCACGCGGGGCCTGACCGGCGCGCGACTCAACGGCCGCCAGCGAGGTGAGCAGGCGCATCTCGAAGTCGGGCTCGACATTCAGGCCGGCACGCACCTGCTCAAGGAGAGCGGTCAGCAGACTCCGGGCATCGGGTTCATTGTCCGACTGATAGAGGCCGTAGGCGAGCCAGTACCGCGCAAGCGCCGAATCTGCGACCCGGGAAGCCTGGCCGTAGAGACGAGCAGCCTCGGTTGCGGCGGCAACCGTCTCCTTGCCGCGATCCAGGCGCGCCAGCGCCTCGGCGAGACCGCGCAGGAGGTCCGCGCGCGAGCTCTCATCCGTCGAATCCTCGAGAAGGGCGCGGTATCCGTCGACCGCCTCCTGCCAGTCCCCGGCCGCGAGCTGCATGTCGACTTCGAGGCGGGTCCACACCGGATGGCTCTCGTCGATGAAGTGGCTCGGGGGCAGGCTGAGCCGTCCGGCGATGTGATTCAGGGCGACCATCGACGGGCGTGCAATACCCGTCTCGAGGGCACTGACGTAGGCCTTGGTGTACCGATCTCCGGCGAGCTGCTGCTGCGTGAGTCCGGCACGGTGGCGAGCCTCGCGAATGCGCTGGCCGATGCGGTGCGCCAGCTCGCGATCCCTCTCGGTCGCGCGCGCGCTGGTCTTGGTGCGTGGCATTGCCGGAGTGTACACCGATTGGCAAGCCTCTTTTGACTCGCAGTGCGCCAATCGTACTCCCCCCGATCATGACACCCGGACCGACGGGTCATTGTCCGTTTGTGCCGACGGGGCGAGGGTGCCTGTGCGCGACCCTTTCATGGATGAAGCGGCCGCAGCACGCAAGGAGAGAGATCAATGCAGACCAACCGAATGATTCGCTCGCTCGTGGTCGCCGGAACGACGGCGGCGCTGAGCATCCTCACCATCGTCTCGGCCGTCATGGCGGTCACCGGGGGCGGCGACTTCCCACGCGTGCGGTAGATCTGCTACCGCAGATGCGTGCGGCGCATCAGGCGACCGAACCCCTAGTGCCCGTGCTGGTAGTAGGGGTTTTCGCCTGCCCCGTGATCAGTGACGTCGACGATGGCCGTGATTGCAGGAACGGCAGCACGGACGGCCGTCTCAACTCCCTGCTTGAGGGTCACACTGACGGCCGAGCAGCCCTGGCACCCGCCACCGAAGCGCATGAATGCCGTCCCGTCCTTCACGTCAACGAGCGTCACCTGGCCGCCGTGTGAGCCGACGCCCGGGTTGATCTGTCGGTCGATGACCTCCTGGACTGCGCGAGCGATCGGGTCCTGCCATCCCTCGTTCGGGTTGTCGATGCGCAGCCCGCCGCCCACGACGGCCGGATCGAGCTCGATGGTCGCCCCCGCGAGGTCCGAGGCACTCGTCGGATCAAGGACGACCGTCAGCCCGTCGGAATCAACGGCCAGGTCATCGTCGGCGCGCTCACGAGGATCCTCGAGAGCGATCTCGTAGCGGAACTGGCGTCCCTCCTTCGCAAGGACGCGCACGCGCAGCACCGCGTCCGGAAATTCGTTGAATGCGCGGACGCCATCGATCTTGGTGCGGGCGTCGGGGGTGATGGAGAGCAGGTTTGAAGTCATCGCGGGCATGGTACTGCGGCTTGGCATGCGCTGCCCGCGATGCCCCTGCCGGCGGCCGATGAACATCAGCCCAGCGGCGGGAGCTCCTGGGCATCGGTGAGCACACGCGCGAACGGATCTCCGCGCTCGGCCAGGCGCGCGGGAGCATCACGGATCGTCCAGCGATCCGGCCGCAACTCGGGGTCCTCGAGCTCCTCCCACTCGATCGGCATGCTGACCGGGGCTCCTGCCGCCGGGCGCGGACTGTACGGGGCGACGAGGGTCTTGTTGACGGCGTTCTGGGTGTAGTCGAGGCGCGCCTTACCTCCACGCGCCCGTTTCGACCATTCCCAGCTCACGAGATCGGGCACGGTCGCGCCGATCGCGCGCGAGAGGCCTTCGACCCAGTCTCGCGTGTCGTTGAAGGTCGGGCCGGGATGGATCCGAATCCAGACCTGGATCCCCCGCTTTCCCGTCACCTTCGGATATCCACGCACGCCAAGATGGCCCAGCGCGGTCCGATACAGGCGCGCGAGCGCGACGACCTCATCCCACGTCGTATCAGGCCCGGGGTCGATGTCGATCAGGGCGTATGACGGCCGGTCCGGGGTTTCGGTCGGCGATGTCCACGGATGAAGCTCGATGGCTCCCTCCTGCGCAAGCCACAGGAGCGTGGCCGGTTCCGCCGCGACCGGGTAGTCCTTGAGGCCTTCCGTCCCGTGATCGTAGGTCCAGCGCCGGATCCAGGTTGGCGTGTGCTTCGGCAGATCCTTCTGCCAGAAACCCTTTGCCTCAACGCCGTTGGGGAACCGCTGCACCGTCAGCCCTCGGTCCGCCAGGTACGGAACCAGCGACGGGCCGATGGCCAGCTGATACCGCAGAAGGTCGCGCTTGGTGATCGGTCCGTCGTTGTCGCGGCCGGGAAAGAGCACCTTGTCCAGGTTGGTGACCCGCAGCTCGCGGCCGGCGACCTGCCAGATGCCCTCGCGCTCGATCGCGTCGAGCGCCGTGGCGGCATGGCCGGCGTCCGTATCGGGCTTCTGCATCGGCTCATCAGGCAGCTCCGATTCCGCCGCTGCCATTGCCTTCGAGGTGTCGACGGTTCGCTCACGCCGAACCGATGTCGGCGCCCTGCCGGCCTCGAGCCCCTTGTAGGCAGCCTGGCGCAGCAGACTGTCGGCGGTCCAGTCCGCGAATTCGACCCGGATGACGAGCTTCGGCTCGACCCAGTGAGCGCCCTTCAGCCGAGGAACCTCCTCAAGCACCGATGCATCACGCGCCAGACCATCCAGCGTGAAGCGCAGCTCACGGCGGGTCCGCGTGTCGATCCCGCTGCCGACCTGGCCGGCGTGTGTCCAGCGGTCGGCCGTTCGCACCGCGACGATCAGCGAGCCAAGGTCGCGATGCGAGCCTCGGCCCTCCAGCCAGCCGACCACGACCACCTCCTGCTCGCGGCGAAGCTTGATCTTGAGCCAGCTACGGGCGCGACGCCCGGGCTCGTACACCGACCGACGCAGCTTGGCGACGATGCCTTCCAGCTCCTGGCTGCGTGCCGCATCGGTGAAGTCGCGGCCGTCGCCCACCACGTGACTCGCGTACTGGACCAGCGGATCCGGGCGGAGGCGCGAACGCAAGAGCCGTTTGCGCTCCTCGAGCGGGACGGCCAGTAACGACTTGCCGTCAAGGTGGAGAAGGTCGAACACCTGGTAAACGACCGGCGCGGGCGGGCCGGGGCGCGTGGACCCAGCCGTGCGCCCGGTGCGTATGCCGGTCCGATCCTGGAGCAGGCTGAAGCTGGGGCGACCATCGGCATCAAGTGCCACCACCTCACCGTCCACGATCGCTTCGCGCGCGTCGATCCACGAGACCGGACCGGCGAGATCGGGAAAGTAGCGAGCGGCATCCTGCTGATTGCGGGTCCACAGTCTCGCTCGGCCGTCGCGCACGATGGCCTCAACCCGGTAGCCATCCCATTTGATCTCGAACAGCCAGTCGGGATCGTCGAAGGCAGCATCCGCAAGCGTGGCCCGCATCGGCTCGATGAAATCGGGCATGGGTGCGTCCTGCGCGGCCGAGAGGTCGATCTCGTCGACGGGACTCGGCATCTGGATGTCGAATCGTGGCGCAATCCCGTCACGGACCTCGTCATTCGTGCGCCCGGTCTTAACGCTGCTCGGATGGTCTTCGGCGTCCCAGCCGGCGACCGCCGATTCGTCGCGCTTGTGGATGAGCAGCCACCGCTCCCGCTCCTCGTCCCCACCTCGGTTATCCGTCCGCACGATGGTGAAACGGCCGCGCACCTTCTCGCCGCGCAGCACGAACTTGATCTCACCGTTGCGCAGCGCGGCGCCCGGGTCCGGGGTCTCTGCCTCCGGTTCGTACGTCCCCCAGTCCCAGACGATGACGTCCCCCGCCCCGTACTGCTGGTCCGGGATCGTGCCCTCGAAATCAAAGTACTCGATCGGGTGGTCCTCGGTCCGCATGGCGAGCCTCCGTGCGGAGGGGTCGAGGGTGGGTCCCTTCGGCACCGCCCAACTGACGAGCACGCCGCCGATCTCCAATCGCACGTCGTAGTGCAGCGCCGTGGCCCGGTGGCGCTGGATGGTGAAGCGGCCGCTGCGATCGACCAGGGCACCCGGTGCCGGCTCCGGGGTTGCAGCGAAGTCACGCTTGCGCCGATATTCCTGGAGCGGCATCAGAACGGCAGCTCGAAGATGATCGCGGAAGGCGGCGAGGCGGAGGGCATCGGTCGTACGATACCCGTCAGATGCCGATTGATCCCGCGGCGCTCGACCCCGACCCGATGCGTCAGCTTGCCGGCTGGCTGACCGACGCAACTGACGCGGGTGCGCCTCTCCCGAACGCGTTCGCGCTGGCAACGGCAGATGACGAGGGCATGCCTTCGGTCCGGTATGTCCTGCTCCACGGTCTCGACGCCGACGGCCTGCGCTACTTCACGTACCGCGGCAGCCGAAAGGGCCGCGAAGTCGCCATCAACCCGTGGGCGGCCGCTGCCTTCTGGTGGGCGTCGCTCGATCGGCAGGTGCGCGTGAGCGGATCGGTCCGCCTGCTGTCCGACGCCGATTCGCTGACCTATTGGCGCAGCCGTGGTCGCGGGAGCCAGCTCTCGGCCACGATCTCCGCGCAGGGCCAGGAGGTCAGCAGCCGCGATGAGCTAGAAACGAGGGTCGCGGAGCTCGCGGCAAGGAGCCCGGAGGAGCTTCCGCTGCCGCCGATGTGGGGCGGCTACCTGATCGTGCCGCGCACGTTCGAATTCTGGGAGAGCCGTCCCGATCGCCTGCACGACCGGGTCGAATACCGACGTGGCGGCGACGGGACCTGGAACCGGCGCCGGCTTCAGCCCTAGGAGCCCCACGGACGCCGGCCCCTGCCGTCGGGCATACTCGTTCGATGAGCGCCCACGTCGTCGTCATCGGCTCCATGAACATCGATCTCGTGGTGGTCGCCGACCGCCTTCCGCGGGCAGGCGAGACGGTGCTCGGCGGGCAGTTCGCAACGCACGAGGGCGGTAAAGGGGCAAACCAGGCGGTCGCCGCAGCTCGAGCGGGAGCGCAGGTGAGCATGGTCGGTGCGATCGGGACCGATGCGCACGGCGAGCGCGCGTTGTCGGCGCTGGTGGCCGAGGGTATCGACGTCACCCGAGTCCGACGCCTCGCGAACGAGTTGACCGGCGTCGCCATCGTTGCCGTGGGGCCGCGCGGCGAGAATCAGATCGTGGTGGCGCCCGGGGCGAACGCGATCCTGGAACTCGATGACGACGATCGCATCCTCATCGGCTCGGCCGATTGCATTCTGACCAGCCACGAGATCCCGGCTGCAGCGATGATCAACGCGCTGCGCACGGCACAGACCGCCGGTGTCACCGCCATCCTCAACCCGGCGCCGGCGCGCGCCCTCTCGTCCGAAGTTCTCGCCCTCGGCCCGATCCTCACGCCGAATGAGCATGAGCTGGTCGTCGGCATCGGAAACGAGATCACCGGGATAGCGCTGGACGAGCTTGCAGCTCGCCACAGGGGACCCATCATCGTCACGCAGGGCCCGGCCGGAGCCCTCCTGGTCGACGGCCGACGGCGTGACCGCTTCGAAGGTCGAGTCCCTCCCGGCCCCGTCGTCGATACCACCGGGGCGGGTGATACCTTCTGCGGGGTCCTTGCCGCGTGGCTCGCCGCTGGGCACTCGATGGACGAGTCCATCGGCGCCGCGAATGCAGCCGGTGCCATGTCAGTCGGCGCTGCCGGCGCACGCGACGGAATGCCGACCCGCGCGGCCCTGGAGGCATTCCTCGGCCAGACCTGAGCACCACTGACCAGTATCGAAACGCGCTTCGACTTCGGCACGCCATCTGCGTATCAGGGCAGCATTGATCTGCACCACACCCTGAAGGAGACCGATGGACGCCATTTCCCTGCTCAAGGCAGACCACGACAAGGTCAAGAAGCTTCTCTCCGATGGCGAAGAGACCACCGAGCGCGCCGAAGCGACCCGCACAGACCTGTTCGCGAAGATCAAGGCCGAGATGCTCATCCACGAACGGATCGAGGAGGAGATCTTCTACCCGGCGCTGAAGTCACATCCCAAGGCGAAGGACATCGTGCTCGAGGGCTATGAGGAGCACCACGTCGTCGATGAGATCATGGATGAGCTCGAAACCCTCCCCGTCACCGATGAGACCTGGGGTGCGAAGTTCAAGGTCATGAAGGAGAACATCGAGCACCACATCGAGGAAGAGGAGGGCGAGATGTTCAAGACCGCCCGCCAAGTCTTCGATGCCGATGAGCTCGACAGCCTCGGTGCTCGCATGGCGGAGCTCAAGGCGCTCGGCCAGCAGGTCGGACCGGCCTGATCGTCACCAGCACAACCCGAAAGGAAGGATCACCATGGGCCACGAGCACGACCACGAGCACGAGGAATCCCACGACACCAAGTCTGGCGAAGCGAGGGCCGACGAAGCCGGGAAGAGCTCGGGCGGGCTGACCGGCGGCGAGAAGTCGCTCAGCGCCGATGGCACGACGAGCGGTGGAGTCGGCAGCGGCGCGAACGCCGGTACCGGTGGCGATGTGGGCAACTGGGACGAGGGTGGGTCCGGAACGGATGCTGGATCCGCGCCCGAGGACGAGAAGATCACCTATCCGGCCGGGACGTCCGCATCAGCGATCGGCGATTGGAGCGCCCGCCAGTCCGGCAGCGGCCGTGAGTCGGACCCGGAGAACGCTGACAAGGGCGACGACAGCGCGTAGAGCCCAGCGGGTCATCGCTCCCCGTCGCCTGAACCAGCGCGCCTTCTGGTTAAGGCCAGGAGCCCGTCGTCAATGTTGGGCCCGGAAAAACCGCAGACCCCTCCGGTGAAGACCGGTAGGGGTCTGGGTCATCTCATGGGAGTCATGGGCCCGAAGTCGAAGGATGGTACTGCCGCCCTGACCGCGAACTCATAACGTGTACGGCGACGCCCACGGCCTATATCACCTTTTAGGTTCGTGAGTAGCTGCGACAATTAGTGCGGGTGGTAGGATGCCGGAGCCTGGATCGGGACGCCACCAGCCGAAAACCGCGTCCGCTTCGAATCATGAGAGCGATTTCGATGCGGATCGACCCTGGCGTCCGACCAGCCATTGTTGCGGCGCTCTATCTCACGATCTCCGAACTCGGCCTGTATGAGGCCGCTGCCATCTTCGGGGCTTTTCCGACCTACGTCGCCCGCTTCATCATCATGACGGGCGCCTGCTTCGCCGCCTTCGCCTACCTTCGTCAGCCCGCCCCGTCGTTGCGAAACCTGACGGTCGTGCCCTACCTGATCCGGAGCCTGCTGTTCGCCACGACGACGGTGCTGCTGATCTTGGCCTTCAGCACCAGTCCGAGCCTCAATCACACCTACACGATATTCATGCTCCATATCGGTGCGGCGTGCCTCATCGCGCGTCTTCCTCTACCGCTGAGGGAGCCACTGACGAAGGGCAATCGATGGGATTGGCCCTTTGCGCTCGGAATCGTTGTGCTTCTGATCGGCATTTATCTGTATCACTTTGTGGCGGCTGAACCGGACCCAGACCCGGAAGTAGCTGCGGCCGGCTTTCGCGCGACCGTGTACGCAGCGATGGCTGCGATCTCGTTCGCCGCAAGCAGCATCATGGTTACGGTCTTCAAGCGGGAGACGGTTCAAGGAGTCGACGGGCGTGCGTTAAGTTCGCTGGAACTGACATTCCTGGGTTCAATCGTCGCCCTGATGGTGGCGCCAGTCATTGCCGTCCTGCTCCAGGTGTCGATGGCACCGGACGCTATCGTTTCCGTTCAGCCCACCGCCGCGCTCGCGTTTTTGTTCTGGGGCGTTGTCGCGGGAACGCTGTCTCTCCCCGCAAACACCTTGCTTATCTCAGCGTTCGACAAGACGTCGAACCCTGCCCTTGTGTCCTCAATGGACGCCCTGGTCATCGTGTTCGCGCTCGTGCCCGACCTGCTGTGGCACGGCACACCCGCTTCGTCCCTCATCGGGACCAAGGGCATCGGCCTTGCGCTGATCCTGGGAGGCGGTGCCTGGGCGATCTACAGAGACGCCAAGCACTCGTAGCCCGCGAGCACGTATCGCACTCACGGTCAAACTGGAGACCCGGTGCTGGGCGTATGGGCGCATCATTCAGTCAGCGGTTATATCACTAGCGCCATAACGGCTGACGCCGCGCGAACCCGGCGAGGCGCTCACCTTCCAGGTACAGCTCATCGGCGCTCGCTCGTGGGCCTTCGGCTTCGAGGGTGCCCACGCTTCGAAGGTCGTACTGGATCCGGCCCCGATGCCGGAAAGCGGCCTCGAGTTCGGCGTCACCATCGCCGAGCCGGCCGACGGCTCGACGGTGACCGAGGGCCAGCCCGTGACGGCGGGTGGCAGCTACGCCTCCCGGACCTCGGCGCCGATCCGACGGGCGCCGGTGGCCACTCGACGACCGAGCGGGTCGAGGTGTCCGTGGACGACCCGTCCTTCGGCTCCCCGATCCAGGCAACCCTCGACGGGGCAAGCTCCACGTGGAGCGCCCCCCTCGGCGAGCTGGCTCGCGGCGAGCACACGATGTACGCCCGTGCCGTCCGCGACGGTACGTCGTCGGAGGTGGCATCGTCGACCTTCACGGTCGCGTCGCCGGCGACCGTGCAGTGGCAGATCGTTGCACGCAATGGCCCGACCGATCCTGCGGCCTGGCAGACGGCCAGTGGATTCGAGAGCTGGAGCTTCGGGTTCGATACCGCCGCCTATAGCAGGGGCACGCACACGATCGTCACCCGGGTCGTCCACGGCGACGTCGACCTTGCCCGCAAGACCGCGTCGGTGAAGTTCAACTAGACCGATCCGTCGTTGTCAGCACGGCCAATGACGGCCGCCTCCCGGTCCGCCGGGGAGCGGCCGGGCCCAGAAGCAGCCGCCCTCTTCCACCCATGGCCGTCCGATGCGCCTGCGCCTGCGCTCCGCCGCCCGGCGACGCCTCGAGTCCCTCGATCCCGGGTCGCTCGTCTGGCGACACCCACTCATCAGCGTCGTCGGCCGTGTCCCTCGATCACGTTGACCCTCCGCGCGCGGAACGGCGATACTCGCCTCGCGATAGGAGTCATGCCCTGTGATCTGCGGTACTTGCGGCAGCCAGAATGACGTTGGACGCAAGTTCTGCGTCGAATGCGGCACGCCCATGGCAACCGCATGCCCAAGCTGCAGCACGGCGAACCCCGGCGGCGGCAAGTTCTGTGGCGAGTGTGGCGTCGCGCTCAACAGGACGCAGACGGACGCGCCGGCAGCGTCGACCGCGGCGCAACCAGTAACTGCCCAGGTCGCCGAACGACGGCTGGTCAGCGTCCTCTTTGCGGACCTCGTTGGCTTCACGACCATATCCGAGGGTCGCGACGCCGAGGACGTACGCGAGCTCCTCGACAGCTACTTCGGACTGAGCCGAGAGATTGTCGGGCGCTACGGCGGCACGATCGAAAAGTTCATCGGGGATGCCGTCATGGCCGTCTGGGGCACCCCGATCGCGCAGGAGGACGATGCCGAGCGGGCGGTTCGCGCCGGGCTCGACCTCGTCGACGCGGTCCGGCGCCTCGGCGACGGCGTGGACGCCCCCAACGTTGCGCTGCGCGCCGGCGTGCTGACCGGCGAAGCGGCGGTCACCCTTGGCGCCAGCGACATGGGCATGGTTGCCGGAGACCTGGTGAACACCGCGTCGCGGCTCCAGTCGGTGGCGGAAGCGGGAACCGTGCTGGTCGGCGACTCCACGCGGCGGGCATCGGGAGAGGCCATCGCGTACGAGCCCGTCGCGGACCAGGTGCTCAAAGGCAAGGAGTTGCCGGTCGCCGCCTGGCGCGCGCTCCGCGTCGTCGCTAAGCGCGGTGGGGCCGGACGCAGCGAGCAGCTCGAGGCGCCCTTCGTCGGTCGCAGCGCCGAGCTTCAGCTTATCAAGGACTTCTATCACGGCACGGCGCGCGAGCGCGGGGTCCGGCTCGTCAGCGTCATCGGCCAGGGCGGCATCGGCAAGACTCGCCTCGCGTGGGAGTTCCTCAAGTACATCGACGGCGTAACCGAGCTCGCGTACTGGCACCAGGGGCGCTCGCCGTCCTACGGCGACGGGATCGTGTTCTGGGCCCTGGGCGAGATGGTGCGCATGCGCCTAGGCATCGGCGAAGGAGCCGACGAGGAAGCGACCCGCGAGGCCCTCACGGCCAGCCTGGCTGAGTTCGTGCCCGACGAGGAGGAGCAGCGGACCCTGGAGGGTCCGCTGCTCCAGCTCCTCGGTTTCGACAGCGGCTCCGGGGCAGGGCGCGACGAGCTGTTCCCGGCGTGGCGCCTGTACTTCGAGCGCATCGCGGAGCAGGCGCCCGTGGTCCTGGTCTTCGAGGATCTGCAGTGGGCCGATGAAGGGCTCATAGACTTCATCGAGGATCTGCTGGCCTGGTCGCGCGGAAAGCCGATCTACGTCATCACCCTGGCCCGTCCCGAGCTCCTCGATCGGCGCCCGACCTGGGGCGCCGGCCAGCGGGGCTTCACGTCGCTCGGCCTCGAACGGCTGACCGATGCCGAGATGCTGGAGCTGCTGGGCGGCTCGTGCCGGGCCTGCCGGAGTCCGCAGCGCGGACGATCGTTGAACGCGCCGAGGGGATCCCGCTCTACGCGATCGAAACCGTGCGCATGCTCCTCAACGACGGCCGCCTGAAACTGATGGATGGCAGCTATCAGCCGGTCGGCGACCTCTCCACGCTGGCCGTGCCGGAGACGCTCCACGCGCTCATCGCCGCGCGCCTGGATGGGCTCGATCTGGCGGAGCGCGACCTGCTCCAGGACGCATCGGTCATCGGGTTCTCGTTCGCAGCCGATATGCTTGCTGCCGTATCAGGGCTACCGGTAGACGATGTCGAGCGACGCCTGCGCCACCTCGCTCGCCGAGAGCTGATCGCGCTCGACGATGACCCGCGGTCGCCGGAGCGCGGCCAGTATCGGTTCCTGCAGGGCCTGATCAAGGAGGTCGCGTACAGGACGCTGGCGAAGCGCGACCGTCGTGCGCGCCACCTGGCCGCCGCCCGACACTTCGAGGTGCTGGGCGACGACGAGCTGGCCGGTGTCCTCGCGCAGCACTACGTCGAGGCGTATCGTGCCCAGCCCGGCGGTGACGAGGGGGCCGCCGTGGCGGCGCAGGCCCGCGTGGCCCTCCGTGGCGCGGCGGCCCGCGCGAGCGCGCTCGCGTCGCCCGCACACGCCCTCACCTACGTGGAGTTGGCCCTCGAGGTCACCACCGACCCGACCGAGGAGCTCAGCCTTCGCCGGGAAGCGGGGGGCTTCGCGGCGGACTCGGGCAAGATGGAAGCGTCAATCCCTCATCTCGAACGCGCGATCGATCTCGCGACCCAACTGGGAGACACCGTCGCCCGGCGCCGCGCAGTCGGGCACCTCGGCAACGTCCTGATCGAGGGCCACCAGGAGCGCGCCCTCGAGCTGCTCACCGATGCGATGGCCGAGCCGGGCCTGACGCCGAATGACGAGGGCTACGTCGAGATCGCGGAGTCGCTCGCCAAGCTGAGTATGCGCATGTCACGCTTCAACGAGGCGGTAGCGATCGCCGAGCGAGCCCTTCCTGCTGCGGAGGCGCGTGGCCTCACCGTATTGACCACCGAGTTGCTCACGACCCGCGCCGTCTCGCTCTCGAACATCGGGCGCCCGATCGAGTCCGTCGCCTCGCTCATGGGCGTGATCGCGCTCGCCGACCGCCACGACCTCCATGATCCGCAGCTGCGGGCGATGATCAACCTGGGGTATGCGCTCGAGCCGGACGACCCGGAAACGGCATATCGAGTCTCACGCGACGGGGCGGCCAGGGCTCGCCAATGGGGCCAGAAGTTCGGCCTGCGCTACCTGCTCGGCAATGCGGCCGACACCGCGGTTCAGGTCGGCGACTGGGAGTGGGCGCTTGGCGAGGCTCGGGATCCGATCTGGGACGACGCCGAGCCCGCCGAGCGCATCTGGTTGGGGGCGATCGAGGTCCAGATCCTGGCAGCGCGTGGCGAGCCGGTGGCAGAGCTGACGGCCGAGCTCGAGGGGATCGCTGCCCGGTTCGACGACCCCCAATATCGCGGAGTCGTGGAATACGTCGCCTGGATGGCGATGATGGCGTCAGGCCGGTATGGTGAGGTCGTCGAACGAGGCCGGGCATCACTGACATGGGGCGGTCAGGGCGCCATCGACGGCGCCCCCCCAATCGTGTCTCGGTCAGCCCTGCGCCTGCGTGATGCGGATGCGATTCGTGAGATGCTGGCGGTATACGCCGGAGCCCGCAGGGGTCGCCGGACGACCGCCCTCCGCACGGCGATGGAGGGTGCGCTGGCCGCACTCGATGGCCGCCGCGGGGACGCCCGGGCTCAGTACCTTGAGTCGCTCCGGATGTGCCGCGAGATGAATATCTCCTGGGTGGTGGCCAATACCAGCCTGGACGCGATCGTCGCCGATGCGCTGGAGCCCGCCGAGCGGCAACGCGTCGCCGATGAGGCTCGCGCCATCTTCGAGCGGCTCGGTGCGCAGCCCTACCTCGCTCAGCTGGATACGGCAATCGCCGGCCCACACGCAAGTGAAGCTCGGACGCCAGACCAAGTTGCCTCCCACCGGGGCTAACCTCGGGTCCTACTCCGGTGGGACTGCGAGATCGCCGTGGTCATGTGTGCCGAGGTGACGAGAACCGCGGCATCACGATCGGCGGACCTGATGGGACATGCAAGAGAGTGGAGGTTGTATGCCGGCCGGTAGCAGAGCCATCGAACAGCTCAAGCAGGACTGGATCAGCGGAAGGGATCGGGCCCTCGATCGCCGAGACCGATCAAGCGCCAGCGTCGCGCTGACGTTCGTGCATGGCGTGCCAGGCATGGCGCCCGACGAAGAGAATCATCAATGCTGGGACCTCGACCTCCACTGGTCCGCGGATGACCAGCACGCGACCTTTCGCCTGGATATCGCCGACCTGGAGGAGTTATCTCCGGCCTCGTCGAGTCCGATCATCGGCTTCGTTTCATGGCTCGCCTCCTCCGATGTGATCATCGCGTACCACGATGCCGAACTGGAACGGCACGGTTGGGCGCACTTCGTCGAGATCATGGTCCCGGACGCCGACGACGAGCCGCCGATCGACGCCTGGCTGCCGCTGGCTCGCGCGATCGTCGACGCGACGATGGAGACCGGACAACCGGCTGAGCACGCTGATTACAGTAACGAGTGACTCCACGCCACCGCGGGGTTGGACGGAGCGAGCCGATCAGGAGCGCGAGGTCGTCGCAGATTATGCGAGCTCCAAGCCATCGCGAGTGATGCGGAAGCGCTCTGGATGCCTTCGCGCCCTGGCGAGAACCTGTTGGTAGTTGATCGAGCGGCCGTCACCACGCGGGTGGCTCGAAGGTGCGCCACGCTGCTGTGGGAGGCCTCGACAATGGATAACCGACAAGACCATTGCGGCGGAGGACACTAGCTGCGCAGCTCGTCGCGGAGAGCGCCCAGGATCTCGAGCTCGACGCGGTCCTTGGGACGACCGGCCGCCCGCTTCATGCGAATGAGGTCATCGATCGACGCGATTCGCACGACGAGTCCGTCATCCAGCTCAGCTTCGTCCGCGTTCGCGTCGAGCTCCGCGAATCCCGAGACACCCGCCGGCGTTGCAAGCCATGAGCCTTCGCCGCCAGACCGCCGATGAGAACGAACCGCACGCCGTGCGCCTGGAGCCTGCTGAGGATGTGGACCGGGTCGAAGCGGCGCCTGTTCACCGGCGCACGCGGATCGCCGGCATGGCACGCCCTTCCTCCACCGCGAGGCGGATCCGCTGGGCGGATGTCATTGCCAGGCGATCTCGGATGAGTGAGCGGTCGACGCCGTCACCCAGGCGGGGCTCGACCACCAACTCGTGCCCGCTCGCGTGCAGCAACCGCACAAGCGTATCGGTACGAGGGCTGACCAATCCAGCCTCGATCCGCCCGACCGTGGCCTGCGGGACGCCCGCAGCCGCGGCCAAGTCGCGTTGCGTCATCCGCGCCCGTCGGCGTGCTGCGCGAAGCATCTCTCCGATCATCGCCCCATGATAGCACCTATGCTATCAAATCGTGGCCGCACTCCGCGAAATACCCCAGCAAGCCCTCCCGAGCTTCGACGAAGCTGCGGTCCCGGTCGCCGAGCCGACGTCCGCTTGACACTCGTACGTGACAACGTACAGTTAACCATCATGAAGACCGTACCGATAACCGAGCTCCGTCAGCGAGTTGCGGACGTCATTGAAGCAGCCGGGGCCAGCGACGAGCCTACCGTCATCCTTCAGCGTTCGCACAAGGCCGCGTACATCGTCAGCCCGGAACGGTTCGAGCACGACCAGGAAGAGCTGCGGACGCTGCGTCGTGCGCTCTTTCTGACAGAAGTGCGCGAAGCTGAGGCCGAGTACGCCTCCGGCGGCGCACGCGAATTCTCCGA